>JBEKHB010000006.1:0-95864 GCA_050012495.1 Syntrophorhabdales bacterium
TGATGGCGATGACGAGCAGAACATGAATGACTCCACCCATCGTGTGGCCGCTCACCAACCCCAGAAGCCATAAGATCAGCAGAATCACAAAAATGGTCCAAAGCATTCGTCCCTCCTTTTCGGCAATAAGCCTCGAATCTTAGTGTCCGCGACCTCATGCGCCTTGATTTTTTCTACCTTAGATTGAATTGTATATCCTGAATCTTGATGCTGCAAGCCACTTCCATAAAGGAAACCGTTTCAGGGGAAGCCCATCCACTGGCATCGGACATAATCACCCTTTGAAGCGGTAATCTTGAACGCACCGCCAGCCATAGAAGTGAATGATTGCAGGTGAAGGTGTGCCACGTAAAAGTACAGGAAAGATGAGGGTAGGCCCCTCGAAGTCGGCTTGCAGGAGCGGGCTTCAAACCACCTCAAGCTGCATTGGTAAAGAGCCATTGTGGTGAGCGTTAAGGAAAAGGCGGGGCTTGACCCTGTCAGGTACGAATCAGGGAGACGAACAAAAGTGAACCGCTCATGACGTGTCGAAAACAAAAAGGCGATGTCAAAACCGGGGGGATTCACTACCCCGGGATAAGCTCGGATGGTGCCTGCGTACAGGCCGAGCGGCATCCGGCATGGAGGCGGCGTGAACCTGATCCAGGCTTTCTTGTGCAACGTGGGAACCTGTCGCTCCGATGGCAAGGGAGAAATCCAAGTGGAGGACCCACGAGGATGAGAGTACCGATGCGGAGCACAGGGACGGACCGCCCCGTAGTAGCGAAGAAGGACGGTAATGCGTCCTTGGCGAAGGGGGCGGGTTATCCAGCCCGATTCAGGGGTCAACCATGAATGATGGGAGGAACCAACTGAAGAAGGCAAGGTCGTTTGAGATTTCTCAGAAGGCCGTGGTAGAGGCGTGGAAACACGTAAAGGCAAACCAGGGAGTGGCAGGCGTGGACAAGGAGACTATCGCCGACTTCGAAAAGAACCTCAAGAAGAATCTTTACAGAATCTGGAATCGCATGTCATCGGGCAGTTACATGCCTCCGCCGGTCAAGGCGGTAGCGATACCGAAAAAGACAGGCGGAGAACGAGTGCTCGGTATCCCTTCAGTCTCTGACAGGGTGGCGCAGACGGTCTGGAAGCTTTATTTCGAGCCGATGGTGGAGCCTCATTTTCACGAGGACTCCTACGGCTACAGACCGGGAAAGTCTGCCCTCGATGCGGTGGAGGTCACACGGAAAAGATGCTGGAAGTATGAGTGGGTGTTAGAGTTTGACATCAAGGGTCTATTTGACAACATCGATTTCGAGCTTCTGATGAAAACGGTACGATGGCACACCAAGGAGAGGTGGCTCCTTCTGTACGTCGAACGATGGCTGAAGGCGCCGTTTCAAAAAGATGACGGGACACTGGTTGAGAGGACAAAAGGGACGCCGCAGGGCGGGGTAGTCAGCCCCGTCCTGGCTAACCTTTTCCTCCACTGGGTGTTCGATGCCTGGATGAAGCGAAAGTATCCTCTCTTGCCGTTCTGCCGCTATGCCGATGATGGCATTGTCCATTGTCGCACGGAATCGGAGGCGCTTGTGCTTAAGAAGGCCCTTGAAGAGAGATTCAAAGAATGCAGGTTGGAACTCCACCCGACAAAGACCAGGATCGTATACTGTAAGAACTCGAACCGCAGAAAGGACTACCCTCTGGTGAGCTTCGACTTTCTCGGGTTTACATTTCGCCCGAGGTTTGTGAAGAGCCGGGAGGGGAAATACTTTGTCGGGTTTATGCCTGGGGTTAGCAACGCCGCAGGAAAGGACATGCGACAACAGAGCCGGCGATGGAGGCTGCAGCTGAGAAGCGATCATTCCCTGGAAGATCTGTCGAGAAAGATCAGTCCCATTGTCAGGGGCTGGATCAACTACTACGCACGCTTTTACAAGTCCGCCCTGTATCCGACCTTGCGCCACCTGAACGACATACTGGTCAGGTGGGCAATGAGGAAGTTCAAAAGGTTGCGCTACCATCTCACGAAAGCGGTTTTATGGCTGGGAAGAATAGCCAAAAGGCAGCCCTCCCTGTTTCCGCACTGGCAGTTTGGCGCGCGACCGACGGCTGGATGATGGGAGCCCGGTGAGCCGAGAGGTTCACGCCGGGTTCCGAGAGAGCGCAGGGGGGAGGTTCCCCTGCGCCACTCACCGCAATTGCGTACGATGTTCCGGCCGGAGGAAATTTCGATGATAGGCGCCGAAATCGAGGGGCCGCCGACCGGAGCATACTTCGTTGTATGTGAGGATCGCGCGACCCCGAGATACAGGTGCATGGCGTGAAATTAACCCGGCCGCTAGCCGCCGGAAGGGTGTGGTTGACAAAGAGGTCCACTATACAATAAGATAACATGTTATCCTCTTATTTAAGGGCTTGTTGGAGAATCGATGGCGGCAAGAGCGAGGCTGAAACAGAGCTGGAAGGAACAGGAGCTGAGCATCCTCCATCAAGTTGCGCAGCATATCAGCAGCAATCTCGAGCTGAACGATCTGCTCGCGCGCATCGTCGATATGGTCGTCAGTCTCACCGGCGCCGATTCGTGTTTCATCTACCTCTATAATGAACAAAACAATGAATTGACGCTGAGGGCCGCCAGTACCGGGCAACGGAATATCGTTGGAGAGATCAGGCTGAAGCTGGGCGAAGGCGTGACCGGATGGGCCGCGAAGGAGAAGAAGCCGGTCGCTTTATCGAAGCAGGCCTATACCGATCCGAGGTTCAAGAGTTTCCACGACCTTGCCGAGGATAGGTACGAAGCCTTTCTGGCCGTGCCGATCCTTGCGAAGGACAAGATCACCGGCGTCATGAACATCCAGCACAAGAAAGAGCACGAATACTCTGAGGAGCAGATCAATCTGCTCTTCACCATCTCCAAGTACCTCGGCAGCGCCATTGAAAACGCAGTCGTGTACGAGGAGATCAACAGGAAGGCAAAACAGCTCGACCTCCTCTCGGAGGTCAGCCGCACCATCGTTTCCGATTATTATCTGAAAGAGATACTCCAGCTCATTGTGACCATGACGGCCCAGGTGATGGGCTCGAAGATCTGCTCACTCCAGCTTCTTGACGAAAAGAAGCAGGAGCTGGTGATTGCGGCCACCCAGAGTTTGAGCCAGGAATATATCAACAAGCCGAACCTGAAGGTCCTCCAGTCAATCGCCGGGAGGGTGGTCCTGGAGAAACGGCCCATAGCGGTATCCGATGTGACGAAAGAGCCCGGCTACATGTATCCGCATGTCGCAAAAAAGGAAGGCGTCGTTTCCATGATCGCCGTTCCTATGATGATCAAGGACAGGGTCATCGGGGTTATTAACAGCTACGTGCAAAAAGAGCATAACTTTTCGAAAGAGGAAATCGATATTTTACAGGCCATTGCGAATCAGGCCGCTGTGGCGATTGAGAATACACGTCTGGACCAGGAGATACTTTCGGCGAAAGAAGCCCTGGAGACGCGGAAGCTCGTGGAAAGGGCCAAGGGCGTGCTGATGAAAGAGCTGGCTATCGGGGAAGATGATGCCTACAAGAAAATCCATAAGAAAAGCATGGATCTCAGAAAGAGCATGAGGGAAGTGGCCGAAGCTATCATCATGGCCGCCGACATACGGCGTTAGCCCTCGCCAACGTTTCCAAACCTCCCACCTTTTTGCCGGCCCGCTTCCGTACATGGCGACTTGACAGGGAGACATTTTTGTAGGATATTATAAGTTAAGAAGACACTGAGGTCTTTTTAGCCCATAGACTGAGAAGATAACGCTGAAGTTGAAAGGGACTCGGACGTCCTAAACCCGCTGGAGGGATTAGGACGTTTTTTATTTTCAGGGGCAGGAGAGATGGAAGAGAAAGTCGGCGCCGGTTTTGCCTCTACGGGCGAGACGGTCGGAAAACAACCAGGCTTAAAGGCAGAGGCTATGCCGTTCGAGGCCCTGATAGCGAAACTGTCGCCCACGTTAAAGAGGATAACCTGCAAGCTGAATGGTCACTTCACCTTCATGGACGATCAGGATCTGCTTCAGGAGGCGCTTATCCATCTATGGTGCGATTTTCAGCGAGGCTTGCTGGATGATAAGACGGACAGCTATATACTGCAAGGTTGTTACTTCCATCTCAAGAACTATATCAGGAAGAGCCAGGATTCGGTAATCATGCTCAGCCTGAACAGCATTATGGAGGAGGATGGATCTCACCTGGAAGAACTACTTATCGCAGACAATCTCGCATCTCATGATCGGGTGGAGACCCTCCTGGAGATTGAGGCCATGGGCAGCGGCATCAGCCAGAGGGAAAGAGATGTGCTCTTTTTCTGCCTCGAAGGCATGACCATGAGGGAGATCGGGAAAAGAATGGGTATCTCCCACGTGAGCGTCGTGAAGATCCGCAACAAGATCAGAGAGAGATATCAGAAACTGAACGGGATTGCCGGTGGAAACGGAAAAACCGGGAAAAGCCTCGCGGCCTAGTGCCAAAACCTGCTGTGCCCGACTCCCAGGGTTACCATAAGCCGCGCCTTACGACTTGTATTTCGGGAGCTTTATCTCAGACCGGAAGGTGACACGCTGACGTGTCGCGAAGCAATGGTGTTTCCCGAAAAAGGGGGCACTTTTTTTGTGTCGGGGATGGCCCGGGTGGAATGCTTCTCGCACGGGGAGCGGGAGATTCCAGAGAATTACTTAGGGAGGAGAGGGAATGGTAAGCGCAGGAGACACGGCGTGGGTGTTGACGTGCACCGGGTTGGTCATGCTTATGACCCCGGGACTCGCCTTTTTTTATGGCGGGATGGTGAGGCGCAAGAACATACTGGGTATTTTGATGCAGTGCTTCGTGGTTCTCTGCGTCTTGACGCTCCAATGGGTCCTCTTCGGCTACAGCCTTTCCTTTTCGCCCTGGAGCAAGTTTATCGGCAACCTGAGCTGGGTCGGTCTTCAAGGCGTAGGATCTGCCCCGTACCCCGACTACGCTCCGACGATCCCTCACGAGGCGTTCATGATCTTTCAGGCGATGTTCGCTATTATTACGCCTGCCCTGATCATCGGCGCCTTTGCGGAGCGGATGAAGTTTTCGGCTTTTCTCATTTTTACCGTGCTCTGGGCTACCTTCGTCTATGACCCGGTGTGCCATTGGGTCTGGGGCGCCGGCGGATGGCTCAAAGGGCTTGGAGTGATCGATTTTGCCGGAGGGAGCGTCGTCCACATCAACGCGGGTATCGCTGCCCTGGTGACCGCCGTGGTTATCGGGCGAAGGAACGGATACGACGGCAGGCCCATACCGCCTCACAACCTGCCCTTCACGGTGCTCGGGACCGCCCTGCTCTGGTTCGGCTGGTTCGGCTTCAATGCGGGAAGCGCACTTGCGGCAAACGGCCTGGCCGTCCATGCCCTCGTGGTCACCCACGTAGGCGCAGCGACCGCGGGCTTGACCTGGGCGCTTCTTGAATGGGTTTTCACGGGCAAACCTACCGTGTTCGGGATAGTCACGGGCTCCATCGCAGGCCTTGCGACGATCACCGCGGCGTCAGGATTTGTCGGCGTCTGCCCGGCCATGGCCATAGGTTTTACCGCAAGCGTCGTCTGCTTCGTGTGCGTCAGCGTGGTGAAGTCAAAACTCGGCTATGACGATTCGCTCGACGCCTTCGGCGTTCACGGCATAGGCGGCATCCTTGGCATGATGACGACAGGTCTTTTCGCGTCCAAAGCGATAAATGCCGCGGGGCCCGACGGCCTCTTCTTTGGCAACGCCCATGTGTTCCTGGTGCAGTGCTTCGCCGTGCTCGTGGTGACTGCATACAGTCTGGCCGCTACATTCATTATTTGCAAGGCGGTCGACCTCTTCGTCGCGGTCCGCGTGCCGTTGAAGGAGGAGATCATCGGGCTCGACCTTACGCAGCACCATGAAACCGCATATACGGTCATGGAGTAAGATCGGCCTGTCTCGCTCCCATAAAGAGCGGCAAGACAAGAAAATCAGTACTGGTACGGGGTAGCTATCTTCCGCTCCTTCTCCTGGCCTTTCCAGTATTCGATGCGCTCCTTCGTGAAGGCGAGCCAGGAGTCGATCTCCTTTTTCGTGTAACCCCTCGTGATGAGGTCCTTCTTAAATTCATCGACGACGGGTTGGGATGCCTTCACCCACCTTGCCGCCTCCCCATCGGACAACTGGATGATCTGCCCCCCCTGGCTGTTCAGGAACTGCATGCCCTCGATCTCGATCTCGTTCCACATGACGGCCCATCTGTCCTTGAACTCATCGGCCGTCTCCTGGAAAATCTTCTTTATATCTTCGGGCAGGCCATTCCATTTGGACCTGTTCATAACCACGTAAAAGGTATAAGAGGTCCCGATCTTCCAGCACGCGGTGCTGTATTTGATCACCTCCCCTATCTTGAAGCCCTTGAGCTGCTCCATGGGACCGAAGTTGCCGTCGATCACCCGTCTCCTGAGCGCTTCGTAAAGGTCGACCATCTCGACGGGCATCGGCGTTGCGCCAAGGGTCTTTACCAGGTCGCCGATCCTTCCCGTCCCCCTGATTTTCATGCCCTTCAGCTCCTCCAGCGTCCTCACCGGCTTTGCGATCGTCTGGAGCACCGCCGGCGGCGACGTGCTGAACATCAAGGGGTAATAGTCGTTCCATTCCCTTGGTTTGAACCTGTCGTAGAAATCATTTGCCACATGGGTGCTCACATAGGCGCTCGGGGAGCCGATCGGCAGCTCCATGAGCTCCATGACGGGGAAGCGGCCCCTTGAATAGCCGCAGTGCGAGAGGCCGATGTCCGCGATCCCCGTGCTGACGCCGGCAGGCATCTTGGGGGCGGTGAGGAGTGTCCCGCCCGGGTAATAAGAGATTTCCACCCTGCCCCCCGTACGTTTCTTGATCTCGTCGCAGAATAACTGCCCGAGCACCGTGTTCTTGTGTATCACGGGGAAATAGTTGGCGAACTTGAGTTTTATGGGTTCCGCTGCATAGCCTGTCGCGGAAATGGCAAGAAGAAGCACAAGTGCGACATGAGCCGGCAATCCCTTCCCTCTCATCTGTTACCCCCCTTTTTTTTGGCCCGGCCAGGACAGGCCGCCGGTGAAGCCTCAGCGTTAACCCATAAGCTTTTTGCCTCACATTCCCTCTAAGACGCGCCCAGCTTCTTCTTAATGTCCTCCTTGAGCGCCAATTTGTCCGCCTTTCCCACGTTGGTTAACGGAATGGCGTCGGTGAACTCCACGCGCTCGGGCAACTGGAGCACGGAGGCGCCCACGCTTTTCATATGGGCGACCAAGCCTTCAAAAGAGAGCTCGCCCCCCTCCTTCAGCCGGATATAGGCGCAGATGCGCTCGCCCAGGGACTTATCGGGCATACCTATTACCGCCACGTCGGCAACGGCGGGATGGGAGCTGATCAGCCGCTCTATGCCGACGGCGCTGATCGTTTCGCCGCCTCTGAGGATCGTCTCCTTGATCCTGCCGGTAATCGTTATAATGCCCGATTCGTCTATCGTCGCCAGGTCCCCTGTCTTGAAAAAGCCGTCTTCCGTGAAGGTCTTCTTGTTGTCTTCCGCTGATTTGAAGTAGCCCGTGAAGATGCCCGGGCCTTTTGCGACAAGCTCCCCCTCGCGACCGGCCGGTACTGCAAGCCCGTACTGGTCAAGGACCTTATATACGGAATAAGGGCAATCCTTCCTGCCCACCGTAGTGCAGATCGTTTCCAGGTCCATATCGAGCCTGGTCATGGCGCCCAGCCCTTCGGCGGAGCCGAAGCTGTTCACGAACTTGCATCCCAGCCGCGCGTACACGCTCCTCACGAGCTCCGGGGTGCTGGGGGCGCCGCCCGCATAGATCTTCTTCAAAGAGCTCAGGTCGTAGGCTCCCAGGTCCGGGAGGTTGAGGATCCTCTGGACGAGGGCGGGCACCGTGGGGAACGCGGTCACCCTCTCCCGCTCTATGACTTTACAAATGTCCCGGGCCTCGGTCGAATCGGTAACCACGTACCTGGCGTAATTGAAAAAGGCGCTTCCTACGCCCGTGTGCATACCCTGCGCGTGGCTGACGGGTGCAACGGTCAATACCACGTCGTTGCCCGTGATCTCCCACGCCCTGCTATGGTACTCTACACTTGCGATATAGTCGTTGTGGGTGCGGGGCACGGCCTTGGGTAAGCCCGTGGTGCCTCCGGTGAGCAGTATCATCGATACCTCATTGGGGTCCGGGCGTCTGGCTGCCAGTGCCTCGTCCGATACCGTCGCCGGTGCGCCCGCGTCCATCAGGCTCGAAAGGCGGATAGTCCCAACGCGTTCCTGTGCCCTCACCGTGACGACATGGCGTAACTGTTTCTCTTCCTGCATGATACGCCCGATCATGGCCGGATAGTCGGTATTCCTGTAGCGGTCCGGCCCGATCCACGCGACGGGATGGGTCAGGCTGCACACGGCCGCGATTTCGGCGGGGCCGTGGCGACTGATGAGGAGGACGGCGATGGCGCCCACCTTCTGGAGCGCAAAAAATGTGATCACGTACTCATGCCAGTTGGGTATCTGGAGAAGCACGAAGTCCCGCTCTTTGATCCCTAGCCCGATAAAGCTCAGGGCGAGCCGGTCGACCTTACGGCGCAGCTCCCTGTAGGTGAAACGGGCAGTATCGTCTGCGAGGCCCTCTTTCTCGGGATAGATATCCGTGGCCTTATCGAAGACATCTCCCCACGTGAGCCCCAACCACCACCTGTATCTATGGTACCTATCCGCGTCCTCCTGCCTGTACGGCTCAAATCCCTCTATCGGCATCGATACCTCCTAGTGATTTCCCGCTGACCTTCAGGTCCCTCCCCTGAAATGTCTCGCACGGTTATATCAGCCCAAAATTGCCCTCCTCACCAGCGCCTTGGCGACCTCCATAGGCGCGAAGAAGCGAGCATGCTTCCCTGGCGGTTCCGGCATTGATGTGCGTAAAGGATTTCATGGCTTACCTCCCCTGCGCGATCCGCCCTTCACCTTGCCCAGGGCCCTCAAGACCCTCTCGGGTGTCACCGGGTACTCATAGAGCCGCGTCCCTATCGCGTTCGATACTGCCATAAGGACCGCAGAGGGCCCCGGCGAGGTCGCGACCTCGCCGACCCCGACAGCGCCGAAGCGGTGGCTGGGGAAGGGCGTTTCCAGGACTACATTCTCTATGGGCGGCAGCTCCGGGAAGGTACGCCACTTGTAGTCGATCATGTTGGCATTGAGAATATGCCCCGTGGAGCGGTCGAGGATCGTCTCCTCGAAGAGGGCACTGTCTACACCCGCAGACCCGAGACACCCGTTGAGTTGTCCTTCAAGGCCCTGAGGATCGATAATGGTCCCCACGTCAGTAGCATTGACGATCTTGACGAGCGTCACCGCGCCTGTCTCCGTGTCCACCTCAACCTCGATGAAAGTCATCATGCAGTTGGTGAGCGTATAGTCAGGCTCGAACCTGCCAAGGCCCGTGATAGTGCGGTCAATACTCATCGCCTTCCAGGGGACCTTCTTTTCAGGCCTCTGTCGCGAGAATACCATCCCGTCAACCGTCTCCAGGTCTCCCGCATCCGCATCAAGCACGGGAGCAAGAATCTCGAAAAGCTTTTGCCGCGCATCCTCCGCCGCCCTGATAACGGCGCTCCCGATGGCATAGGTCCCTCGTGAGCCCGCGGGGCCGAACTCATAGGGATTAGTCAGGGAATCCGACGGGGTGATGGAGACGTTCTCCAGCGGTATCTGCAGCACCTCCGCAACCATCTTTGCATAATTTGTCCTCTGGCCGGTGCCGTGCTCGGTTATACAGGAAAAAAGCATGGCGGTGCCGTCAGGGCTCAGGCGCACGTATGCTTCTGAGGCGTCCTCGCCGATGTCGGCATTCCCGTGGACGCCCACGCCGATGCCCCGTTGTTTTGCGCCGTTAACCTCGGTGGGCGTGAGCCAGCCCCGCCATTTCTCCTTCCAGCCAAAGCGCTCTGCGCCCCTGTCCATTGCGGGCCCATAGTCGACCCCCCTGTAAGTGTACCAGATGCCGTCACGCCAGAAGTAGCCGCCTCCAGGCTTGACGAAACTCTTCTTCAGGAATTCAAAGGGGTCGATATTCAGCTTCTCCATGGCAAGACTCAACAGGGGTATGAGTATGCATTTCAACTCCTGGCCCCCGAAACCCCGCACGATGCCTGACGCATTTCGGTTGGTACAGACAATCACGGGTCTCAGGTCCCAGTTGGGGCATTGAAGCATGATCTGTATCTCACCGCACCCGACCGCTACCTGTGACTGGGTCGTCATGGAGTAGTAGCCCGTATCGATGAGCCAGGTACCCTCCACCGCCGTTACCGTTCCATCCTTCTTCATGCCTACCTTGGCCCGCATCCGTGAAGCAGGACGCATGACAAAAGCGGCCAGATGTTCTTCCTTCGTGAAGATGAGTTTTACCGGCTTCCCTGTGGCTCTGCTCAAGAGTGTTGCATAGCACTGGACCTGCCAGGACATGAACTTCGATCCGAAGCTGCCGCCGCACGGGCCGCCAATACTTCTCACCGCCACTTTTTTACCCATAATGTGGGAAAGCACTACCGAGTCCATGTAAGAGGCCTGGTTCGAGACCCAGATGGTCAGTTTGTTCGGCTCCTCCCACAGCGCTATGGCGCCCGGAGGTTCAGGAGGCAAAGGGTTGGGGATGTTTTCGTAGCCAAAGGCCCCTTCTGTCACGACGTCGGCCTCTGAGAACCCTTGTTCCACGTCTCCCATCACCAGTTCCTTCAGGTTCTTGGGACCGAAAAAGGGCACGCCGGGGGTGACCACGTTTCCGGGGAACTCGTCGTATAACTCGGGGGCGCCCGGTTTCAGGGCCTCTTCCATTTCGAAGACCGCGGGGAGAACCTCGTATTCCACCCGGATGAGATGGAGGGCCTCCCGGGCTATCTCTTCCGTCGCGGCAGCGACCAGGGCCACTGCGTCTCCCACATAGCGGACTTTCTTGTCCAGGACACGGGTATATCGCGGGGTACCGCCCTTCCAATCGGGCACATCCTCCCACGTGAGCACGGCCTCGACACCTTTGAGGGCCTCGGCCTTACCCCTGTAAATCTTCTTTATCAGGGCATGGGGGTGGGGGCTTCTTAGCACCTTTCCATAGATCATGCCCGGCACCCTTACGTCATTCAGATACCGGATCCCTCCTGTGACGATCTCTGATGCGTCCTTGCGGGGCGTGGTCTTTCCTATGAACCGGTAGGTATTCGCCATCTTTCGCTACCTTCCTTGGCCGGCTGCGGCCATGACGGCCCGCACTACGTGATAGTGGCTTATACACCGGCAGAAGTTGCCCGCAAGGGCCTCGATCGTCGTTATCTGTTTGCCGTCGCATTCGACAGTCAGGGTCATGCAGGAGAGAACGGGCTCATCATCCGCCCCCCTCCCGCGCACGCGTTCCACTCTATTTGTCGTCGTCTCTTTCCTCCGAAGCGTCTCTGCCCTTATCGCTCACGGCCCTTCCTCTTGCAACCCCTTACTCGCTGCGTGCCCCCAGTTGCTCAGAGAGCGCCCTGCCTGCCCCGGCGACGCTTGGTCCCAGCTCGCGGGCGGTCTCCGCCGAAAAAAGGCCGATTAGCACGATATAGCCGATCGGCGTGCCGCTCACGCCGGTGACAGGCGCCGCCACGGTGGTGAGGCCCTGCACCATCTCCCCCACTTCAAGGGCAAAACCTTCCCGGCGGCAGGCTTCCATCTCCTTGCCGAGCTTCTCCCTATCGAACCTTGACGGCTCCCCGTGGAAATAGAGTTTCTCCTCCCGGAGGAGCAGATCGAGCTCTTTCTCGGGAAGGCGGGCCGCGATGGCCTTGCCGTGGGAGCCGTAGGAGAGGGGGAAGCGCTGCCCGAGACGCATCGTGATCGAAACGGCCTGTTCGCCTTCATGTTTTGCGACAACGAAGACGTGTTTGTCGGCTATCAATCCGAAGACAGCGGTATTTCCGGTCTTTCTTGCCAATTCCGCCAGGATGGGCTCCGCCAGGCGCGGGGCGCTGAGCTTGTCAAGGAACCTCCGCGAGAGGGAGACGAGACCCGGGCCGAGTGAGTAGCCCATTCCCTCCGTATTCCTCTGGACAAACCCGAATTTACTCAGCGTGTGGAGGATGGCAAAGGCCCTGCTCTTGTGGATGCCCGCGGACTCACAGATATCGTTGAGGCTCGTATGGGAGGAATCGGACCCGGCCAGGCAGAAGAGTACCCGCGCCGCTTGCTCAAGCGCCGGCACGAGGTAACGATCATCCTTCATGTGCTCCGTCATAGGTTCTCTTGGCAGGTACGAGGTTCTCTATAGGCTACCATACTACCACCGAGCCCCTCGGCCTGTCAAGAAAAAAACGGCGTGAGTAGCTAAGACTGTTTCCAAAATGTAACTGAATCTGTTTACATCGGCCATCTTAACTAAATCTGTTTACAAAGAGCATCCTTGTCGGAGGGTCGAGGCGACTGTTAAGGCACGCCTCCAACTCGTCCATGAGCATGGTGCCCTGACAACTAAAAAGGTCTACACCCCATGACGGTGTTATGATGATAACTGGGCCGAAATAACTTTTGTGCGTTTTCCGCCTCCGAGTATCTCTTCCACCTGCAAAGAAGCGAAAGAGGGACGGACTGCACTTCATCGATTACCAATTGTTCTCTTTGCTTATTGGTCGGATAGGCCCTGTTCCTTACCGGGTGGCGCTGCTCATTCTATTTTGGCTGTCTCCCGCCGCGCTTGCGTGCAACCACCGTATAGAATTGAACCTGGACGGACTGCCCCGAAGTGTTTCCTGTATGCCTCGCCGATGGCGCCCTCTATGTCCATGCGAAGCGCCTCATGCTTCCTCATAAGCTTGGCTGCATCATTGGTCACCTCCGAGCCGCCTCCCGAGCCGCCCCCTATCTTGCGGCGGACGAGGGCTAATCCGAGAGAGCGCTCACAATACGAGATGAGGCGGCGCGCCTCGCTGTACGCCATCTCCATTGCGGCCGCAGCTTGCCGAAGCGAACCCGTCGTCTCAACCCCTTTCAAGAGCAGGTACGGGCCCTCCCCGAATGCCCTGCCGCCATTGTTTTCTAACCATAGCTTGTAGATAACTTTCATCCCGTTCGTTATTTTAGATGGGCAGCTTATCCCTGTCAACCGCCATATTGCGGGAAGTTCCTTATCGACTGCACTGCCAAGCTAAGAAAGTCCTTGACGCGTGGTTATAAAGGATAGTATATAACGTGCGCCGCGCTGTATACTGTCAACACCAACGCGGAAGGGGCGGCAAGAGGGACGTTGTCTGCCGTTGCGCTGATGCGTTGCGTTGTCTGCGCGCGAACATGGTTGCGACAGCGGCCGGGAAAGGCAGCGATGAGATATCGATAGACAAGGTGGAAAAATGACTAGTTATAGGGAAGCTCTGGAAAAACTGCTAGGGCACATCACTGTCCTGAATGTCGAGGAGAAGCCCCTTCTCGGGTCCCTCGGGCAGGTGCTGGCTGAAGACGTCCGTGCCGGTTTCAACGTGCCCGTATCACGCACCTCGGGTCCCGACGGGTATGCGGTGAGATCTCAGGATGTCAAAGGGGCCTGCAAGGAGAAGCCCGTTGTCCTGGCCGTTACGGAGACGGTGAGGGCAGGCCGCCTGCCGCGAAGCCCGGTGAAACGCGGCACGGCCGTCCGGATTATGACGGGGTCAGTTGTGCCGGAGGGGGCCGACTGCGTGGTTCGGTTCGAGGACACGGACGAGCCGGGAGACAAGAACGGGCCGAGTCGTCTGAAGACTCGTGAAGTGAAGATATATGTGTCTCCGTCCCCGGGCGCGAACATACGGCCCGCCGGGAGCAACGCGCGGGAGGGGTGCCTTATATTGTCCAGGGGGGCGGTCATCGGACCGGCCCAGATCTCCGCTCTCGCGGCAATGGGAAGAAGGAGGGTCACAGCCGTCCGTCGCCCGGTGATTGGAGTGATAACTACAGGCGACGAACTGGTCAGCCCGGGAAGGGGCCTTCCCCCAGGGAAGACTTATGACTGCAACACCGCCGCGATGGCGTCCCTCGTCATTCATTACGGGGGCATACCAAGAATACTGGGCAGGGCCGCCGATAACGAGGCATCCGTTTGGGCCAGGATCGAGAAGGGCATGACTTTGGACGCCATCATTACTACCGGCGGCGTTTCCATGGGAGATTTTGACCTGGTCCGGCTCACGCTCGGGAAGCTTGGGAAAATAGTCTTCTCCAGAATTAAGATGGGACCGGGGGCGGCACTCGCCTTCGGCGTGATCCCGAGATCAGCAAACAACAAGAGCGATTTCCCCCTGCCCGTATTTGCCCTGGCCGGGCCGCCGACCGGGTGCCTTATTAACTTCGAGACCCTGGTAAGACCTGCCCTTCTTAAAATGCGCGGTTTCGAGAGAGTGGACCACCCCACGGTTAGTGCGATAGCCGTCGATTCCGTTTCCGACAGAAAGCAGATAGCCTTTGTGAGGTGGACAAACCTGACAGGAACAGAGGGCAAATATCGGGTTGAACTCAATGTCGCAGAGAGAATGGGGGGTCTTGCCTCGATAGCGACCGCCAACTCGCTCACCATTGTCCCGGGGGGCGCGGTGGTAGGCGCAGGCGACAAGGTCGAAGTCATGCCGCTGGACTGGCGCGGGTCTGACATCCGTCTGTAAATGCATGTGGTGTGACGGGTGAAGCTCACAGCTCGCGGCTCGCGGCAAACCCCGTGAGCTGTGAGCTCCCCCCTTCCATCTCCTCCCCCCTGGGATCATTCATTCCCTTCATGAAATAAAAAAAATTAAGGAACATTAAGAAACCTCTTGACATAGCTTTATGCTTGATAGTATATAACGAATGCACGTTATATAAGATAAGAGCTAACGCTTCCGGGGCCGCAAAAGGAACGCCGCCTGCCGTTACGCTGATGTACTAACCTGCGGAAGTTAAGGGGATTTAAAGGTTTCTCTCGCAAGGCAAGGCGGGAATGCGGCATGACCGCTGCCGGGAAGGGCAGCGATGAAAACGAAGAGATAGGGATGGAAATGTTGACGGAGATCCCACCCTAAAACGGATGTGTAGTCGTGTCGTATGTTCCCATGAGGGCAGACCGATCGGGTCTGGCCTCCCTTCTTTGCCGGAACGCTCGTTGGGGAGGGACAGTCCGCACGAAGTGAACCTGCTGGATGCAAAGAGACAAGCACTATATAGAAATAAAAATCTGATAAGTAAGGAGGAAGGGAAAGTGAAAAGCAAGGTAAGATGGTTCTTGGTTTCAGTAGTGCTTATCCTCGGCATTGGCTTGATGGGAAGCGTCGCCTCGTGGGGGGATGATGCAGGTCCTCCTGCGGCGGCAGCGTCAACTGACGGATATACGGTTGTAGCGCAGGCGGCGGCGGGACAGACAACAACCGTGCAGCCTGGTGCGCCATCCTCAACGACGACTCCCGGCACAGGCAATGTGCCAGTGACTGAGGTGACGGTAAAGGCGCAAAAGGAGAAGCAAGCCAATGCGAGGCCTGACGATTTCGTGGAGATTGACCAGAAATCGCCAACCACCGATGAAACGGTCCCGAAGGAGATGATCAACATACTCCTGAACGAGGCCCAGGTCGGCTCTTACAAGGCCCTGGAGATGCTGCCGTCCGTCAACGCCCAGAGCGCCGACGCGTACGGAATGTCGCTCTCGAAGACCCTTCGCTTGAGAGGGGCCTTTCCAAGCGATGAGTTTCTTCGGACCTTCGAGGGGCTCCCGGTCAGCGGCCACGGCGGCGGCGGGGATTTCATCGACTTCGAGAACATCCGGGCCGTGGAGGTGTACAGGGGCGCCATGCCTGTTGCGAACAGCTTCGGCGAGCGCAACATGACAGGCGGCATGGATCTGTCCCTTCTCTGGCCCCAGGACAAGTTCGGCATCACGATGAAGGAGGGCTTCGGGTCTGATGCCTTCAAGAGGACCTACGCAAGGATCGACTCAGGTCTTCTCCCGACCGGGACCGCGATTTTTGCCTCTTTCTCCACCACGACCGCGGATAAGTGGAGGGGCGACGGCGGACAGCCGAGCAATAGGGACAATTTTGAGATGGCCGTGTCCCAGCGCCTCGGAGACCGCGCCAAGATCGAGATCTTCGGGGTTTACAACCAGTCAGGGCAGAACGATTACAGGGCCCTCACCTACGCCCAGGCCACGCACCTCAGCGCCTTCAACAATTACGATTTCAACAAGGTCCTGACCGGCGTCCCGGCACAAGACCAGTTCTACTATGGCTTTACGCGCCAATACTACAAGGACACCATGTTCCTTGGCAACATCGAGGTCAAGCCGACGGACACAACGAAGTTCACCATGAAACCCTACTACTGGCAAGATAACGGCTACCGGCTCGTGGGCGCGGCGAACGGATACAGGTACATGGCAACCCAACCCATCCAGTTCGGCTTTATCGGCCAGTACGATTTTTCGATCCGGCCCGTAGACCTATCACTCGGTTACTGGTACCAGATCACGGAGGACTCGATACCTACGCCCCTTGAAATGAAGCAGTACACGTTGAACACGACCGCCCCGGGCAGCGAAAATCTGACCTACAGCGGGTGGACGACGCTGGAGAAGGAGAGCAACAGGAACTACAACACCCCCTATGCAAGGGCTAAGACCACGCTCTGCAACACGACCCTCACGGGATGGCTGAGATACGACGACATTCGGGACCCGAGGATGAGCTATTACAAGACCGCGGGGCTCCCTGACGTCAGCTACGATCAGATATTCAACTACAATCCCCAGATCGACCCCACCATGCAGGTGGCCAGCAGAACCTGGCATGACTGGGAGCCGGGGTTTTCCGTCGTGCAGGCCCTCAAGGATAACCTGACCGCCTACTTTGCCTATGGCATGGGATACGAGTTTGACTCGTGGACGGGCCAGAGCAGTGCCTATACGAACAACAAGGCAGCGTTCCGAGCCGCGGGCATCAGCTTCAATGAGCTCTGGAACAATCTGCAGCCGGAGAGGCTGAACAACTTCGACCTGGGTATGAGATACAAGCAGGGGATATTCACGGTTGCCCCGACGATCTACTATTCACTCGACAACCATAAGACGGTGACGGTCTACGACCCCGTGGTGAAGGCCTCTTATCTCAGCAGTAGTGCCGACGCAACGCTGTATGGCGCCGAGATAGAGGTCACCGCCCGTCCGCAGATCCCCACGGGCACCCTTTCCGCATATCTCTCCGGCTCGTTCAACCACGACACGTTTAACAGCAATGTCCAGACCGCCAGCAACGTCGTGGTCACGAGCAAGGGCAAACAAATCCCGGACACGCCGGATTATATGGCAAAGCTGGGCGTGACGTACACTTACGGTCCCTTCTCGGTGACCCCCCTCTTCCGCTGGATGTCGACCCGCTATGGGGACATACAGAACACGCAGAGGGTGGACGGCAACTTTCTCACAGACCTGTACATGAGCTATGATATCAAGGTGGCCAAATATGCCCAGGACGTGAGGCTAAGCCTGTCGATCCTCAACCTGTTCGACAAGCGGTATATAGGGCTCATAAACACATCGGATTTTGCCCTTTCAAACAGTACCACCTTTTACCCCGGAGCCCCTCTCACGGTCATGGGGGGGATAATGGTTAAGTTTTGAGGATGAGACACGGCAATGGAAGGTAAGCGACTCATGGCGAGGACAAGCGTGATGAAGAGACTTCTTGCACTACTTATCCCCGTCATGATGCTTGTGGCGTTGACGGAGCGAGAGGGCTGCGGGAGAGAAATAACTGATATGGCAGGCCGGAGGGTGACGATCAGCCACAGCGTACAGCGTGTCTGGCCCGCCTATCCTCCCATCGCCTACCTCTTGTATGCCCTCGCCCCGTCGCTTTCCATCGGCTGGCCCGGGCCGCTTCCCGCATCGGGCGGGAAATACCTGCATGGTGCGCCACGGGACCTGCCCGTGGTGGGTGGGTGGTTCGGCCAAAGAACGCCCAATCTTGAGGTCTTGGCCGCGGCGCGGCCTGATCTGGCCCTCGTGTGGGACCAGTCCTTGCTGGTGAACCCGCACATGACCGAGATACTGCAAAAGCTGAACATACCGGTAGTCGCCGTAAAGCTCTTTCGGATGGCGGATTACCCGGAGACCCTCGTTTTTCTGGGCGATGTCCTCAACAGGGGGGAGAGGGCAAGGACGCTGGCAACGTACATTGAGCGGACTATCGTCGAAATGAAGGCTTTCAGCGGCAGCATACAGGGAGAGAAGAAGTCGGTTTATTACGCCATCGGCCCCGACGGCCTCACGAGTGACTGCGACCACATGCCGTTTCTCGACGAGGCCATAGAACTGGCAGGAGGACGGAACGCGTATCACTGCGAACGTACCGACCGTATGATGGGCCGAAAGATCGACCTCGAAAGACTGCTCCTTTATGACCCCGACGTGATCATCACCCAGGACCAGACCTTCTTCTCCAGGGCCTTCTCCGATCTCAGATACAAACGCCTGCGGGCAATAAAGCAGGGCAGGGTCTACATGATCCCCGGCGTGCCCTTCAACTGGCTCAACTATCCCCCCTCTTTCATGCGCGCCCTGGGGGTGAGGTGGCTCGCGCACACGCTCTATCCGGAGTTGTACAAAGGCGACCTTCCGAAAGAGATCGAGAGGTTTTTCAAACTGTTTTTCAATGTCGATGTCGGCGAGGCGGAGGCAGGCGAGATCATGCGGCAGCCTAAAACGGGCAGGTGAGAGGACTATGCTATGCGTAAAGAATCCTTTTGACGACCTTTTCAACGATAGTGACGGATCTGGAGAGAGCGATTTTGCCCTGCCTCCAGGCGTTGACTGGCCGCCTCCGGACAGGGTCGGGAAGACTTTAGAAGGCGGCCTTCCGGAGACGGCCGGAGACGGGCCGGAACCTGTCCGTTTCTTCGCTATGTTTCCCTGAATGGTAAAGGCCCCACTGGAAGTGGAGCTAAGATCGGTCCTTGCCCGCAAAGGGGGCCGTGGAAAGGTAATGGCGGCATATTTTAACATGTATGACGACCGGGGTCTTTTCGAGCGGATGACGTCGTGCACGAATGCGCACGATCTGCCCGACGTCGTCTCGTTCATGGGCTTCGGCCCGCTCTTTTCTACAGGATTCAGAGAGCGCTTCGTGGATAGGGCGGTGTTCACGAGTCTGACTTTTCCGCAGGTGGACGAGGGGTTGGCGAGGAGGGGTTTCATCGATCCCAAGCGCCGGTATACCGTGCTCGCCATAAACCCCATGGTCATGGCGGCGGACCACACGCGACTGGATGGAAGGCCCGTGCCCACGAGATGGGCCGATATCCTGAGGCCGGAATTCGAAAGGTCGGTGGGAGCTGTCGGAAGGGGAACGTCGTTGAATGAGACGCTCCTGCTTTCGCTCTTCAAGCAGTTCGGCCGGGCCGGGGTAGAACGATTCGGGAGAGCAGTCGCCTGGGCCGGCCATCCCGCCGAGATGGTGAAGGTCGCCGGCCGCGGTCTGAAACAAGCGCCGGCCGTGAGCATTATCGATTACTTCTTCGCAAAGATGATCAAACATCAGGAGCGCGTCTCCATCGTATGGCCGGACGAAGGGGCTCTCGCCATCCCCTTCGTCGCCCTGGCAAAGGCGGGAAAACCCGGAGGGCTTGAGGAGATCGGGGCTTTTCTGACGGGAAAGACCTTTGCCAGGATTTGCGCCGACGCCTATTTCCTGCCGGTCCGCGCCGGGGTTCCCGCGAGGCTGCCCGGGTCGTTGAGACTCAACTGGCTTGGATGGGACTTTCTGAGAGGAAACGACCTCGACGGTCTTATGGAGGAGATCCGCACCGCCTTCCTATCCTCATTCATGAAGGGACGGCAATGAAGGTCGTTACCATATCGGGGCCTCCTTCATCAGGGAAGACGAGCATTGCCGTAAAGGCCATGGAGCATCTCAAAGCCAAGGGCTTCACGCTCGGCGCGGTAAAATTTGACTGCGTCTCCAGCTTTGACGAGGCGACCTACAAAAGCCTCGGCATACCCGTAAAGGCAGGCCTTTCAGGCCACGTCTGCCCGGACCACTTTTTTGTGAGCAATCTCTACGGGTGCTTCGAGTGGGGCATCAAGCGTGACCTGCATTTTCTGTTTACGGAGACTGCCGGCCTGTGCAACCGATGCGCCCCGCATATCAGAGGAGTCCTCGCCGTATGCGTGATAGACAACCTCAGCGGCGTCAACACGCCCTGGAAGATCGGTCCCATGCTGCGGCTTGCCGACATCGTCGTTATCACGAAGGGAGACATCGTCTCCCAGGCCGAGCGTGAAGTCTTCCTGTTTCGAACGAGGCAGGTCAACCCCAGGGCCGTCATTCTTCACGTCAACGGCCTCACGGGGCAGGGCAGCGCCGAACTTGCTGCGCTTTTCCAAGACGCGAAAGAGATGGGCGATCTCGAAGGCGCGAGGCTGCGCGCTTCCATGCCTGCCGCGGTCTGTTCGTATTGCCTCGGTCAGACCGGGGTAAGCGAGCAATTCCAGATGGGAAACATAAAGAGGCTCGACTTTTCCTCGACAGAGCAGCGTCCGGAAAGCACAGACGGGACCGAAGGAGAAAACACGTGAAGCTCCCTCTCGCGACTCTTCCCATAAAGGAAGTCTATCGGGCGTACCCCGACGCAGAGGCTTTTTTTCTTTCCCTCGGCATACCGGCGCCGGCCTTGGGGATGACGATCCGGGAATACGCCGACAGCCTCGACGAAGAGATGCTCGAAGACAAGGGTTTCGACAGGGACGGTCTCGTCGACCACTTCATCGCCTTCATGACGCGTATAAGCGGGTCGGTGCCCGCGGAGGGAGACCGCGTGGAATCGCTCACCATCGTGGGAGGCCATGACAAGGCGGGCCTGGCCGAAAACGCGTCCCTCGTGCTTTGCAGGGGAGATATCGTTTCCCTCGTGGGACCGACGGGATCCGGCAAGAGCCGGCTTTTAGCCGACATCGAGTGGCTGGCCCAGGGCGATACACCGACGGGGCGATCGGTGCTCATCAACGGAAAGACCGTGGAACCGACATGGCGCTACAGGTCGAGCCAATCGCTGGTTGCCGAACTCTCCCAGCACATGAACTTCGTCATGGACCTCACAGTGGCCGAGTTCATCGAGATGCACGGGAGGGCGAGGATGGCCCCGGACGTTAAGGGTCTCGTTACAGAGGTTGTGAACGGGGCCAATGTCATCGCGGGGGAGCCCTTTTCTGGCGAGACGCGCGTGACGAGCCTAAGCGGAGGACAGTCTCGGGCCCTCATGATCGTCGATATAGCTCTGGTGAGCCATTTGCCCATCGTCCTCGTTGACGAGATCGAGAATGCGGGAATCGATCCCGCCGCGGCGTTGAACCTCCTTATGAGCGAGGGCAAAATCGTTTTTATCGCAACCCATGATCCGGTGCTGGCCCTCATGGCGAAAAAGCGCGTAGTCCTTAAAGACGGAGGCATCCGAAAGATACTCGCGACGACGGAATCTGAGCATCGGAACCTGTCAATCATGAGACGTCTTAGCAGAATCCTATCCTCGGCAAGGGACGCTATCCGCAATGGGGAAAGGATTGAGGAACCCTTGGGGGAGCCATTGACAGCATCTCTGGCCGGAGTATGGGCGACATCGCCGGGAAACTGGATGCCTAAAGATGACGCCGAGGCCAGAAAAGACCGCAAGGCAACGGAGGGGGAACATAGGAAGACCACGGTATAGCCATGGAAGCAAGAGGTTCTTATGTAAAGCCCGCCGGATTCTCCTTTCTCTTCCATATCGCCCTCCTCTGCTTGGCAGCGCTCCTGACGGGACGGATGAACCTGCCCCCTCCTCTGCCTCCCCCCATCAAGATAGAGATCGAGCCCTCCAAGCTCATCAGCGTGGGGAGCGGCATGCTCCATTTCACGTCCGGCGGTTCTCCGCCTCCCGGACCAAGGGCTGCGGCGAAGCCTAAAGTGCGAACGGCAGCGGCCATACCTGCCCCTGTGAAGCAGGAGCCTCCCAAGCCTGCTGCGCCCATCTCCTCCCCTGCCAGTATTGATCCGCCCCCTCCCCCTCTGCCGGGAGAGATAAACGAGACCTCGGTAGCACTTCCCCTGCCGGGAGACAAAGAGAGTGCGGGGGGAGGACCAGGACCCGGCGCCGGGGGCGCATCGGGTGGGGGGAAAGGGGCAGGCGGCATAGGCGCAGGGACAGGCAGCTTCACCGGAGACGGAGAAGGCGGGGGAGACTACGCCGGCAACGGTCTCCGGTATGGGGCGCTTCCCGGGTATCCCGGTTCTGCCAGAAGGGCGGGCCGGGAGGGGATAGTGACGGTCCGGGTCCTCGTGGGCACGGACGGCACGCCCGCATCGGTGACAATACGCGTGACGAGCGGCCATGAGGATTTCGACGATGCCGCGGTCCAGGCGGTGAAGAAATGGCGCTTCTCCCCCGCCAGAAGGGGAAAAGAGCCCGTGGCGAGCTTCCACGACGTGAGGATAAGGTTCCGCCTCGATGAGTGGCGCTGAGGAGGCAACACAATGTTCCATGCACTTATAAGAGGGGGGTGGATGATGCTCCCCATCGCGGCCTGCTCGCTCGTGTCGGTGACGGTCATCATTGAGAGGTTTCTCTTCTTCCGCCGCATCAGGCAGACGCACCGCGGCGAAGAGGTGCTTGCCCTCGTCCGTAAACAATGGACCGATGAGGCGCTCGCCATTGCCGAAGAGGCAGTGCTGCCGGTCATGCGGGTATTGCGGGCAGGTCTCACCCACGCCCCCGAACCCTCGGGGGCCATGGAGTCCGCGGGGGTTGGCGAGCTTTCCCTCATGCGGCGCGGTCTCCCTGCCCTGGATACCATCATCACCCTTTCACCGCTCCTCGGGCTTCTCGGCACCATCATGGGCATGATGAACTCCTTCAACGTCATGGCAATATCCGGTCTCGGACAGCCCCACGCAATAACCGGCGGGGTGGCGGAGGCGCTCATCTGCACTGCCGCCGGCATCACCGTGGCGGTGATCACCCTCATACCCTATAATTACTTCCTTACCAGGGTCGAGCGGGAGGCGGAGGAGATCGAAGCCTACGCGACCCGCCTCGAAATAGCGCTCTCCCGATAGAAAGGGTAGCGCATGAGACTGGCAAAAATGGCGTGAAGATCAGAACGAATGCATTTCAAAACCCGTATGTTGTCGTCGCCTTGTGCGAATTACTATTCTTTTGAGGGGGTTCCGGGCAGGGTAAACACATTTGGAAACTGTCTATCCGCCGGGCCGCATGACACCCGTTCCCTCGCACGTTAAGGTTCCACTCCCGACCATCGTACGGCTCCCCATCGCTTGATGTGCGTGGTGTAGTGCGGGCGAGAAGATCGAGCACGCACATCATCCCGGGAGCGGGAACGCTCTGGTCCGCCTACGCTGGTTGCCGGTCGTTCCACATACGTGCTCAGGAAGGGCGCCATACGGCCTCACTCTAAGGTGGGATTTCCAAATGCGCTTGCCCTGGGGTTCCGGGGGAGAGAACCGCGTAGCGAACGCGTCATCAGGTGCCGGGGCTTCTTGATCGTCGGGGCATCTCTGTGTGGAGATGCCCCCGGATCTACCGATATCCTCACGCAAATCCATCCGAGCGGCCAAGGGCCGTATACCCCTTGTCAGGCGATGTTATATTTCCTCTTGATAAACTCCATGCCCGTCATCGGATAGAGCGCGTAGATCAGTATATCCTCCATCTTTTCCGATATGCCTTTCAGGGCCTCACGCGCCTTGGGCAGTTCAGGCTCCAGTACGTCACCGGGGCGAACGTCGATAGGCGTCTCCCCCCTCTCGTAGCCCTTCAACGCCTTCTTCCTGATCTCCTCGTTTACCGGTGCCGAAGGACGGCCGTAAAGGCCGTAGAAGTAATCTTTCACCTCTTTTGTGGTCACTTTGTATCTGCCCATAAGCACGTTCATCACCGCCTGGACCCCAACGATCTGGCTCGTAGGGGTGACGAGCGGGGGATAGCCCATTTCAGCCCGAGTCCGGGGTATCTCTTCATACACCTCATTGATGCGGTGAACGGCCTTTGCCTGTTTCAACTGGCTCACGAGGTTGCTGATCATGCCGCCCGGTATCTGGTGCATGAGCACGCCGATATCGATCACGGAAAATTTCGTCGTATCGGAGAACTGCAGGTACTTCGCGATGATGCTCTCCAGATAGTCGTTGATCTCGGGAAATTTTTTCAGATCAAGGCCCGTATCCCACTTGGTCCCTGTCAGGGTCACGATAAAGGGCTCGACCGCGGGATGGGAGCTCCTGAGGGCAAAGGGCGCGATACAGGTATCGATCCCGTCGGCTCCTGCTTCTATCGCCTTGAGACACGCCATGGAGGCCATACCGCTTGTGTAGTGGGTGTGGAGAAAGACGGGAATTTTCAGGGTCTTTTTCAGGGCGGAGACGAGCTCGTAGGCGTCGTAGGGAGATATGATGCCGGCCATATCCTTGATACAGAGGGAATCGGCCCCCATCTCCTCCAGCTTCCCGGCCCGCGTCACATAATAGTCGAGGTTGAAGATCGGACCGCCCATCCTCCGTTCCGTGAGCGCATATGACAGGGTGCCCTGTATGTGCTTTCCTGCCTTCTTGACCGCCTTATACGCGGTGATGGAGTTCCGCTCGTCATTCAAGGCGTCGAAAATGCGGAAAATGTCGATGCCGACCTCGGCGGCCTTGGCGACAAAGGCCTCTACGACGTCGTCCGCATACTGCCGGTACCCTACCAGGTTCTGGCCGCGAAGGAGCATCTGGAATGGCGTTTTCGGCATCTTCTCTCTCAGGACGCGCACCCTGTCCCAGGGATCTTCATTGAGGAACCGCGTCGTGACGTCGAAGGTTGCCCCACCCCATACCTCCATCGAATAGAAGCCGATGTTATCCAGTTTCTCTGCTATGGGCAGCATATCGGCAGTGGTCATCCTGGTGGCAAAGAGGGATTGGTGCCCGTCCCTCAGTGTTAAGTCGGTAATATGCAAAGTGTTTTTGGCCATCGATGTCTCCTTTTCGCTTTTTTTATTTAATTTTCTGTTTTACCCGTGCAGTCCCGGAATAGTCCCTCCATGAGCCGCGCTGCGCACCGGCACGCCGCATGTAGGGAAGAGGCCGTTCCTCCCCCGGCGCCTGAAAACCTACCTGCGGTCATCGAGAAGCTTCCGGATCGATCGGTCATATGTCTTTTCCCCTTCTTTAGAGAAGAAACAGCCGGGCACCTCCAGCCTCTCCCTGTGATAGGCAACGCATGCGCAGCATTTCCCCCTTCTTTCGCAAGTATACGTGCAGGTACATGCGGCTATGTTCTTTTCAAGGGTGCATTCCATGTCCGCCCTCCCTGTCCCTCTCATCCTTCCCTCACCAGTGTTTTCGATCCTTCCGGCAGTACATGGCAGAGCATTTCCCTGCCCCGGGGAAGGGAGGCGAGCGCCTCAACGAGTGTGCGTCGCGGCTCCATCCCCATCTTTTTCACCTGATCGTCTTCAAGATGCGAGACAAGGATAATATGGTAGCGCTCGGCCTTACACCTGGTCGAATACGCCGTCTGGGCATAGACCTTGTCGCTCTCCCGCACGCGGGGCTCCATCGCCTCGCTTGACCCGTAATCGAACCAGGGCATGAAATATCTGTTCCCCACGCCGTCCTCGCATTTTCCAAGCAGTATAATTGTCCCCCCGATCTTTACCGCGTGCCGGGCATGCTCGAGGGCCTTGTGGCTCTGAATAAAGTCTATGTCCTTGGGGTAGCCGCCCACGCTCACCACGACCACATCCGCCTTTTCCGCGACCGTGGTGGAGAAATGCGCGTGATACCAGGCACAGCCCGCATCAAAGGATTGCGTTATGTCTCCTGAGAAAATATTGAGAAGGCGCTTCTTCTCATCGAAGATGGTATTGATGAGAAAGAGGGGCTTTTTGATGAGCGAAATCCCCTCCATAATGGCTTCGTGCATCGGATTGCCCTCAAGGATCCCTGTCTGGGCGCGCACATGCTTGCCCGGTTTGTCCCTGTTGAAAACCCTTTTGTGGACATCGAGAATGGTCTGGTACGCAGCGATGCCGGGTATGATGCATTTCCTCCCCCCACCAAAGCCGGCGAGGTAGTGGAAGCTGATCGCTCCCGTGACGATCGTCGCATCCGACTGACCCAGCATGCTGTTGAGCGCCACCTTCAGACCGGTTGGGGTGACACCCAGCGGAGACAGGACGTCTTCATTGAAACAGTCATGGTCAACGCACGGTATGGTCTCGTAGACCGCATCCGAGACGAGCGCCCTCTGTTCGGCCTCCGTATGTTTGCGGTGGTTGCCAAGGGCGAAGAGAATGCGCGCACGGCGTGCCCTGGGGAAGAACTTCCGCTGAAGCTCGGGGAGAAGCAGGTCGGCCCCCGTATACCTCGTCACGTCGGAGACTATGACGAGGACATCCTTCCCGGCCGCCCAGTCCTTAAGGGGGGTTGAGCCATAGGGCTCTGCGCATGACGCGGCGAGGGTTTCTTCGAACGGGCGCGGAAGAGGGTGTCCATGGTCCACGAGAGAAACCGTCCATGCCTTTGGCGGCTCAAAAGATACGACATCTCTTCCGTACTTCAGGTCGATCTTCATTTCACGCTGTAAAATACGCCGTTTCCGCCAAATACGGCCATATCTCCAAGCTCTTCCTCTATTCTCAAGAGCTGGTTGTATTTTGCGATCCTTTCGCTTCTCGACGCGGAGCCCGTCTTGATTTGGCCGGCGTTCACCGCAACGGCGAGGTCGGCAATGAAGGGATCCTCGGTCTCACCCGATCTATGGGAAATCACGCATGTATAGCCTGCCCTCTTCGCGATCTCGATGGTCGTCAATGTTTCTGTGACGGTCCCGATCTGGTTCAGCTTGATGAGGACGGAGTTGGCGATACCCTGCTTTATCCCCTCCATGAGTATCTTCGGATTGGTGACAAAGATATCGTCTGCCACAATCTGGATATTTTTTGCACATCGTGTGGTGAAGAGCTTCCACCCCTCCCAGTCACTCTCCGAAAAACCGTCTTCGATGGAGACAATGGGGTAGTCGTCGATGAGCGACTCATAGAAAGCCACCATCTGCTCCGAGTTCCACGCGTTCCCTTCGATCCTGTACACGCCGTCCTTATAGAGCGCGCTTGCCGCCGTATCGATAGCAATTGCAATCTCTTCACCGGGCTTATACCCGGCCTTTTCTATGGAGAGCACAAGCATCTCGATTGCCTGTCTGGTCGAGGATATCTGCGGCGCAAAGCCGCCCTCGTCGCCGACGCCCGAGGCAAGCCCTTGCTCTTTGAGGACGCCCTTCAGCACGTGAAAGACCTCCACGCCCATCCTCAGGGCCTCCCTGAAGCTGCTCGCGCCTGCAGGGACGATCATAAACTCCTGGATGTCGAGGGGGTTCTGCGCGTGGGCGCCTCCGTTGATCACGTTCATCATGGGCACCGGCAGCTCACGGGCCCGGACCCCGCCCAGATAGCGGTACAGGGGCAGGTCCTCGAAGTCCGCTGCGGCCCTGGCGACCGCCATCGACACGGCAAGGATCGCATTCGCCCCGAGCTCGCTCTTGTTATCGGTTCCATCAAGATCTATCATCGTGTTGTCGATGAGTGCCTGTTCCATGACATCGACCCCTTCCAGTTTGGGCGCGATGATCTCGTTCACGTTCTTCACCGCCGTAAGCGTGCCCTTTCCCTGAAACCTCTTCTTGTCCCCGTCTCTCAGCTCGAGGGCTTCCCTCTCGCCCGTCGACGCGCCTGACGGGACGATTGCGCGGGCCATGACGCCGCTCTCGAGTACCACCTCTGCTTCCACCGTCGGATTCCCCCGGCTGTCCAGCACTTCCCGCGCGAATACTTCATATATGGTTGGCATGGAAACCTCCTGAAGGCGATGTAATTGGATATGCGAAGCCAAGCCGATCTAGTGAGAATATCATAGGACTCCGGAGCCGTCAAACCTTTTAGGCTATTAGCCTTTCAGGAGGCCGAGGACGTCCCTCACCTCCGCCATGGTCTCCGCGGCGAGCCGCCTGCATGCGGCTGCGCCCTGACGGAGCGCGTCGAGCACGGGGTCGGGATGCCCTTTCAGAGAGAGGGCCTTCTCCCTGATAGGAGTAAGCTCGGCCATCATGTTCTTGAAGAGCAACCGCTTGCAGTCTATGCAGCCTATAGAGGCGCTTCTGCAGCCCTTGTCCAGCTCCTTGAGGGCCTGGTCCGGGGAGAAAGCGCGGTGCATCGTGTAGATGTTGCAGACTTCGGGATTGCCCGTGTCGGCCCGCCTCACCCTGGCTACATCGGTGACGGCAGTTCTCAGCTTTTCCCATACGCTGCTTTCGTCGTCCAAAATGCCGATATAATTACCGAGCGTCTTCGACATCTTGTTTTTGCCTTCCGTGCCCATGATCTTCGGCGCACACGACAAAATCGCCTGGGGTTCTGGAAATACCTGCCCGAACCTGGCGTTGAATTTCCGGGCGATTTCCCGGGACAGCTCGACATGCTGCACCTGGTCTTCGCCCACGGGCACGAACCCGGCCTTATACACAAGGATATCGGCGGCCTGCAGCACAGGGTAATCCATCAGGCCCATATTGATGTTCCCTTTGTGCTGCCTGGACTTGTCCTTGAATTGGGTCATCCTTTCCACTTCGCCGACCGGCGTAAGGCAGTTGAATATCCACGCGAGCTCCGTATGTTCGGCGACATGCGACTGGACCATCAGATGGCACTTCGCCGGGTCCAGGCCGCATGCAACAAGTATGAGCGCAGTGTCCAGAGTCCTCCGTCCCAAGCTATCCGTGTCATACTCGACCGTGATGGCGTGATAGTCCACCACGCCGTAGACACACTCGTACTCTTCCACGAGAGAGACCCACTGTCTGATCGCCCCTACATAATTGCCGATATGAATATCGCCAGTCGGCTGGATGCCGCTAAAAATTCTTCTCATCAACCCCCCGGAAAACTTGATAAATCTACAACAACCCGCCTTGAAAATCAATACAACCCGCTGTTTTGTGCTGCTTCAAAGATTTCGTGTAGAGCTTCGATGCTGCCGAAATGTGACGTATCCCCAGAAACAATGTATGTTATTTAGTAAAAACCTGTATACAGAGGAGTAGCTTTTTGTGCTAAAATATGTTGTTATTGTCACTGAAGACCAGCCAGGGGATCGAGAAGGAGGGAATTAATGAAAAGCAAGGGGAGCAGCGAGGATCGAAAGAGAAAGAAGAAGATGCTCTTAAGGGAGCAAGTCTACGCCGGTATAAAGAATGCCATTATCAGCGGAGAATTCGAGCCGGGAAGAAGGCTCATAGAGGAAAGGCTTGCAGAGGATATGAAAACGAGCCGTACCCCGGTCCGGGAAGCGATACAGAAGCTTGAAAAAGAAGGGCTCATACACAGGCTTTTGAGGGGTGGGTTTGCGGTCAAGGGGGTCAGCGAAGAAGAGGTAGAAGAAGTATTCGGCTTGAGGGCGGTCCTCGAAGGATATGCGGCCTACCTCGCGACGGCGAGGATCCAGGAGGACGAGTTGAACGCCCTCGAAGAGATTATCAGGATGCAGGAGGCGTGTCTCGAGACTATGGACGTGGAGGAATTCATCAGACTGGATAGTGAATTCCATGACAGCCTGTACAAGGCTGCCAGGAATAGCCGTCTCTACACCCTGCTCAACGACCTCCGCGATTACATGTACCGGTACAGGGTGATCCTCTTGCGGTACGGGAGAAAAGCCGTGCTTGCCGTTCAGGACCACAAAGAAATGCTTGCGTCGATGAAGGCGAGAAATGGGAGGCAGGTCGAAAAGCTCGTGAAAAAACATATGACCAGGGGGAAGAATCTTATCAAGAAAAAGATAAGGCAAGGCCAGGAACCGAGGATCTGACGCGGCCCCGGCGGAACAGCGGCACTCGGACCGGTTATTCTGTTTGTCTTAACCTAATGAAGCGACGCCATGAATATGGGCGATTAAACTGAAGGAGGCAACTGTGGGCACGATCGTTGAAGAATGGGTAGAGGAGCAGGCAAGGCTGACGAAGCCTGCTAAAGTACACTGGATCCAGGGTACGGAAGAGGAGATGAGAAAACTCGTGGACATAGGCATAAGGGAGGAAAAGATCGCGGACCATTACACTTTTCGCGCTCTCAACACGAGCTTCTTCCCCAACTCCTACCTCCATTGGAGCCACCCGACCGATGTGGCGAGAACCGAGCATCTGACTTACGTATGCCTCCCGAAAAAGGAGGATGCGGGGCCGAACAACAATTGGATGGAACCCTCGGAGGCACTTTCGATGCTTCGCCCCCTTTATGACGGGTGCATGGCCGGCAGGACCCTCTATGTCATACCCTATATGATGGGCCATCCCGAGTCCCCCTATGCGAGGGCCTGCGTCCAGATCACCGATTCGGTTTATGTGGCGGTCAGCATGTATATCATGACAAGGGTCGGGACCAGGGTGCTGGAGATCATCAATTCTACAGGCAGCTTTGTGAAGGGCCTTCATTCGATCGGGGACCTCGATCCGCAAAGGCGGTTTGTCATGCATTTTCCCCAGGATGATCTGGTCATGAGTATCGGCTCCGGCTACGGGGGAAACGCCCTCCTGGGAAAGAAATGCATTTCTCTCAGGATTGCCTCCTACCTCGGCTATCGGCAGGGCTGGCTCGCGGAGCACATGATCATCATGGGCGTTCAGGACCCCGACGGGGACATCACCTATATCCTCGGCTCCTTCCCGTCCGCGTGCGGCAAGACAAACCTGGCCATGCTCGACCCGGTGATGGATGGGTACAGGGTATGGACACTGGGCGATGATATCGCATGGATCAACCCGGGGCCCGATGGAAGGCTGTACGCCATAAACCCCGAAGCGGGGTTTTTCGGCGTGGCGCCCGGCACCTCTGATAAAACGAACCCCAACATGATGAAGACGCTGAGGGCGGATAAGTTCTACCCCACCCTTTTCACCAACACGGGCCTCGACACGGGCACGAACTCGCCCTGGTGGGAAGGCATGACCGATACCATGCCGGAAACCATGCTTGACTGGCAGGGAAGGCCCTATGACCCGAAGAGCGGCGGCAACGCGGCCCATCCCAATTCACGCTTCACCGTTTCCCTTTATAATTGTCCGACCCTTTCCCCCGAGGTCGATAATCCCAGGGGTGTGCCAATATCGGGGATACTCTTCGGAGGCAGAAGGTCGACGACGATACCTCTGGTATGTGAAGCCTTCGATTGGGAACACGGCGTATTCAGGGCCTCTGCCAATGGTTCGGAGACCACGGCAGCAGCAGCCGGCCAGGCGGGGGTGGTGAGAAGGGACCCGATGGCCATGCTCCCTTTTTGCGGCTACAACATGGCGGACTATTTTGCCCATTACCTGAAGGTAGGCGCGGGTCTCGCTCAGCCGCCGAAGATGTATTTCGTCAACTGGTTCAGGAAGGACGGGGAGGGGAAATTCATGTGGCCCGGTTTCAGGGACAATTCCCGGGTCATCAAATGGATGGTCGATAGGATAAAAGGCAAAGTGCCGGCCAGGCAAACCCCCCTGGGTCTCATGCCGCGCCTCGAAGACCTCTACATGACGGGCCTTTCCCTGCCGCCGGGGACGATGGAGACGCTGTTCGAAGTCAACAAGGCCGAGTGGGAGAAGGAAGCCGCCGGGATCGAGACCTTCTACGCGCAGTTCGGCGACAGACTGCCACAGGCGCTGAAGAAGAAGCTCGCGGAGCTGAAAGCACGCCTATCCGGATAAACGAAAAAACCACTGATGGAACAGGGGCATCTTCCGCCGGTGAGCGGAAGATGCCCCTGTAGTTTTGTGCGTCCGGCAGCGATATCGCCGCTTCGCATGCAGCGCGTAGAGGCGCCAAGGCGCATGCTGCGAAGGTCAGCCGATGAAGACCTTCCTGTACCGGTCCATCTGTTCCAGCGCCTTCCCGCTCCCCATGACCACGCACGTAAGGGGGTCGTCCGTTACCGTGACCTTGAGGCTCGTCTTCTCCGCAATCCTCCTGTCGAGCCCCTTGAGGAGCGCGCCGCCGCCGGTGAGGGTCACGCCTGAATCCTGTAAGTCGGAGACCAGCTCAGGCGGGAGCTTCTCGAGCGCCCTTTTCACTGCGTCAACTATTGCAGCCACCGGTTCCTCTATGGCCTCCCTCACGTCCTCGCTCGTGACGGTCAGCGTTTTCGGTATGCCGTGTACCATATCCTTGCCTATGATGGAGAGAGAACCGGGATTGACCGATTCGTGGGCCGAGCCTATTTGCATCTTGATCTTTTCCGCCGCGTTAAGACCGATGGCCACCTGGTATTTCCTCTGCAGGTGACGGACAATCGCTTCATCGAGCTCGTCCCCGGCCACCCTGAGCGACTCGCTGTACGCATTTGCCGCAAGGCTGATAATCGCCACTTCCGTTGTCCCGCCCCCGATGTCGACAACCATATTCCCCAGGGGCATTTCTATGGGCAGGTTGGCCCCTATTGCCGCTGCCATCGGCTCTTCGATCAAATGTATGTCATGGATGCCCACCTGCAGGCAGGCATCGAACACGGCCTTTTTCTCCACCTGGGTAATGCCTGACGGCACGCAGACCACCATTTTCGGCCTCGATACCCGGTTCGTCTCTTTCACCACGGTCAAGAAGTATTTGATCATCGCCTTGGTCACATCAAAATCGGCTATGACTCCATCCTTCATAGGTCGTATAGCCGCCATCTGCTGGGGCGTTTTTCCTATATACTCCTTGGCTTCTTTACCTACCGCAATGATCTTCCCCGTGTTCCGCTCAATGGCGACGACCGACGGCTCGTTGAGCACTATGCCCTTACCCTTCATGTAAATGAGCGTATTCGCGGTGCCGAGGTCCATCGCGAAGTGTGTCGATAAGCCCGAAAAAAATGTACTCAGCGTTTTCAGTAAGCCCATGCCGCGTGCCCCCTTTGTCCGAGATTATAATCAGATAGTTATGCCTTGCTCCTTTTGGCCCGGTCTTCCGCGATATCAAGAAGCTCCCACAAATCCTTGCCGTCTCTCGGGAAATATGCAGAGCCGATCTCTACGTCCTTCTTCGCGCCGGGTGCAAGACCGGGTAACGTATTCAGAATGGTAAATTTGAAGATATTGAGGATGTTCCGGCCTTCTTCCAACCCATCAGAGCCCGTTATCGCAACGTAAAAGTGTGCGCCTCCGCTCCTCGTTACCATCGCATTCTTTCCCGCGCAGTACTCGATGCTCTGGCGCATCTTCCTTAACAGGTCGTCTCCGTATGCGCACCCGTTGGTCCTGTTGATCCCGCGAAAACCGGGAAGCCTTATGGAGATTACTGAAAAAGCTTTCTTTTGCCTCGCCAGCTCGCGGACGCCGTCGAAGAAAAGGGCGAATCCCATGGCTCCCGTTGCGGGATCCCTCAGCGCCAGCCCCCCCATCTCTTCCTGCATCTGCACGCGGCCGAGAAAGAGTGACGTAAGATGCGCGGTGTCGCGTAAGGCGCTGATAGAGTTTTCTCTCAAGGGGCGCGAGGATAGGGAAACGAAGCCGAGAAAGCCAAAAGGTCTCTCATCCATTACGAGGGGAAAACCAAAATACTGTTTCGCCCTTATGCCGTCATTCTGGAACAGGAGGGGCTTTTCCCGCAAGTAACCGCTCTCGTAAGGGAGCAAAACGTCCCGGCCGCCCTCCATGACGGTAGAGGCGACCGTGTGTTGCAGGGGGCATTCGGCCCCAAGGAGCGACGCTGCGCCGGTCCCTACCGCGGCGACGACGGAGAGTCTGCCTTTTCTCTCAATACCTGCCACTGCCATATCGCCGGCAGAGACGGCAAGGGCCTCCTTTACCACCTCCTCGATGAATGTGCCGCTGGCGCGCGCCTGGCGGAGGAAATTGAGCTGCCTCCGGAGAAGGAAGAATTCTTCGCGCTCCTCTTCCATCTCCCTGAGCTGTTTTTCCCTTTCAACCTCCTTTGACGCGACCGTCACAAAGTGGGCGAGGATCTTCTTCTCCTTTTCGGTAAAGACCCATTTCTTTTTGCTGTCGACGACAATGACACCGGGTATTTCGAGTGGATAGGCCATAAATGACTTTATCTCCTCTTTCTTGCCGTAATAACCGAGTGTCTCTTCGTCCTTGTCAAAGTTCCCGATGATCAGCGGCTCTCTGTGCTTCACCACCCATCCGGCGAGCGTCCCGTCCAGGGGTACCGGCTTCGCCTTATCAAAGCTCTTCGCAAACGTGACGGAGGAAAAACAGGACAAATGGTCGCCTTCCCTGATAAACAGGGCCACTGTATATGCCTCGTATACATTGAAGATGAGTTCTACGAAACCATCGAGGCTCATGGCTCGGAAGGCACGTAGATATCGAAACGGACGGCAGCCTCATTACCGAATCTCTTCATCAGCCGGCAGAAGTGACACTCTTCGCCGTAGGACGGGTAGCCGCACAGCTTGCAGGAACTCCTCTCTTTTTCCTCTTGCCCTCGGCTGACTTCTGCCTTGGCCCTTTTCAGGTATCCTTTGAGAAAAGCGATCTTCGTTGCAGGCGACACGTCTTCGACACGGTTGAGAAGACTCTTGTAGAGCAGCGTCTTCGCCCCCAACGAGTAAGGACACTCCTCATACACGTACTCGATCTCATTGAGGAGCGCATAAGCCGCCGCTTCCTTTTCCGAGCAAAGAAAAAAAGGCTTCACCTTTTTCGCCAGGCCGTGCTCGGCTTCGAGGACTACCCCCTTTTTCCACAGATATTCCTCTTTCCAGTGAAGCATGTTTCCAAGAAGCGCGGCGGCCTCGTCATCCAGGTTGTGACCTGTTGCAAGCACGGAGTAACCGTAGTGGGTACAGGCCCTGTTCATTACGTACCTCTTGATCGCCCCGCAGAGAGAGCACGGAGGTCTTTTCATGATCCTTGCAAGCTCTTCGATCCCTTTACTGAAGGTCCCGGAGAGCGAGAACGAATAGAGTCGCCTCTGAAGCCTGTCCGCCATCTGTCTGGCTTTCACTAAAGAGACGTGCGAATAGTCCCGGATTCCGAGGTCGATGTATATGCCGTCTGCAGAAAAGCCAAGCTTGTTCACCAGATACCAGAGGGAGAGGCTGTCCTTTCCGCCGGAAACGGCGACGAGCGTTCTGTCCTGCTCGCCCAAAAGTCCGTGCTTGGTGATCGTGCCTGAAACCCGTTTTTCAAAAAAAGCGATAAAATCACCGGCGCATAAAGCGGAATTGTATTGCGGTAAGCGAATGTTGGCCTGCCCCCCGCACACCCTGCACTTCATCCGCCCGATATCACCCGTATGATCCTTACCCGATCGTCCCGCTCCAACATGCGGTCCTCGGTAGCCAGCGTCCCGTTTGACGTGACGAGATGAGCCTCTTTGCTCAAGCTGAACATGCCAAGGAGTCCGGCCACTGTGAGGCGTCTGTCTATCTCGTGGATCTTGCCTTCCCATTCCACCGTCATGGGAAATTCATAACACAACGGCGGACGGTTGTCAAAGGTGGGTTTTCCCGAATATCCACGGAAAGGTTTGGAAAAGCGTTGAATATACGTGTGTTATTTCTTAAAATATGATCTGTTCCGTTCCATCTCTTGTCCTCACAATCACGTACGTGATAAGCTATTCCGGTGCGCACGCGGAGGAGCATGAGCAATTCCTATGAAGCGGTAATTATCGGAGGAGGCCCGGCCGGCCTTACGGCCGGCATTTATCTCATGAGGGCCGGGATCAAGACGATCCTGCTTGAAAAACAGCTCGTCGGCGGCGCTGCCCTGAATACTGAGCATATCGACAATTATCCGGGATTCCCGGACGGTATATCGGGAAGGGAGCTGACGGGCAGGATGGCAGAGCAGGCCCAAAGGTTGGGACTCGTCATAAAGGAGTTCTCCAGGGCAGAAGGCGTCGGGTACGCGGGCGGGCTTTTCGAGACCGGGGTAGACAAGGAATCGTACCTATCGGTGGGTATCATCGCCGCAATGGGCACGGAACCGCTCAAGCTGGGCATACCGGGAGAGGACGCGTTGGTGGGAAGGGGCGTCTCTTACTGTGCGACATGCGACGGCATCTTCTTCCGTAATCTTGACGTGGCGGTGGTCGGCGGCGGGGACACGGCCCTCTCTGAGGCCTTGACGCTTGCGAACATCGCCGGCAAAGTGTACGTGATACACCGGCGCAATGAGCTGAGGGCGCAGCAGATATTGCAGGGACGGGCGGCCCGGCACAACAAAATCGAGTTGATGCTCAGCAAGGTCCCTTTACGCATAAACGGCGGCACCGAAGTCGAGTCGATCGCGCTTCGGGATACAAAGACGGGCGAGGAGTCGGAGCTTAAGGTGAGCGGGATCTTTTTCTATGTGGGGCTGCGACCGGATACCGGCTTCCTTGGCAACCTTGTGGACAGGGACGAGGCCGGTTTTATCATGACCGATGAAGACCTCGGGACAAAGACGCGGGGGTTGTTTGCCGCGGGGGACGTCCGCAGGAAATCGCTCAGGCAGATCTCGACCGCAGTGGGAGATGGGGCCCTCGCCGCGGTAAACCTCGAAAAACACGTGCTGGAGAAGAGGTAATGGGTTTCGTCTACAGAAAGGCGAAAGAGATCAAGAGACAGTGATTGACGTCTACGGCATCGGCGCACTCAACCTCGACTTTATTTATGAGGTCGCACATTTACGGGACGTGGACGTGCCGGGGCTAAAGCTTGCGCACGGCGGAGAGATCGCGGGGAGCGATGCGCAGTTCTCTGCGTTCAGGCGCGCAGTCGAACGGGTAGGGGTCCTCAAGAAGGTGAGCCCCGGAGGCTCTGCCTCAAACACCTGTCATGCCCTCTTCCTCATGGGTTACCACGTCGGTCTGGCAGGAGTGGTCGGGCACGACGGGCCGGGCGATACATACCTGGAGCAGGTCGAGGGGGTCGATACGGGCAGCGTCGTGAGGAAGGGGAGAACAGGACTCGCCTACATAATGATCAGCGAGGAGAGGGACCGGTCAATAGTGGTGTTTCCGGGAAGCGCGGCCGACCTGCTCGACGCGGACCTGGACCCGGAAAAGCTTGCAGCGGCCCGATGGATACACATGGCCTCGTTTGTCTCTCCCCGCGGCCTAGAGACACAGGTGAAGCTGAAACGCGAGCTCCAGGGCAGGGTCGCCTTCAGCATTGACCCGGGGGAGATTTACGCCGCCAGGGGCAGCGAGATGTTTCCGCTCCTCGCAGGTACGGATGTGCTCTTCACCTCGAAAAGGGAAATCGAGCTGCTCTTCGGATGCGGCCAGGATCAGGCGATCGGACAGGCCCTGGCCTTTGCAAAAACCATTGTCCTCAAGCAGGGAAAGGAAGGAGCCTCGCTTTTCATAAAAGGCTTTTCCTGCCATGTCGAGACGGGAGCCGTCGAAGCCGTGGACAACACAGGGGCCGGCGACGTGTTGAACGGCGTCTTTCTCGGTCTCCTTCTGCGGGGTATCGACCCGGCCCTCGCACTGCGGGTGGCAGTAGCGGCCGCAACGTCCAGCGTAAAAGCGTATGGCAGGGACGCGTACCCGGACGGACAACGCATAGAGGTACTTTATGAGGATATGCTGGTTCACTACGGGAAGGGATTTTGAGGCGGTGACGCTCTTTACCGACGTCATCGAGGCAATCGACGCGAGGGTGATCGAAGGCGCCATCGCGGCTCTCTTCCTCAACAGGGAGAGGCACGAGTCCGAGCCTTCGGATATCATTATCGCCCGCGCCGGGGAACGGTCCATCCCTGTGGAAACCCTCAGCACGCGGAGGTTCCTCAGCCGGCGGGGCCTGAGCCTCGGGACGGGCAGGGACCTCTTTGATGCGGAAGTTTACTCGCGGATCAAGAAGTTCGATTTTGACATCATTTTCCTCGCGGGCTATATGCTCATCCTGTCTCCCACGCTCTTCGACGCCTTCCCTGTGCTCAACATCCATCCTTCCCTGCCCGGGGCCTACAAGGGGCGGTGGGAGGACGTGATAAACCGGACCATCGACGACGGAACGCGCGAATTCGGGGCGATGATCCATATGGTAGAAGCCGTCCTCGACGAAGGCGCGCCCATAACCTTTGTCCGCGCCGCCCTTGTCGGGCCGGTTGCCGACGACCTCTTCAGGCGGACGGCAGAAGGAGACAAAGGGGCCAGGGGCACGCTTTTCCGCATGATACGGGAAAAAGAATTCGCGCTGGAGACGCCCCTGATCATCCGGACCCTGTCCCTCCTGTCGAAAGGCGTCATAGAGATAAGGGGCAAATCGATCCTCTTCAAGGGGAAGCCGGCCCGGGGAGGGGTCGATATTACGGCGGAGGTGCAAAGGTGGCCGGCCACGCGTATATAACGGACTGCGAGGGACCTGTATCGAAGAACGATAACGCCTACGAGATAGCGGAAGCCTTCCTGCAGGAAGGGGGCCGGTTTTTCGCGCTTCTCTCGAAGTTCGATGACTACCTGGGCGACATCGAGAAGACCGTAGGCTACCGGTATGGAAGCACCCTTAAGTATATACTGCCCTTCCTCAAAGCGGCAGGCCTGACCGATCGCGAGGCGACAGAGTTCTCCGCCAGGCATGTGACCATAATGAACGGCGTGAGAGGGGCCTTCAGCCGGATCGATAAAGCCATGCCCATCTATATGGTAAGCACGAGCTACGTCCACTATGTTGAGGCGGTATGCCGGTACCTCAATCTCTCCATGGACTCCGTCTACTGCACCAGGCTCTCCTTCGACGACTATCATATGGGGGATGAGGAGAAACAGGCGGTGACGGATTACCTCCGGAGATTCCTCGAGCTCCCCCCGATCTCCTGGGACGATGCCGGCGGTCTCGACGACGCCTCGGCCCGGGTCATCCGGGTCCTGAAGAACTTTTTTTTCTCCGTCCTTCCTTCTATGCCCGTCTGGCGATGGGTCGAGCCGGTTTTGCCGATCGGGGGAGAGGGTAAGGCGCAGGCAGTGACCCATATCGTCACAAGAGGCGCTATTTCCATGGAAGACGTGATATACGTAGGCGACAGCATCACCGATGTGGCAGCCCTTGAGCTCGTGCGGCGCGAGGGCGGGCTGTCGGTCAGTTTTAACGGCAACAGGTACGCGATCATGAGTGCGGAATATAGCGTGGTGGCTCGCAGCGCCTCCGTACTCGGGACGATTGCGGAAGCCTTTCGCGAGGGCGGCAAAGGCCGCATACGGACGGGCGATTACAGAGACGGTGCGCAGATTTTCACGAGAGATTCGGCCGATCCTGCCTATGTGACGGCTTTGAGTGAAAGGACCCGGAAGGAGGTGCGGGGCCGGGCTATAGGTGAGCTTGGATGAAAACCGCCGCCGCCGTTCTCCTCGTGCTTATGTGCGGCGTACAGGCTTACGCCGCGGGGGACCGCATCGTTTTCTACCGGATCGGCGAAAGCGGACAGGAAGCGTGGACGCGCCTTACGCAGTATTTCGAAGGCAAGGGCTATGGCGTCACCGTTGTCCAGGGTGAGTTGGTTATCGAGAAGCACGTCGAAAAGGTGAACAGGATAAACCGTGGGCCGGGGGGCGTCTTTCTTGCCATGGAGTTAATCCCGGACGGGAAGAGCCATGTGATGGTGGCGGAGTCGGATGCTAAGGGCGGGGAAGGCCGGTTCCTCGCGATTGACGAGATACCGGCCCGGTTCGCCCCGGAGTCGGACAAGCTTGCCGCACACGTCGCCGCACCGTTCAACGTCAAGGTGAAACATCTCCCCCTCTTCCCCCTGCTCGGCGTCAACATGCCCGGAATCGTGGTGAAACTGGAATTCGGCGAGGGGGAGACTGCGGACGTGATAGCAAAACTCTCTCGCGGAGTGGAGACGTATTTTTCAGAAAGGATAAAAAAAGATGAGAAATGACGGCAGGCAGAACGATAAGATCAGGGACCTGAAGATCAGCAGGAATTTTCTCAAGTTTCCGGACGGATCGGTGCTCGTCGAAATGGGCGAGACAAAGGTTATCTGTGGGGTGAGCATCGAGGAGAAGGTCCCGCCTTTTCTCAAGAACTCAGGAAAAGGATGGCTTACGGCCGAATATTCCATGCTCCCGAGGGCCACTCCTTCCCGCACGGTCCGGGAATCTTCTATGGGCAGGGTAGGCGGCAGGACCCATGAGATCCAGAGGCTCATAGGCAGGGCGCTCAGAGCGGTGGTAAACCTCGACGTCATCGGCGAGCGGACAATCTGGGTCGACTGTGACGTGATCCAGGCGGACGGCGGCACGAGGACCGCAAGCATCACCGGCGGTTTTGTGGCGCTCGTGGAGGCGCTGTGGAACCTGAAAAAAAGAGGCGTCATCCAAAAAATCCCCCTCCGTGATTCCGTTGCCGCCGTGAGCTGCGGCATCGTGAACGGGACATCTCTTCTCGACCTCGCCTACGCGGAGGACTCGATTGCCGATGTGGACATGAATTTTGTCATGACGGGCAAAGGTATGCTCATCGAGGTGCAGGGCACAGCAGAAAAAGCGCCTTTTTCAAAAGAAATCTTTGACGTGATGTACGAGTACTCCGCGAAAGGCATCGCAGAGATCACCCGTGCTCAGAAAGCGGCCCTCGGTCCCCTTTTCCCTCTCCTCTAGGGGAGATACCGTGCAAGACCCGAAGCGACGAGGGACAACCCCGTTTCCTTCTCCTTTAAGGAAGAGAGCCGCGGAAAAGGTGAATAGACGTGATCATCGTGGCAACTGCCAACAAGGGCAAGTTTGAGGAGATCAGAGAGTACCTTGCAGGCACGTTCACCACGTTCTTCTCCCTCGCCGACTTTGATGAAAAGGTACACGTGGTCGAGGACCAGCCGACCTATTATGAGAATGCCTGGAAAAAGGCAACGAAGGTCGGCAACCGGTTCGGCATCGCTGCCCTCGCCGATGATTCGGGGCTGGAGGTGGAAGCGCTCCAGGGCGCACCCGGCATCTGCTCCGCGCGGTACGGAGCAAACGATCGGGAGAGGGTGGACAGGCTTCTCAGGGAGCTGCGCGGGACGCCGCCTGAAGGGCGCACGGCCCTTTTCAAGGCTTACCTTGTCTATTATCTCCCTCACGTGGGACAGACCTTTATGTTTTATGGGGGCCTCAAGGGATATATCGGCTTTGAAAGGAGAGGGGAGAAGGGGTTCGGCTACGATCCCGTATTCATGCTGCCCGGTTCCGGCAAGGCCCTCTCTGAGCTGAGTCTGGAGGAGAAGAACAGCATCAGCCATAGGGGGCGGGCGTTGGCGCGCTTCAAGAAGTTCCTCAGCGCGTGAGGTCACTTCTCGTTTCTTTCTTTTCTCCGCTTCTTCTTTCTTCTCGTTTTTTTCTTGTCGGTCGGCCGACGGCGTGGAGGAATCGCGATCTGCGGCGCGCTGTTCCGCTCGTGAGGCTACGCCGTACGGCAAGTACGGCTCCGCTCAACGATGCTCACAGCGCATCCACATCTCATCGATTCCTCCATCGACCCGCCGATGGCCGCTCGGGTGCCCCGCGTCCACCCGATCCGGCATCGAGTACAACCTTCTTTCAAGAAAACTGATGGAGATGCTTCTTGTCATTCCTGGTTGTCACCCCTCCTTGTCACTTTGACAGGATAGGGGGAAACGTAGGAAAATCTTATGAGACCGGGCAGGCATTTTGATAGGCCCTAAAGAGGTGTCATAGCCCGGCCCGTTTGAGCCGGTTTCGAGAGGTCCCGTAAATCGGCGTCTGCTCTTTGACAATTGAACCCCGACCCACGCCCAACGGGCGCGGGTGCGAACGTGTGAAAAAATCGTTTGAGGACCCTTTACCGTCATTCCGGCGAAAGCCGGCAGAGCGTAGCGGGCATTAATCCCGCGAAGGCGGGACATCCAGCTTTTTCAGTACGTTACAAAGGGCTTGGACCCCGGCGTCCGCCCCCGGATACAGGCATTCCGGGGCAGGCTTGGTGACGACAAAAAGGCAATGTTTTCACACGTTCTGCCCCGGCCGCATCTGACGGCGGTGTAGCGCCCCGCTTCTGGAATAGTTGCAAGAGAAGGGAATCAGGAACGGGGTGCTGAGACGGTTGGTGAAAAATGCGTGCCGAAGAGGGTAAAAAGAGAGCAAAACACTGTAGAAAATGGCAAAACAGATCGTTTTTGCCGGAATTATGCACTTGACAAAAGGAAGGAGCAGGAAAAGGGTAGTAAAACATATAGAGTGAATAATGTCCTTGACAAGCAACTCCGGAATGACTGTATTATAATTATATAATGTACTACGATTGAGGTTGAGGGAAAGAATAGCCGATAATAAGAGGAAGAGAAAGAATATAGATTACCAGGATGGTAGAAGGATGATAAAGCCGGTTATCAATTTCACACTACCCGCTACTCTGAAACAAAAGGGTAAGTTATGGATTTCTTCATGCCCATGCATTGATGTGGTTTCCCAGGGATATACACGTGAAGAAGCGATGGAAAATCTCAAAGAAGCGGTTCAACTCTTTCTTGTGTCATGTTGTGAAAGAAAGGTTTTAGATACGGCATTAAGCCAATGCGGATTCAAATGCGCTACGGTCCAAAAACCGGGTAGAAAACAGCAAGGGGAGACGGTAACCGTTCCCCTTTATATGCAGGCAGATGGGCGGTGCACCGCCGAATGCCACGCATAACCGCACAGCACTGGAAAACCTTAGAATGCATTTTTGAAAAGGACGGGTTCATCTTTGAACGGAGGGGTTCATCCCACAATGTGTATAGCAAGAAAGGCCATGTCAGCCCGATTATTATTCCCCGGTACGATAATGTGGGAATTGATATAATCAAAAACAATATGAGAAGGGCGGGCATGACCCGAGAAAGATTTTTTAAACTTTTAGCTGAATGCGGAGGATAATATTCTTACCGAAGCCCTTACCACCGGGTTACCCTTGGCTTTCCTGTCCGTTTTTCTTCTTTTCTGCCTTTGATTTTGAAGGTCCTGGCCGGGGCATATCGGCGGTCGGCTTCACCCTGAGAAGCGCCGCAAGAACGTCATTGACCCCATTGCGCGTGACGGAAAAAGGGAGGGAGGCAGGGACGTGAGGTGTATCCCGGCGTGACGGCCATCCACGCGACCCATGTCGCCTAAGGCAGTCTCGGCAGCGTAACGTAGAAGGTGGCCCCCTCGCCGGGTGTGCCCTCCGCCCACACGCGCCCCCCGTGAAGGCCGATGATCCTTTTCACGATAGCAAGGCCCATCCCGGTGCCTTCGAATTCCTCCTGGGAATGGAGTCGCTGGAAGACGTTGAACAGCTTCTCCTTGTGCTGCATGTCGAAACCGACGCCGTAGTCCTTGACAAAATAGACGTTTTCCTTTGCCGCTTCCCACCCTCCTATTTCGACAATCCGCTGCGTACTGCGGATTGAGAATTTGAGGGCATTGGAGATGAGATTGGCGAAAGCCTCCCGTATCATATGTTCGTCGCCGCAGCAGGGAGGAACAAGGGGAATCATGACCTCTTCTTCGGGATAGATTGTTCGGAGTTCGTCAACCACCGACGTGACCACCCCATGCACCGAAACCGGCAGCCGTTGCATTGCCTGTCTGCCAAGCCTTGCGTAGGCCAGGAGATCATGAATGAGCTGCTCCATTTTCATTACATTGGCGTGTATGACCCCCACCAGGTCCGAGAACCTCTGGTCGAGCTCGTGGCCGTATGTCTTTGCGAGCCTTTGGGTCAAACCTTCTATGATCATGAGGGGGGTGCCCAGATCATGAGAAACGGTGGAGTTAAAGGTATCCAGTTCATAGTTGGCGTTCCTGAGATCGAGGACACGCTGTTCAAGTTCCTGATTGAGTTTGCGGATCTCTTCCTCTGCACGTTTGCGGTCGGTGATATCTTTGACCACGCCTTCGTAGGACAAGAGTTTCCCCGAGGCATCCTTGAACAGGATGGTCGTGTTGCACACCCAGCGCACCGCTCCGTCTTTGCGGCATAGGCGATGCTCCATGGGCGGGATCTCCTTCCCCGTAAGAATCTCTTGCACGCGCTCCCGGACCGGTTCGCGGTCTTCCGGCGCGACCATGCGAAACCAGAGATAGGGATCGGCGTCAAACTCCTCCGGCGTGTACCCGGTCACTTTCGCACAGGCCGGGCTTCTCGTCGTCTCCACTGCGCGGCCGTTTTCGATACGCACCGAATACTGATAATCCGTGAGACCTTCAGTGATGCGCCGGTAGAGGTTTTCGCTTTCCTGGAGATCGCGGTACGCGCGCTGGCGCTCGGCCATCGCAACCCTGAGTCTCTCGCCGGTATCCACCAGCTGCACATAGGGATGCGTGACCGAGCTGGTGAATATCCCCTGGTATATCATGTAAAAGGCAACTACTTTGTAGAGGTGGCCCACCAGGTTGTAACTGTCATAGGCGCTCTTGTATAACGTAAAAGCCAGCTCGCTAAAAATGCACACGATAAAGGCCGCCAGGTACCACGCAAGAACTCGGTCGCCCGTCCTGGTGAAACGCCTCCAGTAGGCGGCGAAGGAGAGAGCAAACAGGCTGACAACCAGGTATTCCGCGGAAACTGTGACCGGCGTCGGACCGCTTCCCTCGACGAACATGGCAGGCAGATACCCCGGCACATAGAAAACGCCGGCGAACGCCAGCCCCGTGACGGCCAGAGCCGCCGTCAGGAGGTTCAGCTTCGACAATCCGCGTTTGACCGACCCGGGATAGATGTAGGCGCTGGCAAGAAATGCGACGCCGGACGTCAGGCGAGCGCATATCCAGAACAAGATGCCCTTGTTGGCGGAGCTGGGGGTGATGAAAAAGGGCATCCCCGGGAAACTGAGAATGTGCATAATGTCTATCAACCCGATGGCGAGGCATGCCGCGCTGAGAAAAAGGGCGTGATGGTTTTTCGACTGGTCAAAGGTATACCACCCCACGCCGAAAATCGAGAGTAACACGATCACGCTAAAGAGTTCGACGATAGTATGGAAAACGAGATAGGTGGCGGCATCCAGCGTCGTGTAGAGTTGCGACCGGAACAAAGGGACCAGCAAGAACAGAGACGCCGCGAACCCGAACACAACGGCCAAAATAACGGGCAACGGCAGTTCTACCGAATTTGCGGGCTTCATAGTATTCGCCAACTTCTTTCCTTCCGAGCCGGTTCTCATCGCAAAAGACGTGAAGAGTCCTCGGCCGCCATGACGCAATAGGGTCCCCAAGCTCATCTCCCTTGCCTCGTTCGGGGCAGTGAAAAGTAAAACAAGGTGCAAAAAGCTATCAAAATGCTGAAACTTTCGACAATGTGATGAAAAGGGAGGTACCTGTAAAGGCTGGTCAGGCATAACCCGAGCAGAATGAATATTCCGTACGGGATGGTAAGGCGTCCGGACCGGAAAGAGGGATATCCCGGGCTATGCGATCCATTCAGGAACTCTATGCTACCCTTGTCATCCATTCTTTCCCCTCCTGCGAGAGGTCATGGGTGGAAGGTGCCGCGCAGGTAGATAGGCAAATGGTCGGTTACGTTTGCATGCTTAACTTTACAGTGTACTACGGGGAAGAAAAGACTGCAACGGGTATCTCCGCCCCAACGCCATCATCGTCAGTCTGTGATCATCTCCGCACCCCTCGCCCTCTGCGGATCTCTTATCAGAAGGGCCAGGGGCACCGAGAGAAGGAAAAGCAAGGCGATGAGAAAAAAGACATGGTTGTAGGCAAGCATGCCTGCCTGCCTGCCGACTATCCCCTCCAGAAGCCCGAATGCCTCCATGTCGGTGCCGCTTGCGTTTGCCCCCCGAAAGAACAGATACGACAGAAGCTGACGGAGCGATTCCGAAGCGGCGTCGCTGTAGCCCGTCACGTGTTCCGTGAGTATCGCCCGGTACCTGATCTCACCCCGGGTCAGGAAGGTAGCGGCCAGGGCAATGCCGACGCTTGCGAATACCTGCCTGATCACGTTATAAAGGCCGGAGGCGGCGGTCATGAGCGGGTTTTCTATCGTTGACAGCACCGCCGTGCTCAGGGCCACGAATATGAAGCCGAAGCCGATGCCCTGCAGGAATTGGGGAAAGAATATGTCCCAGTACCCCACGTCGAGGGAAAGGAGCGAGAGCTGGTAAAATGAGACGCCGTTGACGAAAAGCCCAATGGCTATCAGGAACTGAGGTCCCGTCCTGCGGTATATTCTTGCCCCGAGCGGCATCCCTACGAACATGGCGAGACTCCTCGGCATGAGCGCCAGCCCGGCGTTACAGGCAGGATAGCCGAGGAGCTGTTCCAGGAAGAGGGGCAGGATAAAGAGGCTTGAAAAAAGACCCAAGCTGAGGATGCCGCCGAGGAAGCTGCCTAAGCTGAAATTGATATCTTTCAGTATCCGCAGGTTGACCGCCGGTCTGTCGGCGGTCAGCTCCCGGACAACGAACAGAATAAGGCCCACGAGGCTGGCGACGGCAAGATACCATATCATGTTCGAGGTGAACCAGTCCTTCTGGTCGCCCTTCTCGAGCATGATCTGGAGTGCCCCGAGCCCGACCGCGATAAAGAACAGGCCCGCCACATCGAGCTTCCCCTTCTCCCTGACGAGGTAGGGGGGGTCTTCGATGAAGCGCATGATGAGGAGCACGTTGAGAATACCCACAGGGACGTTGATATAAAATATCCAGGGCCAGGAGTAATTGTCGGTGAGCCATCCGCCAAGGGTCGGCCCGATGGCGGGCCCGAGGATGACGCCGAGACCGTAGATGCTCATCGCCGTTGCTTGTTGTTCCACGGGGAACGCCTCTCGCAGCATCGCCTGCGACAGGGGTATAAGGGTACCGCCGCCGATGCCCTGAATAATACGGAAGACGACCATTGAAGGCAGGTCCCAGGCAACCCCGCAGAGCATGGAAGAGCCCGTGAAGACCGCGACGGAAAAAAGGTAAAACCGTTTGCGCCCGAACCGGGAGCTTAAAAGCGCGATAATGGGCATTATAATGACGCTGGAGAGGATGTAGCCCGTCGAGACCCAGGTAATCTCCTCGACCGAGGCGCCGAGGGTGCCGCGCATGTAGGGTAGGGCTACGTTCACGATGCTCATGTCGAGAGCGGCCATCATGGCCCCCGTCATGACGGTGACCGTGATGAGCCATTTATTACGGGGTTTATAAGGGCCGTCCACGGGGGTCTATCGCCTAGCCAGGGGAGAGCCTGTCTTCCGGCTCACATCGACGGTCGGGACGACGGAGAGCCCGGGCCACAGCGGGTGGGCCGGATCAAAGGGGGAGTCCATGACGATCTTTACGGGGAGCCTCTGCACGACCTTTACGAAATTGCCCGTTGAGTTCTCAGGGGGAAGCAGGCTGAAGACGGCCCCGGTGCCGGGCTGCAGGCTGTCGACATGCCCCCTGAAGAGAATGCCGGGATAGGCGTCGACTTCCACCTCGACCGGCTGGCCCACGGCCATCTTTCCTACCTGTGTCTCCTTGAAATTGGCGACGATCCAGGTATCCTGCTGCACGATGGCGAGGAGGGCCTGTCCCGGCTGCACGTACTTTCCCGGATCGACGCTCTTCTTTGCGATTCTTCCCGAGATCGGCGCCACAAGGGTCGCTCTCTTGAAATTCAACTCGGCGAGCCTATGCGCTGCCTCCGCCTCCTTGATCCTGAAATCCTGGGTGCTCAGTTTGGCCCGTGCTGCCTCGATCGCCCCTCCGGCCTCGTCGACGGCCGCCGCGGCCGCTTCCTTCCGGGCATGGGCAACAGCCCGGCGCGATTCCACGTGATCGTACTGGCTGCGTGACGCTGCATCCTCTCGAACCAGTCGATCGTACCGCGTCAGCTCCTTTTCCGCGAGGGTCTCCTCCGCCGCCGCCGCGGCGAGGTTTGCCCGGGCCGCAGCGAGGGCCTTTTGCCTTTGCGTAAGGGACGCTTCCAGCTCACGCTTTTCAGCGGTCAATGTGGAAACTGCCTGACTTCGCTCTTTGACCGTGTCCGCATAGTCCTGGGGGAAAATATCGAGCAGAGGGCTGCCGGCCGACACGTACTGGTTATCCCTGATGTAGACGTCGACCACCCTCCCCTTTATCTCGGCCGCGACGGGCACCACCACGCCGGTGACGTACGCGTCGTCCGTGCTTTCGTGGGAAAGGGAGTGGACGAGATAAAAAGCCCCATAGATAAGCCCTCCCATGACCGCCGCTGCCGCTATCCCTCTTAAGACCCAATTCTTCATGTGCCTGCTCTCCGGTTCCGTCTCATCTCCCGTATTCGTCCTTCAGGTTCTTCCCCAGGGCATAGAGGTAGCCTGCCTCGGAGCGGTAGTAGTCATACAGTGCCCGGTAATAGTTCGTGTCGGAAAGGGTGCGCAGGGCGATCGCATCCGTCACGTCCCTCGCGATGCCCGTGCCCTCATCGTACTTGAGCCTGGTGATCCTCAGGTTCTCCTCTGCCTGGGAGATCGCCCCTGCCGCGACCCGTATCGCCTCGCTCGCGTTTACCGCGTCGAGGTGGTACTTCTCCAGCTCGAGGTCAATGTCGTCCGCCAGCTTCCTGCGCTCGACGGCGAGCCTCGATCGGGCGATCTCCACCTTCTGTATCGCGGCCGACGTGCTGCCGCCGCTCCAGAGGTTAATGCTCATCAAGAGGCTGACCCCCATGTTCTCCTCGTAGGTCAGGTACTTGTCCTTGATGTAGTCCCGCTCGCCCTGGATAAGGAACTTCGGAAAGTATTCCGATCTCCGCGCCGTTTGTTCATACCGGAGGGCCTTGAGCGTGGCGTCGACCATCTGCAGCTCGGGCCTCTCCTTTTCCGCGGTTTCGGCCGCCCCCTCGTACGGCGGCGGCTCGGCGTACGGCCTTGTCACCTCGACCACCTCGATGGGACTCCCGAGCGGCCGGGTGAGCATGCTGTTCACCCTGGCCCCGTTTATCTTCCTCATGTTTTGCGCGTTGAGGAGCCTTCGCCGCGCGTCGGCGAGCCGCACTTCGGCCTGGAGCAGGTCGTTCCTGGTGATCAGGCCGCTTTGCAACTGGTCCCTCGCCACTTGCGCGTGCGAGGCGAGGCTCTCTATCTCCCTTTCCGCGACGGTAATCATCTTCTCGGATTCGAGCACGTCGAAGTAGAGCGTGGAGAAGGCAAGGGCAACGCCATTCCTGGTCCTTACGGTGTCAAGCCGCTTCGTATCCTCCATCAGCTTCGCGGACTGGTACAGGGAATCCACCCCGCAGAAATCGTAGAGGATCTGCTGGATCACGAGCTGGTAGGTATAGAAGCTTCTTTCCCCGGTCTGGGCGACCAGGGAGCCTGCGCGCAATCCGGGCTGGTTCTCAAGGAAGGTCTGTCCGTAAGACGCGTTGATGCTCGGCAGAAGTCTCGACCGGGCAACGAGGGTGTCGGCATGAGAGATCTTCTCTTCCTGCTGTTTGATCCTGACAATGCGGTTTTCCTCCGCTACTATCCTTAGGCCGTCAAGAAGGGTGAGGGGCTCCGGCCTGGCCGGGGTGGGCATCAGAGAAAGAATGACGGCCAGAATGGCGAAGGCGGACGTACGCACGGTCATCGCCCCCGGTGGAAGGACCCGGTTGTCATCTCTTTGAAACCTCCTCGCGGCCCTCATCGGCCTGCATCTGCCTTGTCTGATTCGTGCCTCCGGATGTCCGCGTCGAGCCTCGATTTACGCCTGCGCGAGGCAGCGGAATAAACGAGGCCCGCAAGCAGGACTACCCAGAACCCGATCACCAGACCAACAATCACCATCTCGTGTTACCAGGAATACCCTGCTCCCCCTGTCTCACCCGGGATGCGCGGCACGCGATTGCCCGGTTGCTTCCTCGTTTTTGAGAAAGCTCAGGACCAGCCGGCAAAGGGTTTCACCCGACTTGCTGAGGTCTATCATGCCTGCCAGGTCATAAAAGAGGGAGCCTTTCAAGAGACAGAGGACGAACAGGGCTGCCTCCCTGCAGTCGGCAACCAGGAATATCTTCTGTTCCGCGCCGTTGCGTATGATTCCCTCCAGAAACTCTTTCTGGTACGCAAAAAACCGGCTTCTCACGGGCTTGGCGAACCCCAGGTCGTAGTCCTTGAAATGGCGCGCGACGATCTCCTTCCTCGATGCCGTATACTCGCGATGGTTCTCGATGTAACGCTTGATCCCAACCCGCGGGTCCGCATGCTCGAACTCGCGGATCCGTTCGTTATACTGCTTCATCTCCTCCAGCAGCGCCTCCACGTAGAGCTGTTCTTTGCTCCCGAAGTAGGGATAGAGTCCCCCTACGGCCACGCCCGCGACCCGGGCGATCTCCCCTGACGGTCGCCTCCTTGTAACCCTTGTCACCGAATACCTGGAGGGCTGCCGCGAGGATTTTTCCCCGCGCTGCATCCGATGGTTGCCTGCTCATTCGTGAACACCTGTTCAAAGTAAAGTAGCAAAAAAACGGGCACACGTCAACGGTTTTTGCGAGCTTTTTGGATGCAAGGTTGCGTTCGTACCATGTGTCGGTTTATAAATAAGGTTTCTCGAAAGAACGCCGAGTTATATGGTTGCCCGACGATCTCATTTGCACGCGAGTTATTATGCCATTACTCCGGCTCAACGATATTTCATTATCCTTCGGCGGACCGCCGCTTCTGAATGGTGTTGCGCTCCAGATCGAGTCCGGTGAAAGGATCGGCCTGGTCGGCCGCAACGGCTCCGGTAAATCCACCCTCATGAAGTTGCTGGTCGGCCATATTGCCCCTGATGCAGGCGCCATTGTCCGGGAGCGCGACATCGGGGTCGCCCTGCTGCCCCAGGAGGTCCCCGAGGGGGTGACGGGAAGGGTTTATGATGTCGTGGCTTCCGGTTGCCGGCAACATATGGAGCTGCTCCGGGAATACCATGACCTTACCTTTCAGATCAGCCGGGGGCACAGCAGCGCTGGTCTACTCGGCGCCCTTGAACAGGTTCAGCACCGGATAGAGACATCAGGCGCCTGGCAGTATCACCAGCGCGTGGAAGCGATGATCGCAAGGACTGATCTGGATGAGCATGCGGAGTTCCGGTCTCTGTCTGCGGGCATGAAGCGCCGGGTCTTTCTGGCCAGAGCCCTGGTGAGTGAACCGGACGTACTCCTTCTCGACGAGCCCACCAACCATCTGGATATCGCTACCATCGTCTGGCTTGAAGCGTTCTTGCTCAAGCACGAAAAGGCATTCATGTTCGTAACCCATGATCGTGCGTTTCTCGCGCGTCTGTCTACACGCATCGTGGAAATCGACCGGGGGCGGCTCGTCTCCTTTGCCTGTGATTACACTACTTATCTGGAACGCAGGCAGGCCCTGCTGGAGGCCGAAGAGAAGCAACGGCATGATTTCGATAAGAAGCTGGCGAAGGAGGAGACGTGGATCAGGCAAGGAGTCAGGGCACGCCGGACCCGCAACGAGGGCAGAGCACGGGAATTGATGCAGATGCGTCAAGAGCGGGCGCACAGACAGAAACAGGAAGGCGTCTCGCGGCTCGTCATCCGGGAGGCGGAACGGAGCGGACGGGTGGTCGTCGATGCCGACACGATCTCCTTTTCCTGGGACAACAAGAAAATTGTCGCTGCCTTCTCCACCACTATCATCCGCGGTGACAAGGTAGGCATCATCGGACCTAACGGTTCCGGCAAAACCACTCTCCTCAAGGTTCTGCTCGGCGAGCTCAAGCCCCAGCAGGGGAAGATCCGTCTGGGCGCCGGGATCAAGATTGCCTACTTTGATCAACTCCGTGAACAGCTCGACGAGAACAAGACGCTAAGGGAAAACATCGCGGACGGCAGCGATACGATTATCATGGGCGATGCCTCGCGGCATGTAGTCGGTTATCTTCAGGATTTTCTTTTTTCACCCGAGCGAACCATGTCGCCCGTTCGCACCCTCTCCGGCGGTGAACGCAATCGCCTCCTCCTGGCAAAGCTCTTCGTCATGTCATCGAATGTGCTCGTCCTTGATGAGCCGACAAACGACCTTGACGTCGAAACGCTCGAACTGCTCGAAGACCGGCTCCTCCACTATAAGGGTACGGTCCTGCTGGTCAGTCACGACCGTGAATTTCTCAATAACGTCGTGACGTCCACAATTGTCTTTGAAGGCGCGGGACAGTTGCAGGAATATGTAGGCGGCTACGACGACTGGCTTAGGCAGGGCAAGCTATCCGGTGAGCAGTCAAGCTCGACGGCGTCAAGGGACCGGAGCCGGAAGAGCGAAAAATCACCGAAGGAGAGACAAAGGCTATCCTACAAAGAGTCCCGGGAGCTTGAAGCACTGCCACAGACGATTGAAGCCATGGAAGGGGAGAAGCGGCGCCTGACGGCAACGCTGAACTCCCCGGAATTCTATGCAAGCTACGATGCGACCAGACTAAAGGCGGCCAATGACCGGCTGGAGGCCCTCGAAAAGGGACTGGATGAAGCCTATCACCGGTGGGATGAGCTGGAAAACCTGGTTGCCAAATTCAGCGGCGGGGGAGCCCCACGCGGGGTCACCCCTTGACGGGCTGTTGCCCAAAGCCGATTTCGAAGGACAAAGAAAGAGAACCTTACACGACCTTCGCCTTGAGCAGGTCATGGATATGGAGTATGCCGATGGGGTGCTTCCGGTCGTCCCCGTGAAACACGAACAGGGAGGTGATCGAAAACTCCTCCATCTGCCGCAGCGCCGCCGCCGCCAGCGCCCCCTTCTCTATCCCTTTCGGGCTCCTCACCATCACATCCCGGGCCCGTTTTTCAAGCATGTTCTCATATCTCTCGAGGGCCCTCCGCAGGTCGCCGTCCGTCACGATGCCCACCAGTTCTTCGTCTCTGCTGAAGACCCCGGTCACCCCGAGCCTTTTCGACGTGACCTCCATGATTACGTGCTTCATGAGCATGTCCTCGTAAACCCGCGGAATTGCGTCCTGGGTATGCATCAGGTCCTCGACCTTGAGGAGCAGGCGCCTGCCGATGCTCCCTCCCGGATGAAGCAGGGCAAAGTCATCCCTCGTGAAATTCCGCTCCTTCATGAGGACCACGGCCAAGGCGTCGCCGAGGGCCAGCGCCGTCGTCGTGCTCGACGTGGGAATGAGGTTGTAGGGGCAGGCTTCCTCGACCTTCACATCGAGCACGATATCCCCGTAGCCTGCGATGGTGGACGACCTGTTCCCCGTCACCACCACGGTCAGTATGCCCATTCTCTTTATCCACGGGAGCACCTTTATCACCTCGTCGGTTTCCCCGCTGTTCGAGATGATGAAAAATATATCGTCCTTCTGCACGATGCCGAGGTCCCCGTGGAGTGAATCCGCGGGATGCAGAAAGAGAGACGGTATGCCCACGCTGGAGAAGGTCGAGGCGATCTTCTTCGCGATGAGGCCCGATTTGCCTATGCCGGAAAAGATGACCCTGCCCCTGCCCGCGTTGATCGCATTGACCGCCCGGTCAAAGTCGTCGTTGAGCCGCTCCATGACCTGGAGTATCGCGGCTGCCTCTTTCTCCAGCACCTCTTTGCCGATATCGACAAGCCTGCTCACCGGGCCTCCCCTATCCTTTTGAGGACTTCGAGCATCCCCGCGAGGTCGCCGAGACGGACCGAGTTCTCGCCGTCGCACATTGCGTGGGCCGGGTCTTCATGGACCTCCATGAATATCCCCTCGACGCCGACGGCTACGGCCGCCCTCGCGAGGGGAAAGACGAATTCCCTCCGGCCCGCCGACGACGCGCCCGCCCCGCCCGGCAACTGGATGCTGTGGGTTGCGTCGAAGATGACCGGATAGCCGAACTCCCGCATGATCGGGAGTGAGCGGAAATCATTGACCAGGTTATGGTATCCGAAGCTCGTCCCGCGCTCGGTAACGAGTATCTGCGCATTCCCCGTCGACTCCACCTTCCTCAACGCGTAGATCATATCTTCGGGCGCGAGGAACTGGCCTTTCTTGATATTGACCACCCTGCCCGTTTTTCCGCACGCCGTGAGCAGGTCGGTCTGCCTGGAGAGGAGCGCCGGCACCTGGATGACATCGACCACGTCCGCCGCGAGGGCTGCTTCACGGGGTGAATGCACGTCCGTGAGCACGGGCACGCCGAAATAGTCCTTCACGTCCTTGAGGATTTTCAGGCCCTCCTCGATCCCGGGCCCCCTGTAACCCTCGATAGACGTCCTGTTTGCCTTGTCGTAGGAAGATTTGAAGATGAAGGGGATGTGGAGCCTCAACGTGATGGCGGCAAGCTTTTCCGCTGCGGCGAGGGTGACATCCCTGGTCTCGATCACGCAGGGTCCGCCGATGAACGTAAAAGGCTTCCCGTCCACCGGATGGCCCCCCACCTTCACTTGTTTCGGCATTTGGCTTTATCCTGCCTGTATTTCAGCGAGGCCTTGATGAACTCCCGGAAAAGAGGATGGGGGTTGAAAGGCTTCGACTTGAACTCCGGGTGGAACTGGCACCCCAAAAACCACGGATGGTCGCGCAGCTCGACGATCTCCACCAGCGTCTCGTCCGGCGAGATGCCGGTGATCTCTATGCCGCACCTTTCGAGTCCCTCCCTGTAGCGCATGTTAAATTCATAGCGATGGCGGTGTCTCTCGTGGATCAGCTCCTGGTTGTAAGCCCTGAAGGCATTGCTCCCGGCTTTTAGCTTGCACGGGTACGCGCCTAGCCGCATGGTGCCGCCTTTGTCGGACGCCTCACTCCTTGTCTGAAGGCGCTCGTCACGGTCGACCCACTCCTCCATGAGGTAAATGACGGGGCAGTCGGTCTCTTCGCGGAACTCGGTGCTGTGGGCGTTCTTGAGCTTGCCTAGGTTCCTCGCGGTCTCTATCACCGCGAGCTGCATGCCGAGACAAATGCCGAAATAGGGGATGTTGTTCTCCCTGGCATAGGTGACGGCGTTGATCTTCCCCTCGATGCCCCTCGACCCGAAGCCCCCGGGCACCAGTATGCCGTCCACGTCGCCGAGGTGCCTCGCCACGTCCTTTTCCAGGTCTTCCGAATCGACATAGCGGATATTGACTTTGCAGTTGTTGGCGATGCCCCCGTGGGTCAGCGCCTCGTTGAGGCTCTTGTAGGAATCGGTCAGCTTCACGTATTTCCCGACCATGGCGATCTCGACCTGCTTTTTCGGGGCCGCGATGGCATCGACGATATGCTGCCACTCGCTCAGGTCCGGCTTCTTGGCCCAGATGTTGAGCATCTGGGTGATCTTCTCGTCGAGGCCCTCCCTGTTGAACGCAAGGGGCACGGCGTAGATGGTGTCCACGTCTTTCGCCGTAATGACCGCATCCTTCTCGACGTTGCAGAAGAGGGCTATCTTGTCCTTCAGCGCCGCAGGCAGGAACTCCTCCGTCCTGCACAGCAGAATGTCCGGCTGGATGCCGATCTCGCGCAACTCCTTGACGCTGTGCTGGGTCGGCTTCGTCTTCATCTCCCCCGCCGTCTTGATAAAAGGCACAAGGGTGAGGTGGATGAAAAGCGCATTCTCCTTGCCAAGGTCATTCCTGAGCTGGCGGATCGCCTCGAGGAAGGGGAGACTCTCGATATCGCCTACCGTCCCGCCTATCTCCACGATCACGATATCGATCCTCTCATCGACGTCGAGGATCATCGACTTTATCGCGTCGGTAATGTGCGGTATCACCTGCACTGTCCCACCCAGGTACTCGCCCCTCCGCTCCTTCGCTATCACGGAATCGTACACCTGCCCCGTGGTGAAGTTGCTCTTCTTCGAGATCACGGCGTTGGTGAAGCGCTCATAGTGGCCCAGATCGAGGTCGGTCTCGGCCCCGTCTTCGGTGACGTACACCTCTCCGTGCTGGAAGGGGTTCATGGTCCCCGGGTCCACGTTGATGTACGGGTCGAGCTTCTTGAGCGTCACCGTAAGCCCCCTCGATTCGAGAAGCGCGCCGATGGAGGCGGAAGCGAGGCCCTTGCCAAGGGAGGATACCACGCCGCCTGTGACGAATATAAACTTTTGTCTCATGATTGCGACCCCTTCAGAAAGAACGTGATCAACTGCTCGCCGGTAAGCACCCTGCCGCCGCATCGCTCATCGTAGGCGCCTCCCGGACCTTGCCTTTGCCCCTTTTGAAAAACAGCGAACGGTACGGGGCACGCGTAATGGGTCCTCATGGAGAGGGGGGTTGCGTGGTCCGTCGCGATCAGGAGACGGACATCGCTGCCGATCCTTTCGAGCAGATAGCCCACGACCTTCTCGTCTATCTGTTCTATGGCCTTTATCTTGTCGGGGAGGCTCCCCGCGTGCGACGCCTCGTCAGGCGCCTCCACGTGGATGTAAACGATATCGTGCCGGTCGAGCAGCTCCAGGCCTTTTCGGGCCTTGGCAGCGTAATCGGTATCGAGATATCCTGTCGCCCCCTCCACGCGCGGCGTCTCGAAGCCCGCCAACGCCCCGATGCCCTTTACCAGGTCGACCGCGGCCACCACCGCCCCGTCGGCCCCGTATTTCTCCCGGAAGGCGGGGAAAGAGGGTTTTTTGCCCTGGCCCCAGAGCCAGATGCTGTTTGCCGGATATACACCCCGCTCTATCCGGTCCCTGTTGACCCGATGCGCTTTCAGGAATATCTGCGAGTCGCTCATGAGCTTGATGATAGCCGGCGACCCTATCCCTGCGGGCATATGGTCGATCACCTCTTTGCCGAGTATGTCATGGGGAGGGGTTGTGACCATGTCCGCGAACCCGCCCTTCCAGACCATGAGGTGGCGGTAGCCGACGCCGGCGTAAAACCCGAATTCCTTGCCTCCGACCGCATTGCCGAAGTCCTCGATGAGGACCCTCGCTTCCTCAGACGTGATCTGTCCCGCGCTGTAGTCGCCCATAAAGACCTTCGGCGCCCTCACGTCGAGGTAGACGAGGTTGCACCGAAACGCGACGTCCCCTTCCTCGAGGGCGACCCCCATGCCGTATGCCTCTATGGGGGCGCGGCCCGTATAGTACTTTTCAGGGTCATAGCCGAAGAGCGACATGCAGGCGACGTCGCTGCCCGGAGAAAAACCCGGAGGCACGGTAATCACCTGTCCGCAAAACCCCTCGTGGCTGATCCTGTCGATGGCCGGCTTCCTCGCGGCCATGAGCGGGGTCCGCCCGCCTAATTCCGCAAGCGTAAAATCGGCCATCCCATCGCCGATAATCACCAGGTATTTCATAGATCAGCTCCAATGCGGACCCCGGGTAGAAGCTTTGAAATAATTGGTCCGGTGTTGTTTGCCGTCATTCCGGCGGACGCCGGAATCCAGTAATTTAAACAGGTTATGAATAGCCTGGACCCCGGTGTCCGCCGGGGTGACGACTGAAATGGTATTATTTCACAGCTTCGTACCCGCGATGCTTTTCTCGCGGGTGGACGACAACGCAGATGGGCCTTAGACGACGCTGCCACCCTACATCCCTCCGGATTCGATCCGTATATGCAGACTCTCCCCCTCGATAAAAGGAAGCCTGTCGATCTCCGTCTTTGCCTCGAGCAGGGGCCCTTCGGCCGCCTCGTGGGTGAGCATCATGACCGGCACGTACTCGTTCTCTTTCCGGCCCTTCTGCGTCACCACCGAAATGCTGATGCCGTGGTCGGCGAGTATGCCCGAAATCCGCGAAAGCACACCGGGCCTGTCCTCACACTTAAACCTCATATAGAAGGAGGCCACCGTCTCGGCGCTCCTCTTTATCCTTTTTTCCCCGGCCCAGAAACGTATGCCCGGCTTGCCGCACCGCCCCTTTTTCCTCGCCGCCATATCGATAATATCGCTCACCACCGCGCTGCCCGTCGGGTCCGCGCCGGCGCCCTTCCCGTAATACAGGCTGGGGCCGGCCCGGTCGCCCAGCACGTAGACGGCGTTGTAGACGCCGTTTACCTTGCTCATGAGGTGCGTTGCGGGCAGCATTGCCGGCTCCACCCTCGCCTCAATTACCCCGTCTTCCTCTTTTGCGACCGCCAGCAGCTTAATACTATACCCCAGATCCTTCGCAAAGGCGATGTCGACGGGTTCTATCCCGGAGATGCCGCCTCTTGCTATATCGCCCATGGAAAGGGGGTAGCCGAAGGCGAGACGCGCGAGTATGCAAAGCTTGTGGCCGGCGTCAAGCCCCTCGACGTCGAGGGTCGGGTCGCTTTCCGCGAAACCGGCCCGCTGCGCGTCCTCGAGGGCGCGGCCGAAAGAGACGCCTTCTTCGCTCATTTTGCTCAGGATGTAGTTGCTCGTCCCGTTCAAGATGCCGAGGAGATAGTCGATCCGGTTCCCCGCAAGGCCGTCCCGTATCGCCCTTATCACCGGGATACCCCCGCACACGGAAGCCTCGAAGCCTATCTCGCACCCGGCTTTCGCCGCCAGATCGAAAATCTCGTTGCCTTTTTCGGCCAGCAGGGCCTTATTTGCCGTCACCACCCACTTGCCCTTTCTCAGGGCGGTCGTGATCAGCTCGTAGGCATACCCCGTGCCCCCTATCAGCTCAACAATGATATCTATTGCAGGATCATCGATAAGCTCTGTTGCGCTGCGGAAAAAACGGGGGTCGGCCTCCACAATGCCCTTGCGCCGCTCCGCGTCGATTTCCGCGGCCCCGGCCAGGGCTATGTCCAACCCGGTCTTTTGCGCGATGAGTGAACGGTGTTCCCTGAGTATGCGATACGTGCCCCGGCCTACAGTGCCAAGACCTATGATGCCTACCCGGATCATCACTTGTTTTCTGCCAGCACGCTCCGGATGCCCTTCACAGCCTGCTTGATCCTGTGCTCGTTCTCGATGAGGGCAAACCTGACGTAACCTTCGCCGTACTCGCCAAAACCTATGCCCGGCGAGCTGGCCACCTTCGCGTCCCGCAGCAGCAGCTTCGAGAACTCCACGGACCCCATGGCCCTGAACTGTTCGGGGATCCGCGCCCAGACGAACATGGTCCCTTTCGGCGCGGGCACGTGCCACCCGCACCGCGTCAGTCCCCGGCAGAGGGCGTCCCTTCTCTTCCGGTATTCCAGGGTGATCTCCTCCACGCAGGCGCCCCCTTCGTTGAGCGCGATAATCGCGGCGATCTGTACGGGTTGGAACACGCCGTAATCGAAGTAGCTCTTTAACCTGGTGAGCGCCCCGATCATCCTCTGGTTCCCAACCGCAAACCCCACTCTCCATCCAGGCATGCTGTAGCTCTTGGAAAGGGAGAAAAACTCGACGCTTATGTCCTTGGCCCCCTTCACCTGAAGGAGGCTCGGGGCGACATAGCCGTCAAACGTGAGATCCGCGTATGCCAGATCATGGGCAATCATGAGCTTGTGCTCTTTCGCAAACGCGACGATCCGCTCGAAGAAGTCGATCGTCACCACCTCGGTGGTAGGATTGTTCGGAAAACTGAGGATCAGCATCCTCGGCTGGGGCCAGGTAGTCTTTACGGCAACGGACAACCTCTCTATAAACCCGTCCAAAGGCAGAAGAGGGATAGTTCTCAGGTCCCCGCCGGCGATAACCACCGAGTAGGTATGAATGGGATATGTCGGGTCCGGGACAAAGACAACCTCACCCATATGCACCGTGGCGAGCACCAGGTGGCCGATGCCCTCTTTCGCGCCCATGCACACTACGGCCTCTGATTCAGGGTCTATGGAGACATCGAACTTCCTGCCGTACCAATCGCAGATCGCCTTCCGCAGCTTGGGGACGCCCCGGGTCACCGAATAGCGGTGGTTGCGCGGGTTCCTGGCGGCCTCTATCAGCTTCTCGACGATGTGCTTCGGTGTGGGTATATCGGGGTTGCCCATGCCGAGGTCGATGATATCCTCACCTTTTCGCCTTGCCTCGATGAGAAGGTCCCTCACAATGTTGAACGTATACGGAGGCAGTCTGGAAATACGATAGAACTCTTCCATTCGATGAAATTACCATACATCGGCAGCACAATCAATGGGTTCTTTTTTGCTGCAAGGTCAATGCATGGTCTCTCCTGTACCCCTTGACAACTATACTTGACAGGTTGTATATATGAGTAGACATATCCTGAAGGGAGGCCCGTGAATAGCATCCTGCCCATCTATTACCAGATCAAGCAGACGATCAAGGCATGGATCATCAACCGCGAGTTCAACCCCGGGGGAAAGATCCCCTCGGAGAACGAGCTTGCGGAGAGATTCGGGGTGAGCCGCCTCACCGTGCGCCAGGCGACCGGCCAACTGACCCAGGAGGGGTTTCTTGTCGGCAGGCGCGGGGAAGGCACGTTCGTCACCGACAATGTGGGGCTGATCGAGAGCTACAACTTTGAATTTCGCGGACTGATCGACGATTTCTTCTTTGCCCAGATAGCCGATATCAAGACAAAATCGACGTGGATCGAGCGGATGGCAGCGCCGAAGCCGATACGGGAGAAGCTGTGTCTGGACGCGCAGGCGGAAGAGATCGTCCGGATCAAAAGGGTCCGCGTGCTCCGGGAGACGCTCTTTACGATTTCCACCAATTATCTTCCCTTGGAGATCGGCGAAAAGATCGACGAAAAGGCGCTTTACGAAAAGCCTCTGCTGCAGATCCTGGAGCAGGATCTGGGCGTCCGGTTTACGGAAGCGGTCCAGACGATTGCCGCTTCTTTCGCCGACCCCGAGACAGCGGCCTATCTGGCCGTCCCGTCCGGCTCGCCGATCCTTTTTACGGAGCGTATCATGTATGCGAAGGGGCGGAAGCCGGTCGAGGTATTCCATTCTTCCTACCCGGGAGATCTGTATAAATTTATCGTCCGGTACAAAAACGTAGTAAGGAGGAACGGGAGCACGTGGGTCCAGCAGGGAAGACCGGGGAAAGAGTTTAAGGAGTGAGGAAAGAATACGTCTTATAAGTCTTATTGGACCTATTCTTCTTAGAAAAAAGGCAAAAAAGACAGGAGACGCCGCATGGGAAACAACATCGTCGAGAAGGTGCTGCAGGCGCACCTGAAAGAAGGCGCTTACATGCCGGGAGAGACGATCGGCATCCGCATCGATCAGACCCTCACGCAGGACGCCACCGGCACGATGGCCTTTCTCCAGTTCGAGGCCCTGGGCCTCGGCCGGGTCAAGACCGACCTCTCGGTCAGCTACGTGGACCACAATACGCTCCAGGTCGGCTTTGAAAACAACGACGACCACCTTTATCTCCAGAGCGTGGCCGCCAGGTTCGGCGTCGTCTATTCGAGGGCGGGAAACGGCATCTGTCACCAGGTCCATCTGGAGCGCTTCGGCAAGCCGGGGACCACGCTTTTAGGCGCCGACAGCCACACGACCACGGGCGGGGCCTTGAGCCAGATCGCCATCGGCGCGGGCGGCCTCGACGTCGCAATCGCCATGGGAGGCGGCCCCTTCTTCCTGACCTGTCCCAGGGTCTATCTGGTGAACCTCTCGGGCAGGCTTTCGGAATGGGTCACGGCGAAGGACGTGGTGCTCCGCGTACTCTCCCTCCTTACCACAACGGGCAACGTGGGCGTGGTGCTCGAATATGGGGGCGAGGGCGTAGCTTCCTTGAGCGTGCCGGAGCGCGCCACCATCGCGAACATGGGGGCGGAGACGGGGGTCACCACGTCCGTCTTCCCCGCAGACGCGGTCACGCGCAGGTTCCTGAAGGCTCAAGGGAGAGAGGAGGATTGGCAGCCGCTCATCGCGGATGCGGATGCGATTTACGACCGCGTCATCGATCTCGATCTCGGGCGCCTGGAGCCCTCGGTCAGCCTGCCCCACAGCCCCGGCAACGTGAGGAAGCTCTCGGAGATGGGCGCCATGCCTGTGGATCAGGTGTGCATCGGCTCGTGCACCAATTCTTCTTACCGCGACATGATGACGGTCGCGGCGATCCTTAAAGGACGGCGGGTCCACCCCTACGTCAGCCTAGGCATCGCGCCCGGCTCCCGGCAAATCCTCCAGATGCTCGTGGAAAACGGGGCGCTCCACGACCTGATCGCGGCCGGCGGCCGTGTGATGGAAAGCGCGTGCGGCTTCTGCATCGGGAATCATTTCTCCCCCCGGAGCGGCGGGGTATCGGTCAGGACGTCAAACCGTAATTTCGAGGGACGCTCCGGCACGAAAGACGCGAAGGTATACCTCGCCAGCCCTGAAGCCGCCGCGGTCGCCGCGATAGCCGGCGTCCTGGCCGACCCGGCTGCGTCCGGCATGGCCTACCCGCGGATCGATGAACCCGATGCCTACTCCGTCGATGACGCCATGTTTATCTTCCCTACCCCCGAAATGGCACAGACGCGCGTTATCCGGGGTCCGAACATCGGCGAGCCGCCGCGGAACGAAGGCATGGCGGTCGACCTCGACGGCGGTGTAGCGATCAAGGTCGGCGACCGCATCACCACGGACCACATCATGCCCGCAGGCGCCCGGCTGAAGTACCGGTCGAACATCCCCAAATACGCCCACTACGTCTTCGAGCACGTGGACCCGCACTTTGCGCACACCTGCCTGGAGAACAAGGCGAAGGGCATCGGGAACATCATCGTGGCGGGCGTATCCTACGGACAGGGCTCGAGCCGGGAACATGCCGCGCTTTGCCCCATGTACCTGGGCGTCAAAGCGGTCATCGCCAAATCTTTCGAGCGCATCCATGCTGCAAACCTGATCAACTTCGGGATACTCCCCCTCGTGTTCAAAGACGGCGACGATTACGGCCGGATAGAGAAGGGAGACCGCATCACCGGGAGGAGCTGGCGGAACGCGCTCACGGCGGGTCAGCCGCTCTTCGTAGTGAACGGGCGCACCGGCGAGGAGATCGCATGCGTCTGCCCGCTCTCCGAAACCCAGGGCGCCATAATCACCGCGGGCGGCCTCCTCAACTACCTCACCTCTCAGACGGGAAGCATAACCGGAGAAGGAGCGAGCACCCATGGCCAGGATTAACGTAAGGACGCCCCTTGTCGAGATGGACGGCGATGAGATGACCCGGGTCATCTGGGCGATGATCAAAGAGAAGCTGATCCTCCCCTTTCTCGATATCGACCTCAAGTACTACGATCTGGGTTTAAGGAGCCGGGACGAGACAAACGACGCGGTCACGATGGACGCGGCGAACGCCGTCAAGGCGTACGGCGTGGGCGTGAAATGCGCCACCATCACGCCGGACGCCGGACGGGTAGACGAATACGGGCTCAAGAAGGCCTGGCCGTCGCCGAACGGGACGATCCGGTCGGCCCTCGACGGCACGGTCTTCCGCAAGCCCATCATGGTCGGGAACATCTCGCCCGCGGTCCGCAGCTGGAAAAAGCCTATCATCATCGGACGCCACGCCTACGGCGACATCTACGCGGGCGTGGAGATGAACATAGACCGGCCCGGAAAGGTAGAGCTGGTCTACACCACGCCGGACGGGCAGGAGAGCCGCCTGCTTGTGCACGAGTTCAAAGACGCCGGCGTGGTCATGGCCATCCACAACTTAGAGCGGTCGATCCGCTCCTTCGCCATCTCGTGCATCACCTACGCAATCGATGAGCGCGTGGCGCTCTGGTTTTCGATGAAAGACACGATCAGCAAGAAGTACCACGGGTATTTCAAGGAGGTCTTCGGCCGGGAAGTCGCAACGGCCAAGGCCGACCTCGACAAAGCCGGCATCGCCTACCGCTATCTGCTCATCGACGACGCGGCGGCGCAAATGATGAAGCAGGAAGGGGGCATCCTCTGGGCCGTGAGCAACTATGACGGCGACATATTCTCCGACGTGATCGCGGCCGGGTTCGGCAGCCTCGGCATGATGACCTCGGTCCTCGTCTCCCCGGACGGGTTGTACGAGTTCGAGGCCGCCCATGGCACGGTGCGGCGCCACTATTACGAGCACCTCAAGGGAAACCCTACCAGCACGAACCCGGTGGCGTCCATCTTTGCCTGGACCGGGGCCCTGAAGAAGCGCGGCGAGCTCGACGGGTCGGACGAGGTACGCGCCTTCGGGGAAAAAGTGGAAAAGGCGGTCATCGGCTGCATCGAGGCAGGCATCGTCACCAGGGACCTCGTGCCCCTGATGGACCCGAAGCCGGAGCGCTTTTACGACACGGCCGCCTTCATCGACGCCGTGGCGGCGAGCATAGTGGTGTAACCTGTGGCCTACCATATGCATGTGAGAACACCGTCGCTCGGCGGGGGCGAGGCGATTTTTGATTACGATTGATTCTTAGATGGCAGCTCCAGAAATTCAGTTGACATCGATACATCTCTATGCCGGTATGGGACAATGTGCGTAAACGTAAACAAAGAGGGGTGGGAAGGCTGCAGTGGGGTACTCTGTTCTCCAGATGTTCGTTCACGTACCGATCGTCTTTTTCCTCTGTTGGCTCTTCGCTCAGTATATACCGTTCGTTTCCCCTGTGAAGTGACGGTAAGGATGGTTAATTTACGATTGTGATTAAGAAAATGAGGGCATTGCCATTATGGCGGTGCCCTCATTGAGCGTGAGAAGCAAAATACGGATGATAAAAAATCGACAGGGGAGATACGTGGCTATATTGGAGGGGGGATTATGGGGTCACCCTGCTGATTAGTCGCATATGGGGCCTGATGCCCTGCAACCCGTCTTGATAACCCCGGCCCCGCCCGGCCTTGGTCTCGTCCCGGTCGTAGACCATACCAAGCCATTCCTCATGCTCCTGGAGGGTACCGAAGTGCGGCCCGTGATAGAATCGACGAAGACCCCTTAGGTACCCCTCGTAATAACCCCGCCGGTCAGACAGGCCACACATGGTCTCAGCCTGTGCTATCCTTGATTTGAATTCTTGCTCAGTCATGAGTCACTTGCTCTATCCCCGCTTCGCTCTCCAACAGCCCCAGCGTTTCGCGTGCTTTCTCGGGGTCAGTGGTCAGGATTATTGCACCGAGGGTTTCACGAAGTATGCGGAAGATTAAGCCGCTGAGGACACGGCCGTTCGTATAACAAAGCACCCCGACACCGTGAGGGGTCAAGGGGCAATTCGTCATCCAGGTAAGGCTTGAGCGCCGCCCGATCCCGGCCGCCTTGCTTGCTTCCGAATCCGGCACAACGAGACGAGTCTTCATACCACACCTCCGGCTGAGCCTCGATAGAAGTACCCGGGACCCATCGCTTTCCGTCTCTTCAGACCCCTTTCATATGTTATACTATGTATCATCACGTGTCAAGAAAAAACACGCGGGTGTTGAAAAAAATCCCTCCGGCTTTCTATGTGGTATTCTTCACTCGCCCAAGAAGCCCACACGCGAGGAGCAGCAGGTGTTAAAAGTGCGTAGAGCTGAAACAGCGTTTCTCCCACCCGTCTCTCACCAAGTGGCAAGGAAAACACTCAAGGAGGGGCCGGCCGGAGAGAGGGCAAGCCCAAGGGCCTCTTTCCAACCGCAGACACTGGAACTGGAGCTTACCCGCAAAGGGGGCGGTACGGTCTATGCTGAGGTGAAGGTAAGTTTTCTACACGATCAAAGAGGCAGCGTCGCCCAAATCAGAATAGTGAGGCATGTGAGATTTGGCCGAGACAAAGTTCTGTAATTTCGCTGCATTGAATTGGGTTCACTGACATATTTTTCAGAAAGTTCTTCGAAATCGATTTTGGGCAACAGGCTGTCAATGGCTGACCCCTCCTATTCATGCAAGGGACGAGCCGCCGCGCGGTCGGGAGCACTTACCACCAGTCGGACTGATTCTTGGCGGGCAGGTCATTTCCCAGATAAGCGTTTCCCACCTCTTTGTTGTTTTTCACCTCCTCCAGACCCCTGCTGATGATTGTTCTTCCCTGCGACATAAGGGGATGATCAAAGGCACTTGGTTCCGGAAGAGCCGAGGGGAAGTCTTCGATCCCGCCCTTCGACGGGGATACCGGGGCGACGAGACTGAATACTCCCGACAGAAAGAGGGGGTCACTTTCGTTCCCCACGTCGTTCCTCGAAGTGACCGCGATACGGTAAACTCCCGATTGTCTGGGGAATTCCGGCCACTCATCCGGGATAACTAACTGAGTTGTCTTCCCAACGACCGGTTTGAAAATCATGCCGGCCGTATCTTCCCACAAGAACTTGGCGGGATCGGCAACGTTGTTATCCGTGCCGACATAAACCACATAGCCCGTGGCTCCGGCGACGGGCTCCCACCAAATGCGCTTTTTTCGGATTAGTGGCATCTTCTGCTCCTTTGGAATTCGTTACGCCTCTTGTCTACGGAAGTCCTTTCTGATTCGGAAAGAGCGAAGCTTCGGCATCCCTGAGAAGGACACTTGGCTTTCTTTACTACAAGTCCGCGTTCGTGAAGCTTCCACGCAGGATGGCCAAGGCATCCTGACCTCGCTCGGTTAAACCTCGGTTACAGAGTCGAAGGTTCCAAACTCGTTTTTCTCGCATTCTTCGTTCCTGGCGTCGAGGGTCCACTCCCCGTCAACGACAAACTTGTATCGGTATCTACCGGGCTGTAGTTTCATCAGTTTCTCCCAGTAGCCGTTCTCGCGGCGAGCAAGCTTGCTCTCGTCACTTACTTCCCAATCGTTGAAGTCGCCAACGACGTGGATATCTTCGGCTGTCGGCGCCTCGATAACGAACGCCACTTCCTTTGCATCAGGTCCGGGCGATTCTTCCGTCTGTCCTTTGCCGGACAAAACAGCATGCCGTTCTTCAAGAATCTGACCCGGCAGCGATGAGGCGTTAGTTGCTTCCGCGTCCTTTGTTGCGTCAAGCCTCACTATCTCATCGGAAAGCGCGGCATAATCCTCAGCGCCGGTCGATGTCTTATCGAAATCCATGATCGAGACACCTTCTGAGACTGCTCGTTTAAGGGCAACATTGTGTCGTATGGCGGTCCGGAGCATTCGGTCTGCAAAAAAAGCCTCGATTTCATCGAGTATCCGCTGTGAATACTTCGTGCGTTTGTCGAACAGGGTAGCCAGGGCACTCACACGAGGGACGTGTCCGATCTTCGCCTCGACCAGCTCAATCATCCCCAGGAGTTTACCAACGCCCATGAGAGTGAAGGGACTCATGTCGATGGGGATGATGACCCAGTCGGCGGCCCTCAAGGCATTAAAGGTAAGGAAGCCGAGGCTCGGAGGACAGTCGATAAGGATGTAATCGTATCTTGACCGGCACGAGGACAATACTCCATGAAGTTCGGAGGCCGCGCCTTTTTTATCCTTGAGTTCCTGTTCCAGGGTGGAGAGCTGGATATTTGACGGCAGCATATCGAGATTCGGGGAGACACTCGCGAGGCAACTGTCGAAAGAGCGTTTCTTTTCAGGATTGTCGGTCAGAACGTTGTAGATGAACTTATCCGCCGGCTGGTTATCCGTCCGTAGCGCAAAAGAGGCATGAGCCTGAGGGTCCAAATCGACCAGAAGAACCCTCTTTCCGAGAGCGGCTAGAGCGGCGCTCAGATTTACCGCGGTCGTCGTCTTACCGCATCCCCCTTTTTGATTTGCTATGGCAGTCGTCTTCATGCATCGCCTCCTCCTACCATGCGGAGTTACGCAACACGCGTATTCGACACACCCAGAAGTGAGAATGCCTCGCCGCCCTCCAAGATAATCCCTATCAACTTGAATCGGCCGCTCTATTGGGAGCCATGCAATCCACTTATATTGAGACACGTTGATGTTCCGATTGTCAAGCGAAAAGGACATTAGCAAATCCTTTGAAATCTTCGCGTAATCCTGCTATTAATTGATGAGGAGGCCACACGTGTCCGGGATGTTCTCTCTTTCGCTTCTCATTGCAGCGCTTGCGGTCACGGGGTGTGCCCACTCCCTGCCGGCGACGGGGGCGGCGACGGCTTCGAAGACGGAGATGTCGGGCGACGCACGGGCGGAGTTCGAGGGGAAGCTTCTGCAGAGGATGAAGGAAGAGGAAGGGATTTTCGACGTTTTCAGCAGAAAAATGGATGAGTACCAGAACCTGCTGGGAATCTGCGACCGCATCTCCTCGGCCGCGGAAGACAGCGAGATCAAGGCTTCCTGCGCAGCAAGGCTCAAGGCGATGAGGCAGGAATTGAGCGAGCTGAGCGACCTTCTCCGGGACGGCCAATAGCAGTTCTTTGCCCTGAAGGCCCGTGAAAGAAGGCCTGGTGAGGTGAGCCTTTCCTGCGGAACCGAACAATGGACGCTATATTGGCTGTGATCTGCCCTGAATATCCGGCGCCGTCCCGTTGCTTTTCCGGCGTGACGTGGTATAATGAGGCCGCTTACGCGTTGGTAAAAAGAGGAGAGGGCGAGTGGAATGACGACCGAAGAATTGGGCGAATTATTTCTGGTGCATCTTTATGACCTTGCCGAGGCCGCTCCCCATCCTAATTTCCTTTTCATGGTGAATGACTTCGCTTCCACGATGGGGATTAGCGACAGGGAAGGGCTTCAAAAGGCCTTGGACTTCCTGGGTGACAGGGGGCTTATCATCAGCGCCGCCCTCGATATGTGGGGCGGGATCAGCGCGGCCATCACGATGGAGGGGAGCGTTTTCGTGGAGGAAGGGGGAGAGACGGGAATCATTGCCCGGTACCGCCAGGACCCTCAGTCATTCAGGAGAGGGCTGCCTGCAGAGCCTCCTCCGGCTCCGGCGCCGCCGAAAGAGGCAGGGGCGGGCAGCGGCGGGACTTGCGGCGTCCGGCCTCGCATACATGCGGTCGAGGCCATCCTCGCCGATATCGAAGAGGTGCTTGAAAAGGATGCGACCACGGCCCCCGAAGCCTGGAGGGATGGACTCGCGGACCTTGCCACGCTGAAGATCCAGATGGGGAGGAACGTGAAGAACAGGCAGGTGATCGAGGCCGTGTTGGACAACCTCGGCGCCATCCCGTCGGTCACCCCTCTGGTGGCCGGGCTCCGCTGCATCATTGGCGCTTATCTCGAATAGGGCCTTTTGCGAAAACAATTACCGAGCAAAATGCCCTATATTCAACATTCACAATTCAACCTTCAACATTGCCTTTACACAGAGAGCGGTCCCTTTTTGCCGACGCGCAGGCTGAAACCGGACAGCCAAAGGAGTCCGAGGCCGGGGAGATGATACCGAGTCCTAGTTTGAGAGATGGTAAACGAGGTTGTCAAGGGCCGCCGTGAAGAAGACATTCCGGAGCACCACGTTCGACGGCACGCGGATCTGGGTAGGAGCGAAATTCATGATCCCCTTCACGTTGGCCTCGACGAAGAGGTTCGCCACCTTCTGGGCCTCCGGAGGCGGCGTGGTGATGATGCCGATTTCCACGTTTCTCGTTTTTACCACCTCTTTCAGTCGGTCAATGTGGAGGATCTCGATGGGCTTCCCTATCTTTTCGGAGATATGGCCTATCACCTTCACCGGCTCCTGGTCGAAGGCGGCGACGATCTTGTAGCTTTGCTTCAGAAAATCTTTATACATAAGGAGGGCGCTTCCGAGATTCCCGATCCCCACCAGAGCGATTCTCCATTCCCGGTTTGTTCCGAGGATCTTCCTGATGTGATTTCTCAGCTCGTGGACGCTGTAACCCATGCCTCTTATCCCAAACTCGCCGAAGTAGGCAAAGTCCTTCCGCACCTGGGCCGCATTGACGTTGCAGATCAATGCCATAAGGGCGCTCGACGCGACGTTCTCCCCCTTCTGTTCCAGGTCTTCGAGGCATTTCAGGTAGCTCGACAGCCTTCTCACCGTTGCTTCAGGAATTTTTGCGTATTTTGCCATGTCCGCACCTGGAATATGATGAATTATCGGCGTGCTGACGCAGTTTATAGTATAAACACAAGAGAAAAATTTATCAAGCGGAAAACAAGACCGCTGGAAGGGTCCGGTCCAAGAGAAAAGTTTATCAAGCGGCGTGTTTTTGCACTGGATATTGTGCCTCTTCCTTTTTATGAGGGGGACGACCCGCAAGCGGGTACCCCGATGAGCTTGCTCATGAAGGGGGCGACCGCGGGGCACCCACGCAGTGGGTCGCGCGCGCGGGTGTCCCAATAATTGCCGCTAAAGGCCGAGGACGTCTCCCATATCGTAGATGCCGCTTCCCTGATGGACGATCCACGTTGCCGCCGCGAGGGCGCCGTGCGCGAAATTCTCCCTGGAATAGGCCCGGTGCGTGATCTCGAGCCGCTCGCCGGCGCCCGCGAAAAGGACCGTGTGCTCGCCCACGATGTCACCGGCCCTTACGGCCAGAATGCCGATCTCGTCGCTTTTGCGCTCGCCGATCATGCCGCGCCTGCCCGTCACCTCGGTCCATTGGCGATCCGGTCCGGCGGCCATGACGACATCGCGCAATTTGACTGCCGTTCCGCTCGGCGCGTCCTTTTTCCACTTATGGTGCATTTCGATGATCTCTGTGTCATAGTCGCGGCCGATGAGCCGGGCAGCCCGATCGACAAGGGCGAAGAGGAGGTTGACGCCTATGCTCATATTCGGGGAGATCACGGCTTTTGCATTCGGCAAAGCCTTCATTTCCGCCAGGGTCTCAGGGGAGATGCCCGTAGTGCCTATGACGATGGCCTTGCCTTTCTCCGAGGCGAGGCGAAGATGGAGGAGAGAGGCGTCGGCATGGGTGAAGTCGATGATGACGTCGCAATCGTCGACGATGTGGCTGAGGCTGTTTTCCAGCAGGAAGGCCGCCCCGGCGACGCCCGGGACATCGATCATGGCGCCGGAAAGGGGATGAGTCGCAATTTCCAGCACATGAGTAATGACGAAGGCGGGATCGGAGGCGGCGAGCTTGAGGACGGCGCTCCCCATCCGGCCGCAGGCGCCCGTAATGATCAGTCTTATCATCGGAAGCCGTCCACGCTTAAATGCCTCTTCCTTTTTATGAGGGGGACGACCCGCAACCGGGTGCCCCGACCGGCTTTGCCGGTGGAGGGGGCGACCGGGTACCCGCCCTGCGGGTGTCCCAGTAATTGTCTACTCCCTTTGAAATAGCCCGTACTCTTTCAGCAATTCCTTGAGATAGCTGCTATTCTGCTCGGTAAGACCGCAGAGAGGCGGGCGTATCCCCTTCTCGATCATTCCCATATGGTACAGCGCTTCCTTGACCGGCCCGGGGCTGGTCTCTATAAACAAGCCGTGGAAGAGGGGCATCAGCCAGACGTGCAGGTCCCGGGCCTTCACCGGGTCTTTTTCTTCGAGGAATGCATCTCCCAGCGCCTTCATGCGGGCGGGCAGGATGTTTGAGACCACCGAGATGACGCCTGTAGCCCCGACCGACATCATGGGGAGGAAGAGGTTATCATCCCCGGAGAGTATGGGGAATTCGCCCCTTGTAAGCCTGTAGATGTCGGCCGCCTGCTGCACGGAGCCTGATGCTTCCTTGATGCCGGCAATGTTCGGGATCTGCGCCAGCCGCGCTACCAGGTCGGGGAGCATGTTGACGCCCGTTCTGGCAGGTACGTTGTAGACGATCAGGGGGATGTCCACTTCTTCTGCTATCTGCCTGAAATGGTTATACAAACCGGCTTGTGTAGGCCGGTTGTAATAGGGGGCGACAACAAGCGCCATGTGGGCGCCGAGGTTCTTCGCAATCTCCGTCAGCTCGATGGTTTCTTTTGTGCTGTTGGAGCCTGTGCCCGCAATGACGGGCACCCTGTCCCCCACCCATTTGACGGTCAGGGCGATCATCCTTTCGTGCTCCTCGTAGGAGAGCGTGGAGGCCTCCCCGGTGGTACCGCAGGGGATGATCCCCTCTATACCCCCCCGCACCTGAAATTCAAGGAAAGTTTTTAGCGCATCCTCATCGACGGCGCCATCCCTGAAAGGGGTGACAAGCGCTGTATACGTCCCTCGCAGCTTCATACATGCTCCTTTGACCGGGAGCGCTCCGCAAGCTCCGCCTCGGCGGAGGCCGAGGAGCGCCATTAATTGAGATCCATTCCTATCCGGGAAGCTCTGCGCCCCTCAGGGCGCGGGGCTTCCAATCGAGGGTTTTGTTACTCCAGTGCTTCGGGCCAGAGGGCCCCCGCGTAAATTACGCGCGCACTCCCCTCAAGGTAGACATCCTCGTTGACGTAGACACGGACAACTTCCCCGCCCTTGGTCCAGATATTGACAATCTCGCCCGCAAGCCCCTTTTCCCGCAGTATCACGCCCGCAGCCACGGCCCCGGTTCCACAGGCGAACGTTTCGCCTTCGACGCCCCGCTCATAGGTCCTGATCCGCGCATTATCCTTGTCGACGACCTGCACAAAATCTACGTTCGTGCCTTTCGGTGAAAAAGACTTATGAAAGCGGATCATCCTTCCCAGGTCTGCCACCGGCGCCATATCCACGTGGTCGGTGAAGAGCACGGCGTGGGGCACGCCCGTGTCGACACTGCTCACAAATATCTCCTTCGTATCGAGTTGGATAGGGTAATCGAGCTTCAAATCCACGGGCCGTGTCAGCTGGAGCTTGACCTTCCCGTCGGGCCGTATTTCTGCCTTCATCGTACCCGCAAGGGTGCCGAATGTGATCCGCTCACCCGCGATCCCCTGAATGTAGGCGAACCGGGCCGCGCACCTGCCCCCGTTTCCGCACATCTCCGCTTCCGAGCCGTCCGCGTTATAAAACCGCCAGGTGAAATCGAGCGTGTCCGACTTCTCGATGAGGATGAGACCATCCGCCCCCACGGAATGGCACCTTCTACAGACTTTTTGCACAAAACCGACTGTGTCGGGGAACATGGCGTCGAAAGAACCGTCCCTGTTGTCGACGACAATGAAATCGTTGCCGCTTGCACTCATTTTGAAGAACTGAAGAGACTCCATGGCTACCCCTCTAAGAACCCGGGAATAGATTCGCCTTTGACGAGGTCGGCGTATTCCTCTCTTTTTCTTATGACAAAAAACTCCTCTCCCTTCACGAGCACCTCCGCCACCCTCGGCCTCGAATTGTAATTGGAGGCCATCGAGAAACCGTAAGCGCCAGCGCCCATGAGGGCGATAAGGGCGCCCGGCTGAAGGGGAGGCATCCTCCGTTCTCTTGCAAAGAAATCACCTGACTCGCAGATAGGGCCTACCACGTCCACCTTCACCTTTTTCGCCGTTGTCTGCCTTACGGGGAGGATCTCATGGTATGCGCCGTAGAAGGCGGGCCGCACCAGGTCATTCATCGCCCCGTCGACTATGGAGAAGGTCTTCTCGGGCGTGGTCTTGACATAGAGCAGTTTTGTCACGAAAATACCGCTGTTTCCGACTATGACCCTGCCCGGCTCGAGTATCAGCGTGAGCCCTGTGCCCTCGAGCTCTGCCTCTAGTGCCCTCGCATATTCTGCGGGATGGGGTGGCAGCTCGTTCCTGTAGGTAATGCCCAAACCTCCGCCGATATCGATGTAGTTCAACGCGACCCCTTCGGCTGCAAGCTCGGAGACCATCTGCCTCAGGGAGCGTATGGCCGCGACAAAAGGCGGTATTTCGACGATCTGGGAGCCGATGTGCGAGGATATGCCGACAGGGACGAGGTGCTCCGTCTCCTTTATTTCCCGGTAGAGGCGGCGTGCTTCCGGCCAGAGTACGCCGAACTTGTTCTTTCTCAGACCCGTGGTGATGTACGGGTGTGTCTTTGCGTCAATCTCCGGGTTCACTCTTATGGATACGGGCACGTCCTTGCCCATCTTCTTTGCGGCGGCGGCGATGACCTTGAGCTCCCCTTCCGATTCTATGTTGATCATGGCGACGCCGGACCGCACGGCGTACCCGATCTCTTCCTCTGATTTGCCTACGCCGGAAAAGACTATCTTTTCCGGCGGAAACGATGCGCGCAGCGCCGCGTAGAGCTCGCCGCCCGACACGATGTCGGCGCCGCCGCCAAGCCTCGCCATCAGTCTGAGGAGGGCGATGTTCGTGTTTGCTTTGCAGGAATAACAGGTGATATGAGGTATCCTCGAAAAAGCGCGGTCGAATACGAGGAAATGGCGCTCCAGCGTGGCGTAACTGTAGATGTAGAGGGGCGTGCCCGCTGCCGCGGCAATCCTGTCAATGGAGATATCCTCTGCATGGAGGATGCCGTCAATGTAAGTGAAATAGTGCATATCCGGTCCTTTACCCTCGGTCAAATGCGTGATGAACAGACATTATACTACACTAGCCCCTCTCCATGCCCCTTTATTTTGCTCCGGGTCTTTAGGGCTTTTATAGGTCGTATAAGTCCTATAGGACCTATTCAAACCGATTATTCTTCCCGCCCCCCTCATTCCTTCAAAATAATAATCTGTTCCCGCGACGGGCCGCTTTCGTTGCCGCTTTGATCGACCGCTGTCGCGTAATACGAGACATACCGGAGGTCGGCGCCCGGGTTCTTATCAAAGAAGCGGGGCTCAGGGAGGAGGCTCGTGTTGATCTTCTCCGCCTTTCCCGCAACGAGCCTGTACACGTTGTATCCTGCCAGGTCGCTTTCGGGGCTCGGCGCCCACGAGAGGGACACGCCGCCGTCCCGCATCGAAAGCTTCGGCGTTGCCGGGGGCGCGGGGGGCGTCTTATCCCTGGGCGTCGCCAAAATTGTGGCGCCTTCCCCTTCGAGCGGCGTTGTCCCCTCCATCTTCACCGCCCGCACCTCGTAGGTGTACGTCTTCCCGTTCCGGAGACCCTCGTCGGTGAACTGAGACGCGGCAAGGGGCGCCGGGTTCCGGGGGAAGAGGGGGTACGTGGCGTTGTCCCACCGGTAGACATTGTACGAGAGCTCATCCGTCCTCTCCCACGAGAGGAGGATGTGTGAGTCCTCCTCGGCGGCAGTGACGCCCGTGGGCTTCCCCGGTGGGTTGTGCCAGGTGAGGGAAAAGACGTTCGAGCCGTCCATCTGTATGCCCTTTGTGCTGTATGGGTATACCCTGTACCTGTAGACGATGCCGGCCCGCAGGTCGTCGTCGTAGGTGTAAAGCCTCTTGTCCCTTATCGTATAGCCTTGTCTGTCCGCGAGACGGATATTTTTCCAAAACTCGAAGCCCCCGCCGCAGGCGCCGCAGCTCTTCATGATTCTGAAACCCTCAAGGCCCGACACGTCCGTCCCGTCTCTGTTCTTCGTGGGTATGGAGAAAGAGACAAAGAGCAGGCCGTCCTTTACGTCGCCCCTCAGGTCGTTTATGATCCTCGGTACGGGCAACCCCAAGGGGCGCGGGTTTCCCTTTTTGCCGCACGCGATGACTGCGAGGAGCGCGAGACTAAGAGCTGCGAAGATAAGCCGATTCTTTCTCAATCTGCCTCTCGACCTCACGAATGCTCGCTCCGCCCTCGGTCTTCCTGTTTTCCACGACATGACGTGGGTCTATGTAATCAACAACCGTCTCATCGAAGGCGTCCGAGTAGTGGCGCATCTCGTCGAGACCCATCTCCCAGAGGAACCTCTTTCTTTCCTCAGCCGCCTTCACCATCGTCCCGACGATGTGGTGGGCCTCTCTGAACGGCACACCTTTCGCCGCAAGATATTCCGCCATCTCTACCGCCGGCATAAAACTCATCCGCACGGCCCGTTCCATCGCCTCCCTGTTAATCGAAAGACCACGCACGGCGAGCGCCATGATCGCCAGGGCGTCGCGGGTCGAAGCCAAGCTCTGGAAAAGCGGCTCCTTGTCTTCCTGCAGGTCCCTGTTGTAGGTGGAGGGAAGGCCCTTGATCAGGGTAAACAGGCTGAAGAGGGCGCCCATCGATCGGGAAGCCTTGCCCCTGATCAGCTCCAGGGCATCGGGGTTTTTCTTGTGGGGCATGAGACTGCTGCCCGTGCAAAGGCCGTCGGGCAGGGAGACGAAGGAGAATTCTTCCGTGGAAAAGAGGATGAGGTCTTCTGAGAGCCTGCTCAGGTGGAGCATGATCATGGCGGCGGCGTAGAGGGCATCCAGCACGAAGTCGCGATCTGCAGCCGCATCCATGCTGTTTTCGGAGATCCGTGAGAACCCGAGCCGCTCCCTTAAGAATTCGCGGTCGATCATCAACGTGGAGCCGGCCAGCGCCCCGCTGCCCAAGGGCATCACATCGGCCCGGATACGTGCCCCGGCAACCCTTTCCCTGTCCCTTTTGAAGGCATAATAGCACGCCAGGAGAAAATGGGCAAAGGGAACTACCTGGGCCCTCCTTGTATGGGTGTATCCCGGCATAATGGCCGTTTTTTCCGCTTCCGCCTTCCTTACTATCGCCTCCATGAGGCCTTTCAGGTCATCGTCCAGCCGGGCCAGCTCTTCTTTCACATACATCCGCGTATCAAGGGAGACCTGTTCGTTCCTGCTCCTGCCGGTGTGAAGCTTCTTGCCCGACTCGCCCACTTTTTCGATCAGCCTCTGCTCGACGTGCATATGGATATCTTCCAGCTCGTCCCTGAAGGTGAGGCTGCCGCTCTCTATCTCGCCGGCTATCTCGGATAAGGCCGCAACAATCCCGGATGTCTCGCTCCCGCTCAGGATGCCGATTTTTTCGAGCATCTCCGCGTAGGCGACGCTCCCTTCTATATCGTAGCGGAAGAGGCGCCAATCGATCGCAATCGATGAGCTGAAGCGCTCCATGAGCACATCCGTCGCCCCGCTGAACCTTCCTTCCCATGGTTTCATACGCGCTCTCCGAATATGGCCGTACCGATGCGGACCATCGTCGCCCCTTCCTCGATGGCGACCGCGAAATCGGCGGACATCCCCATGGAAAGCTCCGGCATCCCCATGGCGAATTCCCTGTTCACGTCCCGGAGCAGCCCGGCTAAGCGCCGGAAATAAGGGCGTGCTTTTTCAGGGTCCGCGCCGAAGGGGGGCACGGTCATCAGGCCCACGGGCTTGATATGGCGCAAAGCCTGCGTCTTTTCCAGCATGGACCGCAGGGCGTCCGTGGTGGCGCCGTGTTTCTGCGGCTCTCCGGAAAGATTGACCTCAAAGAGGATGGAGATCTCTTTTGCGTCACGGTCGAGGTCTTCGAGCAGCTCCCATCGGTCGACGGAATGGACGTAGCTGAAAAGCCCCGGGATGTACTTTGCCTTATTTGACTGTACATGGCCTATCATATGCCACGTGAGTCCGGGCTCGATTGCCCCTATCTTGCTCCGCGCCTCCTGCAGATAGTTTTCTCCGAAATCCTTTACTCCCAGCGCCGCCGCCGCCCGTATCCTTTCCGCATCGACCCTTTTCGTGACGGCAATGAGCCGCACCTCTTCCGGCCGACGCCCTGCTTTCTGACAGGCAGTCAGTATTCTTTCACGCACGGCGGCGAGGGTTTCCCGGATATCGCTCACGAGAGGATGCCCAAAGAAAGAAGGGCCTCGGTGATCTCGCAGATGGGAAGACCGACCACATTGGAATAGGAGCCCTTTATCTCCTTTACCATATAACCGCCTCTCCCCTGTACCGCATAAGAGCCGGCCTTGTCAAAGGGCTCCGACGTACCGACGTATTTGGCTATCTCGTCATCCGTCAGATCCTTGATGAACACCTTTGTCTCCGCCACGTCCTGGTAGACGATCTGTTTTGACGCATTGAGGATGCAATAACCCGTAAAGACCTTGTGCCAGTTCGCCCGAAGCCTCTTGAGCATGGCAACGGCGTCTTCGTCCGCTTTCGGTTTGCCCAGCACCTTCCCCTTGTGGACAACGACCGTATCCGCGCCGATGATCCACTTGTCCGGAAAAAGGTCCCCGACCTTCCGGGCCTTTTCGTAAGCGATCCTCAGCACGTAGTCCTTCGGCGACTCGTAAGGCTTCCTGTGCTCGTCGATTCCGGGTGGCATGATGGAGAACGATATGCCGAGGGTTCTCAGGATATCGACCCTTCGCGTTGACTCGCTTGCGAGCACTATGGCATTTTCATCGTTGATATGGAACATTTCCAAAAGAAAATAATATGAATTTCTCTCTAATTCAAGTTAAATATATGGCGAGTGTGGATTCATGCGGCACATCTCCGTATGAGTTATACTAGGGTGATGATGTATGATGATCAACGTGATTACCACCATTGACAGCAGGGAGACCCTTGAGAAGATGGGACGCCTCCTTCTCGAAAAAAGGCTGGTGGCTTGCCTCCAGATAATCGGGCCGGTCAGGAGCGTTTACTGGTGGAAGGGAGAGCGTGAAGAGGCGGAGGAATGGATCGGGATAATGAAGACAAGGCGCGAGTTGTACGTCGATGTCGAAAAGGAGATAAGGGCGCTTCATCCCTACGAAGTGCCGCAGATAGAAGCAATAGAGGCGGTGTCCGTGCTGCCGGCTTACGAGCGCTGGCTCATTGACGAGACATCTTCAGGCTGACGTCCGGTTCCCTAAAGCGGCCTATCGCGTATCCCCGGTGAAAACCGAAAACATGGAGAAAGGGTGCGAGCAGATGAAAGCGATTGAGGTGAGGAACAAGATTTACTGGGTAGGGGCGGTCGACTGGGCTATCCGGGACTTCCACGGCTATGAGACGCCCCGGGGGACGAGCTATAACAACTATCTGGTCCTCGATGAGGAGCCCACCCTGGTCGATACGGTGAAACATGATTTTGCAGATGTCACGCTCAAGAACATCAGGGAGATCATAGACCCGGGGGCCATCAGGCACGTCATTATCAACCACATCGAGAACGACCATGCGACGAGCGTCGACCGGGTGATGGCCGTATGCCCCGGGGCCACCCTCTATATGACGGAAAGGGGGAGAAAGGGGCTCGCGAGGTTCTTCGACCTCTCCGGCTGGCGCATCAGGACGGTCAAGACGGGCGACACGCTGAAAACCGGGGAGAAGACGCTCCTTTTTCTCGAGACACCCATGCTCCACTGGCCCGATTCGATGGTCTCCTACGTGCAGGAGGACAAGGTGCTCTTCAGCCAGGACGCCTTCGGCCAGCATATCGCATCGTCGGCCCACTTCGACGACGAGTTTATCGCCTGCGCGTCGCTTGCGGAGCTGGAGGACGCGGTCATCGATTACTACGCCAATATACTCATGCCCTTCGGCCCGCTTATCAAGGCGAAGATCGCGGAGGTGGCGAAGCTGGGCCTGGACCTTCAGGTCATCGCGCCCGACCACGGCATAATCTGGCGTCAGGACCCGGAAAAGATAGTACGCATGTACCTCGATATGGCGGAGGGGAAGGCAACGCAGAGCGTTGCCATAATCTATGACACGATGTGGCGCAGCACCGAGCATATGACCCAGCCTATCGTCAGGGGCATCAAGGACGCAGGGCTGGAGTGCAAGGTGATCAAGCTCAGGGCTACGCCCATAAACGTTGCGATAAAGGAATTCTGGAAGGCGAGGGGCACCCTCATCGGCTCGCCGACCCTCAACAACATCCCTTTTCCCACCATCGTCCAGTTCCTCACCTATCTGAGGGGACTCAGGGCCAGGAACCGGATCGTCGGGGCCTATGGCAGCTTCGGGTGGAGCGGGGGGGCGATCAGAGAAGTGTACGAGACCATCAGGCAGATCGGCCTCGAGGCCTATGAGCCGGGCGTCGAGGTGATGTACAGGCCGGCTCCTGAGGACGAGCAGAAGTGCTATGACTTCGGGGCCGCGTTTGCGGAAAAAGTGAAAGAATACCACGCGCGATTCTGAGGGTTTGTGCCCCTTCATTTTTATGATGGGGTCTTCACCCGCGAACGAAGGTGTGCGGCCTGTCAGTTCACGAGATGGCGGCGAATTGCTTCAAAGGTTTGGCAGCCGTCGTCGATGAAAGATGCCCCCACATGCACCTGTGTGCCTTGGCGGACGTGCCTGGGTATGCACTGTACGGCCACAGGCATTGCGCTTTTCGGCAGGGCAAAGACAACGGATATCCTGAAGTCCTCCCTTGCCTCGCACAGAAAGTCCCGAGGCGCCGCGACGCAAATCCCTCCGAGTGAGATATCACGTACCGTTCCTGCATGTACGGCGCCGTCGGGGCCGCTCACCAGCGCCGGGGCAGAGATCTTTTTCCGGAGGCAATGCCGTTTCTCTTCCGTCAGGTCCTTCAGGCGCCGCTCTTCTATATGGCTGTAGAGGATATGCTGGATCGTCGAAGAGAGGGACTTTCTGTCCGTCTTCGATATACGCTCAAGGGCCCTGCGCAGGTTCTTGTTTATGCGGAAGCATAGCATGGCATCCTTCACAGGAACCACCTACCACCTCTCACGTCGCAGCGAATGCGCCCTGTATCCCGATCAGCCATAGACAACTGGTTTTCCGTCCCACCCTCGCGGATGGTTTGGCTCAATCAGTATTACAATAGTATAGTTTGTCTAACTTCATGTCAAGAGTTTTTTCAAGAGGGACAATTTTTGAAGCCCCCTCCGGCGCTGTTCTTTCCGTTGCGCTTCTTTGGCCCGGCGGCGACCAAGTTATTTCTTGACTTTTCAGCCCTTTTCGACTATTATTATGGTTTCGAATTTACGAGGAAAGACGAGGAGATGGGTATGTATGCCATTATAAAGAGCGGCGGCAAGCAATACCGGATAATGGAAGGATCGAGGGTAAGGATCGAGAAGGTGCCGGGGAACGCCGACGAGCACATATCATTGGGTGACGTACTGGCAGTCAACGACGGCGAGCGCATGCTGGTGGGCAACCCTTATGTCACGGGCGCTTCGGCGACGGGGAAGATAGTGGCTCAGGGCAGGGCGAGGAAAGTGACTGTTTTCAAGTACAAACGGAGAAAAGACACCAAAAAGAAAAAGGGGCACCGGCAGGCGTACACGGAGCTGGTCATAGAAAAGATAGAGGTGGAGGCGACACATGGCGCATAAAAAGGCCGGAGGAAGCTCGAGGAACGGCAGGGACTCAAGCGGCCAGAGGCTCGGTGTGAAACGTTTCGGAGGACAGCACGTGTTGGCGGGAAGCATTATCGTGAGACAGCACGGGACGAAAATATATCCGGGAACGAACGTCGGAATAGGGCGGGATAACACGCTTTTTGCGCTCATTGAAGGGCATGTCGCATTTGAGGCCAAGGGAGAGAAAAAAAAGGTGAGCGTTTATCCTGTGGAATGAAATTTGTTGATGAAGCTACTCTTTATGTAAAAGCGGGGGATGGCGGTCGAGGGTGTGTCAGCTTTAGAAGAGAACCATTTGTGCCTAGAGGCGGACCCAGCGGAGGCGATGGAGGGAAAGGGGGCGACGTCGCCATAGTCGGCAAGAAAAATCTTATCAGTCTTCTCGATTTCACCTACAAACGGGTTTATAGAGCAGAAAGCGGAAAAAACGGCGGCGGCCGGAATAAGACCGGGAGGAACGGGGTCGGTCTCTTGATCTATGTCCCCGCGGGGACAGAGGTGCGCGATGAAAACGGTCTCCTCCTTGCGGATATCGTCGAAGAGGGACAGACTTATCTGGCCGCGCGCGGCGGGCGCGGCGGCAGAGGGAACGCCCGTTTCGTGAGCCCCGTCCATCGGGCGCCTACCGAATTTGAGGAAGGCGAAAAAGGGCAAGAGCGGCCGGCGCTTAAGCTCGAATTGAAGCTGCTGGCGGGCATAGGCATCATCGGATTGCCCAATGCGGGTAAATCGACGCTCCTTTCCCGCCTCACGAGCGCAAACCCTGAAGTGGGCGATTACCCTTTCACCACGCTGACCCCCTCCCTCGGTGTGCTCATCGAAGACGACAGGCGTCTCGTGCTTGCCGACATTCCGGGTATTATCGAGGGGGCGTCCAAAGGAAAGGGTTTGGGGCTTACGTTCCTCCGCCACATCGAGAGGACGCGCATGCTCCTCTGGGTTATTGACATCTCATCCCCTGACGTGCCCCGCGACTATACGACCCTGTCCACGGAGCTGCGCCTTTACAAAGAGGAACTCGCCGCGAGGGATCGGATCATTCTCCTCAATAAGATCGATCTCGTCAGCCCGGAGACACTCGCCGGGAAGGAGGCTTTTTTCCGCACGCAAGGCGAGACGGTGCGCTCCGTGAGCGCAGCCGCAGGCTACGGAATCGACGGATTGAAGGAACTGCTGGCGGAAAAGGGCGGAGGCCGCGTACATGGCTGATATTCATAGGGTGGTACTCAAGATAGGCACATCGGTCCTGCTGGGCGAGGACGGCAGGATTTGCAGGGCCAAGGCTCACGACTTCGCCCGCCAGATAAAGGCTGTAAGGGACCGGTCCGTGGACGTGATCGTTGTCTCCAGCGGCGCCATAGCGTGCGGCATGGAAACGGTGGGCCTGAAGAGGAAGCCAAGGGAAATGGCGAGGAAACAGGCCCTTGCGTCGGTAGGGCAGATCGTGCTCATGGCTATGTACATGGACGCCTTCGCCGGTGTCGGGCTGACGGCAAGCCAGATACTTCTGACCCATGAGGATACGAGGTCGAGGAGCAGGTGCCTCAATCTCATGAATACGATCGACACCCTCCTCGCAATGGGTGTCGTACCTATTGTCAACGAGAACGACACGCTCTCGTTCAAGGAGATTATGTTCGGGGATAACGACAACCTTTCGGCTCTCATCGCGCAGATCGGCAACGCCGATCTTTTGGTGCTCCTCTCCGACGTCGAGGGCCTCTATGAAAAGGATCCGAAGCAGTGTCCCGGCGCCGCCATGATCACGGCGGTCAAAAAAATCGACGAACACATCGAGGCCCTTGCCCACGGGACGACGAGCGAAAAGAGCGTCGGCGGCATGACGAGCAAGCTGGAGGCGGCGAAGAAGGCGGGGAATTACGGCATACCCACCAGGGTAGTGGGGGGCGACGTGAAGGATGTCGTGCAAAGGGTGATCGCCGGCGAAGAGATAGGCACCCTTTTTGCAGTTACGAAGCGCCTGACAAGGAAGAAATGCTGGATCGCGTTCGCTTTCAAGCCGAAGGGGAGAATCGGGATAGACCCCGGCGCGCAGGACGCGCTCCTTCACCACGGGAAAAGTCTCCTGCCTTCCGGCATTGTCGGGGTGGAGGGTGACTTTTCGAGGGGGGAATGCGTCGAAGTGACCGCCGGGACGGACAGGGTGATCGCCCGCGGCATTGTCAACTACTCGTCCTCGGATATCGGCAAGATAAAGGGCACGAAAAGTGTTGAGATAGAAAAGAAGCTCGGCTATAAATATACGGAGGAAGTGATCCACAGGGACAACATGGTGGTCTTATGAACGCTAGTGAGGCAGCAAAGAGAGCCCATGGGGCCGCAGATGCGGCGGCCCATCTCACCACCGAAGAAAAGAACCGGATCCTCGGAACCCTCGAAGAGCTGCTCCGTGAGCGGCAGGAGTTCCTTTTTGAGGAGAACAGGAAAGATATCGAAAAGGCAAGAAGCGAGTTGCTGCCGGCAAGTCTTATCGAACGGCTTACAATGGACGCGAAAGTGGTCGATGAAATGGCGGCGGGATTGAGGGATGTGATAGAGCTGCCCGATCCCGTCGGGGAGATCGTGAAGATGTGGCAGCGGCCCTCCGGCCTGCGCGTCGGCAGGATGCGCATCCCCATCGGCGTGATCGCCATAATTTATGAATCCCGGCCGAATGTGACGGTCGATGCCTTTGCGCTCTGCCTGAAGAGCGGGAATGTGGTGATCCTCAAAGGGGGAAAAGAGGCGCTTTACTCGAACCGGGCGCTCTTCGGCCTGATTCGTGATGCCCTCACGCGGTGCAGCGTGCCGGCGGAAGTGGCGCAGCTTATAGAGACGAGCGACCGGGCGTACCTTTATGAACTTTTAGGGTCGAGTGATTATATTGATCTGGTTATCCCACGGGGGGGAGAGGCGCTGATCCGCAGTATTGCGGAACATTCCAGGGTGCCCGTCCTCAAGCATTACAAGGGCGTCTGCGCCGTTTTTGTGGACGAATGGGCGGACGAGGAGATGGCACTGAAGGTGTGTCTTAATGCAAAGGTCCAGAAACCGGCCACCTGCAACGCTATGGAGACCCTTCTCGTGCATGAGGCGATTGCGCCGCGCTTTTTGCCGGAGATGGTCCGTGAGCTCCGGGGGGCGGGCGTGACAATAAAAGGGTGCGAAAAGACCCGGGAGATCGTCGCCGGCCTCGATGCGGCAACCGAGCGGGACTGGCACGAGGAGTACCTTGACCTGACCCTGTCGGTGAAGGTCGTGCATGACATGGACGAGGCGATAGCCCATATACGGACTTACGGCTCCCAGCATACGGACGCCATTGTGACCCGCGATTACAACCGTGCGTGGCGGTTCCTGAAAGAAGTCAATTCCTCCCTTGTCCTGGTCAACGCGTCTACCAGGCTGAACGACGGGTTCCAACTGGGGCTCGGTGCGGAGATGGGCATCAGCACCACCAGGCTGCACGCCTTTGGCCCCATGGGGCTGGAGGAGCTTACAGTGACGAAGTTTATCGCCTTCGGCGACGGGCAGCAGAGGAGCTGATGGCCATAGGGGTGTTCGGGGGGACTTTCGACCCGGTGCACACGGGCCATTTGAGGGTCGCCGAGGAAGTGCGCGAGGCGTTTTCCATGGAGAGGGTCTATTTTGTTCCTGCGCGGATCCAGCCCTTCAAGCAGCCGGGGAGGGGGGCTACTGCCGATGAGAGGGTTCGCATGCTTGAGATGGCGATGCGGGGCAACAGTTTTTTTCGGACGTCCCCAGTTGAGATCAGGAGGGGGGGCGTTTCCTATTCAATCGACACGGTGAAGCATTTTGCCCGCAGGTTCGGAGAGATCTTTTTCCTTATGGGCATGGATGCCTTCTCGGACATAGGTTTGTGGAAAGCCCACCGGGAGCTGTTCTCATATGCCGACTTCGTCGTCATGGTAAGGCCGGGAATGAAGCTCTCGGGACTTCCGATAAGCTTGTTGGGGGAGACGCGGCAGCTTGACGACTCGACGTTCGAGCATGCGTCGGGCAAAAAGATCTATTTTCACCACATTACGCAGCTCGATATCTCGTCAACGCGGATAAGGGGGCTGGCGAGAATGGGGAAATCGATAAGGTATCTGGTCCCCTATCCGGTTGAGCGGTATATTATCAAGAAAGGATTGTACAGGAATTAAGTGGAAACGAAAGACCTGGCGGATGCGGCTGGACGGTTGGCGGTACAAAAGAAGGCCTGGGACGTGGTGGTGCTCGATCTCTCCGGGCTTACGGACATCGCGGATTATTTCGTGCTTGCGAGCGGCACGAGCGAGCGGCATGTGTTGACCATATCCGAGGTCATAGAGCACGATATGAAGGAAAAAGGGATAACGCCCTTCTCGACTGAAGGCTACGAAGAAGGGCGGTGGGTCATCATAGATTACGGAGACGTGGTCGTCCATGTGTTTCTCGAATCGCTCAGGGAGCTGTACGATCTTGAGAACCTTTGGATAGAAGCCAAGAGATACGTCATGGACTGAAAACAGAAATCAAGAGGGCGGGGTGTCACATGGAGAAGGGAACGGGTGAACATTTCAGGAAACAACTGCTGAAGCAGCGCGAGGCGATCCTGAACAAATCGAAAAGATTGAAAGAGGATTCGTATACGCTTGGCACTGACGGCATCCAGGATATGGCGGACGCCGCGAGCAACGCGTATAACGCCGACATCCTGATGAGCCTGAGTGATAATGACAGAAACATGGTAAAAGAGATTGACTCCGCCCTCGATAAGATCGCGAACGGGACTTATGGCATATGCGAGGAATGTGATGAGCCGATCAGTGAGAAGCGGCTTGAAGCAAACCCGGTGGCGCGCTACTGCATCACCTGTAAGAGAATGATTGAGGAAAAGGGCGTATAAACCGATGAAGTATAAGATCTCACTGCTTTTCTTTCTCCTCCTTTTCGTTGCTTACGTGCTGCTTTCTTTCCTGAATTCCGACAAGGTGCCCTTCGACGTCGGCTTCGGAAGGCTTGAGACGACGGTCACCAACTATGTCGCCGCCGCTTTTGTGCTGGGCGTAATCTTTTCCATCATTGCAAGTTTTTTCACCGATGCGCGAAGGGGCCTTGCAAAGTGGCGCAGCGAAAGGAAGGAGAGGCGGAGGAAGGAGGCCAACGATCTTTTCGAGAAGGCGAAACTCTATGAAATGAAGGGCGAGCCGGAAAAAGCGGAGGAGTATTTCAACCGCGTCATAAGGTCGGTGCCCGATATGGAAGAGCCGTATCTGCTCCTCGCCGACATGCATGCGGCGAGGGGGGAGCCGGGTAAAGCGATTGAGGCCCTGGACCTTGGCGAAAGGCGTCTCGGCAAAAAGGAAGCGATACTGCTGAAAAAGGCGAAAATCCACCGTGCCCAAAAGGATCTCGACGCTGTGGAGCGGGATCTGCTGGACGTAGTGCGGATCAAGGGGTCGAGCCTTGAGGCCCTGGGGGCCTTAAGGGACCTCTCCATCGGCCGGAAAGCATGGGCCCAGGCACTGGAGATGGAAGAGCGGGTGAGAAAGCAGATAAAGACGCCGGAAGAGGACCAGCGGTTCCTCGGGCTCCGGTACGAGAGCGCAAAGGAGCGCTTCCTCAGGCGGGACCCCAAGCTCTACGAGCAGATACTTAAGGACCTGCGGGAGATCATCAGCGACAATAAGCGTTTCATCCCCGCCTATACGCTTTCAGCCGAAGTCTACAAGAGCACGGGCAAGCTAAACGACGCGGGCAGGGTGTACGGCCGCGGCTTTACGAAGACGGGTCATATCGTCTTCCTCCGGCAGCTGGAAGACCTCTATATCGATAGGGGGGAGCCGGGCGTCATATTAAAAATTTACCGCCGGCTTCTTGAAGTGGCGCCCAGGAACCAGCTTCTGATGTTCTTCTACGCGCGGCTCTGCCTGAAGCTGGAAATGATCGATGAAGCAATCGACGTCCTGAAGACGCTCGCGGAAGAGAAGGAATTCAGAGGGCTTCACCGGGCCATGGCGGAGGCGTACATCCACCGGGGTAAGTTCGAGGATGCGGTCAAGGAATTTTTGCAGGCTTTTCCCATGAGCCAGGTGTATCTGCCTTTTTATTGCGTGAAGTGCCAGGCCGTTAAAGAGGAATGGACCGATTTTTGCGAGACCTGTTATAGCTGGAACACGGTAAATATCAGGCAGGATGGTCTCTTTTTTCAGGAGGCCGAAAACTTGCGCGTGGTCTACGAGGAAAACTGGGAGGCGACATGACGGACGATCTTATTCTGGCCAACGACAACAAGATTATCTTCCTTGTCCTTGACGGGCTTGGCGATATCCCCGACCCGGCGCACTCTTTCATGACCCCCCTTGAGGCAGCAAAGAAGCCTAATATGGATCGTCTTGCAGTCGAGAAAGGTGTCCTCGGCCGCACTATCCCGGTGGGCGTCGGCATCACGCCGGGCAGCGGTCCCGGCCATTTGAGCCTTTTCGGCTATGACCCTGCGCGTTATGAGATAGGCAGAGGCATCCTGGAAGCGCTCGGGCTCAATATGGACCTTGAGCCGAACGATGTCGCCGCGAGGGGAAATTTCTGCACGGTGAAGGACGGCATCGTGACCGACCGGAGGGCAGGCAGAATAGAGACCTCGGTCGGGGAGCGGCTGTGTGAGAGGATATCGAGGGCCGTCCCGTCGATAGACGGGGTAAAGGTGCTCATCAAGCCGGGCTTCTCGCACAGGTTCGGGGTCATCTTCAGGGGAGAGGGCCTGTCCGACGAGTTGGAGGACGCGGACCCGCACAAGGAGGGGAAGCCCCTCGCGTTGGCGGCTCCGAAAACACCCGCGGCAGAGCGGACCGCTGCGGTCGTCAACACATTCATCAAAAAGGCGATGGACGTGCTCGGGGAGGAGCCGGTGGCGAACGGGGTCCTGCTCAGGGGCTTCTCGAAGAATCCCGACATACCGCAGTTCCCCGAGAAATACCGGATGGATTCCCTGGCGATCACCACCTATCCCATGTACCGGGGAATCGCCAGGGTGTTGGGCATGAAGGTGGAGAAGGAGCCGGCGGACTATAAAGAGATGGTCTCCATTCTCAAAGAGCATTACGACCGGTACCAGTTTTTCTTCTTACACGTGAAAGAGACGGATGTCGCGGGAGAAGACGGCAATTTCAGAGAGAAGACAAGGGCGATAGAGTTCGTCGACACGATAGTGCCCGATATCGCCAGCCTGAAGCCGAGAGTGCTCGTCGTGACCGGCGACCATTCGACCCCGTGCCCCCTGAAAGGCCACAGTTGGCACCCCGTGCCGCTTTTGATTGTCGCGGATACGGGTGAAAGGGACGGCATCTCCTTCCACGAAAAGAATTGTCTGAAGGGCAGCATAGGGACGATATACGCGAAAGAGCTCATGACCCTTGCCCTGGCCTACGGCGCGAAGCTTGATAAGTACGGCGCATGAGATCCTGAAAGCCGTCCTCGAGCTTGTGTATCCGGTCTATTGCGGAGGATGCGGCGAAGAGGGAGAAGTGCTCTGTCATGCGTGCAGGCAGTCTTTCATCACCCTTGAGAGTCCCTTCGTCTGCCCATCCTGCGGCAGATGGACGGGCAGCGACGCCTTGTGCGGCGGATGTATCACCCATCCCCCGTATTTCACGCGGGGGTTTTACGTTTTTTCTTTTGAAGGCCCGCTGAGGGAGGCCGTTCATGCCTTCAAATTCGGGGGCAGGATTGACGTGGGAAGGGCCCTGATGCATATGGGACGGGAAAAAATCGCTTCTTTCGCTTCCGCCTTCGACCTGGTCATTCCCGTTCCGGTCACTTCGACGCGGCTGAAAAAACGCGGCTTCAACCAGTCTTTTGTCATCGCCGGGGAGATATCACGCATAACGGGTGCGCCCGTCGACTCCGGGACTCTCGTGAAGGTGAAAGAGACCGCAGACCAGTACATGCTGTCGAAAGACGAGAGAAGGCGGAACATACGGGGAGCCTTCTCTCTGAAGGACGCACGTCCTCTCGCGGGCAAGCGCCTGCTCCTTGTGGATGACCTTTATACTACGGGCAATACCGCACGGGAGGCGTGCCGGACACTTTTGCGGACAAAAGCGAAGGAGGTCCTCTTCTTCGCCCTTGCAAGAACGCCCTGATGAAAAAAGCCTTGCTCATAGTTGTCGCGGTGCTTTCCGTCCTGGCCGGAATGATGCTCGCAGCCTGGTTTTATCTGCCAACGCTTGCATTCCACATGCTGGGCAAGGCAATAGACGGAACAGTGGAGGCGTCGCGATCGAGCGTCTCCTTCCGTGGCGGGCTCCTCGTGCTGAAGCTTAATGGGGTGCGGATGAAGGGCAAGGTGGAAGGCGTTGTCGGGACGTGCGAGCTCCGGGTGCAGCCCTCAAAGGGGCTCTACGTCAAGTATTTCACCATTTCGGATTTCGATATCAAGATCGGGAAGGAAAGGGGCCATATAGGTTTTTATCCGGTGCCCGTGGAGCTGGCGGAGATCCGGAAAGGCACGGTCGATTATGAGGGGCACACGTACATCCTCCGTGAGATGAGGGTCTCCAATTTCAACACGGGCGGTCGGCTGGAATTCAGCATAGACGGCGGGGTCGAGGGACTGGGCAACCTCAAGACCAGGGGCGAAGGAACTTTCGGGGAAAAGCGGTCGGACCTCAGAGGCGCGTACTCCCTGTCGGCAGTGAACATGGCCCGGGTCTTCAAGAACTACGAGGGTCTGGCCGACTCCCGCGGCGCCTTCAGCTACCGGGACGGGGTCTTCGTGATGGACGGCGACGTGCAGGCGCCCCACTTTTCGCTCATGGAAGACTTCCTGAAGCAGAGGCTCGCGTCAGAGGGGAATGCCTGCCGCATCCATCTGAAGAGGGTCGGCGACACGACGGATGTCACCCTGACCGGCCTCTCCTTCAAAGGCACGCCGATCTTTCTGAAATTCTCCGGTACCCCGAAGAGGCTCACGTACCTCGAGTTGAAGACCGGCTTCCTCGCCATTCCCGACCTGATGGACTATATAAACCCCGCTGTTTTGTCGGAAGGAGATTGGGGCCCTCTCTCTTTTGTCAAAGACGGCACCGTGCGCATCGGCCGTTTCGTTTTTCAGAGGGGAAGGCCGATTACCGCGGAGATAGAGGTGGCTCACGTCGAGGTGGGGGCCGGAAAGGTCGCGTTCCACGGGGTGAGAGGCATCTTGCGCCTGGATGGCAGCGCGCTGGCGTTAACGGGTTTCGAGGGAAAGCTGGGAGAAGGGCAGGTCTCCGGGGTCACAGGTCTCGTCCCCCTGAGGCTGGACCGGGACGTAGCCTTGAAGGGGCGATATTCCCTGGATCTTAAGGACCTCTCGCAGCTTGCCGGGACGGACAATGTGGAGATTCTCGCAGGGACTACCGAAGGGGGCATCGCGCTGCACGGGAGGCAGGGCCGGGGCTTCAGGGTCGAAGGCGCAGGGATCATTCGGGCCGGCCGGTTCGCCTGGAAGCGTGTCGCCCTTGGGGCGTCAGGGAGCTACGCCTTCAAGGACGGTCGCGTGACTTTCGCTCCCCTCGTGATACACGAGGCCGGGACGAGGCTCGACATGAGGGGCAGCGCGGATTCGGCGCGGGCCGACCTGCAGGTGAAAGGAGTAATCGACGGGCGTCAGATAGCCCTCATTCTCGACCGCCCATATGCGCTTGAGGGGCTCGTGAGCGTCGACGGCGAGGTGGGGTTGAAGGACGACACCTTCGGGCTTACGGGGCGTCTCTCGATGACGGACCTTTCCTTCGAGATCCCCCGCCTGATGAAAAAGGGACGCGGGGTAGAGAGTTCAGCCGTCGTGTCGCTGCACGGAGAAAGGGGCGGCGACCTGTGCGTGGATAGCCTTCTTTATACGCTTGGCCCTCTGGAGGCCGCACTTAGCGCAAGGATCGGGAAGGGAAGGATCTCCCACATGCATGTGGTCCTGGACGTTCCCAAAGTCGAGCGGCTGTCGCGGCTCTTTTTTTTTGACGAGAGCGAGGCCCATGGAGACCTGAAGGTCGACGTGCGCGTGGAGAATTTGCCGTACCCCGTGACAAAACTCCCCGTGATGCAGGGACACCTTACGTTTCGCGGAGACATCCTGCACCCTCCCACGTTTGCGAAGCCTCTCACCGGCATCGACCTTGTCTGCGCGTTCGAGGGGGAGCGGTCTACCATCGCCCTGTCGGGGCTGCGTGTGGGTGAAAGCGTGCTCAGGAACGCGCGTCTCGTTATCACGGGCCTCGATGCACCTCAATTCACCCTTGGGGTCGATATGGACTCTTTCGACCCCGGCGATTTTGACGGGATATATGGGCGGCGGTTCAGGGTGCCGGTAATTGCCGCAGAGAGTCTCATGGCCAGGACGACAGGGGAGTTTCTGCTGAAATCGCGGACGGCGCATCTTCGCGGCACGGCATACCGCGACCTGGTGATGAGGGGCACCTTCGGACACCGGATGCTCGCGGTGACGGAAGGTAGGGTCGAGCCGGCCAAGGGCGAGATCGTGTTTCAAGGAGATGCATATCTCGGATCCGTTCCCCGGTTCACTGTGAAGGGGCATTTGTCGGACGTGAGCGCTCGGGAGGTCCTGGCGCTTTTCGGGGGAAAGCAGAATATCTTTGAAGGCACGGGATCGATATCGGCCGACCTCGGCTTTGCCGGGAGAGACGGCGATGCCCTCGCGAAGAGCGCGAGCGGTACGGTGAGCCTCGCGAGCCGGGACGGGGTGATCAGGAGATGGAACGTCCTGTCCAAGATCCTGGCCCTCACCAACGTATACGACCTTTTTCGGGGACGGGTCGACCTGACGCGGAATGGTCTCGTGTATAAAAGGCTCAGCGCCTCCTTTGACGGGAATAACGGCGTGTTTCGCACGAATGATTTCCTTATAGACAGCCCCTCCATGCTTATCACCGGCATGGGGGACCTCGACGCGGCGACGAAGGAGATCGACGGCAGGATGACGGTATCGCCGCTTGTGGCAACGGACAGGATCATAAACCTGATCCCCCTGGTGCGCAGCATTATCCGTGAGAGGAAGAGCGGTTTTCTGTTCTTTGTTTACAGCATCAAAGGGCCGGCGCAGGACCCGGAGGTAAAATCGGCCTATGTCCGGAGCGTGGGGGCGAGGATTGTCTATCTGCTGCGCAATACACTCGAGCTCCCGAAAGATGTCTGGGACGAGCTTCACAAGGAGCTGCAGAGATGAGGATCGCCATTATCGGGGCAGGGAAAGTCGGCATTGCCCTCGGCTATGTCTTGAGGAAGAAAGGGTTTGACGTGGCGGCCGTCGCATCGAGGCGGCAGTCCTCACTCGATACGGCAAAGACGTACATCGGGGCTGACTGTTTCACCACCCTCGATAACAGGCAGGCTGTGGAGATGGCTGACGTGGTGGCGGTCACGACGCAGGACAGGGAGATAAAGAACGTGGCTGCTCAGATCGCCGCCATTGACGGGCGACTCGACGGAAAGTTGTTTTTTCACACGAGCGGGGCCCACGCCTCGTCCGAGCTCTCTCCCCTGGAGCAAAGAGGCGCCCTCCTCGGCTCTCTGCATCCCCTTCAGACTTTTCCCGATATCGACGCCGGCATCAGGGGCCTCCCTGATACCTATATTTTTATCGAAGGCGACGGCAAGGCGCTTCGCGTGCTCGGGGACCTCGCATCGTGTATAGGCGCAGAGGCCGTCGTGATAGAGAGCGCGAACAAGGTGCTCTATCACCTTTCGGCGGTCTTTGTGTGCAATCTGCTCGCCGGCCTCCTCTATGCGGGGGAGGGCATCATGAAGCGCATCGGCATCGATCTCAAACCCTTCTATCCGATCATCAGGGCGACGCTTGCGAATATCGAGACCAGGGGGCCGCTTCTCTCGCTCACTGGACCGGTGGTGAGGGGGGACGCGGGGACCATCTCGTCCCACCTGGCCGCCATGGGGGAGATGCCCCTCCATGAAAAAGTCTATAGGGACCTCTCCCTGGTAGCCCTGGAAATGGCGCGGCAGAGAGGGACCCTGACAGGGGAGCAGATAGCGGCGCTCAGCGGCCTCCTGGAGGGGGACTAGGTCGTCTCTTTTTCTTTCCTTTTTTGTCTTCTTCTTGTCGGGTGGCCGCCCTCATGTTCAGAATCGCGATCTGCGGCGCCCTGCTGCGCTCGTGAGGCTACGCCGTACGTTCAGTACGGCTCCGCTCAACGATGCTCGCAGGGCATCCACATCTCATCGATTCCGACCATGAGGCCGTCCACCCGATCCGGCATCGAGTACAACCATGATCGATGCCGGAATTGACGGAGCGTAAGATGCCCCGGCCCCGGCCTTCGCCCCCGGATACAGACATTCCGGGGCAGGCTTGGTGACGACAATAGCCAGACTATTCGCTTCGCGCTTGTGTGACATAACCTAAAGATTTCACACTGGGGGGCTACAATGGCCTATATAGGTTGATTTGGCGCTTTTACCGGCGTATACTTGATTCATACAGTGTAACAGTAAAACAGAGGTGCTCTGATGCTGGTGGATTTGAAGCAAAAATCGCAGGTCACCATACCGAAGCGTCTGGTGAAAAAACTGAACCTGAAGGCGGGGGACAAGCTTGAGATCGAGGAAGAGGCGGGCAGGCTGGTGATTACGCCTGTCATTATCATTCCCAGAGATCAGGCCTGGTTTCACAGCGGGGAATGGCAGAAAAAAGAGGAAGAGACAGACAGACAAAAAAAGGAAGGCAGTATACACAAGGCCACAAGCAAGGAAGAGCTTTTCGAAAAACTTGGCCTGGATAAAGTTTGACTATCTACTTTTCCGACCTTTTTCTTCAAAGCGTCAAAGAGCTCCCCGAAGACGTGAAGAGAACGCTCAAAAAGAAACTCGATATTATCGCGGATAATCCGTCCCACCCATCCTTGAGAACCAAGAAGATCAAGGGTCGCGAAAATCTATTCGAAGCAACCATCACCATGAGCATCAGGATGACCTGGGAATATTTTGAGGACGGAATCCTCTTGAGGAATATCGGCGAGCACGACCGGACGTTGAAGAGACCTTGAATAGGAGACCAACCAGGGGCAGGAAGGGGACCCAGGCGGCCCGATCAATCCTCGAAATTCCCGGCGCCCCCCTTGTCGCTCTTGAGCCCCTTCGCCCGCTCGATGATCTGCTCCCTGGTCCAGTGGGCCGGGTCTTCGATGACGCTCCCCTTGGGACCGACATCGTAAGAGCCGGCCTTGAGAAGCGCCTCGATGGCTAACCGGTCCGTGTCTCCGGCGTTCAGGACCTCGGTCATCATCTTGAAGGCGAACTCTTCGACCCCTTTCGCCATCCGCTCGCGCACCGTGGACGGCTGCGCCAGGAGCTTATTTTCGAACGGCAGGTTCAGGTTTTTGTAATCCCCTTTCTTCCACCCCTTGCTTTCGGCATAGGCAACCATTTCAGCCCAGAGATCCTCGGTCACCCCTTCGCCCCGGCGCTTGATGAAATTGCCGCCGGCGTCCAGTTGGGCGTTGCCATAGTCGTTTACCTCCAGCCCCCAGGAGATCATCTGCAGGGCAGTCGCGACGTTTGCCTTGGTGGTTGCGGTCTTGGCGGCGATTTCCCGCAGCCGGTCGGAGCTGTTGCCCGAGGTGCCGTGCTGGGCGCCGCTCACTTTATAGGGGACGAGGGCGCGGTGGATCTCGGCGGTGAGTTCCACCTGGATACCCGCGTCAGAAGCCTCGATGCCATGGGTGGTGCCGTTGTTGAGGGCAATCCAGTCGGGGAAGATCTTGTAGGCGTTCAATCCCTGGATCAGGAATTTCGCTTCGGGAACGGTAGAAAGTCCCTCTTTCCCCTTGATTTCGCCCACCTCGGTTTCAAGCCCTGCCCATTTCGGAATGAATGGGTTCAGCTCGATATTAGCGAGGAGGTTCTGGTCGTCGGGCAGGTGGGAAGCATCAACGGCGACGGAGGTCATGCCCGCATCGAACATGGTCGGCACCTCGACCTTTGCAGCGGCAAGGTCCTTGTCGCTCTTGATCCCGTAATGGTCCGCGTGGACGGCGACCGGCACGGTGACGGCGAGCTCGTTGCAAATACTGTCGACGATGCGGGCTATGTTCCAGAGATTGACGGGGCAGTATGCCTTCTGGCCCCCCTCCGACTTGGCGATCTCGATGATGAGAGCGGCTCTGGCCCTTTGGGCGGCCTTGAGGGCGCCGCGGATGACAAAATAGTTCCTCCCGTTGCAGGCCATGGCAATCGCGTGCCCCTTGGCGAGCATAGCACGGTCTATCACCTTGCCGCTGACGAGAAGCGCCTTGGAATTGGGGAAAAGCTCCCGGATGTTGGGGGGACGAAACTGAAGGGCCTTTTCAAAATCTGCCGAATAGGACATATGTCACTCTCCTTATAGAAGAAAAGATCAACAGCTCCTGCTATTCCATTGTAGAACAAAATTATAGAAAAAGGGGATATTCTTGCAAATTCTTGCAAATGCTCGGCATCCATTGACCCTCAAGGCTTTTCCGGTTTTCCATGTGTCGGTAGTTGTCGGCTATTTTTCGCAGTTCCCTACCGTCCGTGGGCACAATTCCGGGCACAAATTTAGGCGCCTTGTATTCGGCCAACAGGTCAGTCGAGGCGCGGTAGGGTGATAGACCAGGGAGGGGAGAAACCCCCTCCCTGCTTCTCCTGGAAAGGACATCCGCCCTCACCAGTGTATTTTGACCTGCCGGAATTGCTGGAATAAGATCGGGGACCGGCGCCCCGTCGAGGATCACCACACCCGGACCATGCCCGGGTGAAGATCACCCCGGACTCTCACCCCTACAACTCACGGGGAATTGTTGGTGTTGCGACTCCGCCAGCTCTGCGTTGACATCTCACCATGTAGCCCTTACTTTCTATCAAGGGCGGTTAGAGTTTGACTGGCGGAGTTGGTCTGGGTTAAAATGATGGACATCTGAAAAAATCACTTGACTTTGTTCAGCTAGGTTGTTAACGTGTGCTAGGTTTCGCCGATAACACCCTGGGGAGGGCGCTGTGAATTACGAGTTAATAGAAGTTTATGAAAAAAAGAAACAGTCGCGCTGGGGAGTGCCTTTTGAAGGTCAAAGTTCCGGACCAACATTGCAGCTCGATGATGTCGTTATCGGGAACCCGGACAAGAGAGATGAGAACCGGGAGGCTTACGTCGCCGAGCGAATAAACGAGCACCTGGAAAAAATCCTTGCGGTCTAAGTAACTGGACCCGCCGGCCTAAGGACTTATCCGTAATTACCTTGCTTTAAATTCGTAGCCATACTACACTTTGACGAGGAGGTGGGGTATGGCAAAGATCCGCTCATGGGAAGTGTCCGACGAGTTCTGGAAACGTGTAG
>JBEKHB010000007.1:0-94729 GCA_050012495.1 Syntrophorhabdales bacterium
CATTGGCGAACCGAACGATGTCGCTTATGCCATCGTTTACTTGGCATCAGACGAGAGCAAATACATGACCGGCGCCGAACTTGTCATAGACGGGGGCTTTACGGCCATGTAATGCGACGGGAGTGAGCCCGGCTCCTGGCAGGTAGTTGGCTACCGTCAGGCGTGATAGGTGCGAGCGTTTGTTAAGAAGCTGGAAGACGGCCGGCCATCACAAGAAGGGCGGTGTTCGGATGGCCAGCAAGGAGATCGGGTCAACCAACCTGGCTGATGCAAGGAATTGACGTCAGGGGTCAAAAGTGCGAGAATTAGCGCCTTTTGAGAAAACTGGAGAATAATTTAACGTGGGGAATCATCATGAAGGACAAAATTAGGAATGCTCTTAATCAGAATGGCCAGATCAGTGTGGGATTCCGCTGCTACATTACAAGCCTGGAAAGCAACGCCAAAAAAATAGCCGAGGCCGTGCGAGGCCATTCTGGTATGAAGCCCTGATGGCGGATGCGCCGCTTTACTGCAAGCCGGAGGGGATGGATGCCGAAGACCCGATGTTCATTCTCCATACATCGGGTTCGACGGGCAAGCCGAAGGGCGTTCTCCATACGACCGCGGGTTGCCTTCTTTTCGCCTCCATGACCTAGCAGTTGGCCTTCGACGTTGGCGACGAGGACGTCTACTGATGCACAGCCGACATCGGCTGGGTGACGGGTCACAGCTATGTGGTTTATGGACCGCTCTGCAACAGTCACACAAGCATCCTGTTCGAGAGCATTCCCAGTTATCCCGCCTTCGACAGGTTCTGGGCCGTCTGTGAGAAGTACAACGTCAACAATTTTTATACCGCCCCGACGGTTATCCGCTCCATGGCAAAGGAGCCTGTCGAAGAATCACCGGCTCCACGTCAACCTAATCGGGGATTGATTATCGGTATCATCGTCTATGACGTCGCCCCTGCTGCCAAGAGGCGTAGTGCAGGTGCGGAAGAGGCAACAGTTTCTCTGTTCTTCCTCCCTGTCTGCCTTTCTTCTATGCCGTTACCTGACCACCCCTCCATCGGTAGAGCTTGAGCAGATTATGCGTAAGGCATACGAGCTGCCACTCACCCCCGACGTTGTCGAGGCCCCGCATAAGGAACTGTCGGAAGCCCCGTGCGTCCTTGATCTGGCCGAGGACGGGCTCAACCGTCTCCTTTCTCTTTCGGCATCCCTTCTTTCCTTTGACGGTCCGAAGGAGTCGTTCCATCCTTTCCTTGAGCGAGAGGTGTTTGGGGATTCTTCCACGGGGAGCGGTTGGCTTCGCATCGCTGTGTCGCGTGTTTCCGGGAGGGATCAATGTGTTGATGCCTTTACCCGGCGCATGGGCGAGATTGTCTTAGCTGAAGTAGCCTGCGTCGGCGCTCAGCTCTTTTGGGGCAGCCTTGCAGTTTTTCTGCATCTGACGCAGCATTGGTTCCAGCTGCCTCTTGTCGTTTGACTGAGTCGTCACCTCGGCTGCAACGATGATCTGTGGCGCTGCCTCCACCGCAGCCTGGGCATTGTAGCCCTGGATGAAGCCTTTGGTGGTCGAGTCCTTCATGATCCTGCTTTCAGCATCGGTGAAGTTGATCTGGTCCTTCGGCTTCGGATGCTTCTCAGTCTCCTTCTTCACCCGTTCTTCAAGCGCCTTCGTGGCTTCCCGGATTTTCGTAAGTCTCTTCTGTCTGATCTTGAACTCTTCGGGGAGCTCATCGCCCCTTACGCCTTTGCCGTACCGCGCATCTTCTTCGGCATCAACCGATTCCGCCTTGCGGAGCATCTTCTCCACTTCCTCTGCGAGCTCTTTCTCCTTCTCGGTTATCCTTGCGTAGCTCATAGCTTTGTGCTTTGATGCATTCGCTTTCATCTTCGTCTCGTCGAGAGCTACATGGCCGAGTTTGACAAGTTTGGCCCCTTTGCAGAGGAGAAGGATCTGAAGGAAGAGATCTTTCAATGCTCCCAGATGATTCTTTTTGAAGTCGGCGACGGTGTCGTGGTCGGGATGATGCCCGGCAGCGAGAATCCTGAAAGCCACGTTTTCATATGTTTCTTGTTCTATCTTTCTGGAAGAGGGTATCCCCAGGCAATACGCGTAGAAGAGGAGCTTCACCATCATGGCCGGGTGATAGGGCGGCTGGCCCGGAAGCCGACTACTGTACGCCTTTTCTATCTCGATCTCGGTAAGGTTGAGCTCATCCACCACATCCGAGATGAAGTACGCTATGTGTCCTTCGGGCAGCCACTCACGAAGCGAGGGAGGCAGCAGGAAAAGCTGGTCCGGATCGTAGGTCTTGTAGTGTCCGCTCACGGGAATCTCCCTGTTTTTCCGTTATTTTACAAAGGAATTGGGGGACTTTGGAGGCAAAATATTCCGACAGACTCCTATGTCTTCGACGCAGTGGCCGCGTCGGCCATACTCGACCGGCTCGGCATGAGCGACACCTTCGTTGCCTTTGAAGGGAGGTTTTATCGCACCAGGAAAAACGGCCAGAGTTCATAACCCGATCAACCGATGCTCATGCCAAGTAAAGGTATCTGTCCGCGCCGGGGGAAGACCTTGAAAGGGTGAGGACTGTTTTGCCATTTGTTTTAGGGGTGTGCGGGCCGTCAGCAATGAGGGCACATTGAGCGTCGCCTACAGACGCCGAACCGTTTCTCTGAACAACCGGGGCTCTATCCTCTCGTGAGGCATTCCCCTAGCGTTGATCGTCGAAAGCTAAAAAAAGCTTGACAAAAAAATTAGGATTATTCATAATAACCCATCATTGAACGACATTAATATTTGAAGACAGTAGTTTTGTGATCCGGACAACTAAAATGATGACATGTTTCTGACGGGTTCGCGGTTTGAAGCTTGAAGGGACGTAGAAGTCCATCTCTCCGGTGATAAGACGCACATTAGCTATTACCCCGGGGTGCAACTGTGGTGGAAGGGCGTGGACGGGACCCGACGTGCTTTTGCTGCGGCGAAGAAGCGGAAAGTTTTTAATATCGGGGAAAAAGAAGAGAACGATGGGCCGAAAAAAGGGCGGCTTATCGATTACATGAATCTGCGGGTTTTTACAGATTTTCGGACGAGAATGAGAAAGGGATAAGGAGGTGGAAAGCTATTAATACCCGTCTTTATCTAAACCAATTAAAGTATGAGGAGGTATTTAATGGGCAGTGAAGAAAAGAAACGATTCTATTGTTACACCGATGCAGGCGGGACCTTCACTGACACCTTGCTCATAGACGAGCAAGGCAATATGACGAGCGGGAAAGCGTCCACAACCTCTGCATCACTCGATGAAGGACATGTAGACTCGATCAAAGCCGCGGTGAGCGGGCTGGGGATAACCCTCGAAGAGTTACTGTCCAGGGCGGAAGTCATCGCATTTGGTACTACCGCCATCATCAACACGATTGTTCAGCGATCGGGCGCCAAGGTGGGGGCCCTTATCACGAAGGGTTTCGAGAGACTTCCCTGGATAGGAAGGGCCTCTCAAAACTATAGCGAGTACAGTTGGCAGGATATCCTGCATTCAACGACACACCGTCGTCTCAAAGACCTGGTTGCCTATGAAAACATACTAGGCATTACCGAGAGAATTGATAGTTCCGGAAAAGCCTTCATCCCGCTCTACACGGACGAAATCCCGGATGCCGTAAACAAGTTGATCGATAAGAAGGTGGAGTCAATCATCATCCTTTTCCTTTATTCTTACATGAACCCAAGCCATGAGCTGAAAGCAAAGGAGATAGCTGAAGAGATCATAAAGTCGAGGGGGAGCGATATCCGGGTATTCACGAGCTACGAGGTAACCCCTACGATGAAAGAACTGAGCCGGTTCAACACGCTCGCTGTTGAAGCATACGCAGGGGGGATAGCCAGGAAATCGCTTATCAAGTCGGAGGAGAGGCTGGTGAAGCTCGGGGCTAAAACCAGGCTTCAGGTAACGTTATCCCACGGCGGACTAATGCCTGCAGCACATACGAACATGGTTGACACTGCGATGTCGGGACCGGCAGGGGGTATTCTGGGCGGCAAATACTTGGGCGATGTGTACGGCTATAAGAATATCATCACCAGCGATGTGGGCGGAACGAGTTTCGACGTGGGCCTTATCACCGGGGGGCGGGTCAACATAAAGACCGAGCCCATAGTCGCCCGCTTCATTCTCGCCGCTCCCTGTGCAGAAGTTACGTCTATCGGCGCCGGCGGCGGAACAATTGCTTATCTTGACCCCTTCACCAACAGGCTGAAGGTAGGCCCTCAGAGCGCAGGCTCCATTCCGGGTCCGGCCTCCTATGGGCAGGGCGGTGAAAATCCCACGGTCACCGACGCGGATCTGATGCTGGGTTATATTGATCCGGACTATTTCCTCGGCGGCAGGATGAAACTGAACAAATCCCTTGCAGAAAAGGCTATCAAGGAAAAGATAGCCGACCCTCTGGGGCTAAACGTGATGGACGCCGCGACGGGGATCAAGGAGATTATTGACGCAGAAATGGAGAACTACTGCAGGAACCTGATCAGCTGCCGGGGATATGCAGTAGAGGATTACGTGCTCTTCGGATTTGGCGGCGCCGGCCCCACACACGTAGCCGGGTATACGAAGAACACCAAGTACAAGGAGGTTGTTATCACACCCTTTGCGTCTGTGTTCTGTGCCTTCGGAGGCGCAACGGCAGACTACAGCCGCCAGTACCTGCGGGCAACGCGGGTTTTCATCCCTTATATGGCGGATGAGGAAACAAAACGGAAAGCGGGGCAGACGCTCAGCGCGTTATGGGCTGACATCGAAACGGTTGCCAGGGATGAGATGGAGAAGGCAGGTTTTAATCTCAAGGAAGTTGAATTTGAACATTTGGCCTTCACGAGATACGGCGGCCAGCTTGATGAGATTGTCTTCAGATCACCTCACCCAAGGCTCGCTGACGCCAAGGCAGTGGACGGCTTCGTGGAAGCCTTCGAATCCGAGTACTCAAGCATCTTCAGCTCCGTTGGGAAGTATCCGCAGGCAGGGTACCTTACACTCCACGTAGGTCTTATTGCGAAAGTTGCCAAGCCGAAACCGGTGATTGCGAAGAAAGCCGGGTTGAAATCCGACAGCAGCGGGTTCAAGGGCACACGGATGGCAATATTCGACAGGAAACCCATAGAAACAGGCATATATGAGATGTCGCAGTTATCGCCAGGCCAGCGCATACAAGGGCCCGCTGTTATCGAGCACATCGATACCACCTGCGTGGTGCCGCCGGAGTGTCATATCGATGTGGATCAGTACGGAATGCTTTTCTTAAGGAGGGCGTAGGCGATGGAAAAACTGAAAGATCGTTTGTTGAAGAGGGAAAAAGATTTATCCGAGGGTAAGTACCCCTCCCTTGAGCTGAAGGAAAAGGATACCATCAGATGGGAGGTTCTCTACACACGGCTCCTCGGTATTGTGCAGGAAGGAAGAGAGACGGCACGCTTGATCAGCGCATCTCCAACGGTGCGGGAATTTGGTGAGTGCGTGTTCTGTATATTCACTCCCGAAGGCGATGTTGCGGCGTTTTCGAGAGGGATCCTCCTTCACTTCGCCAGCTTCTCGGCCAGCATCAAATGGATGTTGAATATGGATTATGAGGATGATCCGGGCATCAAAGACGGTTACATCTTTTGTAATAATGATCCACAGATCGGCGGGGCCCATTCCGCCGACGTCGCAACCCTCATGCCCGTTTTCTATAAGGGCAGACTTGCGGCCTGGGTCGGCGGCCTTACCCACGTAATGGAAGTGGGCGGGACCGAGCCAGGCGGGACCTCTCCATCTGCGTTAAGCCGGTATGACGATGGCTTGATGGTTACGGCCCAGAAGGTCGGAGAGAATGACAGATTCTTCAAGGACTATCACATCATGGTGAGCCGGAACACACGCGATGGTAAGTGGTGGATTATCGACGATTTGGCCAAATTGGGGGGTTGCGTAAAGATGAAGAAGGCCATCATCGACCTGATCGAAGAATACGGGCTTGATTACTATGAAAAGGCTATATATGAGATGATCGAACAAGGCAGGAGATTTGCGATCAGCAAGATCAAGACGGTTTTGTTTCCCGGCACCTATCGTACCGTGAACTTTTACGACGTTCTCAACTCCCTGCAGCCGGTACGGTTCCCGAAGGACCAGTATATACACTTCCCTCTTGAGATGACGGTCACCAAGAACGGAGAATTGACTCTCAGTTACGAAGGGGTGAGTTCCCCAGGCTATCACTCGAATAATGCGTCGCTCATTTGTGCTGCCGGGCTGCACATCTATCAGCTTCTCCAGGAAGTGCTCTATGACGGTATGTTCAACGCGGGCCTTGTCCAGGGATTCAAGATTAACATCCCAGAGAATACGGCAGTCAACCCGGGCATTCAGTATGCGTGCTCCTGCTGGGCTTCCGCAAAGGTGTCGGCGGGGGGGTGTTTTCAGCGGGCCCTGTCGAGGGCTTACTACGCGAAGGGCTTCCGGGAGGAGGGGCTTGCCAGTAAGGCGATCACCAGTTCTGTGTTTGCCGGTGGTGTCGACGAGAATGACAAACTGTTTTCGATTGCCAACTTCGAGATGAACTCCTCCGGCGCAGCAGCATCGAGCAATAAGGATGGGCTCGATGCTGCAAATTCCGTGTGGAATCCCGAAGCTAATCTTTCAGATTGCGAGCAGTTTGAGCCGCTCTGGCCGTTAAAATGGCTCGGGCGAGGTGTGCAGACGGATGGCGGGGGATTTGGAAGAAAACGGGGCGGGGCTTCGATAGCTTCGCTGTACGTGATTGAACCACCGATCAAATTCATCGAGTCAGGCTCCTTTATGTCCGGCGATAAGGTGTTTCTCTCGGGAGGGACCATGGGCGGCTACCCTGCTCCGGCAAGATACCGGTATACCATGGTGGACACCAACTTTGCCGAAGCTGCGGCGCTCAAACTGCCGCTTCCCCACGAGGAGGGCGACCCGGCAAATCCCGACTTTGCCCGCCTTTTGAAGGGGACATTGAAGATAACCGCAGGCCAGAGCGCCAGCGTCCCGTTCAAACGGTACGACCTGATCTACCAGGCATCGGGCGGCGGCGGCGGATGGGGAGACCCGATAGAGCGTTCCCCGGAAATGGTGGTGCAGGAGGTGAATGAGGGCCTCACCACGACAACATCGGCTGAAAATGTATACGGCGTTGCTCTCGTTCGGGCAGCTAATAACGGACACTTTGTTTTGGATGCGGACAAAACGGCCAAACTCAGAGCACAAATAAGGAAAAGGCGGCTAGAAAGGGCTATTCCTTGCGCGAAATTTAGGACTCGCGCCAGAAAGAATCTCGTGGAAGGCAAGCTCGCACCCATCGTGAAGGAAATGTACAACGACAGCTTCAATAAGTCTGTTAGATTCCTTAACGAATTCAGGGAGTTCTGGAACCTGCCGGACACATTTACGGGCTTTTAGACGAGACAAGGAGGAAAAGACAATGGCGATAAGAAAAACAAATTGGTCTAAGGATGTCCTTCGTGATCTTATCGACGGAAACCTTGACCTTCCGGTCCTTTTGGAGATGCAGCGAGGCGCTAAAGAGGAAGACCGTTTTGAGGCAATCCTGAAGATCGAGCAAGAGAAGGTGAGTTTTCCGGAAAAGATTCTGGTGCCTATGGGAGAGCACCTCTACGTGGTTCAGAAAGGTGCCGAGAAGGTGGTGAAATGTAGCTGCGGCTATGAATTTGGTGATTACCGGCAGACCTGGAAAAATAACGCGGTGGTGTTTGTTCGAGACACCGAAGAGAGCATGGAGGAGATATTCCGCGGTCCCAGAAAATGCGATCCTTCCTGGATGGAGCTCCGGGAGTTCTACTGCCCTCACTGCGCCGCCATGCTGGAGGTGGAGGCAGTGCCGCCTGGCTATCCATTCGTGTTTGACTTCTTACCAGATCTCGACTGAACGGTTGAACCCAGGAGGTGAGATCTATGGAAAAGGTCATTGTCACATGTGCAATAACCGGGGGCGCGTCCCCGGCGGGTAACCCCTATTTGCCGAAGACCCCTGAGGAGCAGGTGACCTCTGCAGTGCAAGCCTTCAATGCCGGGGCCTCGATAATCCATATACACGGGAGAAACCGCGAGACAGGCATGCCGGACCACGATGCGCGGTTTCTGGCGAATGCAATAGCCCCGATAAGACAACAGTGTCCGGGAATCATTATCAATGTGACGACCGGGGGCTCAGGAAAGCGCTACGACGGTGACTATCTGTTCCAGGAGGACCCGAAGGAGAGCGTGAAGGGCAGGATATCGGTCATACCGGAGCTGTGCAAGTTCCCGGAGACAAAGCCTGACCTGGCATCGTTTAACTCGGGCTCCCCGGTCATCGACATCTACAGTGCATCGAAAAAGGATTGGCTGCTCAAGTTTGTCATGGTCCACACCTTCAACGACATGGCCTACATCGCCGGTGTCCTGCGGGAATGCGGGGTGAAACCGGAGCTCGAGTGTTACGACGTGGGAATGATTAACAACGCCGTCACGCTCAAGGATCTCGGATACCTGAACAGCCCGCTTTATTTTCAGTGCGTGATGGGTGTGATGGGGTGCATCCCGGCTACCCCGGACAATCTGCTCCACATGGTTCGTCAGGTACCACAGGGGTATCCCTGGTCGGTATGCGCCGTCGGGCTGTCAGAATTCCCTATGATAACCATGGGACTGCTTTTGGGTGGTAATGTGAGGGTAGGCTTTGAGGACAACATTTACCTTAACCCCGGTGTGCAGGCAAAGACGAATGCTGAACTCGTGGAAAAAGCTGTCAGGCTGGCGCACGAGTTGGGGAGGGAGGTGGCGTCACCGGCGGAGGCAAGGGAAATTCTCGGGCTGGCGAGCAGGTAAGTGGTTAGGGTGCCGGAGGCAATCGATAGTCGAAGCTTAGCATCCGGTAGAGGTTAATCGTAAAAAGGAGGTAATTTTAGTATGAAAAAGAATCTAGTAACGGTATTATTGGGTGTCTGTGCAGTTTTATCTCTCGTAGCTTTGCCTTTCCTCGCAGGTCGCGTCCTGGCAGCCCCTGCCGAACCTGCACCAAAAACTGTGGATATTGGTATGCTTGCTGCACTGACTGGCTGGGGCTCAGCAGCGGAAGTGCCTATTTCTCAGGGAGCGGTAGTGGCGCAGGAGTACTTAAATCAGAAAGGTGGAATCAAAATTAAAGGGGTGCAATACAATATTAGGCTCCACATCGAGGATACGAAAGGCACTGCTGACGGCGCGGTAGCTGCGGCTACTAAGCTCGTCTATAGCGACAAGGTAAAGTTCGTTGTCGGAACGGTTGTGCCTAACGTGATGGAGGGAGCACAGACCGTGACTGAACCAGCTAAGGTACTTTTCGTTACCGCATACAACTCCGGCGTGCCTTCACAATATAGCCCGAAGACTCCATATACATTCGTGGGGCAGGCTGCCACTATAGAAGGAACTGCCATCTGTATGAAATATCTCAGGGAAGCCTATCCAAAAGCAAAGAAACTTGCTTTTATCTTCCCAGACGATGGATCAATCCCTTATCTTGGCCCAGTACTCAAGCGACGTGCCGGGGAGGTTGGACTTACTGTCGTGGGCGATCCCGTTAAGTGGCCCGACACCACAATTGATTTTACTGCGATAGTGGCCAGAGTTTTAGCTTCACAGCCGGATGCAATAGCCATGGTCAACGGTTGGCCACAGGCCCTCGGCAGCATGCTTAAGGCAGCCAGGGAGCAAGGCTTTACTGGCCCCATGTTCGCTCCGCATAACGCTGCTCCTGAAGTCGCACAATCTGCCGGCTTAGCAGCATCAAACGATTACTTTACGACAAGCATAACTCCGAATGACCCGGCTATGACGCCAATGATCAAGCAACTGGCGCCAAGGCTTCAAGCAAAATATGGAAATATCTCCTACTACCATTTCTGGGGATTCCAGGTTGTCGATGTTTGCAGACAAGGCATGGAAGCTGCCCAAAGCCTTGATCCCACTGCCGTGAAGGCCGCGTTGGAGAAAATCGAAACCCTGCCAACCCTCTACGGAACCGCCCGGATGGGTGGATTGGAAACTTATGGGATTAAACATACTGTATGCAACCCACTTCCCATCCAGGACCTACAGAAGGGTATATCGAAGCACGTTAAATGGGTGACATTCGTCAGCCCGTAAGTCAGTTATCGTGTTGCGATGGCCAAGGTAGCAGTCGATACGCTGCTACCTTGGTGAATCCGTTTCATACGTAGCCGATACATCAGGAGAAGCACAGTGCAAATAGTGGTGACTGGTGCAGTGAACGCATTGGTGCTCTCATCAATGTACATATTGGTGGCTTTGGGCTTTGCCCTTTTGCTGAGCATTGCGGGTATCCTTAATTTTGCTCACGGCGCCATATACATGGTAGGTGGTTACATCTGCTATCAATTTGCTGTGGGATTTGGTCTAAATCTGTGGTTATCTTTGCTGGTCTCAGTGCTGATAGTCGGCCTACTTGGACTGCTCCTGGAGAAATTTTGCTTCCGCGCTTTCTTTGGGGACATGGTCAATAGCATAATTATGTCGGTAGCCCTTATTATAATTCTGGAGACGACGGTCAATGTGACAGTGGGAGTTTATATTAGGTCAATACCCCAGTTTGCATCAGGTATTATCAGGTCCGGAGCCATTTCTATAAGCGCAGAGAGAATAGTAACTCTCATCATCGGTGGTATCCTTCTGTTACTGTTCACTCTATTTATAAAAAAGGCTAAGATAGGTCTGGAGATGCTGGCTATATCGCAGGATCCCGTAGGAGCTGTTTTGCAGGGGATTAATATTCACAGCATTTGTGCCCTCGCCTTTTTTATGGGTTGTGGCTTGGCAGCGGTGGCAGGGTGCCTAATGGGCGCTGTATTCGGACTAAGCCCCTTCATGGGAGATTTCATATTGGTAAAAGCAATTCAACTGGTTATCCTGGGTGGGATAGGAAGCACATTCGGCATCCTGGTTGCGGGTTTGATCATCGGTTCCATAGATGCTACTTTGCCCCTGTTCGTCACCGGCGCTGTTACTGATGTGGTTGGTTTCGGTGTAATCGTTGTTCTCTTGTTGCTCAGACCTCAAGGATTGTTCGGTCGGCGTGAGCCATGAGGTCAATATGAATAAGGCCAACAGGAAATTTTCAATGTGGAAGGGGAAAATACCGACGAAAGCTGTTATCTACGTTGGCCTCATAATCATTTTATTCGTGCTACCCTTAGTTACTCGGTCACCTTACTACCTCCATATCCTTATCCTCACTTTCATCTACATAATTGCCACAAGTAGCCTGCGTACGATAGCTATTTCAGGTCAACTATCTCTGGGACATGCCGGTTTCATGAGTATCGGGGCTTACGTGTCAGCCGTATTAGCAAAAGAGTTAGGCTGGACACCCTGGCTTACCATACCGCTGGGAGGATTAGCCACAGCGGCTGTTGCGGTTTTAATAGGTTATCCGTTCTCAAGACTGAGATCAATCTACTTTTCCATGGTGAGCCTTTTCTTCGGGGTAGCGATATTGGCTGTCAATGCAACACTCAGTGACTACACTGGCGGTGCTGTCGGCCTCATAGCTATTCCACCTTTATTTGCTAGCTCTAAGTTGCCTTACTACTATTTTTGCTTTGTCTTGCTCTTGCTTAGTCTTCTGGCTTTGCGCAGGTTTGAAGTCTGCCGTATAGGCATGACTGTAAAGACTGTTGCTCAATCACATTGGGTGGCATCCAGTGTAGGCATAGATGAGTCCAACTACAGGGTTCTTGCCTTGGCTGTAGGATGTTTCTTTGTCGGTATCGCCGGCGCCGTCTACGCTCATTATAATTTAGTGCTGTCACCAAATGGCTTTAACCTACTCGCCAGTATCAACCTGGTAATATACATGTTCGTAGGTGGTATGGGAAGCTTTTTTGGGCCTCTTATCGGAACTGCGACCCTAATAATCATTCCTGAGCTTTTCCGTGGAATAAAGGAATTTGTTCCATACATTTATAGCGGCATAATGCTGATAGTGATCTTCCTCATGCCGCAGGGCATCGCTAGTCTGCTTGGCCAGGTTAAATTCTGGGTCGCAAACGTTCGTGAAAGGAAAACTGTGAGGCATGCTTCTTGAAGTCAGTGGACTGACCAAGTTTTTTGGCGGCGTCGGTGCTGTGTGGGATTTTGACCTGCACGTCAACGAAGGGGAGATAGCGGGCTTAATTGGTCCCAATGGCGCCGGCAAAACTACTCTGTTCAATCTCATATCCGGGTATGTGCGTCCCAACAAGGGAAGGATAATGTTTGACGGTAATGATATCACGGGTAAGAAACCACATTCCATTGCCAAAATAGGTCTAGGTCGTACTTTTCAGTTGACCCCTCTTCTTTCCGAATTTACTGTCTTGCAAAACGTGGTAGCATCATTTTATCTGCATCCGAGGTTAAGCTTGTGGGCTGCTTATTTCAATACTGGAACCTATCGCCGGAATGAAAGATATATCCTGGACCAGTCCATAGAAATCCTGCACCTCGTAGGACTAGAGAAGGTAAGGGATGAGTTTGCGAAGAATCTACCTCAAGGGTATCAAAAGATGCTTTGCATGGCTCGAGCCTTAGCCATTAAGCCCAAATTACTATTACTCGATGAACCGGCAGGGGGAATGAACCCGGATGAAATAGATTTTACCATGGCAACTATCAAGAAAATACGGCAGCAGGGGATAACTATCCTCCTGGTCGAGCACAACATGCAGGTCCTGGATATATGTGAGAGTGTCAGAGTTATGAACTTTGGAAAGAAAATTGCTGAAGGCTCAGTTGAAGAAGTGAGGCAGAATAAGGAAGTAATCAAAGCCTACTTCGGGAGTGAACATGTTGCTTAGGGTGCAGAACATCACGGTGCACTACAAAAGAGCCATAGCATTGGATAATGTCTCGCTGGATATTGCCGCGGGCACCATAGCGACCATTATCGGTGCTAATGGGGCAGGTAAAAGCACTCTTTTGAGTGCTTTGTCAGGGTTGGTGCAATTGACCTCGGGCGAGATATGGTTTGACAACAAGAGGATAGACAGGATAGCAGCTTATGATATTGTGAAACTTGGTCTGGTTTTAGTTCCTGAAGGTCGAAGACTTTTCCCTTATCTCACTGTCATGGAAAATCTTAGACTTGGGGCCTGCCTGCGAAAAGACAAAAAAGGCATAAACGCGGATATTGAGAAAGTCTCTTCCTATTTTCCAAGATTAAAAGAGAGATTTAGCCAGAAAGCCGGGAGTATGAGCGGAGGTGAACAACAGATGCTGGCCATTGCCCGGGGCCTTATGGCGAAACCAAGGATGCTTATGCTTGACGAACCCTCATTGGGACTCTCTCCCCTTGTTGTCGATGAGGTGGGTTCGATAATAAAAAATATTCATGAAAGTGGGGTCACTGTTCTCTTAGTGGAACAAAATGTGTCTTTAGCCTTAAGGGTTGCAGCAAGCGGTTACGTAATGAGAGTGGGGAGAGTCATCTTAACAGGTACGGTTCAAGAGCTGAAGGGTAATGAGGTTTTAAACCAGGCTTACCTTGGGGGGTGAAAATTTGTAAGGAGAAATACCCGTCTAATGAATAATGATGTTCACCTGAGACCAGGGGAACAGCGCCAAAAAACGAGGGAGGTCAGCACCGGGGCGATGAAGCAGGCGTGCAGAACGAGGCGAACAGTTCGTAAATGGCTGATCATGTGAGGCGCAAGAGAGAAATAGGCGCTTCATGACCACGTTTATGGGGAGGAGTGTAATGAAGAGCCCACTTTGGAGTCCGTCCGCAGAGAGAATCAAGAATTCAAACATGACAAGATTTACGGAATTTGTCAACAGACGGTACAACAGGCAATTTACCGGTTATTTCGATCTCTATGATTGGTCGGTAGCTAATATTGCAGATTTCTGGGCAATCCTCTGGGATTTCCTGGATATCAAAGCCTCGAAGAAGTACGAAAAAGTGGTGGATGATTTGAACAAGTTTCCCGGCGCGCGGTGGTTTGTGGGCGCGGAGCTGAATTTTGCCGAGAACCTGCTCAGGTACAGGGATGAAAGGACAGCCTTTGTTTTCAAGTGTGAAGCCAAACCGCCGGTGAGCATCACCTATGAAGAGCTCTACAACACGGTTGCCCGCCTGGCCGGCTCCCTGCGGGCGGAGGGGGTGACCAGGAAAGACCGCGTTGCGGCGTACATGCCGAATATGACCGAGACGGCGATTGCCATGCTGGCTGCCACAAGTATCGGCGCCGCCTGGGCGTCCTGCGGCTCTGAGCTGGGGATACAGGCGGTGATTGACCGCTTCAGTCAGATCGCCCCCAAGGTTCTCTTTGCGGTTGACGGGTATCTTTATAAGAACAAGCCGTTCCCCATGCTCGCTGCTGCTAAAGCGGTCGTGGACGCGGTTCCCTCGATAGAAAAAGTCGTGATCGTCCCTTACGTAAGCGAAGACCCCGACATGAGAGGCATACGCAATGCCGTGCGCTACCGGGATTTCCTCTGCGAAGAGGAAAAGATCATCTTCGAGCAGGTGCCTGCCGACCATCCCGTCTACATCATGTTCTCTTCGGGCACGACAGGCAAGCCCAAGTGCATGGTCCAGAGTGTCGGCGGGATACTGGTCAACCAGCTCAAGGAGCTTGTCCTCCATTCCGACCTGAAGAGGGAGGATACGATCACGTACATGACCGCACCGAGCTGGATGATGTGGAACTGGCTGGTAGCCGGCCTCGGCGTCGGCGCCAAGATCGTCCTCTTCGACGGCAACCCAGGCTATCCGGATCTGGGAACCATGTGGAAACTGATAGACGAGGAAGGAATAAGCTTTTTCGGAACAAGCGCTACGTACATCAACCTGTTGAAAGGCCAGGGCTTCAAGCCGAAAGACCTCTTCCGGCTGGACTCGCTGAAAACAATAGGTCAGACCGGTTCTGCCCTATCCGCGGAAGGGTTTGAATACGTCTACCAGTCCATCAAGGCGGATGTTCATTTCAATTCCCTTGCCGGAGGCACGGATATTAACGGCTGTTTTGCTATCGGGTCGCCGACGCTTCCGGTCTATGCCGGACAACTGCAAGCCCCGGGACTCGCCATGAAGGTGAAGGCTTATGACGATAACGGCAATCCCGTTTACGATAAGCAAGGAGAGCTTGTCTGCGAGGTCCCTGCCCCTTCCATGCCGCTCTATTTCTGGAACGATCCCAACCACACAAAGTACAAAGATGCCTACTTCGGGGTGTACCAGGACGTGTGGCGGCACGGCGACTATGTGGAGTTCTATAGCGATACGAGAGGGGTGTCCTTTTTCGGCAGATCGGATGCCATACTGAAACCGTCGGGGGTCCGCATCGGCACCGCCGAGATTTACAATATCGTGGAAGCATTTGATGAGGTGGCTGACAGCGTGGCTATAGGACAGTACCGGGAAGGCGACCAGCGGGTGCTGCTCTTTGTGAAGCTTGCTCCCGGGAGAACCCTGAGCGATGAGCTGAAGATAAGGATAAAGAACGCGCTCAGGGACAAGGCGTCACCGCGCCATGTGCCGGCCCTGATCTTAGAGGTGCCCGATATACCCTATACCTTCAGTTCAAAGAAGGTGGAGAGCGCCGTCGCGAATATCGTAAACGGCAGACCGGTCACGAACAGAGATGCCCTGGTCAACCCCGAATCGCTCGATTATTTTGAAAAGATGTTGTCTGTGGTGCAGAGGTGAGATCGGTGTGACTGATCTTTAACACTTGCCAAATGTCCCGACCTTCTCACCAGTTGTAGATATTAAACCGCTCTTGTAAAATACAAAAAGGCGGAGGGATAATGAAACAGGATGAGAAGGGAACGGACCGGAGAACGGTTCTGAAGAACACCTTAGGGGCCGCGGCCGGGCTCGCGGCCGCAGCTTCCGTAGTGGGCGGCCATGCGTGGGGAGAAACGGCTCAGTCCGGCGACGGCAACCTGGCTGATCTTCCCCTCTACAGATTGTCCGCGATGATCCGAAACAAGGAGATCACCTCGAAACAGCTTGTGGAGCTGTACCTTCAACGGATTGAGCGGTTCGACGGGAGGAACGGCATCAACTCGTATATCACGGTGGCAGCAGAAAGTGCCCTCAGAGACGCGGAAGAACTCGATAGATTGGCTGAACAGGGAGACTTCAAGGGCATCCTGCACGGATTGCCGGTAGCCGTCAAAGACAATCTTGATACCAAAAACGTGCGCACCACGGGCGGGTCAAGTATCCTCGCCCATTGGATACCGCCTGCAGACGCGTCGGTGGTGGGAAAATTGAAGGCGGCAGGCGCGATTGTGATCGGAAAGACAAATATGCATGAGCTTGCCTTCGGCATTACCACCAATAACCCTCATTACGGGCCAACGAGAAACCCCTACGATAAGAGCAGAATACCCGGCGGCTCCAGCGGGGGGTCGGCTGCAGCGGCAGCCGCGGCTTTCTGTGCCGGTGCGCTAGGTACCGACACCGGGGGGTCTGTGAGAATTCCAGCGGCCCTCTGCGGGGTAGTGGGTCTTAAGCCAACGCTTGGCAGGGTTGGAAGAGGGGGTATGATGGGCCTGTCCTTTACGAGAGATGTGATCGGCCCAATAACCAGAACGGTAAGAGACTCAGCCGTGATTCTGGAAGTCATCGGAGGAACGGACCCGAGAGATGCGGGGAGCTCCGATAATCCTGTACCTAAATACTCTTCCCTGCTCGCCGAGGGGATAAAAGGAAAAAGATTCGGCGTACCCAGGAAATATTTCTACGAAGGGATACATCCGGATACCCAAGCCGTCATCGAAGGGGCAATCAAGCAGATAGTGCGGTTGGGCGGCACTGTGAAGGAAGTCGAAGTCAAGCATATGGACCTGGCTACACCGTGCGGCTTCAACATCGTGCTGTCCGAATCGGTCTATCTTGTCGAAGACCACTTAAAGTCCTTCGATCCCCAGGCCACCATCGACAAGTACCTGACGAAGTTCGGGCCTGACGTGAAAGGTGCACTCGGCGGCCAGAAAGGGACACCCGATGCAAAGCCGATCCCCGGATACCTTTACGTCAAAGCGTTACGGGAGGACCGCATCAAAATGATTGCCGGATTCGAAGAGGCAATGTCCGGCCTCGACGCCTTGCTGCTCCCGACAACACCTTTTCCCGCGGCCTCAATAGGAGATGACATGGAGACTGAGCTCAACGGGCAGAAGGTCGACACGTTCCTCACCTTTATAAGGGATTGTGACCCGGTCAGCGTTGTCGGGTATCCGGCAATCTCTGTGCCCGCCGGCTACAGCAAAGCAGGTCTGCCTATCGGCCTGCAGATTGTGGCGCGTCCATGGGAAGAAGTCAGCCTGCTGTGCATGGCTTATGCATTCGAGAAGGCCACGAATGTGAGGGTCCCGCCGAAACTTTAATCGTTCAGTGCCTGGGTCAATGGCCCAAGCTGATCTTTAACAGTTGCCAACGAACGAGCCTTGTAAACCGGTGTAATAAAGAGGGAAGGGCGGTGAGGGGCCAGTAAAAACGATTATGGATTATGGATGAAAGACAGAGGGACTTATGTTTTTTTGCTTCCGGGAGTATCAGCGACTTTAAGGCTGATAGGACCCGGATCGGGTGGACCGGGGCACCCGGACGGCCAATCGGCGGGTCGTGGAGGAATCGATGAGATGTCGATGCATTGTGAGCCCCGTAGACCGTAGGCGTACTGTACCGTACGTCGGAGCGTCACAGGGCAAGCAGGGCGCGGCAGCGCGCGAGTCCTCCAGGCCGTTGGCCGCCCGCCTCACGCTCACCGCGACCTTGTGACGCCGACCCGCGCGCAGAGGTCATGAACCCGGCATCTCCCGCACCACGGCGACAGGGGCGTGCACGTCCTTCTCCCATGGGTGACCAGGAGTGGGTTATAAACCCTCCAGTACTCCTGCGGGAGGATTTGCCGCAAGCGCATCTCCGTCTCCTCGGGCGTCTTTGTCCTGACGGCGCCGAGCCTGTTGGAGATGCGGTGGACGTGGGTATCGACGGCGATGCCGGGTGCGCCGAAACCTTCCGTTATGACGATATTGGCCGTTTTCCGTCCCACGCCCTTGATGGTGAGCAGCTCGTCCAGGGTATCGGGCACGACGTTGTGGTATTTTTCGATGACGGTTCGCGAGATCTCTTTGATTAGGCGCGACTTCACCTTGTAGAAGCCTACCGGATAGATGATCCGCTCGACCTCCTCGGTCGGGATCGACAGCAGCTCACGCGGCGTGCGGGCCCTTTTCATCAGGCGCTCCATGGCGTTTTCCGTTGTCTCGTCTTTTGTTCTCAGGCTGAGCAGGCAGCCGATGAGCACGAGAAACGGGTCATGCCGCTCGTTGGCGATCCTCGTGACAACGGGGACGTCGGACGTATAAAACTCTTTGAGGCCCTCGATCACTTCCTTGAAAGGGAACGGCATCAGGAAAGCACCTCCTCGAGAAGCGCGGCCATGCCATGCGTGTGCGATCCCTCCCAGTAGACCCTCTTGCAGGAGGGGCATAGCTTAAAGCGCGTGTAATGGTGATAGACGAACTCGGGGATACGGGGCTCGACGTCCGCTTTGCCGGCCTCGATCAATGCCACATTGCATTCGATGCACCTGCCGAACACCGCACTGCGCGAGATGGCGGGCTTGATAAGCGCCTTCATCTCCCGGAGCTGCTCAGCCGCGTTCTCCGACTCGATGCGGACGGTCCGCGCGAAAGGGGAAGGCCCTTTTCGCCGCGTGAGCAGGATCCGGTCGCCATCATGCACCCGGCAGCGGTCGAGGGCCGCGGGACTTGCGGCATAGACGGCATCGAACCCCAGGATGCGCAGGTATTTCGCCAGTTTCCCGAGCATCACATCGCACACGAATCTCATCGCGCGGCGAGGTCCCTTGCGGCCCGCCGGGCGCGCTCCATAATCTGTTCTTCCCCGTCCACATGGCGGCCTTCCATCACGACCCGGCCCATGCAGATGACCGTATCGACGGCATAGCCGTTTGCCGCATACACAATATCGGAGTAGATATCGAAATTCGGCACGAACTCCGGTCGGCTGAGGTCGAGGAGGATTATGTCCGCAGATGACCCGACCTTGATCTCCCAGTCGCCCAGCGCGAAAATGCGGCCTGCTTCCCTTGTCGCCTTCTCGAATGTCTCCCTGGCCGGGAGGAAAGTGGGGTCGTTTGTAGAGAATTTTGCAAGGAGGGAGGCGAATTTTATGGTCTCCATCATATCGAGGTGGTTGTTTGAGGAGCAGCCGTCCGTGCCGAAGCAGTAAGGGATGGCGTGGTCCCGTGCGAGCCGGTAAGGGAAGATGCTGCCCACGGATAATTTGAGGTTCGAGACAGGGTTATTGATCAGGCTCGCTCCGCTTCGCGCAAGGATAGTCGCATCGTCCCCGGTGAGCCAGCAGCCGTGGGCGCCGGTGAACCTTTCCGAGAGCAGACCCTGTTCTTCAAGAAACTCAACGGGCGAGCGGCCGTACCTCTCCCGGCTGAACAGCGTCTCGCCCTCGCTTTCAGAGAGGTGCATGTGAACAAGCAGGTTGTGCTGCCGGGAAAACTCCGCGATCCATCCGAGGCTCTCTTTCGAAACCGAGTAGAGGGCGTGGGGGCCGAGGCTGAAGATGACGTGGGGCCTGTACTTTTCCGCTATGCGGAAGAGCTCGATATTCGATTCGATCTGCTCTTGCGCCTTTTTCGGATCGAACATATCGATAAAGACGGCGGAGAGGAAGCCCCGGATGCCCATGTCAGCCACGGCCCGGGCCGAATCCTCCCAAAACCAGTACATATCGTTGAAGACGGTGATGCCGTTTTTGATCATCTCGAGACAGGCAAGCTTTGTCCCCCAGTAGACGTCCTCACCCGTCAATTTGCCTTCGAGGACCCAGATCTTTTCTTCAAGCCACTGCTTCAGCGGCATGTCGTCCGCGTAACCGCGCAGGAGGGTCATGGCCGCATGGGTATGACCGTTGATAAGAGCGGGCAGGGCGACCTTATTGCCTCCGTTGATAGTCCGGTGGGCCGTCCTGGTGCATGCCGCCGATATTTCGTCAATTCTGCCGTCTTCGATGAAGATGTCGCGGACCGACCCTTCCGGGAGACGGACGCCTTTGATCAGGATGTCCACTAAAAACCCTCGCCCAGGATGGTCTGGAGGACCGCTTCCACCGTCCTGCCGTTTATGAGGATCTGCGTCTCGACTTCGTCCATGGTGAGGGGGACCCTCAAGACGCCGTTGCAATAGTTGTCGATAGAGCAGAGGCTTACGTAGGGGATAGCATATTCCATGCTCAGGGTTGCCTCCGACGCCATTGTCATCCCTACCACGTCGCCCAGCTTCTTGAGCACGCTCACCTCGGCCCTCGTCTCGAAGCGCGGCCCGGTGGTCTGGATATAGATGCCGCCGAGCACCGTTTCCGCCTCCATGGCGGTGCAGATATGGTGCATTTTCTGCGCGTAGGCCGCGTCCATGAGGGGGATGGTGAAACGCATCTCGTAGTCAAAAAAGGTGGGTACGTTCCAGGGTGAGACGAAATCATCAGGAATGATGAACGTGCCCGGCTTAAGGCTCGATTTGAGGCTTCCCACGGAATTGACCGCAATAATGCCTTCCACGTCGAGGCTCTTGAGGGCCCAGATGTTGGCGCGGTGGTCGATCATGTGGGGCGGCACGGCCTTTTTCCCGTGGCGCTGCAGAAAAAGGTACTGGGACGCCCTGCGTACGGATACCCTGCCGTAGGGCGTCTCGACAACGAACTCGTCCCAGTTCTTGAAAAGGGTCGAACGGAGTAGTGATGTGCCCGCGACGATGGCTTTCATGGTCTTTAGCCCCCCTTCCCCTCCCCGGTCAGTCCGAGGAGGTCTGTGTAGGTGATCGTTTTGACGCCCAGTCTCTCCGCTTTTGCCTTTTTCGAGCCGGGGTTCTCTCCCACGATCAGATAATCGGTGCTCGCCGAGACCTGGGACGCGGCATGCCCTCCGTGCCTTTCGATCAGCTCCTCCACCTCTTTTCTTGCTGCGGGCAGGGTGCCGGTAATAACGAAGGTCATGCCGGCAAGCGGCCCTTCTGCTTTTTCCTCAAGGTTAAAATCAGGATTCTCCAGGCGCAGGCCAAGGTCCCGAAGAGACTCCAGGGTCTTGATGTTCCCTTCGTCGTGAAAGAACGTGGAGACGGCCTCGCTGATCGTTTCCCCCACCTGCTTTATGGCGAGGACCTCTTCCGGCGGTACACGGTAAAGGTCTTCCAGGCTTTTGAACCGCGTCGCCAGCAGGCGCGCCCCATACTCCCCCACGTGGGGGATGCCGCAGGCGTTGAGGAACTTGGAAAGGGTCGTCCGTTTCGATATCTCGATCGCATCGATCAGGTTCTGAGCCGACTTTTCGGCAAATCGCGGCAGGCTGAGGAGGTTCGCCTTTTTTAATCGGTAGATGTCTTCAAAGCGCGTGATGAGACCCGTCGAGTGCAGGAGGGCCACATTCTTTTCGCCGAGACCTTCGATGTCCATGCCGCCCCTGGAGGCGAAATGTATGATTTTTTCCTGCACCTGGGCGGAGCAGGAGAGGGAGACGCACCTGGCTGCCACCTCATTTTCTTCCCGCGCGACCATGGATCCGCAAACCGGGCATTGTTCCGGAATGGGAAAACGTCTTTCCTCCCCGGTCCTATTCTCCTTGACAACAGCCACGACGTGGGGAATGACGTCCCCGGCCCTTTCGACCACCACTGTATCGCCGATCCGTATGTCCTTCCGCTCTATCTCGTCCCAGTTGTGGAGGGTCGATCTCGTGACGGTGACGCCGCCGACCCTTACGGGCTCGAAGACCGCATACGGGGTAATGACGCCGGTCCTTCCCACGCTGCAACTGATATCCCTTATCTTTGTCACTGCCCGGTGGGCCTGAGGCTTATAGGCGATTGCCCAGCGCGGCTCCCTGGTCTTTGCGCCCAATTGCCGCTGCAAAGAGAAGTCATTAACCTTTACCACGGCCCCATCGGTCTCGAAGGCAAGGGAATCCCGGAGGTCCTCGATCTGCCGCACCTTGCCGACGGCCTGGTCGATGCCCCTGACCACGGTGAATATTGCGGGGGTGGGGAACCTTGAGACGCGAAGCCAGTCGATGAGGGCTGCCTGGCTTGGGAACTCTATACCCCTGGCCGTGCCCACGCTATAACAGACGAGATAGAGGTTGCGGGAGGCGGTAACCGCGGGATCGAGCTGCCTCACGGCGCCCGCGGCGGCATTCCTCGGATTGGCGAAGGCCGCCTCGCCCTTCTCCTCCCTCTCCCTGTTCAGCTTCCTGAAATCCTCCAGGTGCATGTAGACTTCGCCCCGTATGTCTATTTCGTCGGGGACCTTCCCGTCGGTCGCGATCTTGAGGGGCGCCGACTTAATGGTCATGACGTTTTTTCTGATATCTTCCCCCACGAACCCGTCGCCCCTCGTTGACGCAGCGGCGAGCAGGCCGTCCCTGTAAGTAAGCTCTATGGCAAGGCCGTCGTATTTCGGCTCCACCGTGTAGTCAATATCCGCCTCTGCCTTGAGGAGCCTCCTGACCCTTTTGTCAAACTCGCGCAATTCGTCATAAGAGAACGCGTTTTCGAGGGAAAGCATGGGCTGACTATGAGTGATCTTTTTGAATTTATCGGCGGGGGGTGCTCCTACCCTTTGGGTGGGCGACTCAGGCAGCACGTAGTCCCAGCGCTCCTCCAGCTCCAACAGGCGCCGGTAGAGGTCGTCGTACTCCTGGTCCGTGATGACCGGCGAATCGAGCACATAGTAAAGATAGCTGTGGTAATTGAGGTCCTTGACGAGCTTCTCTATCTCAAGTTTTATGTCTTCCGGAATTGTCAGGGCCGTGTAATCATCCATTACATATATTGTAGCAAATTTTCGTAATTATCTATAAAATGTTCTATGGCTCTTCGAGGGACCGGGATTTTTCGCATCCTCGCGCAAAGATACCTATGTGGTGATGCGACTCCCGGATAAATTCAGGTCCGGTCAGGCAAAGGGGCAGACTATGGCGACAAAGACGACGAAGGAAGAGCTCCTCGCGAAGGCTGAAAAGCCGGCGCGGGATGCCATGAAGATGCATCCCTACTATCGGGGCAAGATAGAGGTGGTGCCGAAATGCGCCATACGGGATGTCAGTGATTTCTCGATCTGGTACACACCGGGTGTGGCAGAGCCGTGCAGGGAGATCCAGCGGAACCCGGAAGCGGTTTTTGAGCTGACGAACAAGGCCAATATGGTAGGGATTGTCACCGACGGCACGCGGGTGCTCGGTCTCGGGGACATCGGCCCAATGGCCGGCCTTCCTGTTATGGAAGGAAAAGCCCTGCTCTTCAAGTACCTGGGCGGCGTGGATGCCTTTCCTCTCTGTCTCGATACCAAAGACCCCGATGAGTTCATCAAGACGGTGAAGTATCTCTGCCCGACCTTCGGGGGTATCAACCTGGAAGACATAGAAAACCCGAAATGCTTCTACATCCTCGAGCGGCTCCGGGCTGAGGCGCCTATACCCGTGTGGCACGACGACCAGCAGGGCACGGCGGCCGTGACCGTCGCCGGCCTCATCAATGCGCTGAAAATTGTGAAAAAGGGGATGGGCGACGCGAAGATTACCCTCATCGGGGTGGGCGCCGCCAACGTCTGCACGGCCCGGATGCTCGTCAAGGCCGGAGCGGACCCGTTGAAGATCCTCATGGTCGACAGCAAGGGCATCCTGTCAAAAAGACGCGACGATATCGACGCAAGGACCCACAAGGAGAAATGGGAGCTTGCGCATGCGACGAACGGGGAAGGAAGGGACGGAGATATGGAAGAGGCCCTCGTTGGTCAGGACGTGGTCGTCGCCCTTGCCAAGTCGGGGCCGGACGTCATCAAGAAGGACTGGATCGCAAAGATGGCTGACAACGCAATAGTCTTTGCCTGCGCCAATCCGATCCCTGAAATATGGCCGTGGGAGGCGAAGGAAGCGGGGGCGCGCATCGTTGCGACGGGCAGGAGCGATTTTCCCAACCAGGTGAACAATTCGATCGGCTTCCCCGCAATCTTCAGGGGCACCCTGGATGTCATGGCCCGGACCATTACCGACGAGATGTGCATCGCCGCCGCCGCCGAGCTGGCCCGGTGCGCCGAGGATAAAGGGCTCTCGGAGGAGCGTCTCCTCCCCACTATGGACGAATGGGAGGTCTTTCCCAGGGAGGCGGTCGCTGTTGCGAAGAAGGCGATGGAGCAGGGAGTGGCCCGTCTGAACCTGAGCGAGAAAGAGCTTTTCGCCATCGCTGAAGGGAAGATAAGAAGGGCGAGGGAGGAGGTCGGCCTCCTCATGGAGAAGGGTATTATACGGCCTTATAAGGAGTGATGATGAGAGAAATACGGGTAGCCGAGGTCAGCGCGACGGTGGAAAGGCTCTTCATCGATGCAACCATTAACATCTCTGAAAGCGTGCGGGAGAGGCTGGAACGCGCCATTGACGAGGAGGTGTCGCCCGCGGGGAAGGAAGTGCTCCGCGAACTGCTCAGGAATGCCGAGATCGCGCGGGATGGGCAGATACCCCTATGCCAGGACACCGGGTTGGCCGTTGTCTTCATGGAAGTCGGGCAGGACGTGCTTTTCACAGGCGGGAGTCTGAGCGAAGGGATCAGCGCAGGCGTGCGAAACGCCTATGACAAAGGAAATTTGAGGAAATCCTGCTGCGACCCTTTCACGAGAGAGAATACGGGTGACAATACGCCGCCCATCGTCCACACCTCAATTGTAGCGGGTGATAAGGTGCGGATCGTCGTCATGCCGAAAGGCGGGGGCAGTGAAAACTACAGCGAGGTGAGAATGCTCGCCCCTTCGCAGGGCATCCCCGGGATAATGGCATTTGTGCTGGACATGGTGAAGAGGGGTGGGCCAAACCCTTGCCCGCCTATTATCGTGGGTGTTGGGGTGGGGGGCAATTTTGAGACCTCGGCGCTCCTCTCGAAGGAGGCATTGATGCTCCCTTTCGGGGAGGGGAACCCCGATCCGGCCATAGCAGATCTTGAGTTGAAAATGTTGGAGGAAATCAATAAATTGGGCATAGGACCCGGGGGATATGGGGGAAAAGTCACTGCCTTGGATGTGCATATCAAGGCGCTGCCGTGCCATATCGCGTCTCTCCCGGTTGCGGTGAACATCCAGTGCCACGCCCACAGGATAAGGGAAGTGACGCTCTAGAAGGGGAAACAGAATGGAGATAACGCGCATTACCACGCCGCTGGACGAGGATTCGGTCTCCCGTCTGAGATCGGGAGATAAGGTGCTGCTTTCCGGTTACATTTACACGGCACGGGATACAGCACACAAGAGATTCACGGAGGTCCTCCGGGAAGGCGGTTCCCTGCCCATCGATGTCAAGGGGCAGGTGATCTACTACTGTGGGCCGACGCCTCCGGCGCCCGGCCGGGTGATCGGCGCGGCCGGTCCGACGACCAGCTCCCGCATGGACGCATATACCCCCGCCCTCCTCGCCCTGGGCCTGAAAGGCATGATAGGGAAGGGCAGGAGATCGGATGAGGTGAAAGATGCGATCGGTGCGCACAAGGCGGTCTACTTCGGCGCTACAGGAGGCGCGGGCGCGCTCCTCGCGGAGAGCGTGCGCGCCTATGACGTTGTAGCGTACGCGGACTTGGGACCGGAGGCAGTGGCCAGGCTTCTCGTCGAGGACTTACCGCTTTTCGTGATAAACGATATTTTCGGTAATGATTTGTATGAGATGGGCCTCAGCCGCTACAGGGCGGCGTAAACGACCCGATTTTATTTTTGACTTTTCCGGGCAGATATTCTAAAAAAGAGAAAACTTCTAGGTGATTCCATGCGGGAAATTCGGGTAGCGATTGTTGGGGTAGGGAATTGTGCGAGCGCCCTCGCCCAGGGCATCGACTATTACGCCGGAAAAAAAGAAGATGAGCTCAAGACGGGCTTGATGCATTGTGATATATGTGGATATACCGCGCGAGACATCAAGATCGTGGCTGCCTTCGATATAGACGGGAGAAAGGTCGGCAGGCCGTTTCATGAAGCGATTTTCGCTCCGCCAAATTGTACGAAGCGGATCGCGTCCGCTCTGTGCGACGGCGGCTTCACGGTTTCCATGGGGAATCCCCTCGACGGTATTTCCCCCCACATGGCGGATTATCCGGAGGACCGCAGGTTTGTCCTTGCCGACAAGCACCCCGACGATGTGGTCAAAATATTAAAAGGACGGGGGATCGAGATCCTGATAAACTATCTCCCCGTCGGCTCGGAGGAAGCAACCAGGTTTTATGCGACATGTTGTCTGGAAGCCGGTACAGGCCTGATAAACTGTATCCCCGTCTTCATCGGGTCTGACGAGCGGTGGGCCGCCATGTTCGAGGAGAAGAGGATCCCGGTGGTAGGGGACGACGTCAAGTCACAGGTAGGGGCCACCATCATCCACCGAACCCTGGCGAAGTTGTTCAATGACAGGGGCGTGACCATCGACAGGACGTACCAGTTGAACACCGGGGGGAATACCGATTTCCTGAATATGCTGAACAGGGACAGGCTTTTGTCAAAGAAAATATCGAAAACCGAAGCCGTTCAATCCCTGCTCGATACGCCCCTCGCCCCTGAGAATATCCATATCGGCCCGGCTGATTATGTCCCCTGGCAGTATGACAACAAGGTGTGTTTCCTGCGAATGGAAGGAAGGATATTTGGAGACATCCCTATCGACCTTGAGCTGCGCCTCTCGGTCGAGGATTCGCCCAACAGCGGCGGATGTGTCATAGACGCGATAAGGTGCTGCGGGGTCGCCCGGGACAGGGGGGTGGGCGGCGTACTGGAATCGATATCCGGCTACACCATGAAGCACCCCATAAGGCAGTTTCCCGACGACATCGCCAGAAGGATGGTTGAGGAGTTCATAAGCGGGGCCAGATACAGATAGGCGCGTAACAGGCATTTGTGAGGGGGGACGACCCGCAGGGCGGGTGCCCCGAGCGGCTCCGCCGATGGAGGGGGCGCTGAGCAGCGGATAAAAGTCTTTGTGAGGGGGGAGGCTCTGCGAGCTTGCTCGTGGAGGGGGCGCTGAGCCCCAATAATAGCAGCACCCCATAAGGCAGTTTCCCGACGACATCGCCAGAAGGATGGTTGAGGAGTTCATAAGCGGGGCCAGATACAGATAGGCGCGTAACAGGCATTTGTGAGGGGTAATTAGGAAAGCCATTGATAAGCTCTAAAGTAGGCCATTCCTTTGATCCGGCTATATTGCGGGTTTACCGGATATTGTTCGGAAACAGGGTGGTCAGCCCGAATGTGCTCACTCTTTTCGGGCTTTTTTTTTCGCTTGCGGCAGCCCTGTTCGTCGGGCTGCGAGGGCCGCTCTTTGTGGGCGGCATCTGCCTTTTCGTGTCCGGTTTCTGTGACCTCCTCGATGGGGCTGTTGCGCGTGACGCCAAGATGGTGACGTCCTTCGGGGGCTACCTTGACTCAGTGCTCGACCGGTATTCGGACCTCCTCGTGATGCTGTCCATTTCGATCCATTTTCTCCGCCTGGACCATCCCGACCCGCTTTTTTCGATGCTGACGTTTTTTGCGGCCATCGGCGCCGCTATTGTCCCTTATGCGAAAGCGCGGGCTGAGGCCGCATCTATCAGGTGCAGCAACGGTTTCCTCGAAAGACCCGAAAGGATCATTCTTCTTATGATAGGCCTGGGTTTTGACGTCTTGCGGCCGGTGGTCGTCATTCTCGCCGTCCTCACCCACGTGACCGTGCTTCAGCGGGTATTCCTCACGAAAAGAGCGGCACAGGAGCAGGCATTACACAAAGGCCGCGAGTCTTAGGGGCTTTTGCAAAAATAATCACCGCTTCAACGGCGATGGGAAAAGATAGGTCCTAGAGGACTTATAGGACCTATCTTCTTGGTAGACTAGTGGGAAAAATTGTGTATCTCTTCCACCAGCACGTCTTTAGCCATCTCTCTGGGGATACCCGTTTTCTTGACGGCGCCCTTTGAAAAGAGGATGGCGTTCTGCGGGCCGAAGGCGATGCCAAGGTCCGCGTCGCGCGCTTCTCCCGGGCCGTTCACCTCGCACCCCATGATCGCGACATTTATGGGGGTGTCGATATGGGTAATCTCTTTTTCAAATTCTTCGACCACTTCTCTGAGATTTACCCTGCACCTGCCGCAGGTGGGGCAGGAAATGATGTTGATGCCCCGTTGTCTCAGACCCAGGCACCGGAGGATGTGATAGGCCGCCGTCACTTCATGGACGGGGTTGCCCGTCAGAGAGACCCTTATCGTATCGCCTATGCCTTCGTGAAGGAGTATGCCGATACCGACCGACGATTTGATGGCGCCCGAGAAAACGGGTCCTGCTTCGGTGATGCCAACGTGGAGGGGGCAGTCGGAGAGGGTTGAGAATTTTCTATAGGCTTCTATTGTTTGCAGGATATCGGAAGCCTTGAGGGAGACCTTGATGGCCTCGTGCCCTTCGTCCTCGAAGAGCTTTACAAAGTAAAGGGCGCTCTCCACCATGGCATTCGCGTCCGGCTTGCGGTACTTTTTGAGGATCCTTTTTTCCAGGGAGCCTATATTTATACCTATCCTCACCGGCAACTGCCGCTGCCGCGCAAGGCTTGCCACCTCCTTCATCTTCTTTATGTTATTTATCGTCCCGGGGTTGATCCTGATGCCGTCTATGCCCGATTCGATAGCCTTCAAAGCGATGCGGTGGTTAAAATGTACGTCCCCTATAATCGGTATATCCACTTCTCTCTTGAGGAAGGAGATTATCTTGCACGTCTCTTCCTGGGGAAGGGCGATCCTTATCAGCTCGCAGCCCGCCCTTTTCACGTCCCGCAACTGCGTCAGTGTCTCCTGCAGGTTTTGCGGATCCGTCTTCAGCATGGACTGGACAGTGATCGGGCTATCACCACCGATCTTGACGCCGCCGACGCTGATTACCCTTGTCTTTTTTCTCTCCATGATTTTGTCACGCTATTATTGGGGCTCAGCGCCCCCTCCACGAGCAAAGCCCGTAGAGCCTCCCCCCTCACAAAAGCTATTGGGGCTCAGCGCCCCCTCCACGAGCAAAGCCCGTCGGGGCACCCGCTTGCGGGTCGTCCCCCCTCATAAAAGCTATTGGGGCTCAGCGCCCCCTCCACAAGCAAAGCCACGATCCGCGTCGCGCAGGCCACAGGCCATCGGCGGGGTAGCCGGCTCAATATTTTGCCCTGCCGGGTCGCGCCGGCTTCATATGCTGCCTGATTACGGCACTTGCAAACCGGTTACCACACAAGATCGTGAAAGAAAAGAAGCGCGTGAACCTATGAAAGTGGCGCGCCCAGTAGGATTCGAACCTACAGCCTTTGGATTCGTAGGGCACACACGGTCAAAACCACACGGTTTCGGTAAGCCTAATCTTACGCCACAATCGAAGAAAAGACAACAGGATTCTAAGCAGGCGCGTCCGTGATTGTCGCGATTTATTTTGGGATTCCCTATGACCCATGGGCACAATTCGCGGCACAAAAAAAGGGGACCCTCACCCCTTGGTGAGATCTTCACGCAAAAATCGGAAGGGCGGAGCCGAATGGCCCCGTCCTTCCGATGCAGGCGCTATCCGGAAAGAATGCTAGTGCAGCCCCAGAAACGCCCTCGCTATAAACGCAGCCATCTGGTCCCTGGCAACATCTTCGGAAGGGCAGTAGTCCCCGTTCCCGCAGCCGGTGGTGATTCCAAGCTCCTTCAACTTCTGGATATACGGGAAGAACTGATCGGCGCCTACACTGGGCACATCGGTGAAATAAGGTGTTGTTGTTGCACAGCTTACCGATGCTCCGGCCACCCCTCCATTGCAGGTGAAGGCTTCAGGGCCCTGTCCTGCTTTAACTTGCGTTGCCCTCACGAGAAAGGCAGCCATCTGGTCCCTCGTCACAAGTTCGTCGGGCGAATAGGCGCCGCTCGTTGCCGTGATGCCGAGATACTTCAGCCTCTGGATATATGAAAAGTAGGGGTCCGTAGAAGGGACGTCGGTGAAATAAGGCATCGTGGGGTATGTGAAACCTCCTGCCGGCTGTCCTGCTGCGATCTGCAACGCCTTTATGATGAAGGCGGCCATCTGGTTCCTCGGGACATCTTCCGAAGGACAGTAGCGACGGTCTATAGGAGAGGCATTGTGCACACACCCGGTGGTGATGCCGGATGTGAAGAGGGCGTCGATGTAGGTCTGGTACAAGTACCCGGGCGGCACATCGCAAAGTCGATCCCTGTGGGCTGGAAGGTGGCGCCGAGGGACGTATTGCCCGTCAACGTGAGGTCACAGGGCGTCCCCAGATAGCCCGAGCAGAGGGACGAGGATGGTACCCATCCGATGAAGCAGGAGCCGGATTCGGCGGTACCGCTAAGGACAAGAGCAGTGCCCGAGGCAAATGAGGCATTGCAGGTGGCGGCGCTGCAATCGATACCTGAAGGTGCGCTCGTGACAACCCCTGAGCCGGTGCCGGACAGGGTGACGGCGAGGGAGAGCTGGACGGGTTGGACGGTGCCGGGGGTCGCCATAAAGCCGTGGTCACCGGCCGCGTCGATGTAATAGCCGACAACCGTGCCCGCATCATTGATCGCGAGGGCATAGGTCATTAGAGCACCGGGGTAATCCATGGGGGAACTATAGGTTGTACCGCTGAGGGTGAAGCCATACCCACCGATCGCGAGGACGTCCTGCCCGCCGTATTCCCCGACAATCGTACCCGTATTATTAATGCCATTGACCTGGGTGACTGACGCGCCGGGGTAATCGATGGATGTGTAGGTCCCACCAACACCACTCAGGGAGAAGCCGTGCCACACACTATTCGCGTCCATGTACACACCGACGATGGCGCCCGCATCATTAATGCCATAGGCTTGGGTGCCACCGCCCACGATCTTTGCGGCACCGGGGTACGTGATGGAAGTGTAGATCCCGTTGCTCAGGGAGAAGCCGTGTCACACTTCGCTTGAGTCCATGTAGTCCCCGACAACCGCGCCCGCATTATTAATGCCATGGACTTGGGCTGCGGCGCCTAAAGCACCGGGGTACGTGATGGCAGTATGGGTCCCATTGCTCAGCAGCGAAAAACCCTGGTTCAGACCACCCGTGATCCCGTAACAGCCGGAAATCGTGCCCGCATCATTAATACCATAGGCTAATGTCAATGCTGTAGCACCGGGGTAAATAATGGGACTGTACGTGTAGCCGGCGGCGTAGGCGCTCGCCAACCCGCCGAGGAAAAAAAATAGAGCGATCAGTACTCCCAGACACTTTTTCATCGGATGCCTCCTCATACAAGATAGTTGGGCCTGGCAGCCCGGCGGTCTTGCTGGTGAACGGACAGAGGCGGACAACTGAGACCCGTTGGCTTTCCGTCCCACCCTCGCGGATGGTGTGGCTTCGGCAGATTATCCTTTATGTTATACCACGCATTATCCAGTAGCAAGAAAAAACGCCATGTTCCGGAAAAATAAATTCCTCTCCCTTTCAGACGGCGAGGCCCGAGAAGCCCGTGGGCGAGGAGTAATGGACGGAATACTCCCCGCTCACGAGGAAGACCTCAAGGGCGCGTGTGAGAGACTATCGATGTCTTATTATGAGGAAGCCGAGGAACAGGCACAGATCCGGGCCCAATCGTACCTATGAAAGGTCACAAATAACATTAACGTTAACTGTTATATCCTTGAAGTCATTGATGGTAGTAAGAACGCGCCCAGTAGGATTCGAACCTACAGCCTTTGGATTCGTAGTCCAACGCTCTATCCAGTTGGGCTATGGGCGCAACTGCGTTCATAGTATACTCCAGGAGCGCGGGAGAATTGTAGCATATTGTGCTTCGCGACTACTATGTGCGATTATCCTCAACAGTTTCCGGGTCCCCTTTCTCTATTGCGGCACCGGCCTACGGGGGTGTTGTGACGCGCACCCTGGGTCCTTCCCCTGCCTTTTCAATGGACCCCAGTGGAAAAGTGTCCTCCCCGAGCGCTCTCAGTCTCTCGATGACTGCCCTTTCTTCGGCCGCTCCCACTATAAAGACAAAGCCTACCCCCATGTTGAAAGTGGCATACATGTCGTCATCAGGCACATTGCCCAATTTTTGCAGGAGCCTGAAGACCGGCGGGATTCTCCCGGGATCCACGGTAATAGAGACGCCTAGACCGTCAGGGATTATCCTGGCCACGTTACCGGGAAGACCGCCTCCGGTGATGTGCGCCATCCCCTTTATGGGGTAGTCCGCCAGAAGGGCCAGCATGGATTTGACATAAATCCTTGTGGGCCTTAAAAGCTCCCGGTACAAAGGCTGACCTCCGAGGGCCTCCATTTTTTCGGTAACTTTCACGTGGTGCAGGTCGAAAAAGATCTTGCGTACCAGGGAATAACCGTTGCTGTGCAAGCCGTTCGACGCAAGACCGACTACCCGGTCCCCCGCCTTGATCGATGAGCCGTCGATGATCTTTTTCTTCTCGACGATCCCTGTGACAAAGCCTGCAAGCTCATACTCGCCCTCGGGATAAAAAGAGGGCATTTCTGCCGTTTCGCCCCCTACAAGGGCGCATGCCGCAAGTTGGCAGCCCGCGCATATGCCCGACAGGACATCCCGGTAGATGGCCTCGTCGACGCGGCCACATGCAAAATAGTCGAGAAAGTACAAGGGCTTTGCCCCGAGGGTGAGAATGTCGTTCACGGACATGGCAACGAGGTCGATCCCGACCGTGTCATGCTTGCCCGCCATGAACGCGATCCTCAGCTTTGTGCCTACGCCGTCCGTTGAGCTGACGAGCACCGGCTCCCTATAGCCTTGAGGCACCTCCACGAGACTCCCGAAACCACCGATCGGGGAGAGGACGTGCGGGTTGAACGTGCTTTGGATGCGGTCTTTTAGGCTGCCTATGAGCCTATCCGCCTTGTCTATGTCGACGCCTGAAGCTCGATACGTGGTGGGCAGCATGCGCCTTAAATGTAAAATGATTGGAGTCCGTTGTCAATTGTTTGCCCCCCTTTCGGGTAATGCGGCGATTTTTCCGGCCCCGTTTACCGGGCATTGGTGAACAAAAACCGGCTGACTACGATGAGATGAGAACTTTTTTGGTGACAGGGGAAAGCAGAATTTGTACAATGTGAACAACAAGCCGGATGGCTTAGAAAGGGTAGGGAGGAGAAGAATGCCTTTTGACCTTGATAAGATCGGACAATTGCTAAAAGCGACTCGGGTTGAGAAAGGATTGACTTTCGAAGACGTGCGGCGCGCGCTTTGCGTCAGGAAGTCGACGATAGAAGCCATTGAATCGGGGGATTGGCGACATCTGCCTCACGATATCTACGTGAAGGGGTACGTCACCCAGTACGCCTCTTTTCTGAAGGTACTCGACCTGGTCAAGCCGGAACTGACGCCGAAGGAACCCCCGGCGGCGGCGCGAAAGGAGCGCCGGGACCCGCCCGCGCCACAGGAAGGGGCGCCCTTGCACCGGCGGGATTTGAGAAAGAGAATAGTCGGTGTTGCGGTCATGGCAGGCATCCTGATCGCGTTTCTCATTTTTCTGAACGTGCAGAGACCCGGGCGTGTGGCCCGCCCTCCGTATCGGACGCCGCAGCACAACCAACAGGCGGCCGCAACGGACCAGACAACGCGGCCTGACGACCGGCGCGAAGAGAAGCCGCCGGACGGGACGGTTGAGAGCAATTATCAGACGGTCGCGGTGGCGAACCAGTCGGAGAATGCGTACGACCGGCGCGAAGAGAAAGTCGTCCTTGACTCTAAGAAGCTCATGATTGCCTGTCAGGAAAGGACATGGTTAATGGTAGTGATTGACGGCTCGGAACGGAAAGAATTCATGTTGAACCCCGAGGAGGTCATCATGTTGAGCGCGAAAGAAAGCTTTGATGTGCTTATCGGCAATGCCGGGGGCGTCAAACTGTTCTACAACGGGAAGGATATCGATTTTACCGGAAAGAGCGGGGAGGTCAAACGCGTCAACCTCCCTTGAAGCGGGCCCTGTGCCCGTATTTATGCCGCATACCGCCGGCGCATTCGGGACAAAAAGCCCTGTGAGAGAAATGTTGATCGACCTCACCCCTGGGGCAGGGGAAAACGAGAAGGGTGAACCGGGCTAATGGTCATTCTCGGTATAGACCCGGGATTGGCCAGCATGGGGTTCGGCGCCATCACCTGCGGGGCCGCATCGTCGGTATCTCTGAACATGTGCGGTTCCATCAGAACTTCTCCCGAGCATCATGTCTCTCAGAGGTTATTTCAAATCCATAGCGACCTGAGCCGGCTGATAGAGGCATTGAGGCCGGAAGTCGTCGCGGTCGAGGACATATTCTCTCTGGTGCGGTATCCAAAAGCCGGCATGATGCTAGGTGGTGTGATGGCCGTCATTTATCTGGCAGTTGTCCAGAACGGCATCGCCGTCGTCGAGGTAACGCCGCGAGAGGTGAAGAATGCGCTGGCAGCGTACGGCGCTGCAAAGAAGGCGCAGGTCAGGGAAGCGACAAGGAGGGTGCTCGGGATCACGGAAGTGAAATCTTTTCACGCCGCCGACGCCCTTGCAGTTGCAATCACTGTTTTTTACAGGAGCTACCGGGGAAAAGATGATATCGTACTTGGAAGGGGTGCTGAAAAAAATATACGCCGATAAGATCACTCTGGGCGTTGGCGGCGTCGGGTATGAGGTACTTATCCCGGGGTACGTGATGAGCGAGATCCGCCGGACCGCTAAAACAGAGGATACGCTAAAGCTCTACATTTCCTTCAACCAGTCGGAAAGACAGCCAAAGCCCGTGCTCGTGGGCTTCAGGACGGAGTTGGACAAGGAATTTTTCGAGCTTTTCATATCCGTGGAGGATATAGGACCTGCCCTCGCAATCAGGGCGCTGACGAGGCCCGTCCGGGAGATAGCGCGCTCCATAGAAGAGAAGGCGGTAAAGGACCTGAGGCAGTTGAAGGGGATAGGGGAAAGAAAGGCGGAGAAGATTATCGCCGCCCTTAAAGGAAAAGCGGCGAAGTACGCGCTCATGCCGGAAGAGGAACTGCCCGCGGAGGCGCCGGAAGACTTCAAGATAGAGGTCGGGAACGTGCTGGTGAGCCAGCTCGGTCACAAGCCCGGGGAGGCGCGGAAAATGATAGAGGAGGCCATGAAGAGGAGGCCCTCCATAAGCTCGTCGGAAGAGCTGTTTACAGAAGTGTACAGGGGCCAAAAGAAATGATATATGACGAATCGGACAAGCTCTTAGAGAGAAAAAACGAGGAAAAGGCCGAGAACGTTGAGGACTTGCTCAATCTGCGGCCGAGGGCGCTCTCCGAATACGTAGGGCAGGAAAAGGCGGTTGAAACCTTAAAGATAGCAATCGAAGCGGCTCTCAAAAGAGGGGAGTCGCTGGAGCACATCCTGCTCAACGGGCCACCCGGCCTCGGGAAGACAACGCTCGCCCATATCATTGCAAACGAGATGAACACAAAAATTGTGACGTCGTCGGGACCGGCCCTCGAAAAAGGGGGAGACCTCATGGGACTCCTGACGAACATGGAAAAAGGAGACGTTTTTTTTATCGACGAGATACACCGGATACCGAAGATCGTCGAAGAATTTCTCTATCCGGCCATGGAAGACTTCGCCGTGGACTTCATCTTTGACCGGGGCGTCCATGCCCGTACGCACCGGTATCGGCTTGAGCGCTTTACCTTGATAGGCGCGACGACCAGGGCAGGTCTTTTATCGTCGCCCCTCAGGGAGCGGTTCGGCATTGTCAGGGACCTCGATTTTTATCAGGAGGAGGACCTGATCCGCATCGTGAAGCGATCGGCCTTTATATTGAAGGTCCCTGTGCATGAGGAAGGGGCATACGAGATAGCGAGAAGATCGCGGGGCACGCCGAGAGTAGCCAACAGGCTCTTGAAGCGCGTGCGCGACTATGCGGAGGTGCGGGCGAAGGGCGTCATTACGGCGCCTGTCGCCGTCGAGGCCCTGGCCCTTGAGGGCGTCGACGAATGCGGGTTGACCGAGCTTGACAGGAAGCTGCTCAAAGTCATCATCTTTAATTACAAGGGGGGGCCTGCAGGCATAGAGGCGCTGGCTGCGACCCTCCAACTGGAGACGGATGTGCTCCTCGAGGTGGTTGAGCCTTACTTGCTGAAAATGGGCTTCCTCATACGAACGTCCCAGGGCAGAAAGACCTCCGAGAAGGCCCACGACCATCTTCACGTGCCGGTCGTTGCAACCCGCTACGGAAGTACGGGGCTTTTCGGGGACAAAAAGTAATCGGCGGGATTGATGGCGGCTTTCGGCCTCAACTGCCTACTGACTGAGTCTTTCCATCTCGTGCAGAGAAATGTCGAAGTTTGCGTGTACGTTCTGTACGTCGTCGGAATCTTCGAGGGTCTCCATCAGCTTGAGCATGGTCTCCGCGCTCTTGCCTTCAAGCTTCACGGATGTCTGCGGAATCATGTCGATCTGGGCTTCCTGATATTTCATATTGTGCTGGTCAAAGACCTTCTTTACGGTTTCAAACTGTGAAGCGTCGGTAAGGACCTCAAGGGCGCCCTCGTCTTCCGTCACGTCCTCAGCCCCGGCCTCGAGGGCGATCTCCATCAGCTTGTCTTCATCCACGGTCCGTTTGTCGAAGGAGATGTATCCCTTCTTGGTGAAAATCCAGGCCACGCTCCCCGCCTCGCCGAGGTTTCCGTTGTAGCGCGAAAAGATATGGCGGACCTCGGCGGTTGTCCGGTTTTTGTTGTCCGTGAGCGCCTCCACAAGTACCGCAACACCCCCGGGCCCGTACCCTTCATACGTATATTCCTCATACATCTCGCCGCCTTCGGCCGCGGTCGCGCCGCGCTTTATAGCTCTCTCGATGTTCTCTTTTGTCATATTCTCCGCTCTTGCCCTGATGACAGCAACGCGGAGCCGAGGATTAGCCTCGATGTCTCCACCGCCTATTCTTGCCGCCGTGGTAATTTCCTTGATCAGCTTTGTGAAAATCTTTCCCCGTCGAGCATCAGCGGCACCCTTTTTATGCTTGATGGTACTCCACTTGCTGTGTCCTGACATAGTCTCCTCAATTCAAGGAAGTGGTGGGCAGTATAGGATTCGAACCTACGACCTCTGGTATGTGAGACCAGCGCTCTAACCAACTGAGCTAACCGCCCATCAGGGTAATAGTATAATAAATGCCGATTCAAAGTCAATACAAAGGCTTGGGCCGGGAATTTCATTTGTCGCTCGCTGACGCCGCCATCGACTGACTTTATGGAAGGGATTATTCCCCGGGTGTGCACGTACAGGTTTCTCGTCCCTCGTCCGTCGGTGATGATGTATTCTTGAGGCGTGCGCGCACTCGACGGGAATGCGCATGATCTGACCCGGTTCCTTAAGTTTTCAGATTACAGAACGATAAATATCTCAGTGTGGATGGGAAAAGAAAGAAAAGACCTTATCGGCGAGACCCTGGCTGAATTTGGCAAATAAAGAGCCTGCTGGAGGAGAAGATGGAAGTCAAGTTTATCAACCCTTTTGTGATAGCCGCTCAGATGGTCTTTAAGACCATGCTCAATATCAATCTGACCCTGGGCAAGCCGGGACTCAAAGAAGCAAAGACGACTTCCGGCGATATTACGGGGATTATGTCCATGGTGGGGGACAGGAAGGGTACCATTGCGATCAGCTTGAGGGAGAAAGGGGCGCTTTTTGTCTTTAACAGCCTCATGGGTGACGCGGCGACCTCGATCGGTCCTGAAGTTGTCGACGCAATCGGCGAGCTGACAAACATCGTGTCCGGCCAGGCGCGGAAAGAATTTGAAAAAAACGGCATAAGCCTGAAGGCATCCATCCCTATGGTCGTCGTCGGAAAAGGGGTTGAGACGAATTTCATCACAAATCTCCCTATCATCTCATTGCCATTTGACTTTTCCGTAAACAATGGAAACGGGGAGGTCATGCATCTCGATTTTTCCTTCGAATAGCGCGGACCTGCGGGCCGGAGGACCGGGCCTATTGCTTTCTGTCCCGGGTTTCCTCGCCGCTTCCCGCACCGGATGCTTGTGAGTAGGCTCGTCAGGGCGTTGGCGTGACTGTCAACGCGTTGACGTTCTGTTATCCTGCGCTTCGCGCCCGCCCGCAGTCCGTCAAGGAGGAGTATCGCAGCCAACGGCTTTTTGTCCGTTACTATAAACAGATGACGACATTGCCGAATATTGCCATGCTTGCGTTGACATAGTTGTTGCATTCTTTGCATTAATGTGGGAAAAGAATAGCAGGGTGTGAAAGGCCGATCAAGCCGGGGACCGGAGGTGGAGCATGGAAGGGTGGAGCCGGACACGGTTGAGAACGGTGCAGCTCATTTTTCTTGCATGCGAGAGGCGCTCATGGAAAAGGGCCGAATAATAATCGTTGAAGATGAGCAGAATATACTCGGTATGCTCGATGAGCTGCTGACTGCGAAAGGCTATTCGGTAGATTCTTTTATAGACCCAAAAAGCGCGCTGATTGCCCTCAAAAACAACTCCTACCAGCTTCTCATCACCGATCTGCTGATGCCGAAGGTCGACGGGCTCCAGTTGATAAACTTCATCCAGAAGGAATATCTCAGCACCCTCGGGATCGTCATCACAGGGTACGGGAGCCTTGAAACCGCGATCTCCGCGATGAGGTGTGGTGCATTCGATTACCTCCTCAAGCCGTTCAAGTTCGAGGACGTGCTGTCGAGCGTCGAGTCCGCGATGCAGTACTCAAGGCTTCTCGCGGGCGACACCATACCAAAGAAAATCACGGGCAAGGCGAACCTGCTCAGGAGGTTTTCAGAAAACCGGATGGTCCGTGAGAATACCTTGCTGAGGAGTTTTCTGAAGGATAAGTATAAGTTTGAAAACATCATAGGGGTCAGCTTTGGCATGCAAAAGGTGTTCGAGCTGATAGAAAAGGTGGCTGATACGAACGCGACGGTCCTGATCACGGGCGAAAGCGGTGTCGGCAAAGAGCTTGTGGCACGGGCTATCCACTTCAATTCGTCGAGGAGGGATAAGCCTCTGGTGGTCGTCAATTGCGGCGCTATACCCGAGACATTGCTGGAAAGCGAGCTTTTTGGCTATGAAAAGGGTGCTTTTACAGGCGCGACCGCCACGCGGCTCGGCAGGTTCGAGCTTGCCGACGGCGGCACGATTTTTTTAGACGAGATAGGGGATATGAGCTTCAATCTCCAGGTCAAGCTTCTCCGGGCGATACAGGAGAAGGCCTTCGAAAGGATCGGCGGGACCAAGACCATTGATGTCGATCTGAGGATCATGGCAGCGACAAACCACAACCTTGAAGATCTCGTGCGGGAAGGAAAATTCAGAGAAGACCTTTATTACAGGCTGAATGTCGTTCCCATCCATATGCCTCCATTGAGGGAAAGGAAGCAGGACATCCCCCTGCTCTTCGCGCACTTCCTGGAAAGATCGAACGCCATGAACAGCGCGAGCGTGGAAGGTTTTTCCGAAGAGACGATGGAAGTTCTGATGGAGTACGATTATCGCGGCAATGTCAGGGAGCTGCAGAATCTGGTAGAGAGGCTCGTCGTGCTCAAGAAGAGTGGCTTCATCGGCATCGGAGACCTCCCTGAAAAATTTTACAGCCAGCAGAAGCCGGATTATACGCGACTCGATTTGCACAGGGGTTACGACACGTTGGTATCCGAGTTTGAGCAGAATCTGATCCTGAAAGCCCTGAACGAAACAAATGGTGTAAAGAGTAAGGCCGCACAGATATTGAGCATGAACAGGACAACGCTCATCGAGAAGATGAAGCGTCTTGGAATAGCAGAATAGCGCCGCCTCACTCACTGTCAAAAAGGTGACGGGCATCGCGCTTCATCTCTTTGAATATCCCCCACATTTCCTTGTGCATCGCAGACATGCCCCGACTCGCCCATCCTGGTACGTATTTTGCTTTGACTCTTTGTCATGCAGTCAACGGAGACGCAATTACTCAGGAGCGCTTTCCAGGAATTCGTCAAGGCCTCCGATTCCCTCAGCAACTATTATCTGGTTCTGGAGGATCGGATAAAGGAGTTGAACAAAGAGATAAATGAGAAGAATAAAGAGCTGGAGAAGGCGGAAGAAGGTTTTTACAATATCCTCAATTCTCTCCCCGTAGGTGTTGTCGTGCAGCACGGCAAATCAACTCTCTTTACCAACCTGGAGGCCGAGAGATTCGGATGGCCGGAGTTTTCGGAAAGGCTCGATCACGCCGACGGAGAGATGGGAGAAGTGAGGAATGGCAAGGGTTATTTCCGCTGGAGGAAGAGCAGTCTTACCAACGGCTCCGCGGGCAAGGAGATCATCGTTTTCGAAGACGTGACGGAAGTGCAGAAAATGAAGGAGCGCTTCGAAAGGGATGAAAGGCTGAGGGCCATGGGGGAAATGGCGGCCAGGATCGCCCACGAGATAAAGAACCCCCTCGGCAGCATGCAGCTCTTTCTTTCGATGATCCTGCGGGGGAAGGTTGGCCCGAAAGAAAAGGAATACGTCAATTCCGTGATCTTCGGGGTCAATACCATCGACAGGATCATCAATAACCTCCTCTCCTATACCCGTCCGAAAACGATCAGCCTGAGGAAGACCGGGCTTTCCAGGGTCGTGAAAGAGACGCTCGACTTCATGAGCGTCTCGGTAGGAAGCAGGGACATCAAGATCACGTTCGACAGCGCCTATGACACCGATACATGGTTCGACCCCGACCTGATCAAGCTGTGTTTAATGAATTTTATCAGCAATGCGATAGAAGCCATTGCGGATAAAGGGTATATCAACGTTGGGATAAGAGAAGAGGGGGGATACGCGTCGGTAATTTTCAATGACAGCGGGGCCGGTATGAGCGAGGAAACGAGAAGGAACATATTCAATCCTTTTTTCACCACGAAGGACAAGGGCGTGGGCCTGGGCCTGTTCATCGCGCACAACATCGTAAAAGCCCATGAGGGCTACATCGAGGTGGAATCAATCGAGGGCAAGGGTTCCTCCTTTATGATCTACTTGCCGAAAGAGCGGTCATGAGAAATATCCTGGTTGTTGATGACGATTATCATATGCGGGTGGCCTTGAGCGAGGCCCTGGTAAAGGCAGGGTACGAGGTACGCGCGGCGGAGGACGGCCGGGTTGCGATGGAATCGATCAAAAAATCCTCGTGCGACCTCGTCATCACCGACGTGAAGATGCCTTATGTCAACGGGATCGACCTGCTCGGACGTCTCAAAAAGGAGCAGTGTTCCGTTCCCGTTATTGTCATCACCGCCTATGGGACTGTGGAGCATGCAGTAAACGCCATGAAAGAAGGCGCGTTTGACTACATCCAGAAGCCCTTCGATACAGAGACGCTCTATGGAATAGTGCAGCGTGCCCTCGGCCTCGACAGCGGGAAAATCGTCTGCTCGTCCAGGGCCATGAAAGAAGTGCTCCTGAAGGCGAAAGCAGTGGCGAAAACGGATGCAACGGTCATGGTGATGGGTGAGAGTGGTGTGGGAAAGGAGCTGATCTCCCGATACATGCACGAAAGCGGCCAACGCAGAGAAATGGCGTTTATAGCCGTGAACTGTGCGGCTCTTCCGGAGAACCTGCTGGAAAGCGAGCTATTCGGGTACGAAAAAGGCGCTTTTACAGGGGCCGCGGCCAGAAAGCCGGGGAAGTTCGAGCTCGCGGACAAAGGGACTATCCTTCTCGATGAAGTGACGGAGGTGGACCTCAGATTGCAGGCAAAACTCCTGAGGGTCCTGCAGGAAAGGGAGGTCGAGGTCATCGGCTCGAAGTACCCGAAGAAGGTCGACGTGAAAGTGATCGCCACGACGAACAGGAACCTCGCCAAACTCATGCAGGAAGGGAAATTCCGCGAGGACCTCTATTACAGGCTCAACGTCTTCCCCATCGTGGTCCCCCCCTTGCGGGAAAGAAGGGAGGATATCCCCGAACTTACCGCGCACCTCCTGAAGAAGTATGCCCGGGGGACGGATACCCGTATAAGCGCGGAGGCGATGGATTACCTTATGCAAAAAGGCTGGAAAGGGAACGTCAGGGAACTGGAGAACGCGGTCGCCAGGGCTTGCATCCTCTCCGACTACACGGTCATTAAGCCGGCGCACCTTCAGGATCCCTGTGACGAGAACGAGCAGGTGGCCCCGAGGACACCCGTGGATGGCGTGGGTTCGGTGAGAGAGATGGAGATGAAGCTGATTCTGGATGCCCTGAAATCGATGGATGGGAACCGGACAAAGGCAGCATCGGTCCTGGGGATAACCTCGCGGACCTTAAGAAATAAAATAAAGGAGTATCGGGATCTGGGTGTTGCGGTCCCTTAGGGAGGGTTTCTTGGAAGTAATCGATCTGATCGAGAAAGCGCTCGATATACGGGCTTTTTATCACCGGATACTGGCGAGCAACATAGCCAACGTAGAAACACCGGGATATAAGGAGAAAGATATAGACTTCAGGAAGGAGCTGGACAGTTCGACGAGAGAACCGGCGCATATCGAGGTGAAAGTGAAAGAGACGATCGACGGCGGCATAGCCGCCATCGACGGAAATACCGTGAACATGGAGGACCAGATTGTCAAAATGACGGAAAACACCTTGATGTTCAATTCCCTCGTCCAGATGATCAACAAGAAGTTTACCATGATACGCTATGCGATTAACGAAGGGAGGAGATAAGATGGGGATGCTCGATATCCTGCGCATAAGCTCTTCAGGCATGAAGGCCCAGAGGACGAGAATGGAGGCCATTTCGACGAACCTGGCGAATGTCCACTCGACGAAGACCGAAGAGGGGGGTCCTTTCAGGAAAAAAGAGGTGGTTTTTGCCCCCGAGGACGTTTCGGAAGAAACACCGTTCGGGTCAATGCTGGAGCATAAGATGGAAGGGGTGAAAGTCGAGGAGATAGTCGAGAGCGCGAAGCCCTTTGAGCGGACGTATGATCCCTATCATCCCCATGCGGACAGCGATGGCTACGTGTCACTTCCCAACGTCAACGTGATGGAAGAAATGTCGGACATGGTCGCGGCGACAAGGGCCTACGAGGCGAATGTCAACGTGGCCGGGAGCGTCAAACAGATGTTCCAGAAATCCCTGGAAATAGGCCAGTAGGAGAAACCATGAATATAGAGAAGGTCGTATTCGACGATTTCGCGCTGAACGAAGGGGCCAAGGCGGGCAAAGGCGCGGCTTCCTTCTCCGAGATCCTGAAAGAGTCGATCAGCAAGGTGGCCGAGCTTGAAAAGGAGGCGAGCGAGCAGACTTTGAGGCTCACCAAGATGGAAACCCAGGATGTCCATAACACCATGATCTCCGTTCAAAAGGCGGACCTGAGCTTCCAGATGATGATGCAGATAAGGAACAAGATTATCGATGCATATCAAGAGATAATGAAAATCCAGGTATAGATAGATGGACGCGTTCATCGGCAACCTGAAGACTCACCTCAAAACCGTACCCAGGAACAAACTCTATCTCTACCTTATGGTCCTGGTGGCGGTTGTCGGCGGGTCTGTTATCGGACTTTCTTTCCTCCAGAAGGAAGACTACCAGCCGTTGTTCACAGGGCTCGCGACTGAGGATGCGTCCACGGTCGTGGCGAAGCTGAAGGAGCAGAAGATCCAGTACAGGCTGGGCGTAAACGGAACGACCATATCCGTGCCGAAGGAGAACGTCTACGACGTAAGACTGCTCCTTGCCTCTCAAAATGCACTACCCGGCGCGGGCGGAATAGGTCTGGAGCTGTTTGACAAGACCAACTACGGCATGACCGAGTTCATGCAGGGCATTAATTATAAAAGGGCCATACAGGGGGAATTGACGAGGACCATCAACCAGATGCCGGAAATCCTCGCTTCCAGGGTTCATATCGCCATACCTGAGAAGACGCTCTTTACGGAAAGGGAAAAAGAGGTGACGGCATCCGTATTCCTCAAGCTGAAACCGGGCAGAGAGTTGGGGAGGGAACAGGTAGCCGGAATAGTGCAGCTTGTGGCCGGGAGCATAGAGGGGCTGAAGGCCGAGAACGTGGTGGTCATCGACTCTTCCGGGCGGATCCTTCACAAGAGCGGCGATACGAATTCCGCTTTTAACATGTCCGGTCAGGAATACGAGCTGCAGAGGAATGTGGAAAGGAAGATCGAGGAGTCGGTCCAATCGATGCTCCAGACCTTCCTCATGAACAGCAGATCCATCGTGAGGGCAAGCGTCGAGCTCAACCTGCGGAAGGTGGAGAAAGTAGAAGAGGAGTATGGCCCCGGCAAAGCCGTAGTAACGAGCCAAAAGAAGGTCAGGGAAAAATCGGTGAGCAGCAAAGCGAAAGCGGGCGGGGTCCCCGGTGTCGCGGCCGGTGCTGCGGCCGCCGCCGCCAAGGCGAAGCAGGCGGGGCCGAAACAGGAAGAGCAGAACCTGAACCAGACGGAGAAAGAAGACGAACAGGTCAACTATGAGGTGAGCAAAACGGTGAGAAAGATCGTCGAGCCTTTCGGTGATATAAAGCACATCTCTCTCGCCGTCCTCGTCGACGGAAAATACGAAAAGATAAAGGGGCAGAACGGCGAGGAGCTGAAGTATATCCCGAGGTCGCAGCAGGAGCTGGGCAACATACGGAACCTGGTCTTGAGGGCGGCCGGTTTAAACGAAGAGAGGGGCGATAAAATCGAGGTCCTGAACATGCCCTTCGAGGTCGAGAACATACCGGATGAAAAGAGCCTCTTCGGCAATGCGGACAACAAGGGGCTTGTGCTCAATCTGGGAAGGTATGCCTTTTACCTGATCATCGCGTTGTCCGTATTCTTTTTCGTTTTGAGGCCGTTCTTCAAGATAATCCAAAGGAAGGAAGAAGCTGTTCCCCTGCAAAAGGTAAAAGACATCTACATGAAGACCGGAGGAGCAGGACCTGCGGCTATACCGGCGGGAGACCAGACCCAGCCGGCGATAGCGGAAGCATTCAAAGACAAAGCCCTCGTGGGATCGATAATACGGGAATGGGTTAAGGAGAACGCGTAATGGATGCCCCCGCAGAGCTTCCAGGCATAAAAAAAGCCGCAATACTCCTGCTTACGATGGATGAAAACCTCTCGAAAGAGGTGATCAAGGAGCTGGATGAGGACGAGATAGAGGCGGTCGGACAGGAAATAGCCAGACTGCGCCTTATACCACACGAGGTGGTAAGCAAGGTGCACGAGGAATTCGCCAAGAAGATCGATGGGCGCAAGAAGAATGTCGTCGGCGGGGAAACAAAGTTTAAGATGCTCATCGAAAAGAGTCTGGGCGCCGAAAAGGCGGAGCTTTTCATGGGGAACATGGAATCGAGGAGGGGCATGCCGGGTGATTTCCTGAGAACTGCCGACGCGAGGATACTGGCGAACGTTTTACGGGGGGAGCACCCTCAGACTATCGCGCTGGTCCTGTCGATATTGAGTATAAAGAAGGCCTGCGACCTTGTGACGTATCTTCCGGAAAAAATCCATCGCGATGTGGTCTCGCGGATGGCATACCTGGAAAAGGTGGACAAGAAAATCATCGAGGACGTGGAGAATGTCCTCAAGGAGCAATTGGAGACGACCGGCGCCGTAGAGGGCAGACAAATAGGCGGGGTTGAGATGGTGGCGAACATACTCAACCAGATGGACAGAAAGCTTGAATCGGAGCTGTTGGGAAAGATAGAGGAAGAAGACGCGAGCCTTGCGGAGCGGATACGACAGCTCATGTTTACCTTCGAAGACCTCATGAAGATCGACGACCGGGGCATGCAGACGCTGCTGAAGGAAATTACTTCGGAGGATGTCGGTCTCGCCTTGAAGGGCTCCTCCGATCATATTAAAGACAAAATCTTTAAGAACATGTCGGAAAGGGCCGCCGCGATGCTCAAGGAGGACCTGGAGGCAATGGGTCCTGCCCGGGTCTCCGACGTCGAGCGGGCGCAGATAAAGATTGCGATGGTCGCCAAGAAGCTGGAGTCTGAGGGCAAAATAATGCTCTCGAAGGGCAATGAAAGATTCGTCTAGGGCGTCGATACCATTTATTTTCGACGACCTCGGTGCAGTCGGGCATGAGAGGCCCGAGGCCGGGTTCGTATCTTATTTTCGTCCCAGGGTTGCAGAGGCAGAGATTGAAGAGACGGTCGAGGAGCCGCCTCCGAGTCTTGAAGACCAGGCCAGAAAAGTGTTCGAGGACGCGTACGTGCAGGGGGAAAAGGCGGGCTGCGATATGGGCATGCGGCGGGTTGAGTCCATCGCAAAAAGGCTTGAGAGGCATATTGAAGAAGTGACGTTATTCAAGGGTGCCCTCGAGGAGAGGTATGAAAAATTGGCGGTCGAGCTTGCCCTGAAGTTCGCCGAGACGATTGTTCTCCGGGAGTGCGCGGAGAAAAGAGATGTGCTGGCGGCCATGATAAGAAAGGCCATGGAAATGTGCGAGGAGAAAGGCGAACTCGTCATACGGGTCAGGGCGGAGGACGCTCGCTATATAGAGGGTATCCGCTCCGATCGCATTAAGGTGATCGCCGATGACACGCTGAAGGAACCGGGCTTTACGATAGAAACACAGGTGGGCGATATAGACGGAAGGATTAGTTCCCAGCTCGAAGAGCTGAGAAGTGCGCTGACCGGTGATCATGAGTGATGAACGGCTCCTGTCGGAGGTGACACGAAAGCTCATCCATCGTTATCCCTACAGGATATACGGAAGAGTAAACCAGGTAGTGGGCCTTGTTATTGAGGGCAGGGGTCCATTGTCGTCAGTGGGTGACTCGGCGCTGATCTACCCGCTCGACGACTCGCCTCCCATACACGCGGAAGTCGTCGGTTTCAGAGACGGAAAAACGATGCTTATGCCCCTTGGTGATCTGAGGGGCATCGGCATAGGGTCACGCATACTCTCGAAGAAGCAGACCGTAAGCACCGGCGTGGGCGACGGCATCCTGGGACGGGTCATAGACGGTCTTGGTCACCCTATCGACGGGAAGGGGCCCTTGAACTGCCGTGAATCGATCCCCATTTATCAGGCTGCAGCCAATCCTATGAAAAAGCGGCGTATTGTCGAGCCCCTTGACCTGGGTGTGAGGAGCATTAACGGCCTTCTCACCTGCGGGAGGGGGCAGAGGATGGGGATATTTGCAGGATCGGGCGTCGGGAAAAGCGTGCTTCTCGGCATGGTGGCGCGCCATACCGAGGCAAAGGTGAACGTCATCGGCCTGATCGGCGAAAGGGGCAGGGAGGTGCGGGAGTTCATAGAAAAGGACCTGCAGGACGGAATCAATCATTCGATAGTCGTGGTCGCGACCTCTGATCAGCCGCCTCTCATCAGGGTACGGGCCGCTTTCCTTACCATCGCCCTTGCCGAATATTTCAGGGACCAGGGAAACGACGTGCTTTTGCTCATGGATTCGCTGACGCGCTTCGCCATGGCGCAAAGAGAGATCGGCCTTGCCATAGGGGAGCCGCCTACGACAAAGGGGTATCCGCCGAGTGTCTTTTCTCTGCTTGCAAAGCTTCTCGAGAGGGCAGGCAATGGAGAAGGCGAGGGCGCAATGACTGCCATTTATACGGTGCTGGTGGAAGGCGACGACCTTGATGATCCCATAGCCGATGCGTCGAGGTCGATCCTCGACGGCCATATCGTGCTCTCCAGAAAGCTGGCGAATGGAAACCATTACCCGGCGGTGGATGTGCTCAAAAGCGTCAGCCGGGTAATGAAGGACATCGTGCCGCGGCAGCAGACGGAGTACGCGGGCAAGATCATCGAGGTGCTGGCGGAGTACGAGAGGGCTGAAGACCTCATCAATATAGGGGCATACGCGTCAGGCAGCAACAAGAAAATAGACTACGCAATCTCCATGATGGAGAAGGTGAAGCTTTTCCTCACCCAGAAGAGCGACGAAAAGGCCACCCTTGAAGAAACGATCAACAGCATGAAGATACTCTTCTATGTTTAACTTTCGTTTCAGCAGGCTGATGGAAATCAAGGAAAATCTGCGCGAACACAAACAGGGGGAGCTGGAGAGCGCCATTGCCGCCTCGGAGAAGTTGATGCGCAGGATCCTGGCAATGGAAGAGGAGGTCGTAGACCGCTACAACGGCATGCTTAGCCGGTGCATGACGGGAGAGCAATTTTCTCTGCTGATCGGTCACCTGGCCTATCTGGACGGGAAGAAAGCGGCCATGAGGGCGGAGAAGGAAAAGACGGATAAGCGAATCAACGCCTTGAGAAGAGAGTTGTTAGCTCTCACTATGGAAGTGAAGATGTTTGAGAAACTGAAAAAGAAGGCCCTTCAGGCGGCAAGGATTGCATCGGCCAGGAACGAGCGGAAAATGATGGACGATCTCGCCTCCAGAGTGGAAGGGAAGTAGGAAAAGAAGCAACGGGAAAATTCTTCTGGATAGGAACTTTTTGAGTCCCCATCCGGAAAATTCTTCCGGATAGGAACTTTTTTCCCGCACCGCACCCCGCCTTTACGCACCCCTCTCCAATGTTGTCGTACTCTCCCAACGTAATTATGATACGGCATGCTTTTTGTTATAAGTCCTCTCATGCAACGGACAATGCTGAACCTGCCGACAACGTGTATGACTGACCTCAAGGCAACAATCGCGGACCTCAAGGTCCCTGCCGCGCTCGTCGGCGACAGCCCTTTCGGGGCCCTGCTGAGTCAGGCAATGGACGAGGGCTCGCTGCAAGGAGCCGGCGGTGCTGTGGCGCAAGCAAAGTCCTCCTCCTCTCTTGATCTGCCGGCTCTCCTGCTGGCCTTCCTGGGGGAAAACGTTGAAACTTCCGGCCAGGCCACGCAGGCGACCGCGGGGCCGGCGCTTCAGACGGCGAGCAACAAGGACCTGAAGGCGAGTGATAGGCCGGCGGCCGGAAGCACGCGGGATGAGGGAACGGTCGCAGGCACAAACCTCAAACCTGAGCAACAACTGCAAAACCTGGTCATGAGGCTGCTGGCCCTGGTGATAACGACGGATGCCGGGGCCGGAGGTCAGACGGCCGTGGCAAAGGGTTCGGACTCAGGGGAGGAGAAGGCTGCCGCAGAACCGGGCAATGGGCTCACTACCGGTGTGAAGGACGGCGACGGCGACGGCACATCTCACCGGAGCAAAGCGTCGAATAGCGGCGCATCGGGTAGCGCGTCGGAGACGGACAACCGGCATCTCCTCGATACCGTGGCGCTCCTGCTCTTTACGGGGCTTGAGGCAATCACGCAGGAGCCGGGCAGGGAATCGGGAGCATCCGGGGAGACGCAGTCTCTCCTGCCGAAGGACGGCGGGACAGAGACGGAGATTGCGCCGGTGCCGGCGCAGCCTGCGGCCGGCGGACCGGCTGTCGAAAACCCCGGCGTGAAGGGCCGGGAGACAGTTGCATTGCCGGGGGACGAGCTGAACGGCTTTGCGGCGCGTCTTCTCGGCGCAGGGACGGATGCGGCTGCATCCACAGGGACGACGGCGGTCCGGGCGGAGTTTGCGCTCACGCCGGCAGGGGAGGCCGGTGCGGACGAAAACAGTCTCACCCTGCAGATATCCACTTATTGGGGCTCAGCGCCCCCTCCACCGGCAAAGCCGGATGGAGCCTCCCCCCTCATGCAGATATCCAGTTATTGGGGCTCAGCGCCCCCTCCACCGGCAAACGCCGCGACCCGCTTGGCGGGTATCCCGGCCTCCCCCCTCATAAGTGCCAATGCCGCCGGAAGCGTGGGGCAGACAAGCCGGGTAGGGCAGGCGGCAGGCGGCGTGCAGGACGGTGCTGCAGCAGGGACTGAAGGGGCCGGCAGCGCATCATCCGATGGCGTGGTGACCATCGTCAAGGAGCTGACGCCCCTCCTTTTCGAAGGCCGGGACGAGAACGCGTCGCACGACCCGGCGGCAGGCAAGGAGAGTGCCGGTGCGAAGGAGGGCTACCCGATCACACTCGATGAGCATGTCTCGGTGAATGACGAACCGACGCAGGAGCAGCAGGCGTCAGGGCAGCCCGGCTCCGCCGGCACAATCGAGAGGTTCGACCGGGTCATGGAACAGGTCGGGACCGGTACAGGCCCACACGATATGACGGTCAGGCTCACGGTAGGGAACGACGAAAGCCTCGTCCTTGGGTTGAAGGACCTCGGCCACACGGTAACGGTGGAAATCAGGGGTTCGAATCAGGGGATGATAAACCTGCTTCAGTCGCAGCGGGACGTCATCATCAGCCACCTGGAAGGCAAGGACATATCGGCGAACATCGTCATCGACCCGAACGCCTCAGGGACGCCGGAGAAGCAAGAGAGGAGAGAGACGAGGCAAAGGACCTCAGCCGCTCGCGCGAAAGTCAGCGGGGGGTTCGACGGGTTACTCGAAGTATTCGCGTAAAGGAGGGCACAATGGCTGCAGGAACCAGTACTACAACGGCTGTCTCGGGAGCGGGTTCGACCATCTCTTCGAACGGGTCCAATTTGTCTACGGTAACCAACGAAGACTTCCTTCAGATCTTGATCGCGCAACTGCAGAACCAGGACCCCCTCAATCCCACCGATCCGAGTCAATTTGTCACGGAGCTGGCCGAGATGACGCAGGTGCAGTCGCTTCAGAGCATGCAAACATCTCTTTCGAGCCTGGCGAGCAGCCTCGGCACCGGGTCTATGAGTCAATGGGCTTCGACCGTGGGGGACTACATGCAGGTAAACGACACGTCCATATCACAAGGGGATGAGGTGGTCCTCTCCCCGAGCGGCAGTTACAGCCAGATAACGTTGAACCTGACGAATAAATCGGACGGAAGCAGCAAGCAGGTGACGTTCAAATCGGGGGACTCCCTGGTTTACAGCGACACGGACGGGAATTACACGGTGAAGGGGGCGACGGCAACGGTGAACGGCCAGTCCGTCACGTGCCCTACACAGGTATACCGGTACATAAGCGGCGTCCAGTCGGGCAGCTCCGGGATCATGCTGGTGGCAAGCGATGGGACGACGTACGCGCCAAGCGCTATCTTAGGACTAACCAAATAACGCAAAGGGGGGAACAGCATGCTCACGTCACTTTATTCGGGAATCAGCGGCCTTTTGGCAAATAGCGAGGCGCTCGACATCGTGGGTAATAACATAGCGAACTCCAACACCACGGGTTTCAAGTCGAGCAGCGCATCATTCGAAGACGTGCTCTACCAGACGATAACAGGCACAAGCGGTACGGGGCAGGTGGGAACAGGCGCGGCCCTGGGCGCCGTCCAGACGGATTTCTCCGAGGGGTCGATCAAGACGACGGACTCCGCGACCGATCTGGCAATCGGCGGACAGGGGTTTTTTATCGTGCAGAAACCGGGGGACAGCACGGATTACTACACGAGGGCAGGGGGGTTCAGCCTTGATACGGCTGGCGATATGGTCGACGCCAACGGCGATTACCTTCAGGGCAAAGTCATAGACCAGGCCACCGGAACGGCCACAGGGGTGGATGGAGATATCAACATATCCCAGCAGCCGAGCCAGCCGAAGGCCACGCAGACCCTGAATATGGTGGTCAATCTCGAGTCGGACTCGGCGTGGAAGGGCGAGTGCACCGTGGCGAGCGGCACGGATCTCAGCAGTATTACGGCAGCCGCCGGCAGCTATCCTGCCACCGGCGATTATGTCTTTGACGTGACCGGTGCGGCGGATAAGAACGGTAATTTCCCTGTAACGGTGACCATGCCCGATGGCACCGTGGTCACGGGGACCGCAACCAGTAACGGCAACGTCACCGACTTCACCGGCACGGATTCGAAGAACAATACGGTGGATACCGGCCTGAATCTCACTTTCGGCACCCTGACCAGCGGTGACGCGACCAAATTCACCCTTTCCGGTTTTGACGGCACGTCCGCGACCACCCAGTCCAATACGTCAAACTATTCGTCATCCGAAACAGTGTACGACTCACTCGGCACGGCCCACACGGTAACGGTCGATTTCCGGAAGGCTTCCGTGGACGCCACCTCTCAAACATCGACGTGGGACTGGAATGTGACGGTAAACGGAGATGATACGGTGGTCTCAGGGGGGTCGGGGACCATGACGTTCAATGAAAACGGCGTCCTGACTTCAGGCGGCTCACCGCAGGCCGTCACCTTCGATTTCATCGGGGCCCAGCAAAATCAGGTCATCGACCTCGTGTTGGGGTCGGCGTCGGGAGAAGGCTCATCGACGCAGTACAGCAGTGCTTCGACGACCACCTACGTGGGCCAGGACGGGTATGCCCCCGGCGTGCTCCAGAGCGTCAGTGTGAGCAACGATGGCGTCATCTCCGGTACCTATGACAACGGACAGATCTTGCAGCTTTACCAGTTAACCCTCGCAAGCTTCAACAACCCCCAGGGATTGAAAAAAGAAGGCGGCAATCTCTATTCGGCAACGCTCGATTCCGGCGCCGCGTACACCAACGCCCCGGGCCAGGGTGGGACCGGAACGATCAGCTCTAACTCACTCGAAGAATCAAATGTAGATCTGGCAACAGAATTCGTGAACATGATAATCTACCAGAACGGCTACGAGGCGAACTCAAAAGTAATTACCACGACAGACCAGATCCTCCAGGACCTCTTGAACATCATACCGAGATAGTAAACACGTGAGCGGCCGTGTTGCCGTTCTCAGGCACATGAGAGCTGCAAGGGGCGGGTGGCATGCCACCCGCCCCTTCTTTGAATAATAGGTCCTATGGGACGTATACGACCTATATGCTACTCGTCCCACATGCCTCGCATGTCCCACATGTCCCGGATGTCAAGAATGTGACATGAATCGTTTTTCTCCCAACACTAAGAAGGGGTACCCGGCGCTGCACCGCTCCCTCCCATGGGGCCCTTTTTCCCGGTGCGGGCCGGTTTTCCTCCGTCCGTGATCGCTGGCACATATATTGCTTTTTTCACGTGGGAGGAAAGAAATATGGCCGAAGAACAAGTAGAAGAAACCGTGCCGGAGAGTGCGTCGCCGGAAAAAAAGAAGAAAGGGTACTTGAAAATCGTGGTAATCGGTGTCGTGGCCGCCGGGCTGGCCGGTGGGGCAGGGTACCATTTTTACGGCAAGACGCTGCGTGCGCGCTACAGCCAGAAGCAGCAGGCGAGCAATGAGCAGGAGAGAATCGAGGTCGGACCTATTTTATCGCTTGACCCCTTTATCATCAATGTTTCAGGAGATTCCCTGAAATTTGTCAAGATCTCCGTGGCCATGGAGCTGAAGAATGAAAAAGCCGTCGAGCGCACAAAGAAGATGACGCCGGTCGTTCGGGACATCATGCTGTCGGTGCTCGGGACTAAAAGACCGGAAGTCTTCATGGACGTCAACGGGCGTGCCGCGATGAAAAAGGAGTTGTTTGACGGCGTTAACCGGCTTTTCGCGGACAACGGCCTCAAGGCCGTCTACATCACCGATATCGTCATGCAGTAGGAGCGCGCACATGGAGCAGCTACTCTCCCAGGAAGAAATTGACGCACTGCTTAAGGGCATCTCCGAAGGAGACGTCGAGGCCGCCGTGGAAGAAGTGCAGGTAGAGGCCGAACAGACGCCTTCGCCGCGGGCTAAAGCCCAGATATTGGATTTCGCGAAATATACGAAAGGCAGAAAGGAGAGGCTGCCGTCGCTCGAATTTATTTCAGACAGGTTGTCAAAATCCTTACGATCTGCCCTCACCCTGTTTCTCGAAAGAGAGGTCGACATAAACATCGCCCCCACGCAGTATGTCGAATACGGAGAATTCATAAAGACGCTCCCTCTGCCCACAAATATGAACATCGTCACCACGGAGCACCTCAAGGGGTTTTTCATCGTGATTTTCGACGCAAAATTGATCTTCTGCGTCCTTGAGACCGTCTTTGGCAGCAACACGATTACCGTGCCGAAAATAGAGGGCAGGGAATTCACCAAAATCGAATTCAACGTCATAAAAAAGCTCGTCGATATCGTCTGCGCAGAAATGGAAAAGGCGTGGGACCCGGTGTACAAGATACGGTGCAGATATTCCAGATCGGAGATAAACCCCAACTACATCACCATGATCTCTCTTGAGGAAACGGTTGTCATTTGCGAGTTCACGATCGAGGTCGCGGACGTGGTGAGCTGGATGAAGATATGCATGCCCTACGGCATCCTCGAATCGATAAAGGGCTATCTCATTTCCACGCCTTCAAGAGAAGACCTGGAAATGCGGCAAAAATGGGTCCAGAAACTGCGTGAGCGTGTGAAAGAAGTGCCCCTCGACATACGGGGCATCCTCGGAAAAAAGAAGATTTCCGTCGAGGAGTTCCTGAGAATAAAAAGGGACAGCGTCATCATCATAGATAGGGGCGTGGATGAGCCGATCGACATCGAGGTCGGGAACAAGACCAAGCTGAGGGGCAAAATGGGCGTCTACAAAGGGAACAAAGCAATCAGAATAGAGCAGATAATTGATTAACAGGGGGAAGTGATGGAGGAATTCTCAGCCTCGGAACGGCAGACCGGCCGCAATGAAGGTCACGAAATGAGCATCGAGAGTCTTCTTGACATTCCCGTCGAGATCTCCGTCGAGATAGGAAGGACGAAGATGGCTATAGGCGATCTCCTCTCGCTGACGAGGGGGTCGATTGTAGAGCTGAACAGGTTGGCAGGAGAATCAGCGGACATTTATGTGAACGAGAAGCTTGTCGGGAAAGGTGAGATCGTGGTGGCGAGCGAGAGACTGGGTGTGAGAGTGCTGGAAATAGTGACGCCGAAAGAAAGGGTGCAGAAGCTCGGCTAATGGAAAATATCTATCTCAGCGCTGTGAAGATGCTGCTGGTGCTCGCCGCGATGGTGTTCGGCACCATAATCTTCTCTCGCTACATGGGAAAATGGCGGTTGAACCTTGGGCCGAAAGGCCGCGGCTACGGCCTGCAGAAGGTGGAGACCGTCAATCTCGGATACCGGAAATTCGTCTCGGTCATCGAGGTAAAGAACCGCGTGCTGGTCATAGGGGTCGGTGAAAAGGAGATGGCCCTTCTCGCGGAATGGAAAAAAGAGGAGGAGACAGTATGAGACTCTTCCTCATCGCCCTCGTCATGGTTTCTTTCTTCGGGCTGTCCTCCCTTTGCTATGCCGGGTCGAGCCACGCCGGGGCCGGGGCTCAAGCCGCCGGGCCTAAAAGTTCCGATCTCTTCGGCTCTCTTGTGGGGAGCCACGGGAACAAGAACCTTATCAATATCGTGATCGTCCTCACCATTCTGACATTCGCCCCGGCAATCCTGCTCCTCATGAGCTCGTTCACGAGGATTGTCATTGTCCTATCCCTTTTGCGGCAGGCGATGGGCGTGCCGCAGCTCCCTCCGAACCAGATCATCGTGGGTCTTTCATTGTTTCTCACGTTTTTCATCATGGCCCCAACGTACGAGCGGATTCAGACCTCTGCCCTGGGTCCTTTCATGAACGACCAGATCGGTTACGAAGAGTTCCTGAGCAAGTCGTCGCAAGAATTGAGCGTTTTCATGTTGAAATTTACCAAGGAGAAAGACCTGGGCCTGTTCATGAGCATTGGGGGATTGAAAAAGCCTGCCACCGAGAAGGATATACCCTTCAAGGTCATCGTGCCGGCATTTGCGATCAGCGAGCTGAAGAGGGCCTTTCAGATCGGTTTCCTCCTCTATATCCCTTTCCTGGTTATCGATATGGTGATCGCGAGCGTCCTGCTTTCAGCGGGGATGATGATGCTGCCGCCCATATTCATCTCGCTGCCCTTCAAGTTGATGCTGTTCGTACTGGTTGACGGATGGAACCTTCTTACGGCCTCTCTCGTCAAAGGTTTTTTCTAGGAGGCGAAAGTGAGTCAGGACCTGGTAATCCAACTATTCAGAGACTGTTTGAAGACGACGCTCCTTATCTCGGCTCCATTGCTCGGCGCGGCCATCGTGGTCGGCCTCACGGTCAGTATATTCCAGGCCGCGACACAGATCCATGAGGCGAGCCTAGCCTTCGTGCCGAAGATACTGGCTATCATCGTATGTCTCATAATCTTGTCGCCGTGGATGTTGCAGGTCCTTGTGGCCTTTACCACCGAGATTATCTCGAATATCCCGGTTTACGTGAGGTAGGTGAGGTGGTCGACATAACTCTCGAGGCACAGAAATTCGTTCTCGTCTTCTTCCGGGTCGTCTCGATGATCTGGTTCCTGCCCCTTTTTGAGTCAACGAGCGTATCCGCCGTGTACAAGGCGGGTCTGTCTCTGCTTATCGCTTTCCTCCTTTTTGAATCAGTGGCGATGCCCGATCTTCAGGGGGATGCCTTTCTTCTTCTGATCGCCGTGGGGAAGGAGGTCGTGGTTGGCCTTGCCATGGGGTTCTTCGTGAGGGTGCTCTTCTCCGCGGTGAGCGCGGCAGGGGAGGTGATCTCCATGCAATCCGGCCTGGGCTTCGCCCGTTCGATGGACCCGGCGATGATGGCGCAGTCGACAGCCCTTGAACAGTTCCAGGGTCTGCTTGCCACCATGATCTTCTTAGGGATAGATGGCCATCACGTCCTTTTGAAAAGCATTGCGAAGAGCCTCAGGGATGTGCCTCCGGGCGCAATTGTGCTAAGACCGGCCCTGTTCGAGTTCGTGGCCGACGCGACAGGAAAACTCTTTGGGGCGAGCTTAAAGATTTGTGCCCCCGTGATCGTGACGCTCTTTCTTATGGAGATCGGGTTAGGCATTCTGACGCGGCTGATCCCGCAGGTAAATGTCTTCATTGAAGGTGCGTCGATGAAAGTGCTCGTGACGCTTGCCATGCTGGCAACTGCCCTCAACCTGATCGTTCCCGTGATTGCAGGGCTTTTCAGGGGCTTGGATGGCGACATGCTGAGAATCATCAAGTCCGTGATGTGAGGAAGAGGTAAAGGCATGGCGGCGGATAGCTTTCAGGAAAAAACGGAGCAGCCGACCGAGAAGCGCACCCAGGATGCGCGAAAGAAGGGGCAGGTGGCGCAGTCGCCGGAGCTTGCGTCCTGCTTCGTTATCCTATTCATGTCCGTTTTCCTGTACGGCTCCATGTCCAGGGGCTTCGATAAGATGTTCGCTATGTATTCCCGCTGCATCAGGAATTTGAATATCGAGATTACCGTGGCGAGCGCATCGGACGTGCTCTCGTTTGCCGCATATCAATGGCTCGAGATAGTGGTCCCCATCTTTGCCCTGCTCGTTGCCATCGGCGTTTTCTCCTCATTCGTTCAGACGGGTTTCATGTGGAGCTTTGAAGTGCTCAGTCCGAAGATCGAGACCCTTAACCCCTTCAAGGGCATAAAGAAGCTCCTCTCCGGAAGGTCTCTCTTCGAGGTGCTCAAAGCGGTCATCAAGATAGTCATTCTCGGTTATATCGTCTATTCGCTGCTCATGAAAGAGCTGCCTGTCATACTCTCCCTCGGGGCTCAGGAGCCGGTGTCGATAATCGGCTATATCGGGCGGACGTGCTTCGGTCTGGCCGTCAAGCTCGGCATTATCTTCCTCTTCGTCGCGGGTCTCGATTATATGAAGCAGAGATGGCAGCAGAAAAAGGACCTCATGATGACGCGCCAGGAGGTCAGGGAGGAATTTAAGGAGAGGGAGGGCAGCCCGCTCGTGAAATCGAGGCTGCGCAGCCTCCAGAGGGATATGGCGCGGAGGAGGATGATAGAGGACGTGAAGAAGGCTGAGGTGGTGGTGACGAACCCGACGACATACGCCGTGGCGATCATGTATGTCGCAAAAAAGATGCCTGCGCCCAGGATAGTCGCCAAAGGGGGAGGGTTTGTCGCAGAGCAGATAAAGAAGGTGGCCAGGCTGCACGGCGTCACGGTCATCGAGAATAAGCCTGTTGCGCGAGCCCTCTTCTATGCCGTAAAGGTGGGTGACTACATTCCGGAAACATTCTATGTCATCGTCGCGGAGCTGCTTGCCCAGGTGTACAAGCAAAGGAACAGGGTGATTCTGTAATGGAAAAGATCGCGAACCAGATACGGGATAAAGGCGACGTCATCATCGCCTTCAGCGTCGTTTTCGTCATACTTATCATGCTCATTCCGCTCAACCCCTTCCTTGCGGATATCTTCCTGACGACGAGCATCTCGGTCTCCCTGCTGATCCTCTTTATAGGGATGTATATACGCAGACCCCTCGACTTTTCGGTGTTTCCCTCTGTGCTCCTGATCACGACGCTCTTCAGGCTCTCCTTGAACATTGCATCCACGAGGCTGATACTCCTGCACGGCGACGAGGGTCCGCAGGCCGCGGGAAAGCTCATCAAGGCCTTCGGCACGTTCATCGTGGGGGGGAATTATGTGGTCGGCTGCGTCGTTTTCCTCATCCTGATCATCATAAATTTTGTCGTTATCACAAAAGGCGCGGGGAGGGTCGCGGAGGTCGCCGCCCGGTTTACCCTTGACGCAATGCCCGGCAAGCAGATGAGCATAGACGCGGACCTGAACGCAGGGCTCATCGACGACGTCAGCGCGAGAAAAAGAAGGCAGGGCGTCGAGATGGAGGCAGACTTTTACGGGGCCATGGACGGTGCAAGCAAGTTCGTCAGGGGAGACGCCATAGCCGGCATCATTATCGTATTCGTCAATATCCTGGGTGGTTTCGCCATAGGGGTGCTGCAGAAGGGCATGCCCGTGACGGAAGCCCTGAGCGTCTACACCATCCTGACCATAGGGGAGGGCCTCGTCAGCCAGATACCCGCCCTCCTCACTTCAACGGCAGCCGGCATCATCGTCACCAGGGCCGCCAGCGAGTCGAACCTGGGCAGAGATGTGATCACCCAGATCTTTACGCAGCCGAAGGCGATTCTGCTCGCTTCCGTCATCATACTCTCCATAGGCATAGTGCCGGGCATGCCCCTTATGCCTTTTATGGCGCTGTCGACCGTGACTTTTGCCGTCAGCTACGTGATCAGAAAGGCCAAGAAAGAAGAAGAGGCGGCCGCTCCGGAGCTGCCGGCACCGGAAAAAGAGAAAGAAGAGACGGTCCAGCCCATCGAGGTCCTGGAGCTGGAGATCGGCTACGCGCTCATCCCCATCGTGGATGCCGAGCAGGGCGGAGAGTTGCTGGATAAGATAAGGGCCATAAGAAAACAGATGGCCATGGAGCTCGGCATCGTTGTTCCCCCGATGAAGCTGAAGGATAACCTCCAGTTAAAGGCGGGCGAGTACGTGATCCAGTTGAAAGGGATAGAGGTGGGAAGGGGTGACCTTCTCTTCGGCCATGTCCTTGCCATGAGCCCCGAGGGCAACGAGAAAGCGGTGGAGGGTGTGCCGACGCGCGAGCCCGTCTTCAATCTTGACGCATACTGGGTCAAGGAGAAGGACCGCGAGAAATGCATAGCGGATGGTTTCACCATAGTGGACCACCCGACTATCATCGCTACCCATCTCACGGAGATCGTGAGGAACAACGCCCACGAGCTGATGACGCGGCGCGAGACGCAGAAGCTGATAGAATCAATCTCTTCAACCCACCAAAAGGTTATGGAAGAGATCACCCAGAACCAGGTCAGCATGGGCATTATTCAGAAGGTGCTCCAAAACCTCCTCAGAGAACAGGTGTCGATCAGGGACCTGGTGACGATCCTCGAAGCTATTGCGGACTCCTGCGCCACCATCAAGGATCCCGACATTATCACCGAATATGTGCGCCAGAGGATGGCGCGGAGCATTTTGAAGCCCTACCTCGTCGACGGCGTGCTCAATATAGTGCTCCTGGAGAAATCACTTGAAGAAAAGGTAATCGCCGGTCTCCAGGGCTCGGAGCAGGGCAGCTTTCTCGCTCTCGATCTTGCTTTCGGCCAGAAACTGGTCGAGAAAATCGGGGAGGAGGCAAGGAAGGTAATGCTGAAGAGCCTCCAGCCTATCCTGCTGGTGCATCCGATCATAAGGGGAAAATTGAGGAAGTTCCTCGAAAGGCACTTACAGGGCATCACGGTCATCTCCCACAACGAGATCCCTCCTCAGATAAAGATACAGTCCGTGGGGATAGTAAAGATGAGTGAGCAGTAATCTTATCACATGGAGATTGAGGTGCAAACGTGAACCAATCACTATCCGAGGCAGGCGAGATGAGCAGGAGAAGGAGGACCATCTCCGTCACAAGCGGCAAGGGGGGTGTGGGAAAATCTTCCATCGTCTCCAATATGGCATACATGTTGACCAGCATGGGACAGCTTACGTACATATTTGACGCCGATCTATCCCTCGGCAACATCGACGTCATGTTCGGCATGGTGCCTAAATTCAATGTGAGGGATCTAATAGAGGGAAAGAAACATATCACCGACGTGGTTGCTGAAGGGCCGTTCGGCATAAAAATCATTCCGGCCACTTCAGGCGTGTCCGAGCTTTCTCATCTGAGCATGGAGGAAAGGCAGATACTCGTCTCTTCTTTCAGGGAACTGCCGGATTACGACTTCCTTATCGTGGACACCTCGGCCGGCCTGTCGTCAAACGTCGTCTATTTTAACGCCATAAGTGAAGATATCTTCATTGTCGTCACCCCCGACCCGGCGAGCCTCACCGATTCCTACGCAGTAATAAAGGCGCTGCGGGGCAAGACCGGACAGAAGAACTTCAATATCATCATGAACCTCGTGAGAGACGAAAAAGAGGCCTTGGAAATGTTCAAAAAAATTGTCACCGTGGCAGACAAATTCCTCGACGTCTATCTGGACTTCTTTGGTTATATTCCCGCGGACGACAACATCAGCGCGGCCACAAGAAAGCAGAAGCTCTGGGCTGAACATTTCCCCCGGACATCCGCAACAAAGGCCCTGACAAGGATATGCGACAGATTGGTAATGTGATGCTCAACAAAGCCTATACGAAAATAGATAAAGATCACCGCGAAAAGGTCATCGGGGAATTCCTTCCGGTTATCAAACACCTTGCGTACAAGATGTCGAGAGGCTTCGAGAGCGATAATCTTACGGATGATCTTATCTCGGCCGGTATAATCGGCCTCCTGGAGGTCATGGAAAAATATGACGCGACCAGGGGGGCAAAGCTGAATACTTTTGCGTATCTGAGGATACGGGGGGCGATGATAGATGAGCTCAGGTCGAGGGACTGGTTCCCACGGAGCGCGAGGGCCAAGGCGAAGAAGATCCAGGAAGTGACCAGAAAGCTAGAACATGAGTTGGGCAGGTACCCGGACGAGGTGGAAGTGGCCAAAGCGCTCAATATGGACTTCGATGCCTACCTCTCCATGCTGAGAAGCTGCGGCAACCTTTCCATCGTCAGTATCGAGGATGTGAGCGACACCGTGGGTGAGAGCAGAGAAAGGGTTATCGATTATGTTCTCGCTGACGATGATAGTCCGGAGAAGTATGCCGAGTTCTACGAGTTGGAAAGGATACTCGCTGATGAGCTGCAAAAATTGCCGGAAAAACAGAGATTAGTCCTCTCACTTTACTATCATGAGGATATGAACATGAAGGAAATAGCCAAGACGCTGGGGGTAACGGAGGCGCGTGTGTGCCAGATACACAGCCAGGCGATTATAAACCTGCGGCCGGCGATGAAGAAGCACTTCGAGAAGTAGGGCGGCCGGGGTCTTTTCGCGCCTGGCCTTGTCGCCATGCGTTACGAAATCCAGGAATTCAAAATATATGTGCTGCGTATCCGGCACACAAGGGAAGATCGGTAACCTACCGCCAGCCTTGGCCTGCGTATGCTTCTCGCCACCAGCCGGCAGAATTACGAGTGATTGCCCGCACTGTTTGTAATAAACCCGGTAACCCGGTCCATAGTTGATCCGCAACTCTGAGACCCTTTCGCCCGCCGGCTCCACATCACCTGGATTCCCTGCCGCTAGTCGTTCAATCCTTACGAGAATACGTGCACGTGCACGGATGTCGTTCAGGCCATCAAGCCATCTAGCGAAAACTTCAGTCTTGCGGATTTCGGTCATAACCTAATTGTAGCCTCACGGCCACATGTTGTCAAGGAAGGAGAAGGGGACCACTTCGGGGACGCTGTTCCCGGGGGGCGACGGGGGCGTTCTTACGTAATTCAATAAGTCGTCCTCCATCTTCGAAATGATTGCTTGGTCAATACCGATTGTTACGCTCAATTCCTGCTGCGTTAGGCCAGCCGACTTCCTGGCTAGCCGGACACGTTCTCCTATCTTTTTATGAGATGTCTTCGCTTCGGAAGCGAGTAGAGCTGCAAAATTCGAATCGAGCATCGCTTTGATCGAATCTGCATCGATTTCAAAGAGATGACCGTCTCGTCGGACAATCTCGACAGATTCGCCTCTGTCGCCAGCGGTAGCCGTTCCATGTGCGCTTTGCGGGGGTGAGCCCGTTCCTACTCCCCTTTCAATAGCGCATCAAAAACGTTCAGGTGAACATTGCGACGGGGAGGGCGAGGGTGGAGGTGACTATTGACTAAAGTTCAGCCCTTCCGCTTCCGATAATACATAAGATTCGATGGCTGATTACATAAGAGACAGGATAGCGCAAATCGAATTCCTCCCGAGTCTTCCCGGTATTGCCGGTGAGGTGATGAAGGTCATCGAGGACCCCAGGAGTTCCGCCTCCGACCTAGTGAGACACCTGGACCCGTCGTTGGCGGGCGAGGTGCTCAAGGCGGCGAACAGCGCCTATTGCGGGAAGAAAAATTTCCGTCATATAGAAAGCGTGGAACAGGCAGTCGCCGCAATCGGGTACTCAGGACTTTCTTCCATCATTCTCCACACGCCTCTCCTCTCGATGATCGACGGGGAAGACACGCTCTTCGACCGCAACGGGTTTGTCCGCTATTCATTATCCTGCGCCGTTCTGGCAGAAACAGTCGCCTCCGCCTTTGCATTGGGCAACCCGAAGGCGGCCCATCTGAGCGGCATGCTGCACGACATCGGCATCATTATCGTGTATCAATTCTTCAAGGAAGAGTGGCGGAAGATCAACGTCCTGATGGAGCAGAGAGCCTGGGGGAGACCGGAGGCGGAGAGGGCGGTTCTTGGTATGGATCATGCAAATATAGGGTCGATGCTGCTGGAGTTGTGGGACCTGCCGGAAACGATCCTGGAGAGCGTGCGGTTCCATCATCTCCGTGAGGAGGGAGGCGAGAGAGGAGAATTATATGCGATCTGGCTCGCGGACAATCTCGCGATGCAGATCGACTTCGACAAGGATTTCATGGACTTTGAAACATTTTTTAGGAAACAGCGAGAATTTCTGCAATCGGAGATGCCCGAGAGATACCTGCTGAACCACGACGTGGACCTTTTTGAGACGGCCTACGACAAGCTGAAGGAGATCGAAAGCGTTTGGGGAAGCCTCTTCGGAGGAGAAGGATGATAAAGGTCCTCGTAGTCGACGATTCCCGGGTGATGACAAGGATCATATCGAAGATACTCGAGAAAGACCCTCTGATAGAGGTGATCGGGACAGCGGGGAGCGGCGGCGAAGCCATTGAGAAGATCGAGAAACTGAAGCCGGAAGTAGTGACGCTGGACGTGGAAATGCCGGGAATGAACGGTATAGAAACGTTGAGACATATCATGTCGGCCAATCCACTTCCCGTCATCATGGTGAGCACCTTGACCAGAGACCATGCAGACATCACGATGGAAGCACTGAACATAGGCGCCTGTGATTTCGTGACGAAAGATTTTTCAAACTTCACCCTCGCGGACAAGGAGCAGGAGCTCATCGGCAAGGTGAAAGATGTGGCCAGGAACAGGGCAAAGCTGCGTCTGAAGGCTTTTCTCCCCCTTCATCCCGCCCTTCCTCTCTCTATCACCCCGGGGGCTTCTGTAAAACGGAGCATCCTGTCCATCGGGGCGTCGACCGGCGGCCCGCCCGTGCTCCAGTACATTCTCTCACATCTTCCGAAGGACTTTCCGGTCCCTATCGTGATCGCCCAGCATATGCCTCGGCTCTTCACCCAATCCTTTGCGGAACGGCTCGATAAAATCTCGTCGCTGGTCGTGAAGGAAGCAGAGGACAGGGAGGTCCTTACGCCCGGCGTTGCGTTGATCGCGCCCGGCGATACGCATATTGCGCTGCGAAGGAAAGGCCGGGAGGTGACCGTGGAGAAGGTGAATAGCGATACCTATATTTACCGCCCCTCTGTCGACTTGCTTATGAGCACCACGGCGGTGGTGTACGAGTCGAGATCCGTCGGCGTGATCTTGACGGGCATGGGAAACGACGGGCTGGTCGGCCTTAAGGAGTTGAAATCACGGGGGGGCTATGTGATTGCCCAGGAGGAAGAAACGTGCGTGGTCTACGGTATGCCCAAGGCAGTCGTCAATGCCGGTTTGGCGGACGCGGTGCTCCCCATCGAGCGGATACCCGAGGAAATTATCAGGATACTGCAAGGATGCGTTTCTCAGTTACGGGACAGGTCCCTTAACTGAGGGGCAACAATTACGGATAGAGGGAAGGCCAATGAGAGAGACACGAAAAGCACGGGTTACCGGTAGATCCCTCAGCGGACTCGTCGCTCAATTAGCGGAATCGGATGATTTCACCAGAGCCGGGATCATAGAAAAGCTCGTATCGTCTCCAAGCAAGGAGCTGGTACAGCATGTGGTGCGGCTTCTGAGCGACAAAAACACCTCCCTGCGGATGGATGTGCTCGACATCTTGCGGAAAACGGGGAATTACGGCATAGATGCGGTCATTCACCTCCTCTACCATCCGAACGAAGACATCAGGGTCTATGGGTGCGAGGTGCTGGGGAGCCTGAAGCACGCGTCGTCGCTGCCTCACCTCATCGAGAAAGTCTATGAAGAAAACGAGAATGTGAAGAATGCCGCGGTAATAGCCCTTGGTGAATTTGATGACCCGGGGGCTGTCGATGTACTCCTGAATGTGTTGCATCAAGAGGAATGGGCCGCCTTCTCGGCCATTTACAGTCTGGCGCGGACAGGGAACAGGAGAGCGGTGCCGGCACTAATGGATGTGTTCATGCACCGTGGGGAAGAGCTGTCGCTTGCAGCGTGTGAGGCGCTGGTAGGCTTCCAGGATGACAGAATAATGGATGAGATAGTCGATTTTGTCAACAACCTGGAAAAGGAAAAGAAGAATATTTTCATAAGGATTATCATCGAGCACGGGGACGGCCGGATAGGAGAAAAGCTGGTAACGGTCATGGAGGGGGAGCTTTTCCAGCATCTCCTGAATTACCTGAAAGTGGAAAAAAGGAAATCATTGAAGGTCATCAACCTGCTCGTTCATTTCAGGCACCGGGATTCGGCCCGGGCAATGCTTGACGTCCTCAAGGATATGGACCAGGACGGAGAAGAGTATGAAAAGATCCTGTGCCTTTTCATGGAGCTGAAGGAAGTATGGAGCCTTCATCTGGGGGAATATCTGTCGGTGGAGGAATACACGTTACCCGTGATCAGGGCCTGCGGGGGCGTGGGATGCAAAGTCGATGACCGGTTGCTTCTGCGGTGTTTTCAGTCATCGCCTCTTCCCACAAAAAGGGAGATCATGAAACAACTGGGCAGGATCACCAATGGAAACGGCTACAGAATCATCCGCGAGGCCATGCGCGATGCCGACGGCCACGTCCAGGCTGAAGCAGCGGCAATTGCAGGCGCCGTGCCCATGCGTGAGCTGACCCCGGACGTCGAGCGTATCGCAAAAAAGGGATTTGCGGACGTCAGGAAAAAAGCCTTGCTCGCCCTGCTCAGGCTCGATAGAGCCCTGGCACTGGAAGCGATACACGGTTTTGTGACGAAGGGCAGTCCGGAAGATAAAAAGATTTACCTTGCCGTTACCCCTTACATAGATGGGGACGCCAATTTTCCTTTTCTGGAAAGGCTGATAGGGGACGCCGACGAAATTGTGCGACAATCGGCCATTCGCGTGATCGGCAATTTTGTTGAGGACGAAAGATATCTGAACCTCCTCGAGACGGAACTCAAGAGCGGCGATGTCCCGAACGAGGTGCTCAAGGTGATCGGCCTAAAGAGATTGAAAGGTTTTGGGCGCCTGTTGACGGAGATATTTCTCGACCCCCTTCAGCCCTTATGGACGAGGTACCATGCCCTCGCTGCCCTTGCCGTCTTTGGAGACCTTTCCTTTTTCTCCGTTTTTGTCGGCGGGTTGAAGGATGAGAATAATCTCATTAAGATCGGGAGTCTCAAAGCCCTTTCCGAGCTTCATGATAAGAGGGCGATCCACCACATAAGACCTTTCACAAAGAGCATTGATGAAGACGTGTCGACCGCGGCGACGTTGGCGCTGGAGAAACTCTCCCGATCCGAGGATGCATGTTGACTAACCAGGAATTTATCCTGCTCAGGGACTTCGTTTACGAGAAAGCGGGTATTTACTTCGCAGAGAACAAGAGGTATCTCCTCGAAAGCAGGTTGGCCGGCAGACTCGACGATCTCGGCCTTTCTTCCTTCGAAGAGTACCACTATTATCTGAAATACGGAGGGCAGAAGACAGGACAAGAGCTGATCTCTCTGTTCGACCTCGTCACGACGAATGAGACCAGTTTTTTCAGAAACCCCCCTCAGCTCGATGCATTTAAGATGATCGTGCAGAAAGCGTACACGAATGGATGCTGGCCCGAAGGGGGGCTAAAAATCTGGAGCGCCGGCTGTTCCACCGGGGAGGAGCCCTATACGCTGGCGATACTCATGCTCGAGCTGAACGAGGCGACGGGCAGGCCCCGGCCTTTTACGATTTTCGGGACGGACATAAGCACAAAGGCGCTGGAATCCGCGAAAAAGGGGATTTTCAACCAGTACAGCGTCAGGAATACGGATAAGGGCGTGCTGCACAAATATTTCACAGAAAAAAAAGGCCTGCATATATTGAACGACGGGGTAAAAACACATGTGACCCTGGATTTCCTGAACTTAATGGATTCCGATTCCTACCGAAAATATAGACAGATGGATATGATTTTTTGCAGGAACGTGCTCATATACTTTGATGAAAAAGGGAAAAAGAAGGTGATCGAGAACCTCTATGAATCGCTCAAGCCAAAAGGCTATCTTACCATAGGGCATGCGGAAAGCCTGCACAACATATCGCGGGGTTTTAAACCTTTGATTTTTCCCGGCACGATTGCTTATCAAAAGGGATAACGATGAAAAGAGTCTTGATTGTTGATGATTCTCCGACCATAAGAAAGTTCCTGGGGTACGTGCTGCGACGAAGAGACTATGCCACCGAAGAAGCGGAAGACGGCCTGGATGCCATGGAAAAGCTGAGTAATTATGAGATCGACCTGGTGATAGTCGATCTGAACATGCCGAACATGGATGGCATATCGTTTGTCAAGAGCTTAAGGAGCAGTTACTACAACCTGGACCTCCCCGTGATCATGCTTACGACGACAAGTGACAGGGAGTTGCAGGAGGAGGCCTACGGGGCGGGTATTAATATGTTCCTGACCAAGCCCGTGCGACCTAATGTCCTCCTCGATAACATTGAAAGCCTTTTAGGCGGAGGGCCTTGATGAAAGATCAAATTCTTGAAAAAGATGAGATGAAAGAGATCGTCGATGAGTTCATCGTCGAAGCTGGTGAGCTGACGGAAAAGGCGATCCAGGATGTCGTCGTCATAGAGAACAACCCTGATGAGGAGCTGATCAACAGCATCTTCAGGGCCGTTCACACCGTAAAAGGCACATCGAGCTTTCTAGGATTCGACGCGCTGTCGACCCTTGCCCATAGAGCCGAAGATATACTCGGCATGGTGAGGAAGGGGAACATGGCGCCGGATCATGCCGTGGGAGATGCGCTCCTCGAGGCGCTCGATCTGATAAAGACGCTCCTCGAAGAGATAAAGGAGAGCGGCGCCGAGCAGAGCGATACCGCTCCGACCATAGAGAAACTGGAAGCCCTGAAAAACCCCGACAAAAAAGAGCTCGGGGAGACGGGTAAAGAGGCAGGCGCCGTCAAGACGGACGAGCTGCACGATGTCTCAAAAGAACAGGAAGGAGCACCGAAGGGCAAGGAGCCGGGGGAGATCCTCGTCGAGGGAAAGGCCGCAACTGAAAATCAGGTGAGCAATCTCCGCAACAAACAGAAGACGCAGACCCATAAAGAGGAGAGCACCATAAGGATTGAGGTCAAGAAACTCGACGAGCTGATGAACCTGGCAGGAGAGCTCGTGCTGGGCAAGAACAGGCTTATACTGCTCAACAACATGGTAAAGAAGAGCGACGCAGCAAATACTGCCCTCGATAACCTTGCCGACATAACGAATTACATTGAAGTGGTCACGAACGAGTTGCAGCTCTCCGTGATGCGGGCGAGGCTCGTGCCCATAAGCAAGCTGTTCAACAAGGTGCCGAGGCTGGCAAGGGACCTGTCGGCAGAGTTCGGGAAGGCGATCGGGCTGGCTATGGAGGGCGAGGAGACGGAGCTGGACCGTTCGCTCATAGAGGCCCTGCACGACCCGCTCATCCATATTATAAGGAATTCGGTGGATCACGGTGTCGAGACGCCGGAAGAGAGAGAGCGGAAAGGGAAGCGGAAAGAGGGAACTCTCTCCCTCAAGGCATATAACGAAGGCAACAACGTGATTATCGAGGTATTCGACGATGGGAAGGGCATCAACGTGGAGGAGGTCAAGAAAAAGGCCCGTGAAAAAGGAATACTGGGGGATGCCGAGCTGGCAACTCTACCGGCCCGCGAAGCCATGAACCTTGTTTTTGCGGCGGGGCTGAGCACTGCCAAGAAAGTGAGCAATGTTTCGGGCAGGGGCGTGGGCATGGATGTGGTGAAGACCAACGTCGAGAAGATGAACGGCCAGGTCTCCATCGATTCGGAGGAAGGCAAATGGACAAAGCTCACCATGCGGCTGCCCCTCACGCTTGCAATAATGAGGGCGCTGATCGTGGGGGTCCTCGACGATCTCTACGCCATCCCTTTGAACACCGTCACGGAACTCGTGAAGCTTTCAGAGGGTTTGATAAAGTCTGTCGACAAAAAGGAAGTTCTTGTGCTGCGGGATAAAGTCATTCCGGTCGTCGACCTGGCGAGGGTTTTTACCGGCGAGCCTCAGCCCGGGGAGGACAAGTATGTCATCATCTGCAATATCGGGGAAAAGACAATCGGCATCAAGGCGCGCGCAGTCGAGGGGCAGGAGGAAGTGGTGATCAAGCCTCTCGGTGAGTTTTTGGGGAACGTCAAAGGGATAGGAGGAGCGACGATCAGGGGGGACGGGAAGGCCATTCTTATCCTTGATATGTCCGCCCTGGTCAGTCATAGCTCTTTCCTGAATGCGTACAGGAAGATCGCCTAGACTGACTTAAGTTTTCCTGCCTTGGTCCGATATACACCCTTAGAGGAGGATGGAACATGAACGAGGGAAAGATCTTACAATTGGTCACATTCAAAGTTGATAACGAGGAATTTGCGGTCGACATATTGAAGGTTCAGGAAATAAACAAGATGATCACTATTACCCGCATACCGAATGCCCCTCCCTTCGTCGAGGGTGTGATCAACCTGCGGGGCAAGATCATCCCGATAGTCGACCTTCGGAAGAGATTGGGCTTTGAAGGGAAAAGCTACGATAAATCCACAAGGATAATCGTCATCGAGCTGGACGGAATGGTGCTCGGCTTCATCGTGGACTCGGTCTCCGAGGTCCTGAGGATCTCCGACAGCACAGTGGAGCCGCCCCCTGCTCTCGTTGCCGGAGTCGAGTCCGACTATATTGAGGGAGTGGGCAAGCTGGACAACAGGCTCCTTATACTCCTCGAATTGAAGAAGATTTTTTCGGCAAGCGACAGAAAGGAATTAGAGAAGGCCACTAACAATTAGGCTGACGATGCGATGGACGCGAAAGACCCTTTTTCAATTGATCCCGTCAACACTATCCGGGGCATCGGCAGGGAGTGGGCGCTTTCCTGCCGGCACGACCCGCCCCACATAAGACGCTACAAGAACCGTGAAAGAGAAAAGGGGCGACAGTTGCCTGACGCTGAGCGAAAAGCCCCGCCGGAGGGCGAAGAGGACCGCGCGGCTATCAAAATCAGAGACGGGACGGAAGGGTTCGAGATTATGATATGAAAAAATTGCCTACGCGGAAAAAACTTCCCACCTTGTGCATTCACTTCCTTTATAATCTCTTATAGCTCAAAAAACTGATATCGATCCCTCCCGAAGCGACGAGGGGCGAGTCGGGAGAAGAGCTTCGAAGCCTTAATTTTGCAAAAAAAAGATCCCTCTATTTCACATTCAACCGACCCGCGCGTGGGCGCCCCGATATTCAAGATTGTCTTTATGGCGGTATGACACTTGCATAAAATGTCGCATGTTGAACGGCATCTTCAGCACCCAGAGTGGCAAATCGGCCAACGAGAGGGAGCTCGACATCATCGCGAACAATCTCGCAAACGCCCTCACCGCAGGCTTTAAGGCAATCGCGCCCGTTTTCAACTCCACAGTGATCGAGGAGGCCTCCGGGCCGGACCAGGTCCCGGCAACCTATGTCAATATTCCTGACTGCTATACACAATTTTCTGACGCTCCCTTCGCCCAGACGGGCAACACCCTTGACCTGGCAATAGACGGAGCCGGCTTTTTTGCGGTGTCCACGCCTGGCGGCACTATGTACACGAGAAACGGCCAGTTTGGCCTTAGCGTGGACAAGAAACTGGTCACACAAAGCGGCGACCCGGTTACCAGTCAGAACGGGGGCGACATCACTCTTGACGGAAAGAACATCACCATAGGGAAGGACGGCTCCATTTACGTGGACAAGCTCCTCGTGGACAAGCTGAAGATTGCCGACTTCCAGAACAAGCAGGACCTGAAGAACGCAGGGGGAAGCCTGTTTGTCAATACGAATGAGAAGAATGAGGAAGTCCCGGCCGAGGGGTTCTCGGTACAGCAGGGTGCGTATGAGACTTCCAACGTTGATATCATGCACGAGATGGTGCGCATGATCTCTGTCATGAGGGCATATGAGTCGTATACAAAGGTTGACCAATCCGCATCCGATATGCTCAGCAAGCTGATAGAATTAGGGAAATTTTAGGAGGCACGCATGTTAATGGCTCTATGGACTGCCGCGTCCGGCATGAATGTTCAGCAGACAAATCTCGACGTGATAGCGAACAACATTGCGAACGTCAATACGACTGCATTCAAAGCCAGCAGGGCCAGCTTCCAGGACCTGATGTATCAGACCCTGCGTCTCCAGGGGACCAAGACCGAACAGGGCAACCAGGTCCCCACGGGCATACAGATCGGTCACGGCGCCAGGCTGTCTGCGGTGCAAAAGCAGTTCGCCCAGGGGGATTACCAGCAGACGCAAAACCAGTTAGACCTGGCAATAGAGGGGAACGGGTTCTTGCAGATTCAGTTGCCCTCTGGTGAGATGGCATACACGAGGGCGGGTTCACTCCAAAGCGACTCGGAGGGGAGGATATGTACATCCGACGGATACCTGCTCAACCCGAACATCACTATACCTCAAAACGCAATGGCCGTTACCATTGCAACCGACGGCACCGTCTCGGTCCAGGTACCGAACCAGACGGCGCTCCAGCAGGTAGGCACCCTTACCCTGTGGACGTTTCCCAACCTCGGGGGGTTGAGCGCGATAGGCGGAAACCTTTACCAGCAGACTGATGCCAGCGGGGCCGGGGTATCGGGAACGCCGGGTCTGAACGGTTTTGGTACAATCGTTCAGGGATACGTCGAGCTGTCCAACGTCAACGTCATGACGGAGATGGTCAACTTAATCATAGGACAGAGGGCGTATGAGGCCAACTCAAAGGCAATCCAGGCGGCAGACCAGATGCTGCAGATGGCGAATAATGTCAGACAAGGGTAGAACCGCGACACTTGTTCTTCTGTGTCTCTTCGTCGCGCTTATCCTGCCCTGCAGCGTGCCGGCGGCGACGCTGGAGTCGGAGGTGAGCCGGTTCGTGAAGCAGATGTATGGGGGCAATGACATTGAGATTACCTTCGCCTCTTTGCCGCACCAGGCGAAAGGGGAGGTGAGGGTGAAGACCTTGGGCTTCACCAAGGTGCCGGACTCAAATGGCGACGGGATCTGTCTGGCCGGAATTGAAGAAAAAACAGGGGCGGAGGCGAGCGTATATGTGCCTTTCAAGGTGCTCGTAAAGAAAAAGCTTTACGTCGCGCGGCATCACCTCGCGAAGGGCGACGCGATCCACCTTGCGGACCTTGATGAGAAAGAGAGTTTTCTCAATGGCGTGGGGGCAGACTATCCCTCGGCCGTCGAGGAGATAGTGGGCAAGACGGCGAAAAAGGAGATACCGGCGGGCGAGATCGTGACGAGTCGGCTCCTTGAGTGCGCCATGGCGGTACAAAAGGGAGAAGTGGTCAGCATGCGGGCAGAGAACAATAGACTGGTCGTACAGGGGAAGGGCACCGCCCTTGAGAAAGGAAAAGTGGGAGACCTCGTGAGGGTAAAGAGCCCGTCCGGAAAAGAGGTCATCGGTAAGGTGACGGGAAACGACACAGTGGCGGTGGAATTTTGAGGAAAGAGATCACCGGAATGCTTTTGTTCATATGCCCCTGCCTCCTGGCAGGCTGCATCTCCATTGAGCCTTCCAAGATAACCAACGAGCCGCTTACCATCTCCAAGACTTACAGAACACCCCCTGAAAAACCCGCAGCGCCGGAAGCGAAGAACGGAAGCGTCTGGCACGGCAGGCTTACCGACATGTTCAGCGACCAGAGGGCGAGGAGTGTGGGCGATATACTGACGATCAACATCGTCGAGGTATCTCAGGCCTCGGAAAGCGCGTCAACGGCCACGACGAGGAAGTCGCAGACGGTTGCGGGCCTCGGCAACTTCTTCGGGCTTGAGAGCAATCCGAACGGGCCGTGGAAGAATTCCGCGACCCTGATAAACGCAAACGCCCCGAACAATGATTTCACGGGCACCGGCGCGACGACCCGCGCCGGGTCGCTCTCCGCCACCATAACCGCGAGGGTGATGGACGTGCTGCCGAACGGCAACCTTATCATCGAGGGCAAGCGCGAGATCTACGTCAACAACGAGAAGAAGGAGTTACTGCTCCAGGGTATCGTGAGGCCAAGGGACATAGCCTTTAACAATACGATATCCTCCACGCAGATAGCCGATGCAAAGGTCATCTATACAGGCATAGGCGTCGTGGCGGAGAAGCAGAGACCCGGGTGGGCAGCACGCCTGTTTGATTTTGTATGGCCCTTTTAGGGTCGGGGAGTCGGAGCATGACCATGGGCGCAGGAAGAGAGCTGCCTGAGGCGAGGGTAAAACGGGTCCGGATGGCGCGCGTTGCGCTTATCGCAGCCCTTCTGAGCGGCGCCCTGTCGGTCGGTCTTCCACACGCATGCTTTTCGGCGAGAATAAAGGACATCGCCTATGTGAGCGGCGTCAGGCCTAATGTGCTTATCGGCTACGGGCTGGTGGTAGGGCTCAAGCGAACCGGTGACAAGGTGCAGACTATCTTCACCACGCAGACACTCGCGAACATGCTTGAAAAAATGGGGGTCATCGTGGATCCGACGCTGACGAAAATCAATAACGTCGCGGCGGTGATGGTGACCGCCGAGCTGCCCCCCTTTTCGAGGGTCGGCAACAGGATTGACGTGACCGTCTCGTCTATGGGGGATGCGTCGAGCCTGGAAGGCGGCGTGCTCGTGATGACACCGATGCGGGGCGGGGACGGCCAGACGTATGCAGTTGCCCAGGGCCCGGTTACGGTGGGTGGGTTCGTGGCCAGCGGTCAGGCGGGGTCGGTCCAGAAGAACCATCCTACCGTGGGGAGGATCGCAAACGGGGCTATTGTGGAGCAAGAAATCGAATACGTTGCCCTGAAAGGAGAGACCATGGTGATCTCCCTCAAGCGATCTGATTTTACGAACGCGCGCAAGGTGGTGGAGCGTATCAATAACGTCTTCGAAGGGTGCGCCGCTGCCCAGGACGGGGGAACAATCGCCCTCGCGGTCCCGTGGGAGCTCAGGGAAGACCCGGTCAAATTCCTTTCCATTATTGAGAATCTTGATATAAAACCTGATAACCAGGCAAAGATCGTTGTCGACGAAAAAACGGGCACCATAGTGATCGGTGAAGACGTGAGGATTGCGACGGTCGGCATATCGCACGGGAATATAAGCGTTCAGATCAAAGAGATAAAAAATGTGAGCCAGCCTCTGCCCTACTCGAAGGGGGGACAAACGGTGGTCACCCCGGAGACGGAGATCAGGGTGGATGAAGAGAAAGGACATTTTTACTATATGGAGGAGGGGACGAGCATAAAGGAGCTCGTCAACGCCCTCAACGCCATTGGTGTTTCCACGAGAGATGTAATCATCATCCTCCAGACGATAAAGGCGTCCGGGGCCTTGAATGCGGAGCTTGAAGTAATATAACTAGAGGTGCGCCACATGGACTCAGGAACGAAAATCGATGCGTTGACAAAGAGCGGAGACGCATCGGGTACGAAGGCCGGGAAGCGGCAATCGATGGAGAAGGCCGCGGAAGGCTTTGAGTCCTTCTTCATTTGTAATATGCTGAAGGAGCTCGGCAAGGCGTCCCAACTCACCAAGAAGAGCTATACGGAGGAGACCGAGATGTCGATCTTCTATGAAAAGGTGGCCGATTATCTCTCGAAGAGGGGGATAGGCATAAAAGAGGCAATTATGAAATATCTGTCAAGAACCGGCTAAAGTTTTACACGTAAACGGCGACATAAGTAAGTAGGAGGTAGCATGCCATGAAGATAGACAATGATAAGCAGGTCGTCCTTCTGAACAACCTGACGAAGCCCTCCTCCCTCAAAGGCGGGAGCGATGCCCAGGGCAGCTCGCAAAAAGTCGCCGGCACAGGGGACAAGGTCGAGCTTTCGGGCTGGAAGGACCAGGTCAACAGCCTCAAAGAACGGGTGAAGGCACTTCCTGACGTGGACGAAAACAAGGTAGCGAGCGTGAAGCAGGCCATAGATTCGGGGACCTACAATGCCAAGGGCGTACTGGTGGCACGGAGCATACTCAAGAGCCAGTTGCTCGACGAGACGTTATGACATGGAAGGCGAGAAGCTCATAGAACTGGGGAGCGAGGAGCTGAGCACACTGAAAGAATTCCTTGCGGCCTTGACGGCTGAGAGGGACGCCATAATCTCTTTCTCTCTTGAGGGTATTATCAGGGAAAACAACAGAAAAGAGGAGATCCTCAAACGGCTCGAATACATCGAGGCCGAAAAGGAGAAGCTCCTGATCCCGCTGGGTGACCGCGCCGCATTGGAGGAAAGCGAGGCGTGGAGGTCCCTCGGGGAGCGGCTCGAAGCAAGAGTGAGGGAGGTGAAAACGGCGCTGGAGAAGAATATGAAGCTCCTCTCCTTCTCGATGGACCATGTGAAGTCGTCTCTGGAAAAGATCATAGAATTTATCAACAGGACGTCCTATGAAAAGGGAAGGAGCATCTCCATCATGGTATCGAGGAGAGTGTAGTGTCAATATCGTCCATACTCACTATCGCAAAGAGTGCCCTTTCCGCGAACCAGACGGCGATCCAGACCCTATCTCATAATATAGCCAACGTGAACACGCCGGGCTATTCGAGGCAGGAGGCCGTTCTGGAGGAAGCGATGCCGACCCCTTCGTCGATCGGCCTCATGGGGAATGGCGTTACCGTCCGGCAAATCAAGAGCTACCTCGACCAGAACATCCAGAATTCAATCTCGGCCCAGAACAGCAATCTTCAGGGACAGACGGTTGCCGGGAACTACTTGACGAGCATACAGTCCATCTTCAATGAGGATAATTCAAATCTCTCCACAAGCATCACGCAGTTCTTCAATGACTGGCAGACATTATCGACAGACCCGACAAGCACCGCGGACAAGCAAACCGTTGCCTCGGACGGCCAGAGCCTGAGCAAGGTTATCAACGGCATGTATAACGACCTTACCTCCCTGCAGACGCAAGCGAACGGCGACGTGAATTCGGCCATCAGCGATGTCAACACGACGCTTACCTCGATCGCCTCCCTCAACCAGGAGATCGCCCAGGGCCAGGTGGGGACGAGCGAAGCCAACGACTACATCGACCAGAGGAACCAGCTCCTGCAAACACTCTCGGGAGAAATGAATATCACGTGTGTGACGGGCAGCAACAACACGGTGACGGTCCTCACCTCGAGCGGCAAGAGCCTCGTTCAGGGGAATACCGCCTCCCGGCTCACGCAGGTTCAAAATCAGGGCACAGGCTTCACAGACGTGGGCTTACAGGACGCATCCGGAAATGTGGTCGACATCACCGGCGAGATCTCGGGAGGGTCGCTCGGCGCCCTCATCACCAGCCGGGACACCACGATCCCCGGCTACATAAGCGACCTTAACGGCCTGGCCCAATCCATCACGCAGAACGTGAACTATTTCAGCCAGATGGGCAACGGCGGCACGCCGGATCAAAGCACAAACTCCGGCACCTTTTTTCAGCCTGTCACCGGTGGAGATTACGCCGAAAATATGGCCCTGTCGGATCAAATCATGGATCCGTCGGGCAACGTTCAGCTTGACAACGTGATGACAACTTCTTCAACCACGGATACGACGGACAACGACGTCGCGCTGGCGATCGCATCACTTGCGAACGACACGGTCCTCGGTGGGAATAGCGTTACTTCAACCTCCTTCGCGTCGGGCGCCACGGCCCTGGGGATTTCAGGCACTCTTGCCGTAAACGGTGTGGCCGTTGCCATAGGCGCGGGCGACTCGCTCTCCGATATCGCGGCGACCGTCAATGGGATCAAAGGCCGGACGGGCGTCTCCGCGTCGGTGACCGATTCGTCGACCGGTTACCAACTGGTGCTCACGGCGGCTGCGGCAGGCGACCACGTTTCCGTGGTAAACGGAGACCTCGATGCGTCGTCCCAAAGCCTCCTCCAGACGCTCACCTCGACGTCGCAATCCTCGACCACAGCCGCCCTGAATCTTACGGGCGATATCCAACTGGGCCAGGGACAGTCGGTGACGGTCTCGGCTACCGACAGTCTGCAAACGGTTGTCAACAACATAAACGACGAAACAGGCGCGACCGGTGTGACAGCCTCCATTTCGAATAATGAACTGGCGTTGTCAAACGCGTCCGGCCCTATTACGGTTCCCGCAGGCCAGGTCAGCCAAGCCCTTGGCGTAACAGGTGCTGCCTACACCGACTATGAAGCGGGCGTCGTCTCCAAAGTAGGGGAGGCGGTAAAGAGCGCGACGGACCTGACCACCTATAGTCAAAATGCCATGACGTCGCTCCAGGGCCAGCAGGCGAGCGAGTCGGGCGTGTCGATCGATGAAGAAATGTCGAATCTCATCCAATACGAGAACGCCTACCAGGCGGCTGCGCGCCTCTACACGGTCGCCGACAGCCTTCTGAATACCTTAATGAATGCAGTGGGGGTCACCACGACATGAGAGTAACCGACAGTTTTACCTATCAAACTTATGCGGCCACGCTGTCCACGCTCGAATCACAGATGGAGACGCTCACGAACCAGATTGCATCAGGGAAAAAAGTGCTTGCGCCTTCGGATGATCCGGCGACCTACGCTCAGAACATGCAGATCACGGCCGAGCTGAGCCAGAACACGCAGTACGCGAGCAACCTCAACAGCCTCCAGGCGAACGGCGCCTACTATCAGACTTCACTGAACTCGATCGGCAACATCCTGACGGAGGTCCAGCAACTGGCGGTCCAGATGTCGTCGGCGACGATGGACGCGAGCTCGAGGACTGCCGCGGCGGACCAGGTCGACGGCTATATCCAGCAACTGGTGGCCGTGGGGAACACAAAAGTGGGAGACACCTATATCTTCGGAGGAAAGAAGGCGAACGGGGCGGCCTACACCCTCGACAGCACCACCAACAGCGTGACGTTCAACGGGACGGACAATGTGGCGAAGGTCGCCGTGAACAGCTCGACAACGGTCGATGCGTCCATTTCGGGCAATACGGTGTTCACCGGGACGGTGAACGGACAGAACGTGGATATCTTTGCGACACTGCAGCAGTTCGGCAGCGACCTCGCGAACAACGATACCGCTGCCGTGCAGGCGGACTTGACCGACATCGGCAACTGCGCCGACCTGACGTCGAACAACCTCGCCTATGTGGGCACGTACACACAGAATATAAGCAGCCTCCTCACCACGAATACGACGACCGGCACCACCCTTACCCAGACGTCCGACAACCTGGTGGACGTCAACACCGCACAGGCCTATTCCGACTACACGACCCTGTCGACCGCGTACCAGGCGGCCCTGTACACCATGTCGAAAGCCGAGAGCCTGAGCATACTCAACTATCTGCCCGCGTAAGAAAGGAAATGAATGCTGGTCCTGTCGAGAAAAACACATCAGTCCATCCTGATCCGGGGAAAAGGCGGGGACATAAGGGTCGTCGCCCTGGAAGCGGAGAAGGGAAGGCTGAGGCTCGGCATAGAGGCGCCCGCGGGATATACGATCATACGGGAGGAGCTGCTGGGCGAGATAAGGGACGCCAACAGGCAATCGGCCCTGGAAGGCACCGATGCGATCAGGAAGGTCCTGGGTGGCAATGATGAATGAAATCCCTCTCACGGGCAGGGTCATAGGGTTCGAAGAAAGTGAAAACTATGCGCTCCAGGACGCCTTCGGCCCGGATTCACCCTTCCGGCTGCTCAGGTGCCTCGATACCGGCATCTCCTTCCTTGTCGTCAACCCGTATCATGCGGTCGAGGAATACACCTTCGACGTGGAGGACGATGCCATCCGTGCCCTGTCCCTCACCGAAGGGGGCATCGAGCACCTTGCGGTCCTCTGCATCGCGAGACGCGAGAAAGAGACGTTATATGTCAACCTGAGGTCCCCCCTCCTTGTCAATACGGAAAAAGGGCTTTTCATGCAAGTGATCCTGCCGAACGAAGGGTATCCGGTTTCTTTCCCGGTCGCGATAAATACCTAGATTTTCTCAGCTCTTCAACAATACCCCTTAAGTATCTCACATACCCGTCGATAATATGATCATGGAAGGAGAAGGAGGCGACAAAGAGCGATCCTTCCGGACTATGGCATGACGCCAAATAAAAACTAAACATGGAGGTTTAAAATGTCACTGACACTCAACACAAACGTATCTTCGTTGAACACGCAGAACTGGCTGACGACCAACTCTGCGACCCTGTCTAAGGCGACCGAGCAGCTTTCGAGCGGCTACCAGCTCAACAGCGCGGCCGACGACCCCGCAGGCTACGCCATCGCTTTTACTCTGGGCACGAAATCTGCGGTGCTCCAGACAGCGATCAACAACGCTAACCAGGGGACGGCCATGCTCCAGGTGGCCCAGGGCGCCATGCAACAGATCGGCAATATCCTCACCCAGTTGAAGCAGCTCGCCACAGAGGCGGCTTCCGCGAACGATTCAACCAACCTTACCTCTCTCGACAGCGAGCGGAGCGCCCTGCAGACCCAGATCGATAACATCAATTCGAGCACGCAGTACAGCAGTAGCGGTGTCTTCGGCACCGGCAATAGCGCTGTTGCCACCGACACCCCGGCTACCGGTCTCGCGGCAGTCGATGTTTCCGGCTACAGCGCGGCCTCGGGCGCCGTATACACCTTAACCGCCTCGGCCACTTCCGTGACGTTGACGAGCAATGCCGCAGGCACTCCCTCCCAGACCATCGCCAACGTCGCGCCAACCGGCCTGGCCACCAGCACCCTTGACTTCTCGCAGTTCGGCATTAACCTTACCGTGAACGCGAACCAGGCGACCCTGGCCGGTACTATCACGGTCACGGCGGGCGCCGGCGCCCTTAAGTTCCAGGTGGGCGATACGGCCAACGCGGCCAACCAGGTCAACCTGACCCTGAACCAGGTCAACAGCGCGACGCTAGGTCTCACCGGCAGCCTCACGAGCGCAACCCTCGCGGCAACGTACATGGGGCAGGTCGACACCGCGATCACGAACCTGAACAACGATGAGAGCACCGTCGGCAACGCGCAGAACCAGCTCAGCTACCAGACGGCCAACCTGGAAACCATGCAGACGAACACGCAGGCGGCCGAATCGACCATCAAGGACACGAACTACGCATCGGCGATGTCTACGTTCACCAAGTCCCAGATCGCGACCCAGGCGGACGTGGCCATGCTCTCCCAGGCCAACAGCATTCCACAGCAGATCCTTACCCTCATAAAGGGGTAATAACCGCAACGCTGTACTCCTTGCCCCCCTTAGAGGAAGGGGGGCAAGGAGCAATTCATAAGGACGGGGGCGCGTAAGCCGCGGCAGTTTTTGCAAAAAGAGGCGGCTTAAAACTTGCATTTATCGAAAGCGAAGGAGGACATGAAATGTCATCAACGTCATCAACGTCGCCATCGGTCAACCTTACCGGCATCGTGAGCAACACGGACTGGCAGAGCCTCGCTTCCGAGATAAACGCCAACCAGTTGACGGCGGCCGAGACCCCTGTAAACAACGACCTCACGACCCAGAAGAACCTCTTGTCCGCCTGGCAGTCCTTCAACACCACGCTTTCCGCCCTGACGAGCTACATCAGCACGAACAAGCTCAACGCGGCCGCCGGCTACCAGGCATTCACCGGATCCCTGACCTGCGCGGATTCCTCCATCACGCCATCGAACGTGCTGAGCGCGGCCACAGGGACGGGCACCATTGCGGCCGGCACCTATTCCATAGAGGTATCGAAGCTCGCGGCTGCCGAAAAGATCGCATCCGACCCACAAACGTCGAGCGACACCACCCTCGGGGTGTCGGGGGATATGGTGATAAACGGCACGACCGTTTCCGTCGCGTCGACGGATACGCTCTCCGACATCGTCACGAATATAAACGCCGCGGACGCGGGGGTGAACGCCTCGCTCCTCAACATATCGGGTACGCAGTCCTGTTTGACCATCCAGTCGACAGGCGCCGGCTCCTCCGGCATAACCCTGGCGGACGGCGCCGGATCGACCGTGCTGGAATCGCTGGGCCTGCTTTCCAACGGCTCGCCGAAGAACCTGCTGCAGGGCGGGCAGGACGCCGCCTTTTCGGTTGACGGCTACAGCATGACCTCTTCCTCGAACACCGTCACCGGGGTGATCCCCGGGGTCACGCTTACCCTGACGGGCACCAACTCGACCGCTATAGAATTGAATATCACCCAGGATACCTCAGGCCTGAGCACCGACGCGAGCACCCTCGTCAGCGACCTGAACAGCGTTCTCACCTATATAAACAGCCAGAACACCTACAATTCTTCTTCTTCGTCCACCTCTTCATCCACGTCGAACGTGCTCATGGGCAACGCAACCCTCTATGGGATAAAGAACTCCATAACCGGTACACTGCTCGGGAGCATAAAGGGGAACTCGACGTATACGACGGCTGACTCCATCGGCATCACCTTCGGCAAGGACGGCACGCTGAGCCTCGACTCCACCACATTTTCCGCAGCCCTCTCGGCCAATCCGACGGAAACGGTCAATGCCATCCAGTCCCTGAGCACTGCCCTTTACACGAACCTTAACGCCTACGTAGACCCTACGACAGGCACCCTGACATCCCTGCAGACGTCCATCAGCGACAAGATCACCCAGGACAACACGCAACTGACGCAGGTGGAGGCCCAGTGCGCCCAGCAGGCGCAGGCGATAACGAATGAATTCAACAACCTGGAGGTCGTTATCGAGCAGGCGAACACGACGAAGACCTGGCTCACCGACATGGTCAACGCAATGACAAACACGGCCAACTCATCATCGGCATCTTCGACTTCGTTTTAGAGGGCCCCATGAATCCATACAGCGCCTACGCCGCCGCCACTATGATGACCGACGAGCACGACAAGGGGAAAATACTCCTCACGGTGCTCGAGACCCTCACCAGGAAGATTGAAGAAGTGAAGATGCTCATCGCGCAAAAGAAATACGAGAAGAAGTACGTGGAGCTGACGCGCATCGTCCAGACCATCCAGGTCCTCGATGCCTCCCTCGACATGTCCCTCGGCGAGATCCCGAAAAACCTCTCCTTTCTCTATGGCTATCTCATGAGGAGACTGCAGGAGGTCCACGCGAGTCTCGACATCAGTACCCTGGACGAATGCAAGTCCATTCTTGCGACGATATCGGAGGGTTTTACAGAGGCCTATCGAACGGTGAAGAGAAGGACTCGCCCTGCGGCCGCTGCTGAAACGCGCTCTTTAAGGAGAACGGTATGATGTTTGCATTTACATCTCCGTGGGCAAAGAGAGAGGACCGGAAGACAAGGAAGGGATACTCAGCGCCAGAGGCTTCATGAGAGACGTGACGGACGTGAACATGAAGAGAATTCGCGCGAGACTGGCGGAGCGTCTTAGTGCCGATTCCCCGATCTTCTTGCGCCATCCGGCAGGCAAGGACAAAGGCCAGGGCAAAAACCCATGAGTACCCCCGACCGGCAGATAGCAAGGGATTTCGTCCGATTGAGCCGCGAGGCCCTGAAGGAGCGGAACAGGGAGAGGCTTATCGACCTGCTTATGGAAAGGGGAAGGCTTATCTTCGATGCGCAGACGTCCGGGAGCCGGCTCGACCTCCCTCTCCATGAGCTGAAGGAATGCCTCGAAAGAGAAGTCGACCTCCTGTCCCGCCTGGAATACGAGAGGAAGAAGCTGTTGAAGCAAATGGAAGAGCTTTCGAAAAGTAGGAACGCCGTGCGGAAGTATCGCTCGAAATTTCCATTCCCCCCAATGCCCGTCTTTTTCGACACAACCACCTAGAACCGTCTTAAGTTTTAAGTTATCAGGCCGATAAGTAGACTAGAGGGACAACTATGACCGTGTCTGACTTCCAGATCAACAGCGTCATCAAAACCTACATGAGGAACATGAAAAGCAGGATGGGTCGTGGTGAGAACGCATGCGATGGGCCGCCGGAAGAGGACAATGTCATCATATCGGAAGAAGGCATGAAAAGGGTGCTCTTTGAGAGAATAGGGGAAAAGATGACGGAAAGGTTGAGAAGACATGACCAGGAAGGATGAGCCGTTCAAGATACTTATAGTCGACGATAACCGGGAGATCAGAAGCATTCTCGAAGAGTATCTGCGGGAAGAGGGCTACCTTGCGCAGGGCGCCGCCGACGGAAAAGAGGCGCTGGCAAAATATGCTGAAACTGCCTTCGATCTCATCATTACCGACCTGAACATGCCGGGAATGACCGGCATAGAGCTGATCAAGGAGATCGCCAAGGGCGAAACTACAACCGAATTCATTATCATTACGGGTTACGCTTCCCTCGACAGCGCCATAGAATCGGTAAAGGCCGGGGCTTTCGACTACCTGGTAAAGCCTTTCAGGATCGAAGAGTTGAAGGTGATAATCAAGAACGCGAAAGACAAAATAGTGTTGAAGAAGACAAACAAGCAGTTGTTCGATAAGCTGAAGAGCTTCTATTTCGAAATATCGAGGTACCGCAAATGGCTGGACGAAGAGCAAATAGCACGCTTTACTGATGTGATGGATGAAGTCCGTGGGGATGAAAGCTTTCCTAAGGCAGATAAATAACGATTGAAGTGGAGGCCATAGGTCGATCTCATGATCGAAGGTTCTAAAATTCTTCTTGTAGATGACAGCCCTGATATTATTCAGCTCGTCTCTGACTTCCTTGCTCCCTATAGCTGTGAAGTCTATAAGGCCTCGACGGGAAAACAGGCCATTGATGTGCTCTCGGGCAAGGATGTTGAAATTGTGATACTCGACGTAAAGCTGCCAGATACCGACGGCATTTCCCTTCTGGACACGATAAGACTTCAGGACCCGACCATTGCCGTCGTCATGATCACCGGGTATAACGATCCGGACCTGATCATCGAGGCGATGAAAAAGGGCGCAAGCGATTTTCTGATGAAGCCCTTTTCCATCGACAAGCTCCTGCTGGGGATCATGAAGGTTCAAAAACAGAGAGAGCTTCTCCTGGAAAAGAACAGCATACTGTCCGACCTGGAGGACGCGAGGAAGATTGAGCTGCTCAATCGCCAGCTCCAGGCCAAGATCGCCGAGCTGACCAAGATGTATCATATTTCGAATACATTCAACTCCCTGAGTATATTTGACGATATCTATGAAAAAACCATTCTGGTGGTAAAAGAGGTCCTGAATTCGGCGGTGTGCGGCTACTATATTGTGGATCACGAGAATCAGCAGCTTATCCTCTACAAGACCCGGATAGGGGATGGAAGCATCGAGAAAAATATACCCATCTCATCACCGTTGATGGAGGAAGTCAGGTCCGGGAAGAGGCATTTCCTGAAGGAGAATAAAATGTTCCTCTCCCTCGTAATAAAGGGAGAATGGATAGGCGCCATCATGATGGGGGGCAAGTCAAACGGGCGCGCCCCGAAGAACGGCTTCAGTCAGGACGACATAAATTTCCTGAGGATGATAGCGGACAAGGCCTCCACGCAGATTGAGAACAGACTGCTTTACGAAAGTCTTTTCGAGGGCGTCCTTCACACGCTCACCTCTTTGATCGTCGCTATCAACAGGCGGGACATGTACACCGAAGGCCACTGCAGACGGGTCGCAGAGATGTCGCTTCTCCTTGCGGACGCCCTGGGCGCAACCGATTATGACAAGGATGTTGTGCGGATCGTTGCTCCCATACACGATGTGGGCAAAATCGGGATTCCCGATTCAATCCTCCTGAAGGAAAGCGGGCTGACCGACGATGAGTATGCGCTCATGAAGAGCCATTCGGTCTATGGGGAGGAGATCATAAACCGTTTCGATATCCTGGCGAATGAAGCCAGGATAACGAGGCACCACCACGAGAGGTTCGACGGCGCCGGCTACCCCGACCATCTTGCCGGAGAAAGTATCCCGTACTCTTCGAGGTTGATTGCCCTCTGCGATACCTGCGATGCCATGATGACGGACAGACCGTACAGGAAAGCCCAGACAAAGGAGGAAGTACTGGCGGAAATCAAGAGGTGCAGGGGGAAACAGTTCGACCCGGATATGGCGGACTGTTTCATGGAGATGACCGGCAGTGGATTCCATAGAGAGTGAAAGACGCCAATTTTTCAGAATAAGCGACTGTCTGCTCCTGGAATTTAAGGAGGTAAGCCGTCAGGAATCCCTGGTGTTGGAAAAAACCCTGAAAGGACCGGACCTTTCCCCCGGTCTTCCGGCATCCGGGACCGACGCGCTGCCGGAGCGCTCCGCTTTTCGAAAGAACGAGCTGTATGCCTATTTCGAGAGTATCGACAGGAGGCTGGATGCGGTAATTGAGCTGCTGTCAAATAAGGATAACAGCTTTCAGAGCGCGTACGTCGACGTCACGATAAGCGGTTCGGGCCTCAAATATTGTTCCACCATGAAACTGGACGAAGGTGCCTACCTGGAACTCCGCATTGGGCTGCCGTCTTTTCCCGGTCGCCCCATCAGGGCACTTGGCAGGGTAATGCGGGTCACCCCCGCGAAGACGCAGGACGGAGAAGGATGGGAGACGGCCGTAGGCTTCGCGGCCATAAGCGAAAAAGACCTGGATGCCTTGGTTGGTCACATTTTTTCGAGGGAGAGAGAGTGCCTGAGGATGAAGCAACTACCATAGGCGGGCGGAAAACCGATGGATATCACGACCATTTTCGGGCTGTTTCTGGGGATTGGCGCCGTGCTTGTCTCCTTTGTCATGGAGGGCGGTCGCCTCTCGGCGCTCATCCAGTTACCGGCCATGATCCTGGTTATCATCGGCACTTTCGGCGCCGCGACTGTTACCACGTCATTCGACCAGTTGCGTAACCTCCCGAAGCTCTTCAAAATCATCCTCTTCGAAAAGAAGCTCGACCCGCTGCCGTTGATCGACTTTATCTTCACGCTCTCACAAAAGTCGCGCAAGAACGGCCTGTTAAGCCTTGAAAAAGAGCTTTCCACGATTCGCGATTCCTTTCTCAAGAAAGCAATCCAGCTTGCCATAGATGGTTTTGAAACGACGAAGATCAAGGAGATCCTCGAGATAGAGATGTCCTACATGCACGAGCGGCACAAGATAGGCTCCACGTTCTTCCAGAAACTCGGCGGATTTTCACCGACTCTCGGAATACTGGGAACGGTCCTCGGTCTTATCCATGCCCTCGGAAGCATGGAGGACAGCTCGAATATGGCATCCGCGATTGCCGGGGCTTTCATTGCGACCCTGTGGGGGGTTGCAATGGCCAACCTTATCTACCTGCCTATTTCCGATAAACTCAAGGCAAAGCACCAGGACGAAGTGATCTATCTTGAGATAATAAGCGAAGGAATTGTCTCCCTTGCCATGGGCGACAACCCGAGGGTGATCAGGATGAAGCTCCTTTCATTCCTCCTTCCCAACCAACGTGCGGGAGAAGAATGATGAAAAAAAGAAAGAACGAGGATGAGCGTGAGAACCTTGAGCGATGGCTCGTCACCTACGCCGATCTCATCACGCTCCTTTTAGCCTTCTTCATCATGATGTATACGTTCTCCAAGCAGGACGCCCAAAAGCACCAGGAGGTAGCGCAGCACCTGAAGGCCATATTCAAGGGCGGATCGAGCATCGTCAAGGAAGGGGGCGCGATCGGTCAGAAAATGGTCAATGCATCGCCCGGGTCGGCGGGGGCAGGCCGGGAGATCGAGGCGGAGTTAGAGAACCAGATAGCGGCCATGGCGGACGCGAACGATGAGGGGCAAAAGATTTCGGTCTTCAGGGATGAGAGAGGCATCGTCATCCGCATAATGGACAGGGCCTTTTTCGATGAAGGGAGAGCGGAACTGAAAGAGGCGGCGAAAAGCGCATTGAGGAAGATCGTCCCGATACTGGAGAAAAGCAATAACCACGTGAGCATCGAGGGGCATACAGACGATGTGCCGATCAATACCGCGGAATTCAAGTCTAATTGGGAGCTTTCGACGAGAAGGGCCACGGAAGTGGTGCGCCACCTGATTGAAAAGTATGGGTTCCTTCCTAACCGGATCTCCGCGTCGGGCTACGCGGAATACCGGCCGGTCGCCGCAAATGATACCGACCGGGACAGGGCCCTGAACAGAAGGATAGAGATAATTCTGCTCGATGCGTCAAAAGGGGACAAATAGGCCGGGCTCTTTAATATCAGGACCGGATAGGTTAACTTAATGGGATGAAAGAGTTCGTATTCGGACCGGTCCCGTCAAGGAGGCTCGGCTTTTCTCTCGGTGTGGACATAATCCCGCGCAAGTGCTGCAGCTTTGATTGCATATACTGCCAGGTCGGCAAGACAACGCAGAAGGAAGTGGAACGGCGCAGCTTCTCGGACCCCGGTTTAATCGTCAAACAGGCGGCCGAAAGGGTGGAAGAGGGGAGGCGCATCGATTTTATAAGCCTCTCCGGGTCGGGGGAACCGACCCTGAGCGCAGACATCGGGGAGATCATTCGCGCTATAAAGCGGAAGACCCCCATTCCCCTCGCGGTGATCACGAATGGGTCGCTGCTCTTCAGAGAAGATGTGCGCAGAGATATCGCAGCGGCCGATGTAGTGCTCCCCTCCCTCGATGCGACAGGGGACGCCGTTTTTGAAAGGATCAACCGTCCCCATCCCGCACTTTCGTTCACTCAGCTCGTCGAAGGGTTAAGGGCATTCCGCCGGGGGTATAAGGGCAAGATCTGGCTTGAGATTATGCTCATAAAAGGGATTAACAACAGCGTGGAACAAATGGAAATATTTAAGCAAATAGTGAGCAAGCTATCGGTTGACAAGGTCCAGTTGAATACAGTCGCCCGTCCGCCCCCTGAGGAAGCGGCCTGTGGACTCGATGGCGCGGAGCTATTATCTCTCGCACATGTTCTCGGCAATGGATGCGAGATCATCCCGGCCTTCGAGAGACGGGGGCCGGCGCAAAAGGCGGAGCAATGGAGAGAGTCTGTGCTGGCGACGCTCAAGAGGAGGTCTCTTAGCCTCGATGACATAGTGCGGACAGCCGGGGTATCGCCGACAGAGGCGAGAGCGGGGCTCGACAGGCTTGTCGAGGAAGATAAAATAAGGCTGGTGCGATTCAACGACGAGTGGTTTTATGTAGCCAGGGGGGAAGAAGAGCCCTCGTGAGCCGAAAGTGCGTCTTTCGAAGGCCTCATTCCCGGTGAAGTCGCCTGAAAGCGCAGGTGGATTCTTATTGACAAACGGCCCCGTGTGAAACTATCATAAATCGTCAAATCGAGGAAAGATAGCGCGGTTCGCTATCCTGCGGCGTATCGGCTGCGCACTTACCAAGAGGGGGATTGATGAAAATTGAGCGGGCAGTGATAAGCGTATCGAACAAGGCGGGTCTGGCGGAGCTGGCGCCTTTTTTGAAGAGTTATCAGATTGAGATCATCTCAACAGGCGGCACGAAGAAATACCTCGACGAGATGAAGGTCAACGCGAAAGAGATGAGCGAGCACACGGGCTTTCCCGAAATAATGGATGGGAGAGTGAAAACACTCCATCCGAAGGTGCACGGCGGGATTTTGAACATCAGAGACAAGGCTGAGCACCAGGAGGCCAAGAAGGCCCTCGATATCAAGAACATCGACATGATTGTGGTGAACCTCTATCCGTTCGAAGAGGTAGTGGCCAAGGGGTGTACCTTTGACGAGGCCATAGAGAATATAGATATCGGCGGGCCCTCCATGATACGAGCGGCTGCGAAGAATTTCAACTACGTGACCGTGGTGGTGGACCCCGAGGACTATCCGCGGGTAATGGAGGATATGAAGGCGCACAACGGCGAGACGACCGAGGAGCTTCGCTTCTTTCTCGCGAAGAAGGTATTCTTCAAAACCTCAGATTACGACAGAGCTATTTACGACTACCTTTCTCAGGCAAGTCGTTAGGCGGAAAACGAAAATGCGAGTTCTCGTTGTAGGCGGCGGGGGCAGGGAACACGCCCTTGTGTGGAAGCTCTCGCAATCGCCTAAGATTGGTGCGCTTTTCTGTGCCCCGGGCAACGGTGGCATTTCGCAGATAGCCTCCTGCGTCGATATAGGTGTGACGGACACGGAGGCGCTTCTTGCGTGTGCCCGGAAAGAACATATCGAGCTTGTCGTCGTAGGACCGGAAAGCGCGCTTGCGGCAGGGATAGTCGACAGGTTCGAAGGGGCGGGGATACCGGTGTTCGGCCCCTGCGAAGCGGGCTCGCGGATTGAGACGAGTAAGGTCTTCGCAAAGGCGCTGATGGAGAAGCACGGGATACCCACGGCCCCTTTTCGGACCTTTGACGCTTTCGACCGCGGCCTTGCGTATATAAAGGGGCTTTCACCGCCGTACGTGGTGAAAGCGGACGGGTTGGCCGCGGGGAAGGGCGCGTATGTCATCAAGTCCGCCGACGAGGGGGAAAGGGCGCTCAGGGAGCTGCTCGTCGACCATATCTACGGCGACGCAGGGAAAAGGGTGATTGTGGAGGACTTCCTTTCCGGGATCGAGGCTTCCTACCTCGTCTTCTCTGACGGCTCATCCATGCAGCGCATGCTTCCCTCCCAGGACCACAAGGCACTGCGTGATAACGATAAGGGACCGAATACGGGAGGCATGGGGGCCTATACGCCGTTACCCTTCATAGAGAAGGCGATGGAAGAAAGTATCGATGCCTTTGTAATGAAGAGGACCATAGATGCCCTGCGAGACGAGGGCATTACCTATAAGGGCGTGCTCTACGGCGGCTTGATGCTTCACGACGGGAACCCTTACGTGCTGGAGTTCAACGCGCGCTTCGGCGACCCGGAAACGCAGCCCATACTCTTCAAGATGGAAAGTGATCTTCTGCCTGTTGTTTCATCGTGCGCCGAAGGAAATCTCGGGAAGGCGGAGCCGCTGGTGTGGAAAGAAGGCGTTGCGGTGTGCGTTGTCGTGGCGTCCCGGGGCTACCCGGAACGGCCGGAAAAGGGAAAGCTCATCAAGGGGCTCAGCGAGATTGAGGGGCAAAAGGATGTGGTCGTGTTCCACGCCGGCACAAAGCGGGTTGGGAACGAGTACTATACGTCGGGGGGCAGGGTGCTTGGGGTGACGGCCCTGGGCAGTACCTACCGGAAAGCAATAGATAAAGTTTATGAGGCCGTTTCGTGCATAGAGTTTGAGGGCATGTATTATCGCAGGGACATAGGGCACAAGGCGCTGGAACCGGCGTGAGGCGTTATTGAGCGTAGCGAACTGAGGGGGGAGGCCGGGGCACCCGCGAAGCGGGTCGTGGCTTTGCCGACGGAGGGGGCGCTGAGCCCCAATAATTGCGCGGGCAAGAACCTGTCTCAAAGGAGAGGAGAATGGCGAAGGAATATCGGATAGGCGTTATACCTGGCGATGGGACGGGCCCGGAAGTTGTGGAAGAGGGGGTCAAGGTACTCGACGCAGTATCGAAGAAATTCGGTTTTACCCTCACGTACACTTACTACAACCTTGGGGGCGAGAGGTATCTCAAGACCGGAGAGACGCTCCCGGACAGTGTCTTGTCGGAGCTGAAATCACAGCAGGCCCTTTTCCTCGGCGCCATAGGCCATCCCGATGTCAGGCCCGGTATCCTTGAGAAGGAGATATTGCTCCGCATCCGCTTCGAGCTTGATCAGTATATTAACCTAAGACCGGTGAAACTCTATGACGGGGTGGAAACGCCCCTCAAAAACAAGGGGCCCGCTGACATAGATTTTGTTGTGGTGAGAGAAAATACCGAGGGGCTTTATGCGGGAGCAGGGGGCATCCTCAAGAAAGGGACGCCCGATGAAGTGGCGACTCAGGAATCGATAAACACCCGAAAGGGCGTGGAGAGATGCTTACGCTTCGCCTTCGACCTCACGAGGAAGCGGAACAAAAGGAACAAGCTGACCCTCTGCGGAAAGACCAACGTGCTTACCTACGCCTTCAACCTCTGGGAAAGGACTTTTCATGAGGTTGCTAAGGACTACCCCGGTATAGAGACCGATTATGCCCACGTGGATGCCACGGTTATGTGGATGGTCAAGAACCCTGAATGGTTCGATGTGATTGTGACGGATAACCTGTTCGGCGACATCATCACCGACCTCGGCGCCATGATCCAGGGCGGCATGGGCATCGCCTGCGGCGGCAACATAAACCCCTGCGGGGTTTCCATGTTCGAGCCGATAGGCGGATCGGCGCCGAAGTATACGGGCAAGAACGTGATAAATCCCCTGGCCGCTATCTTTGCGGGGGCCATGATGCTCGATTCCCTGGGCGAGAGCGGCGGGGCCGGGGCAATCGACAAGGCCGTGGCGCGGGCCCTCAAAAACGATGTCAAATCGGTTGATGCGGGCAGGATGGGCATGGGGACCAGGGAGCTTGGAGACCTTATAGTCAGTTATCTGGCCTAAGACTCCTCTATTGTAGACAGTTCTTTCATCTCCTTAAGCTTCTTGCTGAGGGTGTTGCGGTTAATGCCGAGCAGCTTGGAGGCTTGTGAGACATTGTTAGCCGCCATCTTCATGGCGGTGGTGATGAAGATCCTCTCCATCATCGTCTGGACGCTCTGAAGTATATTGTCATTATCGTTCATCTTCGATACGAGCAGTTTCTCAACGATGCTTTCCAGCTTGCCCTCTACCTGTTTGTAGAGCCGGTTGATGTCTGCCGCGCTTATTCCCGGGTCCTTCATGAAACCTCGAGCTGAGAGTCCATCGATACCATAGAACCGGAAGGGTGGTTAGGCGTCGGGGGAGTAACGGGTGGGGCGTCCACTCCTCGGTTGCCGGGGTATCCAATGGTTCTGATAAGAGATATTATGTTAACTCACGATCCTTTATCAATTTGATGATTTGTTCGATGTTTCTATCACTAATCGAATACTTCGCCTTCACGCCGCAACGCTCGCGGTGCACAATGCCCTTTACCCGCAAGAGCGACAGGTGCTGCGACACAGTGGCCTGCGGAAGATCCAGGCAGCCCCGGATAGTACTGACGCACTTGTCGTTATCGAGGAGCGTCTCGATTATCCTGATCCTTATGGGGTGACCGATGGTCTTGAGGATATCTGCCCATTTTACGCAACTCTTGTTTTCCATGGCAGCTATTATGTTAGCTAAAAGCCGATGATACTGTCAATCAAAATATCCGGGAGTTCGCGAAGATTTCACCGTGCGACCCTCCCGGCGCCGCATGTCCGTGGCAGCGACTGCTGACGGAGGAACCTTTTTATGTCTTCAGGCTCGATATGTCTCCATTCGCCCGGCTTGAGATCGCCCAGCCTAATGCCGTCGATGCGCACGCGACGGAGCCTCATGACTTTATGAGAAAGCGCTTCGGCGACCTTCCTGAGGTGATGGTATTTGCCCTCCGTGACGGTCACTCTGTACCACGTGTTCTTCTCCGCGTTGTTAAAGCCAGTTGAGCGGGGAGGCCGGGGCACCCGCGAAGCGGGTCGTGGCTTTGCCGACGGAGGGGGTGCTGAACCCCGGTAATTCAGCGGTGCGATGGTCTTGAACCGGTAAATGTGGCCTTTATCGAGGGAAAGGCCCATGACGGCAGCCTTCAGTTGTTCCTGCGTCAGGGCCCCGGCGAGCTTCACGTGATACTCTTTCTCCACTTCATACCTGGGGTGCGTCACGAGATTGGCAAAGGCCCCGTCATTCGTAAAGATCATCAGACCCTCAGAATTGTAATCGAGGCGACCGACGGGGAAAAGCGGCGCTTGGAGGCGTATGAGCTGCCGCGCGAGGGGGCGGTCCCTGCCCTCGATGTCGGCGAGGTCGGACAGATACCCGGGAGGCTTATACAGGGCAACATAGCACGACGCCGCAGGGGGCCTGATGGCGTGATTGTCGATGGCGACCATGTCGCGGCTGCGGTCGACAGCATGGGCGGGATCGGTGACGGTCAGGCCGTTCACCTTCACCCTGCCCGACCTGATGATCTCTTCAGATTTCCGCCGCGATGCGATGCCGCTGGTCGCAAGGAATTTGGAAAGTCTCTCCGTCGTCATAGTCGGAAGAAAAGCGCTTCTGTCAGTCTTTGAAGACCTCGATAGTCTTCTCCGACTGCACCTTATAGATCGGTGTGATTACCTCACGGCGGCTATCCACGCGCTCGCGTACGTCGAGACCGATCGCGTCAGGCAGGAACAACGGGTTGATCCTGATGTCGATAAGCAGGTTGTCGGGCTTGGTGAGATCGAGGAGCGCTTCGCGCGTCACCTCCTGTTGGGACGTATAGAGGAGTGATTCATTGAAGAAATATCCACGCCTGAAAGAGACCAGGACGCGGTGCACGCCGTTCGGCAGGATGAGTCTCTGCTCCTTTTTATCGGAGATAGTCAGTGCTTCGCCATCTACCCGCACTTTTATCTCTACAGGGCTGAGGAGATTGAACGTTGTCCGTTTCAACACCCTTTCTACGAGCGGGTTGCCGGCCGATTCCTCTCGTATCAACTGCCCCAGCTCATGCTTGGCCGGCTCGAAGGGCATGGTCTTTAACGTGAGAAGGCATGTCGAAACCTCAATGCGGGTCGGCGTCATAGGGTTGGCGACAATAGCGGAGAGCGAGCGGGTGTATCTCTCCTCCAGGGGGAACGAGAAAAAGCCGGTCTTGCTGCTCCCCTCTTTGTTTATGGCGAGAACCGTCAGGTCTATCCTTTTGCCGTTCACCTTGTAGGTCCCGGTAACGAGTGCGTCTATACCGGCCGTTTTCATGTTCTTCTGCACAAAGTCGATCAGTTTTGTGTCGGCGTCCGGATAAAATATAAGCTCCTTCAGGGCCGATTTGTCCACTAAATCTATGCGCTTCTTCTGGGCGAACACCCGCGCGAATTCCCCCACGATCAGCTCGGACAACCCCGTTTGCGCATTTCTGTCGTCGAATATCCCGTAGAGGCAGACCCGCAGCCGCTTATACGGCTCATAGGGCCCCACGACGTGGGAGAGGACTGCGATGGTAACGGGATAAAGGGTTGCATCCGTAAAGGCGACAGGCTCGAAAAAGATAAAAGCGCCCGGGTCGATCTCCTTGCTATCGTTGATGACTTCACACACACTCGATCGGTAATTGCTGGCCGTAACCGCGCACCCCGCGATAGCACTGGAGGGGGCGCCGTTTCTCTCAGCCCTTACCGAGCCTACATCCCCTTTGATGATCCCGTCTCTCTCCCCGACGTTCGCCACGGCTTTATCGCCTTTCGTAATGGTCACCCTCTCGTTGTTCAGGGGAGCGATCACTCCTATCACAGGATCAAGGGCGAAACACGGGCAGGAGAACGCCGGAAAAGCGAGCAGCGTGAATAGCAGCACCGGTACATTCTTCATTTATCCCCCTTCTTTCGCGTAAAAATTTTTGAGCAGAGTGGGTGTGATGAATATGAGGAGTTCGCTCTTGTTGTCGGTCTTGCCTGTGTGTTTGAAGAGCCGGCCGAGCAGTGGGATATCCTGGAGACCCGGTATGCCCGACGTGGAGTTATCCAGCGTGTCCTCATAAATCCCGCCCATCACTACGGTCTCCCCGTCTCTGACCAGCAGCTCGGTAACAGCCTCCCTTTTCGTGACCCCGGGCACGGGAAAGCGTGGGTCGAAATCCGGCTCATCATCCTTTGCCTCGATCGTCAACCTGATGTTCCCGTCCTTTATGAGATGGGGGGTCACCGCAAGCTGCAGTACGGCGAGCTTGAACATGATGTTGGTGCCAAGCTGCGCCGAGGAGCTCTGGTAGGGGATCTCCGTGCCCTGTGTGATGCGCGCCGCGCGGTTGTCAGAGGTGATGACCTTCGGGTTGGATATAACCTTGCCTTTGTCGTGGGCCTCCATAGCGGAAAGTACCAGGTCGAGCTGCAGCGAATCGGTGAGACT
>JBEKHB010000008.1:0-86981 GCA_050012495.1 Syntrophorhabdales bacterium
CATTGGCGAACCGAACGATGTCGCTTATGCCATCGTTTACTTGGCATCAGACGAGAGCAAATACATGACCGGCGCCGAACTTGTCATAGACGGGGGCTTTACGGCCATGTAATGCGACGGGATTGTCAGTAAGTTTTGATGAAAATGTTTCGGCAAAACCTACATCTTTCTAAGGAGGTAACGTATGAGACTGGAAGGAAAAGTAGCACTCATCACCGGAGGGGGTACGGGCATAGGGGCTGCGATCGCCGAACGTTTTGTCGCCGAGGGGGCTAGAATCTGCATCACCGGCCGCCGTCAGGAACCGCTGGATAAGGTAGCGCGGGCACTTCCCTCAGGGAAGGTAGTAACATGTTCCGGAGATACGTCGAAAGATGAAGACGTGGCGCGGATGGTAACGACTACCATAGCGTTTGGAGGCAAAATCGACGTTCTAGTGAACAATGCGGGCATAAGTGCAAACGGTCCCGTCGGGGAGGCTGACCGCGCAATGTGGCGAAAAGTGATCGAAGTGAATCTCACCGGTCCTTTTCTCCTCATGCAGGAGACAATACCACACATGATTAAGAACGGCGCAGGCTCGATCATAAACATCGCTTCCCTTGGCGGAATGCGTTGCCTGCCCAATATGCCTGCCTACTGCGCCTCGAAGGCAGGCCTCATCATGCTTACCCAGCAGGCTGCACTCGATTACGGGCCTCAAAAGATCAGGTGTAACGCGGTGTGCCCCGGCGCCGTCAGAACATCGATGGTTGAAAAGGAATTTGGTGAGATCGGAAAAATGCTCGGTTACGACGTGGACACCTATTTTTCCATGATATCCGAGGCAATGCCCCTTAAGCGGTTCGCCAGGCCCGATGAGATTGGCGGCGTCTGCACGTTCCTGGCGAGTGATGACTCGTCATTCATGACAGGAGCCGCACTCCTGATCGACGCCGGAACCGCTATCGTCGATGCTCTGGGAGGAGCCATAATGGCATCGATCAAAAGAGGGGGTAATCAACAGTGAGATATGAAGAACAACTGCAGCGAGGGCCGGACACCGGTTGACTCCGGATGCTGTCCTTGGCAAGGGGGCACTGCAATTAACCGTGCGAAAGTCCTCATATTCCAATAGAGTTCGTGAGGGATGAGCATTGTCGGCCAAAGCCGAGGCAGGCAAATCAACGCTCTTCCATGTGATCCGCGGATGGGACGCTAAGGGAGCTGTCATGGCCTTAACCCGGTCTATGGCACGGGAATCAGGCGACTTCAATATTAGGGTCAGCACCATTGCCCCCGGCTTTACCCATTCGGAAGGCGGAGATCAGTTCGACCGAAGCAAGGCATTGCCCTTACCGCCCCTTGATGAGCTGGAGCTTGTTTCGGAAATCGTTTATGAATTCATAAGAAATATTGTGTTGCAAAGGTTGTCCTTTGAAACAATAATGAGATGAAATAGAAAGGCTTGCAGGGGGTTACCACGGCATGAATAAAATCGAGTTTGTCGACCAGACCATACGGGATGCGCAACAGAGTCTCTGGGGTTTTATGATGAGGACCGATCATATGATCCCGATCGCGGAAATGATGGACAAAGTCGGGTACAAAGCCATCACGACCGTGGGCAGCCAGGCGTTTACCGTGCAGGTGCGCACTCTCAATGAAGACCCCTGGGAGAGGATCCGGGTGCTTTCCAGGCTCATCACAAGAACACCTCTCCGCGGCTCCTATCAGATAGGAAGTCTTTCTTCCTTCGATCTGAGTACCCCGCGCGATATCATCACCCTGTGGATAAAGCGGTCGGTCGCCAATGGGATAAGAAGCTTCTGGATCTGCGATTACCAGACCGATATGGAGAAATTCGTGTACTTCGCGCGCATAGCCAAGAACGAGGGGGCCGAAGTCGTGCCTGCCCTGATGTATACCTCGAGCCCTGCCCACGACAAAGAGCACTGGGCGCGAAAGACCAGGCTGCTCGCGGAGGCGAAGGATTGTGTGGACCGGATCATGATAGAGGATGCGTCAGGAGTGATTACGCCGGAACAGACCAGGGAGCTGGTAACTACCGTTCAGAAAAACTGCAACGGGCTGCCCCTCGAATTCCATTCCCATTGCAATTCCGGGCTTGCTCCTCTGTGCTATCTGGAGGCTATCCGGTCGGGTGTGAGGACCGTGCACACGGCTGTGGCGCCGCTGGCCAACGGCACCTCCCTCCCGTCTACGGAAAGCATCGTAAGAAATGCCCGTCGCCTGGGCTATTCCTCGGACTTAGATGAGGACGCCCTCGCGGCCGTGTCGGCCCATTTCAGAAACATTGCCGAAAAAGAGGGGCTGCCTACGGGAGTGCCCATGGAGTATGATCTCTTTCATTTCGCGCATCAGGTACCCGGCGGCATGATGACAAACCTGAAACGGCAGCTCGGGGAAGTAGGGATGGGAGACCGGCTGGACGAGATCCTGGAGGAGACCGTGCTGGTCCGAAAGGAGTTCGGCTACCCCGTGATGGCGACCCCCTATTCACAGATCGTAGGCGCCCAAGCCATGGAGAACGTGGTCTCCGGCGAGCGGTACGGGCGGGTAACCGATGAGGCCGTGAAGTACGTCCTGGGGTACTATGGGGAGCCGGCCGCGCCCATAGACAAACACGTCGTGGACAGGATAATGAGCTTGCCTCAGGCAGAGAAATTGCGGAACTGGAAGCCGGTGGGATACGATAAGTCCGTCGAAGAGCTGCGCCGGGAGATCGGGCCGGAACTCTCGGACGACGAGCTCCTGCTCAGGATACTTATCCCGGGCGGCCATGTGAAGCCCGGCGAGCCCCGGAAGACGGCGCCTCGGCCCGCGGTCAAGGCAGGGGCGCCCAAGGCCGCCCACGCCGACTTCCCCACGGAATTCAGCGTGGATGTCGATGGAGAAGTATTCAGCGTGCGAATATCACCCGTGTGGGACGGGGCTGAAAAGAGCGTGGAGGCAGAGAGACCGCAAGGCCCGAAAAAGCCGAAGGAGTTGCCCCCCGGCGCCGTGCTCTGCGGGATGGCGGGGCTGGTGCTTTCCTTCGAGGTAAAGGTGGGCGATCTGGTAAAGGGGGGCGATCTGGTGGCAATGATCGAGGCAATGAAAATGAGGCGGCATGTCAACTGCCCCCATGGCGGGGTGGTGAAGGAGATCTGCGCCCTGGAAGGCGAGATGGTCAACCCGGACGATCTCTTGATGGTGGTGGCCTGACATGGTCAGGAAAATCCTCATAGCCAATCGCGGTGAAATAGCCATCCGTATCATGCGTGCCTGCCGGGAAATGGGGGTCGCTTCCGTTGCCGTATACTCCGAGGCGGACAAGGAGGCGCTATTTGCCAAATACGCTGATGAGGCGTATTTCATCGGCCCGGCGCCGGCGACCCAGAGCTATCTCAACATCCAAAAAGTGATCGACGCGGCAAAAGAGAGCGGCGCCGATGCCATTCATCCCGGTTACGGCTTCCTTGCGGAGAACCCAAAATTCGCCAGGGCCTGCGAGCAAGAGGGAATGAAATTCATCGGACCATCGAGCAGGGTGCTTGAGCTCATGGGAGACAAGGTAACCGCGCGGCGTGAAATGATAAAGGCGGGCGTCCCCGTGGTGCCGGGCACGGATGAATGTGTCGCGCACTTTCAGCAGGCAAGGGGCATTGCCAAAGAGATCGGATACCCGGTGATCATCAAGCCCTCCGGCGGCGGAGGGGGAATCGGCATGACCATTGTGGCGAATGAAGGGGAATTGGCGAGTGCCCTTGAGTCCACGCAGGCGATTGCCACAACCACTTTCGGCCTCGGTGATGTCTACATGGAAAAATACCTCTCGGACCCCCGCCACATAGAGTTTCAGATACTGGCAGACTCAAAGGGGAATGTGATCCACCTGGGGGAGCGGGAATGCTCCATCCAGCGGAGACATCAGAAGTTGATCGAGGAATCCCCCTCGCCGGCGCTTACTCCCCGGCTCCGCGGCAAAATGGGAAAGGTTGCGGCGAACGCCGCCAGGTGGGTGGGCTACGAAGGGGCAGGAACGGTAGAGTTCCTCTTCTCCCATGGGCGGTTCTACTTCCTCGAGGTGAACGCCCGGGTCCAGGTGGAGCACCCGGTAACGGAGATGGTGACAGGGGTCGATATCGTAAAAGAGCAGATACGGATAGCATCGGGACTCCCCCTCGGCGTGAAACAAGAAGAAGTGCGTATGAACGGGAGCGCCATCGAATGCCGTATCAATGCCGAGGACCCTCTGAACGATTTCGTGCCCACGCCGGGCAGGATCAAGAGCTATCAAACGCCTGGCGGGACGGGAATCCGGGTGGACAGCGGTGTCTATGCCTCGTACACGATACCGCCCTTCTACGACCCGATGATATCGAAGCTCATCGCCTGGGGCAGGGACCGGGATGAAGCGATCGCGAGAATGCGGCGGGCCCTCTACGAATATATTATCGGCGGGATCACGAGCAATATCCCGTTCCACAAAGCGGTCATGGAAAACCCGCGTTTTGTGAAGGGCGAGCTGGGGACCCATTTCATCGATAAAGAGACCACCCTCCTCGCTGATATGAAGAGGATCATGGAGCGCGAGAAACCGCTGGCGGAAAGGCTATCCCGGGTACTTGAGGAGAAAAGGAGGATAGCGGCCATTTCTGCCATAGCTGCCGTAGCGGGAATGCATCATCGAGGGGGTTAAGCCGTCATGTCCAAATCGATTGTGATCCTGGGGACGCTGGATACCAAAGGCGAGCACCTCCACCTGTTGAAGAAGAAGATCGAGCAGCGAGGACACCGGGGTCTGATCCTGGACTTGAGCATGGGTTCCGTTCCCTCATATCCGGCCGACATCCCGGCGGCAGAGGTCGCCCTGGCGGCAGGACACCGCATCGAGGAGCTTGTGGCGGCGCGAGACAGGTCCGCCTCCGCTGACGTCATGATAGCCGGTGCGCAGGTGAAAATGGCGGAGCTTCTGTCGAAGAAGCAGATAGACGGAATAGTGGCGATGGGCGGTGCTTCCATGGCCCTCATAGCCTCCCGGGTCATGGCGAGACTGCCCTTCGGCATCCCCAAAGTGATTGCCACGCCTGCTGCGATGCCCACCTACATAGCAGAATGGTTTGGGGCCCTGGACGTGGTGGTCATGCAGGTCATCATGGAGTTTGCCGGTATGAATAATCTCATCACCGCGGTGATCGACCAGGTGGGCGGGGCCATCTCAGGCATGGTCGAGGAAGCCTCCGACCACAGGTCGCTCAAGCTCCCCTATCCCTCCATTGCCATTACCCAGATAGGGTTTAATGAGGAGTGCGCGGTCCGGGTAAAAAAACTCCTCGAAGAGAAGGGCTACAACGTCTACCCATTCCATGCGAACGGCATAAGCGACAGGAGCATGGAGCGGCTGATCAGCCAGGGGTTCCTGGACGGCCTCATAGATATCGTGCCTGCCGGGCTCATCGAGGAGCTTTTCCAGGGGAACAGGGCAGCAGGCATGGAGAGGCTCGATGCCCCTATCGCCAGGGGGATCCCCCTGGTACTCGCCCCTTCCACGCTTAACGTCACCGGCGCAGGCCCGACGCGGAGGATGAAAGAGCGCTTCATCAACCGGCCGCGCATACAGATCGATGAGATACGCTACATGACCCGGTACTCGCCGGACGAAATGAGGCAGGGAGCGCGATTGTACGCAGAAAAGCTCAATCGTGCCAGGGGGCCTGTGAAATTTCTCGTCCCCCTGCGGGGATGGTCCTCGGTTGACAAGCCCGGAAGCATCTTGTACAATCCGGAAGAGGACCGTCTATTTTTTGAGGAACTGAAAGCTCATTTGACAACCGGGATTCCCATAGAGGAGGTTGACTGCAATCTGGAAGACCCCGAATTTGCCCGGGCACTGGTCGAGAGCTTCGACAAAATGTTCAAGGAGGCATGTGCGAAGGCGAACCAGCGTGTAAACGCTGATTAAGGATAAAGAAAGGGGGCAACATGTCGGAGAAATGGGCTTACTGGCTGGAAGAGTTGGGCAAGGAGCAGAATGAGCTGGTGGGCAAAAAATGCGCTCACCTGGGCGAGATCGCAAAAATAGGCCTGCCGGTCCCCCGCGGTTTTGCGCTTTCCGTACACGCATACACCCATTTCATGAACGAGACCGGCGCGACGCGGGAGATCGCCGCGATGATCGAGGCATCCCCGGTGACGCCCGAAGATATCGACGGCCTGAACAGACTCAGTCTCTCCATCCGCCGGGCCGTGGAGTCGAAGCAGATTCCCCGGGAGTTGGAGTCTACGATCCTCTCACACTATGACGGCCTTTGCCAAAAGTGCGGCCGCGGCGACGTGGCGGTTTCCACCCGTTCGGCAGGAGCGGTAAGCCACCCCGGTCAATACGAAACGTATCTCAACGTGAAAGGGAGGGTCGATGTCCTCGAAAAAGTGAGAAGAGTGTGGGCCAGTACCTTCAACGCGCGCTCGGTGGCCTATCGCCTTCGAAAAAGTCTGCCGGTGGCGAGCGGGCCCATCGGTGTGGCAGTACTGGAGATGGTCCAGGCGCGGTCTGCAGGCATTGCCTTCAGCGTCGATCCCAATACAGGCGACGAAACGCGGATGATCGTCGAGGCGAACTGGGGCCTGGGAGAAAGCGTCGTGAGCGGGGAGCTGACGCCCGATAGATGGGTGCTCGACAAAGAGACTCTGGCAATACGGGAAAATGTGCTGGGAAAAAAGGAGAAAACCACCTGCTTCATGGAGGCGGGAGTGGCTGAGCTGGAGACGCCGCCTGAAAAAAGCTGCGCCTTTTGCTGCAGCGAAGAGGAACTGGCAGAAATTGGAAGGCTTACCAAGGAGCTGGAGAAGCATTTTGGCGTGCCCCAGGACATAGAATGGGCCGTCGCCGAGGACCGGCCTTTTCCTAACGTGGTGCTGCTGCAGGCACGGCAGGCGGTTGTCGTAAAGAAAACTGCGAGCGACGCGGTGGTGGACCTGATGCTCGGCATGCTAAGGCGCTGACGGGCGGTGATCGCGGACGTGTGCCCAATCGCAAAGGGGGAGGGCCCCTGGTTTTTGGGATGTGCACTATCGGGGAATAAAAAAAGGAATAAAAGGGGGGTAAGATGCTGAAAGATGCGTATGACCTGAGCTTTTACGAATTTGACGAGGAAAAAGACCCGAAGGAGTACGGGGTGCTCCTGTGCGATGTGGTGCACGGAAGGCCGCCCATGAAGCCGGCGTACATCGGCATAGGCTGGTATTGGTACTATCACGGCATCCGCTACGCGGCAGGAAACCTGAGCCTGCCCACCACGCACGGCTGGGACTCGCGCTTTGTCAACGGCTACCCGTATATTACGGCCATCAAGACAACAGAGGAAGAGGCGAGGGCGAGGGAGCCCGTCTTCAGGGAGAAGATCAAGCCCTTTCTTGAGAATTTTGACGGTGTCTGGGACCCTTTGAAAGCCGATCTGCTCGCGACGTACAAGGCTGCAAGAGAGTCACGGGGGCTCAAGGAGTGGGATGATATAAAGAAGCTGAGCAACCACGAGCTCCTTTCTTTCTTCCTCGACTTCGTCTTTGTCATAAACCGCAAGGAAGGGGAGACCCATTTCTACATGCTCATGGCCGCCTATTATATAAGCGGCCTTTTCCAAGAGATGTGGCGCACCATGTTCGGTGTGGAGCCGGGCATAGACCCGGCATTTCACAGGCTCATGTCAGGCTTCGAGGCATCGGATATTATCTTCACCCGCGACCTTTGGCAGCTTGGACGGAAAGCGGTCGAGGCAGGTCTCGAGGACCTTTTTAAAAAGAACGAGGACGCGGACGTGCTCGAGGCACTGAAGGCGAGCGACGCAGGCAGGAAGTGGTCGGACACTTACCACGAGTACCTCCTGGAGCACGGGTGGAGGGCCGACCGCATGCACGCATACGATTACCCGACATGGCTTGAGAAACCGAGCATAGGCATAGCCCGGATAAAGTTCATGATGTCGGAACCCGTGTTCCCTTTCGACGTTAACCGTGAGCGTGTCAACAGGGAAAGACAGGAAGGCGAGAAGGAAATCCTCGCGAAAATACCCGAGGCACAGAGAGCCGCCTTCGGCCTTCTCATGAAGGCTGCACAGAAAGCGGGTTACTGGAGCGAGGACCACGGCTACTACTGCGACCTTTACGTGGGGGCCATGGGCCGGTGGCTCCTCTCCGAGTTCGGCAGACGCTTCGCGCAAGCCGGATGCATCGACGACGCCGAGGATATCCACTACCTGCATCCGAACGAAGTGCGGAAGGCCGCGATACCGATGGGAAGAATCAATCTGCGCCCCTACGTGGAGCGCCGAAAAAAACTGCATAAAGAGTACCTTGACATGGAACCGGCCCCGTTCTTCGGAGACATCAGCCTGGCGCAATCGGTACTGAGAAGCGATCCGACCCTTTCCGTTTCCACCCAGCTTCCCATTGTGAGGGAGGAGCTGAAAGCCGACCTGTACGGCGCAGCCGGCGCCCCCGGGTTCGTTGAAGGCATAGCCCGGGTCATCCTGAGCTTCGATCAACTCTCGCAGTTGCAGCCCGGGGAGATACTGGTCGCGCCGGGCACATCGGCGTCGTGGACGGTCGTTTTCAGCGTCATCAAGGGGCTTGTCACCGATGGCGGGGGTGCCCTTTCCCATCCGGTGATCATGGCGAGAGAGTTCGGAATCCCTTGTGTATCAGGCTGCGTCGAAGGGACGCGGAAAATCAAGACCGGCCAGAAAATACGGGTCGACGGCGACCGGGGAGTGGTGTTCATTCTGGACAAGTAGGGCCTTGTTGCGGGCGGGAAATGGATGGTGAGAATTGCCCTGATTCGCCGCGTGGTATCTATTGATGGAAGACGTTGACCGATGGGAGGAGAAATGGCGGGAATTACGTCGATAGGGGCCTATATCCCCATGTATCGGCTGAGCGGAGAAGAGATAGGTAACATGTGGCGAGCAAAGGGGACCACAGGGGGCAAGGCCGTAGCCGGCTACGACGAGGACAGCGTCACGATGGCCGTAGCCGCGGCCCTGGACTGTATGAAGGCGAGCGACAAAGGGCCGGATGCACTCTATTTTGCCACTACCACGGCCCCCTATAAGGAGAAACAGCATGCGGCCGTGATAGCCGGCGTCATCGATCTGGACAGGAGGTGCCACACGGCCGATTTTACCAATTCGCTGAGGGCCGGGACCACAGCAATGAAATCGGCCGTGGATGCGGTGAAGAGCGGCTCGGCCGGGCGAGTGCTGCTGGCTGCCTCGGACTGCCGCATGGGGGCTCCCGGAGGAAGATTCGAGCAAATCCTCGGAGACGGTGCGGCGGCGATCATGATCGGCTCAGCGGGCGTTATTGCGGATATTCAAGGGAGTTACTCCCTCTTCAACGACTTTACGGACGAATGGAGAACCGGCAATGATGCCTTTGTCCGGTCAGGGGAAGGCCGGTTTGTAGACGAGGCCGGCTATGTGCCCACCATGGAGGAAGCCATTTCAGGGGTGTTGAAGTCGTGTTCGCTCAAGCCGGGAGATTGCTCCAAAGTCGTCTTCGCGGCATCCGACAGCAGACGCCATGCCCACCTCGCCAAAAGCCTGGGCTTTGACAAAGCTCAGGTCCAGGATCACTTATTAGCGGACATAGGCCACACCGGGACACCCGCGGCCCTCATGATGCTCGTGGCCGCCCTGGAGGAGGCAGCGCCCGGGGACACGATTCTCTTTGCGAACTATGGCGACGGCGCCGACGCTTTCGTATTTCGTGTTACCGAAGAGATAGGCAGGATCCGCGGCAAGCCACGCATGGGAGACAGGTTGGCAAAAAAGAGGTCGATAGGTTACGGGACCTATCTCAGGTGGCGCGACCTCCTTCCCTTCGAGGCGTCAAGCCTCCCGGAGAGGGCTGAGCCTTCATTGGCCGCCCGATGGAGGGAGGGGAGAACGGTTTCGGCCCTCTATGGGGTAAAATGCAGAAAATGCGGGACTCCGCAGCTACACCCCATCGGTCAAAGGATACGGGTGTGCGTGGCCTGTCAGTCGAAAGATGAGTTTGATGCCTACAAGTTTTCCGACAAGACGGGGAAACTCTTTACTTATGCGATAGACCACCTACAGCCCACGAAGAACCCTCCCGGCCTTAATGGTGTTGTTGATTTCGACGGAGGCGGCAGGCTTATCTGTGAACTGACCGACTACGACCTGGACAAAGTCGCAATAGGCATGCCGGTGGCGATGACGTTCAGGAAGCTCTCCCAGGGCAAAGGGATAGTCAATTATTTCTGGAAAGCGACGCCCCTCACGCAACAAGGCCGCGAATAACCAACGGGAGGAATTGGATGGAGAGCATCCGCGATAAGGTAGCCATAGTAGGCATGGGTTGTACTAAATTTGGCGAAAGATGGGATATGGGCGTGGAGGACCTTCTTGTTGAAGCGGCCTATGAGGCATTTCAGGATGCGGGGATAGAGCCGAAGGAGATACAAGCAGCATGGCTCGGCACGGTCTTTTCGGGCATGACTGCCCTTACCATGTCTCCCCTCGGGCTCCAGTACATCCCGATGACGCGGGTCGAAAACATGTGCGCCACGGGCACTGAGGCGCTCAGGGCCGCGAGTTATGCGGTAGCCGCGGGCATATGCGATGTCGCCCTGGCCATAGGGGTGGAGAAGCTCAAAGATTCGGGGCAGACAGGGGTAAAAGGTCCGGCCATCATCGGCGACAATCCTGACGGTACCTCGAGCATCGGCTCCGGCTACAGCGCGCCGGCATCCTTTGCGTATCTGGGAACAAGGTATTTCCATCAGTATAATCTGGACCCCGATGAAGGGAAGAGGCTTCTTGCCGAAATTGCGGTGAAAAACCACTACAACGGCAGCCTGAACCCCAAAGCGCATTTTCAAAACAGGTTGACGGTGGAACAAGTGGTAAAGGCGCCTATCGTGGCCTGGCCTCTCGGCCTGTTCGATTGCTGCGGGGTGAGCGACGGCGCAGCCGCCGCCATAGTGACCCGGGCGGACATGGCGAAAAACTTCAGGGCCGATCCGGTCTATCTCAAGGGGTTGGCCGTCACCGTAGGGGCTCGCCAGGGATCCATGAGGCAGGACTACGATTATGTTCACATAGAAGAGAATGTCCTCGCTGCCAGGCGCGTGTACGCGGAGGCAGGGATCAGCGACCCGAGAAAGGAGATCAGTCTTGCCGAGGTGCACGACTGTTTTACCTGTCACGAATTGATCCTCTATGAGGATTTGGGATTCAGCCCGAGAGGGCGGGCGAAAGAGGACATAGATGCCGGAACCTTCACGCTGGCGGGTGAGCTGCCGATAAACACCGACGGCGGATTAAAGTGCTTCGGCCATCCCCTCGGGGCCAGTGGCCTCAGGATGATGTATGAGGTGTATAAGCAGCTTCAGGGCAAGGCAGGCCCGCGTCAGGTGAAGAACCCCCGACTGGGGTTGACCCACAATTTGGGAGGAAATGCAGGAAACGGCATTGCGAGCTGCGTGGTCGTGGGTAGCGAAAGATCGCGGTAATGCGAAAGCCTTCGCGTAGGTACGATGAAAAGAAGGAGGACGGAACCATATGGACCTGGATAAGCTGAAAGCCAAGGTGAATCCGGCGTCGACGGCCTTTATCATCATCGATATGCAGAAAGACTATTGCTGCGAGGGGGGGACCTTTCATCGAAGGGGCCTTGACATAGAACCGGCTCAGAAACTTGCCGGCCGGCTCAACCTGTTCCTCGAGAAGGCCCGCAGGGCCCTGAAATACATCGTGCACTTAAAAATGACCAAGGCGTCCGACCTGTCATCTCCGGTGTCGGCGGAGCTTTACGCGCGGCTCGGCATTGAGAGAAAGTATGACCCGGCCTACGCAGAGTTCTACGGGGTCGTCCCGCAGGAGGGGGACACGGTCATCGCCAAGTATAAATATTCTGGGTTTGTGGCGACATACCTGGACCTGTTCCTTCGTTCGAAGGGCGTGTTGACCTTGATCATCACCGGGGTTGCCACGAACGTCTGCATTGAGTCGACGGCCAGAGACGGCTTCATGCGGGATTACTTCATAGTGGTGCCGTCGGATCTGACCGAAGGGACGTGCGCCGAGGCGAAAAAGTGGTCGCTCTCCACTATCGATACGTATTTCGGCCAGGTGGTCGATTCGGAGAGCTTGCTCCGGTGCTGGAATAGTACGTGAAAAGAGGCGCACGATGCGACAGACCTTCGCCTTACGAGAGGGCTTGAAGGGCCCGGGGCATGACGGTGGAAGGCTGAGAAAATAAAGGGGCGACATCAACGAATCAGGTGAGGCAACCATGAAACGGCGCATAACCCTTACGATTGACGGCACGAAGGTAAGCGGCCCTCCGGGGATGACCATCCTGGAGGCGGCAGAAAAGGTGGGCATCGAGATCCCCAGGCTCTGCTTTGAGGCGGACATAACACCCTCCGGCAACTGCCGGATCTGCGTAGTAGAAGTAGAGGGCTCCCGGACCCTGGTGGGCTCCTGCCACACGCCCATTGCGGAGGGCATGATTATCCGGAGCCGCTCTGCAAGGGTAACGGAGGCCCGGCAGGCAACGATAGAGCTCCTTCTTGCAGGGCATACGGGTTCCTGCGTGACCGATACGGAGGCGCGGGAGTGCAGGCTCCACATGCTCGCATCCGATCTTGAGGCAGGCCCTCCCCGATTTCAGGTAAAGCGCCGCCGCCTCTACGGCCCGGAAAAGAGTCCCTATATCCTCCGGGATATGTCTCGCTGCATCCTCTGCAGGAAGTGTATCCGCGCGTGCGCCGAGATTGCCGGACAGCATCTCTACAGCATGGCCTATCGGGGCTTTGCCTCGAAAGTGGTGGTGGACTACGATATACCCCTCAACAAAGAGGCATGCAAGGACTGCGGTATCTGCATCGACTACTGCCCCACGAGCGCCCTCATGTGGCCGGAAGGCGTAAAAAAGAGAGAAGGTGCCGCAAGAAAGCTCAAGGCCGGGCCCGCACCGGGCGATGGCAGCCGCCAAAAGCTCCTCGACTTCCTCAAGGTCAGGCAGAGAACGGAAGGTTTTCTGTCGGCGGCGTCCATGAGCGAGATCGCCTCCGACCTCGGCCTTCCCGAGAGCGAGGTTTACGGGGTGGCGAGCTTCTACGCCTTCCTCTCCACCGGACGCCTGGGCACGCACGTGATCAGGATCTGCAAGAGCCTTCCCTGCTACCTGAAGAACGCCCCCACGATCATCGAGGCCGTTGTCCGGACCATCGGCATTACCCCGGGCCACACCACCCCCGACAACAGGTTCTCCTTTGAGCTCACCAACTGTATCGGGGCATGTGATGAGGCCCCTGCCATGCTTATCGACGATACCGTTTACGGGAACCTTAACCCGGCGCGGGTCGCCGATATCCTGAAGTCCTATCGAGAGATGGAGGGGAGGGTGTCGTGACAGAGAGCATCGTTCTGAGGCACTGTAAGGCAACTGACCCGACGGATATCGCCTTCTTCGTGAAGCGTGGAGGCTTTCAGGCGTTGACGAAGGCCAGGGAGATGGGTCCTGAAAAGATCATCGCCGAGATAAAGGCCTCGAACCTCCGGGGCCGCGGAGGGGCCGGATTCCCGTGCGGCGCCAAATGGGAGCTCGCAGATAAGAGCCCGGGCAATGAGAAGTATGTTATCTGTAATGCCGATGAGGGCGAGGTGGGAACCTTCAAGGACCGTTACATCATCCGGCATGACCCCTTTACCCTCCTTGAGGGCATAGGCATCGCGGCCTTCGCCATAGGGGCAAAGAGGGCCTATATCTATCTCAGGGCGGAATACCGCTCCCTCCTCGGCGACCTGAAGGATGCCATCGATCAGGCCGCCGCGAAAGGGTTCGTCGACCTCCCTGTGGAGATACGGGAAGGCGCGGGGGCTTACGTCTGCGGCGAGGAATCGGCCCTCATGAACTCCATGGAAGGCAGAAGGGGGGAAGCCAGGTTCCGTCCACCCTTTCCCCCCACGAGGGGGCTCTTCGGCAAACCCACCATCATCAACAACGTGGAGACCTTCATGAACATCGCCCCTATCATCGCGAAAGGGGCCGCCTGGTTCTCAAGGCTGGGCACCCCGAAGAGTACGGGTACCAAGGTCTTCTCCGTGAGCGGCGACGTGGAGAGACCCGGTGTCTACGAGGTAGTGATGGGAAGCAGTCTCTCGGATGTGCTTACCCTCGCGGGGGCGAAACAGGTGAAGATGGTCCAGATCGGCGGCGCCACCGGCGGCATCGTTCCTTCCTCCATGGTAGAGACGCCCCTCTCCTATGAGACGGTGCTTGGGTCAGGGGCAATTACGGTGTTGGACACCACGAGGGATGTGATCGACTTTGTGTACAGGACCATGGAGTTTCTGAACGAGGAGTCCTGCGGGCTTTGCACCCCCTGCCGGGAGGGCACCGAGGTGATGATGGAGATCTTCACCAGGCTCGTTCACGGAGAAGGGGTGGCAGAGGACATCTCGACATTGGAGAGGCTTTCCAGGCTCATGATGCAGTCCTCCCTCTGCGGCCTCGGTCAGGCAGCCCCCATCCCGGTGCTCGACACCTTGAAGTATTTCAGGAACGACTACGAGAACCGGATCAGACAGTCCGTATTCTTGAGGACCTTGAGATAAGGAGGAAACATGACGATGCCATCCTATCCGTGTCCTTACTGCGCGGCGCCTTTCGGCAGCTTTGAGGCGCTCAAGGCACATGTCGTTGCCGAGCACGGCGCGGAGCCGCTGCCGAAACCCCATGGACTCATTGCCCTCATCGTGAACGGCGAGCGTCACGAGCAGACGGTCGAGCCGAATACCACCCTCTATACCCTCATCCACGACAGGATGGGGCTGACGGGGGTCAAGATGTTCTGCGACAGGGGGGCGTGCGGCTCCTGTACCGTCATCATGGACGGAAGGCCCGTGCTCTCGTGCATGACCCTGGCCATCGAGTGCGACGGCAAAACCATAGAAACGATCGAGGGGGTTGCGGCGGCAAAGCATCCCCTCATCGAGACCTACGTGAAGCACCACTGCATGCAGTGCGGCTACTGTACCCCTGGCTTCGTGGTGACCGCAAAGGCACTGCTCGACAGGAACCCGGACCCCACGGAAGAGGAGATACGGGAGGCCCTTTCTGGCAACCTCTGCCGCTGCGGCACCTATCCCCAGCACCCCAGGGCAGTGAGCGAGGCGGCCACGCTTCTGAAAGGGAGGACGCCATGAAGAAGGATGACAGGGGAAAGATCATAGCCCCGGAACATACCGTGAGGGCCGATAAATACCCCCTCGACGACTATACTGCCGTGGGGCGGCGGGTGCGCCGCAAGGACGGGTATGAAAAGGCGAGCGGCTACGCCGTCTATACCTCGGATATTCAGATCCCCGGTATGCTCTATCAGAGGATCCTCGCCTGTCCCTACCCGAACGCGGTCATAAGAACCATTGATACTACCGGGGCCGAGGCGCTGCCCGGTGTACGGGCCGTGCTGCGATGGGATGATCCCGAGCTCCCCCCGAAAGCCGACATGAGCGGCCACTTCGGCCAGGCAGGCCAGCCCCATGAGCCTGTCCTCGACAGATGCGGTTACTGGCAAGGTATGCCCATGGGCGTTGCCGTTGCCGCCGATACGGAAGAGATCGCCGGGGAGGCGTTGAAGCTCGTCGGGATAGAATGGGAAGCACGCGCCTTCAACCTCGACCCGGTGGAGGCGTTGAAACCGGGCGCCCCTCTCACCAACCCCGAGTCCTACCCCGAGGGTAACTTCATCCTCCCCTTCATGCACGAGAAGAAGGTCACCCACGGTGACCCTGACAAGGGCTTCAGGGAGGCAGAGCAGACCATCGAATTCGGGATGAGGCGTGATCAGGACACGTGGGTCGGGCCGGAGCGTCCCTGCGGCGTCTTCAGGTGGAACGGGGAATACCCTGAGGTCTGGCTCAAACACCAGCGCCCGCACCTCGCGAAGCGCCAGTTGGCGCAGTTCTTCAAGCTCGGTGTGAGCCAGGTGACGGTCCATTGTCCCTACCAGGGCGGGAGCTTCGGGGGCTGGTCGCAGATGGCGCTGAACATGCAGCCCAACATAATCGCGGGCATCCTCTCGAAAAGAACAGGCAGGCCCGTCAAGTGGCAGTTCAGCCGAAGAGAGGACTTCTGCGGGGCCGGTATGGATAACGCGAGATACCGGGTGAATGTGGGGTTCAAGCATAACGGGGAGATTACCGCCCTCCATGCAACGTCCTGGTTCACCAGGGAAGGTCTCTCCCACACGGATCACTTCGTGGAGAACTCCAAGGTCATCAACATCATTCAGGAGTCGAACGGCGCCATCTGCAACATATTCACCGGATGGGCCATCCGCTGCGAACAGAACATGAACTGCTACTGCTTCTCGGCCGTGATGAACCATGTGGCCGAGGCATTGAAGATGGACCCCACCGAGCTTGCCCTCATCAACGACGGGTGCGAGGGCCACGCCATGGCCGATATCGCGGAATGGAAAAGGAAACGGGGGTTTAAGAACAGAGACAGCCTCAGAGAGTGTATAGAGGCGGGAAAGAAGGCCATGGACTGGGATGCCAAATGGCACCTGCCCGGAACGGGAAAACTCCCGAGCGGCAGGATGCACGGCCTCGGCATGAGCTGGGCTCACGAGTGGGGTGATTCGGGGGGCTCCGCGGCCATCGGCATCAGGATCGAACGCGACGACGGCACGGCCCGCGTCCTGGGTTTGCGCTGCGATAACGGTGTCTGCGCCGAGACGGCCTACTGCCAGATCGCCGCCGATGAGCTGGGCTTCCGCTATGAAGACGTGCAGTACCGCCCCTTTGAAGAGGCCGGCTTCACGCCGATGACGCCGGACTCGTCCACGAACCTGGTTGTTAACGGCTGGGCCATCAGGAATGCGGCCCGCCAGCTCAGGCAGAAGGTCCTTGAAGTAGCGACCTCCCCCAGGATCACCGAACGGCCCGAGATGGGCTACGTACCCCCTTTCGAAGGCTATAAGCCCGAGGACCTCGACATTAAGGAGAGCAAGGTCTTTGTCAGGAAAGATCCCTCGAAAAGCATCACCATGGCCGAACTCGTGCGGCCCTCCTTCTTCATGGGAAAAATGGACGTGGGCTCCACGGAGCCCCTCTTCGCGTGGGGATGGCAGAACCAGCAGGGCGCCTACGACATCAACGGGCCTCCGGGACCGAGACCCATATTCGTGCGGCAGGCCCACTTCGTCGAGGTGGAAGTCGATCCCGAGACAGGGGGGATCGAGGTGACCAGGGTGACCAACGCCAATGACGTGGGCAAGGCCGTCAACCCCGATGCGGTGGAAGGTCAGCAATACGGTGGCTCCGTCATGGGCGTGAGCCGGGTGCGCACCGAGGAGGTCGTCTACTGTCCGGCCACCGGGGTAGTCTTGAACGGCAACCTCATCGACTATAAGATCAACACCATGCTCGACTGCGGCCCTATCGACACTATTATCGTGGAGACCGGCATGGGTTACGGTCCCTACGGATCGGTCGGTATCGGTGAGGATGTGGCAAGCGTGGTGCCTTTCGCGTTCTATGCGGCAGTGCACAATGCCATCGGCACATGGGTCGATCTGCCCGCCACACCCGATAAGGTGCTGAAGGCGTTAGGGAAGGTACAGGAGGAGAGATGAAGAACTTTGGCCACGTGAACGCCGCGACACTCGACGAGGCGGTTTCCGCCTTGAGACGATACGGGAAGAGGGCGGCCATCATCGCCGGGGGCACGGACCTGCTCGGGCGGATGAAGGATGAGGTACTCTCCACCTATCCCGAGGCCCTCATCAACATAAAGACGATCCCCGGTCTCGACTTTATCACGTATGACGGCGGCACGCTCTCCATCGGGGCCCTCACTCGGCTTGCGGACATCGCCACGAACGACGCCGTCAGAAACGGGCATGCTGCCCTTGCGGAAGCCGCCCACAGGACGGCCTCCACCCATCTTCGGGAGATGGGCACCATCGGGGGCAACATCTGCCAGGACATCCGGTGCTGGTACTACCGGAACCCCCAAAACCGCTTCCCCTGCCTTCGGAAGGGTGGGGGAAGGTGCTATGCCATCGATGGGGACAACCGCTATCACTCCATCTTCGGAGGCAGTGTGGAAAAAGGGTGCTACGCGGTCCACCCGAGCGATACGGCCCCTGCCCTCGTTGCCCTGGATGCGAGCATCAGGACAACCGGGAGAGTCATCAAGGCAGAAGACTTCTTCCAGGTGTCGGCAGGGAAAACGACGGTCCTCGATGACGACGAGATCGTCAGCCGGATCGACCTTCCCCCTGCTGTGGGCAGGAGCGCCTTCGTCAAGTTCGCCCTCCGAAAAACCATCGATTTTCCCATCGTCAACTGCGCCGCCGTAATAGGCCTGTCAAGGGGGAAGGTCAGCTCCGCGAGGATCTGTCTCAATGCCGTCCACGTGAAGCCCTACCGGGCCGTGAAGGCGGAAGAGGCGATTATCGGTAAGACGATAAACGAGGCCAACGCCGAATCCGCTGCCGCTGCCGCCCTGGCAGATGCGAAGCCTATGTCCCATAACGCCTATATGGTCCCTGTTGCAAAGGCCATGGTGAAGAGGGCGCTTCTGGGATGCAGATAGTCCAAAAAAAGGAGGTATCATATGGCGCTCAAAGTGTTGATGGCCCCTCTTCGGTATGTGCAAGGTCCGGACGCCCTCCTGCAGATGGGGGAGCAGCTCCTGGTGCTCGGCATCAAGAACCCTTTAATCCTGGCCTCTCCCAGTGCGAAGAAGGCTGTGGGATCCACGATCGGCAAGGGGCTCGATGCCGTGGGCATCAGCTACGGCTTCATCGATTTCGGCGGCCACTGCACCTGGAAAGAGATAGAGCGGGTCAAGGATGCCTGTCTCCAGGGAAACCATGACGCGATCATCAGTTGCGGCGGCGGCAAGACCCTCGACACGGGCCGCTGTGCAGCCACCGGCCCTGCCATGAACGTGGAGAAGACGCCTCCCCAGGTCTTCCCCCGGTTCGGCGCCGGGGTGGCCTGCATCAACGTCCCCACCGTGGCAGCCACCGACGCCTCCACCTCTGCCGTTTCTCTCGTCTATACCGAGAAAGGCACACTGGAGGCGACCATGGTCTTCCCCACAAATCCCACCATGGTTTTTGTGGATACCGCCGTCATTGCCAAATCCCCTGTCCGGTTGCTCGTGGCCGGCATGGGAGACGCCCTGGCCACATTTTTTGAAGCTGATATGACGTATAGAACCTCCAGCATCTCGGTTCAGACCCGTGCTCAGAGTACCCGCACCGCCCAGGCATTGGCCAGGCTCTGCTTCGATATTCTCATGGATTACGGGGTACAGGCCAAGGCCGAAGCCGAAGCACAGGTCCCGGGTCCCGGCATCGAGGCGGTAGCCGAGGCGAACGTGCTCCTCAGCGGGCTCGGCTTTGAGAGCGGTGGCCTCTGCGCGTGCCACGCGGTAGGACACGCCTTCCTCCACATCCCGGAATACTTTAAAGGAGCACCCCCTTTTCACGGGGAGCTTGTGGCCTTCGGCACGTTGAACCAGTTGGTCATGGAAAGCAGAAAGCCTGATTTTCTCGATAAGATCTTCGGCTTCTGCAAGGCCGTGGGTCTGCCGACGACGTTTGCCGAACTGACGCTCGCGAACCTGACCGACGAAGCCCTTGAGACCGTTGCCCTCGTTGCTTCCCGGGACATCCTCATGCAGTCGATGACCGGGGCGCGGAGGGAGCGTGACGAGCAAGGGAGGTTCTACGATCACCTGGAGATCGTCAATGCCTTGAAAGCTACCGATGCGTATGGCCGGGCTTTTGGAGGTCGAAACCGGTGCACGTAGCCGTCAGGCTTTTTGGAAATCTGGGCCATTATTTGCCTGAGGGCGGGAACAGGTTTTCTTTCATGAAGTCACTGGAGGACGGCACAACCGTGCAGGAAATGCTGAGCAGCCTCAGCCTGCCGAAGGAGTTACCCGTCATCGTCATCGTGAACGGCAGGCGCGTTGAGGCCGAGTGCGTCCTGAAGGACGGAGACGAGGTAAACGTGCTTCGACCGTCAGGAGGCGGATGACGCAACCCGATTCAAGATAACGATGCACTATCCTTCCCCGTGGGTCACCTCACGAGGTTTGAAAAGACGAACACCGTCCAGTACGGTGAGAGCATCAGCACGATAATGGAAATGATGTAGGCGGGTATGTACCAGAGGCCACCCCTGAATACTGTGCCCAGGGGTATGTCCTTCGCCATACCGGCAACGACATAGCAGCAAATCCCAATGGGCGGCATTATGGAGCCCATGGTGGTGACGATGGTAATGACCTGGCCGAACCAGATCGGGTCGTAGCCCATGGCCATGACGATGGGGTAGAAGATAGGCAGGGAAACGAGCAGAAAGGCGAGGGCGTCCATGACGCAGCCGCCGATGATGTAGCAGATGAGGATTATCCACAAGAGCATCCAGTTCGGAAGGGCCAGGCCGCTGATCCAGCCCGCGGCTTCAAAGGGGAGCCGGGTAAGGGCGAGAAAGCGGGAGAAGACGACTGCGCCCGCCACGATCATGAAGACGAGGCAGGAGATCCGGAGCGTATCGACAACGGACTTGATGAAATTATCCCAGGAGAGTTTCCGCCTGATCAGACAGATGACGAGACCAAGGGAACAAGCCGCCGCGGCCGCTTCCGTGGCCGTTACCACGCCCGTGAAAAGGGCATACATGATGATGGCAAAGAGAATAAGGATGTCGATGATGTCCGGCAGGGCCTTGAAGCGCTCTTTCCACCCGCTCTTTTCTCCCGCGGGTCCCCAATCGGGATGGCGCCAGCAGATGTAAATGACCGTGGCGGCGATAGCCACCGTAAGGATGGCGCTGGGCATGATGTTGCCGAAGAAGAGCTTCCCGATGGACTGGCCCGTATAGAGCCCGTAAACAACGAGCACAATGCTGGGAGGTATGAGGACGCCCAGGGTAGCGCCCGCTGCCACCGAGCCTGCATTAAGCTGGGGGTGGTAACCGTATTTTCTCATGGCGGGGATCGCCACCTGGCTCATGGTTGCTGCCGTTGCCGTGTTGCTCCCGCTGATGGCGGAGAAGGCTGCGCAGGCCATGATGGTCGTAATGGCCAATCCTCCCCGATAGTGGCCGAACCACTTGTACGTGGCGTGATAGAGGCCGTCGTTATATCCCGCATAGTGCACAAACTCTCCGACGAGGATGAACATGGGGATCACCGTGAGGCCGTAGCTGGAGAAGATGTTCCACATGTCGGTCCCGATCATTCCGAAGGCAGCCGTGAAATTCGTGACGTAGGCTACCCCGAGGAACCCCACAATGGCCATGGTGAAGGCCGCGGGGATCCGGAACAGGAACAGGACAGCGAACATGATAACAATGCCATAAACGCCGACGATCGGTCCATTCATACCCTGTCCCCCTCGTGGAACATCGTTTTCACAAAATCGACAAGTCCTGTGAACGCAAGCGCGGCAAACCCCAGGGCCACGCAGAAAACGAAGGGGTAGTAAATGACTTTCAAGGTCTCCGAGACCTCATGGGATTCCACCAGCTTCATGGCGTACACGTAGACCTGCCACGCCACGACCCCGAAGAAGACCATGAGAACGAGGTGGACTACCCGGTCGAGCATATTCGCCAGGGCCGGTGGGAATTTTTCGGACAGGATGTCGACGACGATATTGCTCTTCGTCTGCTGCGTGTACCCGAGGGCAAGGGCAATGACGCAGGCCCCGAGGAAGGAAACGATCTCATAGGTTCCCCTGAAGGGAATATGCACCATTCGCAGGACCACGTTCCCTGTGGCGAGGACCATCAGTCCTAGAACGGAAATGGCGCCGAGGACCATGAGAAAGTAATTGAGAAACTTGTTAAGTGCTTCAAGGTGCTTCATTACGAGCCTCCCGAGCTTGTCGTTTGCAAGTATACGGTATACCGGGTAAGGATCGTAAAAAGACGGGCCGGATAGAGTCGCATCCGACCCGTCTTTCCCTTACTTGCCCGCGAACTGCTTTTCGTACTGTTCTTTCAATTTCATCACGTCGTTGATCACCTGCTGACCCTGTACGCCCTGGGCGGTTACCCGCTTTACATACTCGTCGAACATGGGCTTGAGGATCTTCGGGATCTCCGTCTTGTCAGCGGCGGGAAGCTGGAAGACCTGGTGGTTGTACTTCTGTTTCGACCACTCCAGGGCCTCCTTTACGTGGTCATCCACGTACCTGCCCGTCCATTCGGCCTGTTCCCTGCTCAAATCATCGAGCACCTTTTTCACGTCGGCCGGCATGGCATTCCATTTATCCTTGTTCATGACTACGGCAAAGGTGACCACGAAGAGGTTTGCGTCTGTCGCATACTGGCAGTAGGCGGCGTAGTTGAGATCCTGGAGCACCTCCATGGAGGAGACGACGCCCTTTACCACGCCTTTCTGAAGCGCCTCAGGCGTCTCTGACTGGGGCATGGCGATGGGGATCCCACCGAGGCGCTTTACCGCCTCTGCGCCCGTTCCCGAGACCCGGAGCTCCATCCCTTTCAGGTCTTTAAGGGACCTCACCGGCTTTATGGTCATGAAGTCGGCCGGAGGACAGGTGAAGAGCGTGAGGAGCTTCACCTTCTCGAACTCCTTCGGATGCTTGCCGATGAGGTCAAAGAGGGCCAGGCTTGCTGCTTTGGCACTGGTAAACCCCACGGGGAGGTCGACCGCCTCGGAAACAGGGAAGCGGCCCGGCTGGTAGCTCATGGCAAAGTTGCCGATATCGGCCGTGCCGGTGATGACCCCGTCGAAGATATTCTTTGCGGGAAGCAGAGTGCCGCCCGGGAAGGTCTGGACTTTCACTTTCCCGTTCGTCCTCTTTTCCACCTCTTTCACCCACCTCTCCATCTGTACGCAGGGAAATGTGGTTGAGGGCGGAAAGTTCGCGTAAGTCAGCGTGATCTTAGACTGACTTCGGGCTGCCCCGGGTAAACCGAGATTGACGCAGAACAGCAGCATAAAAGCCGTGAACAGGACTAGATAACCCTTTCGCATGATAATCCCCCTTTTTTTGTGCGTCCAGCCTATTTTACGGGACCTCACAACCTTTTTTCCCGATTGGCTCATCCCTCGTGCGGGTCTCGCTCCTCCTCCGACCGGCTCGCATCGAACTCCCCGTACAGGAGTTCCGTGAGCACGCCGCCCAGTTCCTGCGGCTTCTGTACGAAGGCGTAGCGGTTCCCAAAAAGAAACCTCGGCTTTTTGTCGATCAGCTTTGCCCCTTTGCCCCTCAGTTCTTCCATTGCCGCGTCGAGATTATCCACCTTGTAGGATATGAGAAAAAACCCTTCGCCTTTCTTCTCTATGAACCTCGCAACGTCGCTTTCCGGGCTCGTCGCTTCCATGAACTCCACGGCCACTTCCCCGATATAGTACCGCGCGACCTTTATGTGCTCCGACTCGGCCACGTAGTCTAAGGCAGGAAGCAGGTCGAAATTGTCGCGGTAAATCCGCTTCGTCTTCTCCAGGTCACGTACCACGAAGCATATATGATCTATCTTCTCGATGTGCATCCCGTGTTACCTCACATATTTCTCGTTGACGTAGGCCATGGCCTCATCTATCGCGGCCGCCGCTGTCTCCAGATCCTGTTCGGTGTGTCTGTAGCTGATATACCCGTGATGGTGCGGGTGTAAAAAGATGCCCCTGCGGATGAGCTGCGTGTAAAAGTCATCCCGCCTGGCCCTGTAGGTATTGGCTTGATCCTTTTTGAAGGTGATGTAAAACATCGGCGCCACGCCGGTCAGCTCGGCCCCGGCGTCATACTTGTCGATGATAGCCCGGACTCTTTTCAGAAAACGGCCGCCTTTCTCCCATATGTTGTTAAGCACATGGTCGCGTTCCAGGATCTCGATGGTCTTGAGGGCAGCGATATAACCGTCACTGTTCGGAAAGAAGGTAGAAGATATGAAAAGCTTCTCTGCCGCGGCTTTCATCACTTCAGCTTTTCCGGTCACCGCGCTTATGGCATAGCCGTTGGCCATGCTTTTTCCCAGGACCGACACGTCGGGGGTGACTCCATAGAGCGCTTGCGCACCACCCATACTGAGTCTGAAATTCGTCCGGACTTCATCGAAGATCAGCACGGCGCCGTACCGCGTAGCGATGTCTCTTACGCCTTCGAGGAAGCCCGGCAGAGGCTCTTCCATCTTCCTGTGGTTGGGATGGCCAAAGGGAGTCATGATGACGGCGGCTGTCCGGTCGCCATGTTTTGCCATCAAGTCTTCGAACTGACCGAGATTGTTATAGTGGAATTCATAGACATCTTCGTAGAGCTTCTCAGGGATGCCCCCCTTCATCTCAACGGACCAGTCATGCCAGCCGTGGTAGCCGCAGCGCATCACCTTGATCCGGTTCGTGTGCGCCCTCGCGATGCGGATGCTCGCCGTGGTGCCGTCGGAACCGGTTTTCAGGAAGATGGTCAGTTCCGAAGAGGGGACGAGTTCGGACAGTTTTTGCGCGAGCCGGTTCTGATACGGCTGGGTCAGGGTGAAGCAGAAGCCTTTGTCCCGTATCTGCCTGATCACCGCGTCATCAACTTCTTCTTCTCTATAGCCCAGGATTATCGGCCCATAGCCGCAGAGGAAATCGATATACTCATTGCCGTCAACGTCGATTAAATGCGCGCCCTTGCCGGATTCAAGAAAGATCGGATACTCTCCTGCGATAAAATCGCTCGGTTTTCTGGCGCCGAGGACTCCGCCGGGAACCAATTTTTTTGCCTCTTCAAAAAGCTCCAGGCTCCTCGTTATGTTCAGTCTTTCAATGTTCTTCACGAAAAGAACCTCCTCCGACAGGCTCCAAAAGCCGGCCTCGGCATCCGATCCGGTCCCCGTCCGGTCAGGGGCTTAAGGTCGAAGCATCGACGCTATACTCTCCGTTTGATGAATTTTTGCGCCTCTTTGCAGCAATGCCGCAAGGAATTTTCCCGGGTCGATGCAGCCCTCCGGGGCTACCACCCCCTTCACCGTCACCTCGCCCGCCTGAAGCATGAGGGCCGCTATCGAGGCGGGAAGCCCTGTTCCCGGCGCCATCCTGCCGACTATGTCAGCCGTGTAGGTCACCTGTTTTCCTCCCCTCTCCCCCTTGACGATCACTTTCAAGCCTGACGCGAGAGGTCCCTTATCCCTGTTATCGGGAATCGTACCCCAGAGCTGCAACGTCAGATCGTAGGGTACCACGTTCGCCCCCTTCACCGATAGCGGCGCCTTGCTCAGAAAACCTGTCTCTTTCTGCTCCCTGATGAGCCGGTCCACCCATGAGGGTATCAGCGCGCCTTTGATCACGACCTTTCTGACCCCTTTTATATAGCGCGGTATGGTGAGCGGCTGAGGATGCCCCACGTAGCGCACCTGACAGGTACCGAGAGGTTCGAGGAATTCTGCGGTCTCCTCGCCGGTGCCGCCCTCCACGTATTCGAGCTTGCCGTCCAGGTACTGGGGGATCTTGCCTGTGGTCATGTGCAGGCTGTGGTCCCAGGCAGCGCCCGCGAGTTCGGCGATGCTCACCACCCAGAACAGGGCGATCTCGTCGACACGGTCCAGTTGGTCCGCATACCATTTAACTATAACGTTGTTTGTCCCCGGGTCGGATCCCATCCCCGTCAGGACGGTTATCCCCGCCTCTCCGGCGGCGCTGTCGATGTCGGAAGCAAAGAGGCGCTCCGCCGCCTCGTAGTCGTCGCAGATATCGATGTAGTTCACCCGCGCCTCAACGGCCGCCCCTGCTACTGCCACGGCTGTCTTGTAGAACGGCCCGGCGCAGTTGATGACCACGTCCGCATTCCTGATGGCGCCCACCATGCCGGCGTGATCGTTTACGTCGATTCGAGCGAGCGATATCTTTTCACTGGCCCGCAGCTTTTCCTGCACCCTGCCCGGGTCCGTGTTGATATCGCCAAGAATGACTTTCTCGATCTGCTCCTGCTTGATGAGGTCCCTGGCGACCCCCTGACCCATACCCCCTGTTCCGCCTATTACCAGTGCCCGCATGCTCCCATACCCCCCGGTTTTTTTTTGATGCGAAGCCCGCTTTCAGGCCTTCTTCTTTTTTTCTTCCAGGGCCTTGACTATCTTATCCGGCGTTATGGGGTACTCCTTGATAGGCGCCCCTATGGCATTACAGATGGCCGACACGTACGCCTGGGCAGCCGACATGGCGACCGACATGCCCGCCTCCTTCGCTCCATACGGCCCCGTGGGGTCGTTGCTTTCGACGATGATCGAATTGATCTTCGGCATATCGGGAGCGAGAGGGAGTCGATATTCGAGCTGCGTGGGGTTGAGGAGCCTTCCTCCGTCCCAGATGTGATACTCCGTGAGCATGCCTCCCTGGCCGCCCATGGTGACGCCGCCCTCGAACTGTCCCTCGATCACCTTGGGGTTCAGGGCGAACCCCACGTCCTGCGAGGCCCATGCCTCCAGCACGTCCACCAGGCCGGTCTCGGGGTCGACCTTCACCTCTACCATGGTCGTACCGAAGGAGAAGGTTTCGCTCAACTGCCCGAAAGGATTCTCTACCCATTCACGCCTAGGGTCGACCTTGGGCCAGTAGGAGCCCTCGCCGGCTATCGACTGCCCCTTGCTCAGGGCCATCCTGATGACCCGCCCAACGGGTATCGACCTCTCGGGCTCCCCCTTCACGAAGATCCGCCTGTCCCGTGCCGTAAGCTCTCCTGGCTTTGCCTCAAGCGCCCGGGCGGCGACCTGAAAGAGCTTCTCCTTCGCGTCGATCGCCGCGAGCCTTACCGCGTTGCCGCCGATAAACGTCTCGCACATGGAATAAGAGCCCGGGTCGCTCGGCGTCACCTCGGTGTCCGCCGTGATGATCTGGATGTCCTCAGGCAGGAGGCCAAGTTCTTCGGCGGCGATCTGGACGATCATGTTCTCGTTGCCCTGCCCGTTGTCGACCACCCCGGAGATAACGGTTGCGCCCCCGTCCTCGTTGAACTTGATAAAAGCGGTGGAACCCCCCCTTATGCCCATGGGGAACCCCGTCTGGACGGAGTTGCACCCTATGCCGATGCCGTGGAAGGGCGGCAGTTTGCCCCATTTCTCCTTCCATCCTGCCTGCTCGGCCGTCTTCTCGATCGTTTCCGTCATGCCGCAGCTCGGCACGAGAGACCGGGTAGGCGTGTAATCGCCCGCCTGCCGCGCGTTCCTGAGCCTCATCGTGACGGGATCGATGCCGAGCTCACTCCCGATCAGGTCGAGCTGCAGGTCGATGCCGCAGGCAAACGCCCGGCCGTGGGTCCTGAACATGCCCCTGATGGGCTTGTTGGTGAAGACGCGGTAACCGTTGTAGCGGACGTTCTCCATGCGGTACGCCTGCTCCATGCAGAGGAAAGGCACGCTCGTGGCGATAGGTCCCGTGCTCGAATAGGCGCCCCCATCCATGTGGCACGTGATGTCCCTCGAGAGCACCCGTCCTTCCCGGTCCACGCCGGTCTTGATGGTCGTGGTCATGGAGTGGGCCTGACGCGTCGCGATGCTGTTTTCTTCTCTGGTATAGGTGATCTTCACCGGCTGGCGCGCCTTCCTCGCGAGGAGGGCGCAGATCACATCCGCGGGCGAGATCTCCGAGCGTCCCCCGAAGGCCCCTCCGATGGTGATCTTCCTCACCCTCACCTTGTTAAGGGGCATTTTGAGCAAGTTCGAGAGCGGTTTTGCCTTCAGGTGGGGCCCGGCGTTGGGCATCCAGATATCGAGGTTGCCCGAGTTGTCGAACTGCGCGACCACCGCGTACGGCTCGGTCTGGAAGTAGGACTCCTCGGGTGCGCTGAACGTATCCTCCCTCACATAGTATGATGCGGCGAAGCCCTTGCCCACGTCGCCCACGTCGATCTTCACGTGGACGTTTATGTTGCCGGGGTTGTGCTCGTGGATGAGCACCGCGCCGGGCTTCATGGCCTCATCGATGGTGAAGACGGCGGGCAGCTCCTCGTACTCTACGGTAATGAGGTCGAGGGCTGCTGCTGCCGTGTCCTCGTCAACGGCGGCCACGGCCGCAACCTCCTCGCCTATGAAGCGCACCTTGTCGGAGGGGAGGAATGCCTGGTCCTGGGTGTAGCGGAAGACACCCCATTTCTCACCCGTACTGTCCCCGGACGTGACGACCGCCCTCACACCGGGGAGCCGCTCCGCTCCCGATGTGTCGACGCGGAGGATCCGCGCATGGGCGTGGGGCGACCTCTTGACCTTGGCGACGAGCATACGGGGCAGGGAGAGATCGGCGGTGAAGAGCGCTTCACCGGTTGCCTTTGCGCTCGTATCCACCCGCTTCGTGCTTTTTCCGACAACAGACAGCTCTTTCATCCGCTCTTTCTCCCTCCGGCCGAGGCAGCCTTTACCGCGTCGACTATCTTTGCATAGCCCGTGCACCGGCATATGTTTCCGGAGAGGGCGCGGCGTATCTCTTCCTCCGTGGGCTCCGGAGTGGCGTCAAGCAGTGCCTTGGCGGTGAGTATCATGCCGGGGGTGCAGAAACCGCACTGAATCGCATGGTGCTCCACGAATGCCTCCTGGAGCGGGTGTAGTTTCCCCCCTGCCGCCAGACCCTCGATGGTGGTGATCTCCCTGCCCTCCGCCTCTATGGCCAAAAGCAGGCACGAGCGGACCGGGGCCCCGTCGAGGAGGACCGTGCAACTGCCGCACGCGCCCTCACCGCAGCTCTCTTTTGCCCCTGTAAGGTGCAGGTCTTCCCTCAATACCTCGAGGAGCGTCCTGTGGGGATAGGTGAGAAGGTCGTATGCCTCTCCGTTGACCCGGAGCGTCACCCTGTGCTTCTCCATCACGCACCTGCCTTCCGGAGGCTGAGGAGGGCGCCCTCGATCGCCCGTTTTGTAAAGACTTTCACCATCTTCCTCCTGTATGAGCCGGGAAGGGCGAGGTTGTCGATCGGCCGTGACGCGGAAAACGCGCTTTCCGCGGCCTTTTCAACGTCCGCTTCCGCCGGTCTTTTCCCCACGAGAAACGCGGCCGCCCCTTCCACGACCGTGGGCGCGGGACCCACTGCCCCGACCACCACACGGGCCCGGTCGATCACCCCCTCCTTCGACAGGGAGAGGAAGACAGATGAGGAGACGAGGGGGTATTCGAGACCGCTTCGGAGCCTGAGCTTCTGATAGGAAGAGCCGTAGGCCCCTTTAGGGATGGGCACGATGATATCGGTGAGGATCTCGTCATCCCCTATCGTCAGCGGGTGTCTCCCGTTCCGGGAGAAGAGGTCCAAAACAGGGATGGTCCTCGCTAAACCTGCCTTCTTGAGCACGACCCTCGCATCAAAGGCGATGAGCGACGGCGCCAGGTCGCCCTGATAGACGCTGAAGCAGCGAGTTCCGCCTTTCAGGGCGGCGCAGCTCTTACCCCCCTGTTTCAGGCAGGGCGGGGCTGCCTTCCGGACCAGCTCAGACTGGTTGTAGTAGAGGCACCTGGTGTTTTGCAGGAGATTGCCCCCAACGGTTGCGACGTTCCGGATCGGAGGGGCGGCCACAAGACCGGCCGACTCGGCAATGGCGGCAGCGAACCCTGCGATGTCCGGAGATTCGACGATCTCCCGCAAGGTGGTGGCAGCCGAGATAAGGAAATGCCCCTTTTTTCTCTTTATCCCCCTCAGGTCCGAAACTCCCTTCAGGGTCATCGCGTACTGCGGGCTGAGGAGCCTCTGCCTCAAACGGTTTATTATATCCGTCCCCCCCGCGATTATCTTTACCCGCCCCTTGTACCGGTCCAGGATCTCCAGCGCCTCCTTCGTGCTCCGGGGCGAGAGACATTGAAAGAGGGGCAATCTCATCTTTTCCTTCCTCCTGTTTTCCCGACCTTTCTCGCTTCCAAAAGTGCTTGACAAACAAATGGCGCTTTCACTATACTGGACAGATGATAGTATACAGTATACCGCATGCCATTATAATAGTACAAACAATAAAGTTTTTGTGTCAACCGAAAAATAGGGCAAGTGAAATTTTTAACGGCCGGTTGGGGAAAAGGGCGGACAAACTCTTCCGAGGAGGACGTGATGGACGTTTTCAGAAATATGACGATACTCTCCCTTGAGCAGGCGACCGTGCTTCCTTATTTGAGCTACCGCCTCGCGATGGACGGGATGCGGGTGATCAGGCTCGAGCACCCGGTCTACGGCGACCCGAACCGGATGATTGGCGAGAACCGGCTCGGCGAGGAACGGATGAACACCTATTTTCTGGCGATAAACTCGGGCAAGAAGGCGATCACCCTTAACCTGGGATCACCGGAGGGGCAGGCGCTTCTCAAAGAAATGATCGTCACGATGAAGGTCGATATATTCGCCACCAACCAGCTTCCGCGGAACTACGAGAAGCTGGGCGTAGACTACGACACCCTGAAGACGGTCAAAGAGGATCTCATCTGGGTGGGCCTTACGGGGTTCGGACCTGAGAGCAACGAGCCGGCGTACGACCCGATCCTCCAGGCGAGGAGCGGACTCATGGAGCTGACGGGGAACGCGGGTGAGGACCCCCAGGTTGTCGGCATCCCCCTTCCCGACATGGGGACAAGCGAGCACGCTTATGGACTTGTGATGAAGGCCCTCTGCAAACGGGCGCTCACCGGGCAGGGTGAGAGAATCGATGTGTCCATGTTCATGTCGACTACCTCCTGGCTCACCGTCGCCACCACGCTGACAAAATCCTTCGGCAACAAGATCACCCGGCGGGGAAACACGCACGAATTCTTCGCGCCTGTTTCCGTCTATGAGACCAGGGACGGGTACGTCTACATTGCGGTAGGCAACGACCGGCAGTGGGTCTCTTTTACCCAACTGCCCGGTTTCGAAAAACTTGCCAGGCCCGAATACGAGAAGAACAGGGGCAGGATCCTCGACGTGGCGAACCTCAACAGGCAGATCACTACATGCACAAAAACACGGACCACGGATGAGATGATCGATCTGTGCAACAAGGCGACGATCGCCATATCGAGGGTCAATACCGTTGAAGAGGTGCTGGAGGACCCTTACGTGTCGGCGTCGCTGCTCACCGCCATAGACCCTGTGACGACGACGCAGATATGGATGGCGCCGCCGCCCTACATGACATCATTCCTCAAAGAGAGCGGCCGGCGGATGACCTTTCCCCCACGGTTCGGGGAGCATAACCGCGAGATATACGGCGACGTCCTCGGCTACTCAGAGGAGCAGATCGAGGGGCTCAAGACGAAACAGGTGATCTAAAGAGGAAGTGCGGCCTTGACCGATATGGGGCTTGCATAAGGAGGGGGTTAATGGATTTCGCGCTTACGGAGGAACAGGAGTTCTTCAAGAAGATGATCACCGACACGGTCGACCGCATGATCGTGCCCAAGGCCCGGGAAATCGACGAGAAGGACGAGTTCCCGTGGGCGCTCTGGCGGGAGTTCAGCTCCCTCGGTTACCTGGGGCTCCGGTACCCGGAGGAGATAGGGGGCATGAACGCGGACCCGGTGACGGCGATGATCTTCTACGAGCAGATAGCGAGGGGATCGGTCGGGTTTGCCCAGAGCGTGATCATGAACATCCTCATGGGCACCTATTTCATCTACCGCTTCGGCTCCGACGAGATGAAGAAGCGCTGCCTCTACCCCGCCATGAAGGGCGAGAAGGTCTGCACCATGTGTTTTACCGAGGACCAATCGGGGTCCGACCTTTCGGCCACGAGGACAACCGCGCGGAAGGACGGCAAGGAATGGGTGATAAACGGGACCAAGATGTGGATCACGAACGGTCCTATTGCCGATGTGGCCACCGTCCTCGCCACGACCGATCTCTCTCTGGGCGCCAAGGGCCTCAATTTTTTCCTCGTCGAGAAGGGGACCCCGGGTTTTTCCGCCGGACAGGTGCTCGGCAAGCTGGGCTGCAGGGGGACCATCACGGGGGAGCTGGTCTTCGACAACGTGAGACTACCCGAGGAGAACCTCCTGGGAAAAGAGCTGAACAAGGGGGTTGAGTATCTGGGCGAGGTACTGGACGAGGTGCGGGTGATGACGGGCGCCATGGCACTCGGGATCGCCCAGGCGGCCTTCGAGGAGGGGCTCGAATATGCGCGAAAGCGTGTCGCCTTCGGGAAGCCTATAGGCACGTACCAGCTCATCAGGGCCAAGTTTGCCGATATGGCCACCGAGATGGAGGCGAGCAGGCTCATGGTCTACTACAGCGCGTGGCGGATCAGGGAGAACCTGTCGTGCCGCAAAGAGGCGGCCATGGCAAAGATGTACGCCACGGAGACGTGCTGCAGGGTCGTTGACGAGGTGACGCGCATATGGGGAGCCAACGGTTTTGCCCACGAGTATAACCCCCAGCGCCACTTCAGGGACGCGCGCTTCCTGCTCTATGGCGGCGGCACCCACGAGATCATAAAGGATCTGCTGGGCAGGATGATTATAGGAAAGCTGTAACGGGGAGGCGCCCGCGACGGACGAGCGTCGTTGGGCACTGCCGGCGCTGAAGACGGGAGGGACAGCAGGTGGGGACTGAAGGGGCAGCAGGCAAGATCGAAAACCCGCTCAAAGGGATAAGGGTAGTGGGCAAAACACGTCCCATCGGGGAAATGGCGTATGTCTCTTTAAAAGGGGCGATCGTGAGAGGGGACCTTCATCCCGGACAGAGGCTCGTGGAAAGCGCATTATCCGCCCAGATGGGGATCAGCAGGATACCCGTGAGAGAGGCAATCAAGAAGCTTGAGCAGGACGGTCTCATCGAAAAGCTGGAAAAGGGAGGCTTTATCGTAAAAAATCCCTCCAGGAAGGAGATAGAGGAGACCTTCGGCATACGGGCGTGTATCGAGAGCTATGCGGCGGCCCTCGCCACCGGGCACATGGATGCACCGACGATTGACAGGCTGGAGAACGTCCTGAGGCTGTACAGGGATGCGCTGGAGCGGCGCGACATAGCCAAAATGACTCAGTTGAACAACCAGCTCGACGAGATCATTTTCAGCACATCAGGGAGTAGAAAGCTCTATGCCCTTATAGCAAATTTCCGCGATTTTATCTCCCGGTACAGGAAAGTGCTCCTCACCTGTATGGAGTATGCGGCAATTTCTCTCTCCGAGCACGAAGAGATCGTGCAGGCGATGAAGGAAGGGGACGTGGAAGGGGTTGAGAAGCTCGTGAGGAAGCACCTGCTGCGGGGAAGAGACATTCTCATAAAGGATATGGAATCGGGAAGGCACATGTGAAGGCTTTTTCCGGTTCGTCAATGGTATACGGTATACTGAATAGCTAAAGCAAGATTCGGGAGGAGACCTTGGAGAATCAAAAAAGCATAAGGGTGTTGATAGCCAAGCCGGGTCTCGACGGCCATGACAGAGGGGCCAAGGTGGTGGCCCACGCGCTCAAAGAGGCAGGCATGGAAGTGATCTATACGGGCCTCCATAGGACCGTCGATCAGATCGTGAGGATTGCTGTCCAGGAGGATGTGGATATCATAGGACTTTCGATCATGAGCGGCGCCCACATCCCAATCGTCGAAAAGCTGATGAAAAAAGTGGGCGAGGAAGGGATAGGAGAGAAGATGGTGATCGTGGGAGGCGTGATCCCGAGCCAGGATGTGAGCCGGCTCAAGGCGCTCGGCGTGTCGGGCGTTTTTCCCGGCGGCGCCGGCTTTTCTGAGATCGTGGCTTTCATCAACGAGCGCATGGGACGGGCCTAGGAGGGACAATGGGAGTTGCAAAATATACGAAGGATCAGAAAGGCCGGATCACGGACGTGCTGCTCCAGTCCGGCATCCACGTGAAACCGGTCTACGGACCCGTTGACCTTGAGCGGATCGGTCTGGCCTACGAGCGGGACCTCGGTGATCCCGGCGAGTACCCCTTTACGAGGGGCATTCACCCGCAGGGTTACAGAAGCAGGGCCTGGACCACGAGACAGTACACGGGCTTCGGCACGCCCTCTGAAACGAACGAGCGGTTCAAGCTGATGATCGCCCACGGACAGACGGGGCTGAACGTCGCCTTCGATCTCCCCACGCAGATGGGGTACGACTCGGATGACCCCATGTCCGAAGGTGAAGTGGGGCGGGTGGGAATGGCGGTCGATTCGCTCAGGGATCTAGAGGCAGCCTTCAAGGATATCGACCTCGAAAAGATAGGATCGGGCCTCACCATCAATGCGGTCGCCTCGATTATGCTCGCCATGTACCAGGCGATGGCCGAGAAGCTCGGCTACAGCCCGAAGGTAATTTCGGCAACCCCCCAGAACGATATCCTCAAAGAGATGATAGGCAGGGGCGCGTGGATTTTTCCCGTTGAGCCCGCGGTAAAGCTGATCGGGGACACCATCGAGTACTCCATGGACGTCCTTCCCCGGACGAACCCGGTGAGCGTCTGCGGCTACCACATCAGGGAATCGGGAGCGACACCCGCGCAGGAGATTGCCTGCGCCATCCTTATCGCCAATGCCTATATCGACAACGTCCTGGCGAGGGGCTTCGACGTAGACGCCTTCGTCGGCCGGTTTTCCTTCAATCTCAACGTCTTCGGCAATATCTGGGAGCAGGTGGCGAAGTTCAGGGCGGCCCGTAAGCTCTGGGCAAGAAACCTGAAGGAGAAATACGGCGTCAAGAAAGAGTCGAACATGCACCTGAGGGGCCTCTTCGGCGGAGGGGGATACGGCCTCACAAAGGCGCAGCCCGAGAACAACATCATGCGCGGCGCTTACTACGCCCTTGCTGCCGCCCTCTCCGGGGCCCAGACCATCGCCCTGTGCAGCTACGATGAGGCCTACACGATCCCCACTCCCCATTCCGCCATTATATCGCTGCGCACGCTGCAGCTTCTCATGGACGAGATCGGTCTGAGGGATACCGTCGATCCTTTGGCGGGCAGCTACTTTATCGAGACGCTGACCAAGGAGATGGAACAGAAGATCGAAGAGGAGATGGAGCGGATAGAGCGGGTGGGCGGCATCGTGCAGGCGGTGGCAACCGGCTACGTCCAAAGGCTCGTGGCCGCACAGGCGTACGAGTTCGAAAAGGGCATCCAGTCGGGCGAGCTTCTCAAGGTGGGGGTCAACATCTATACCGAAGGGGAATCGAAAGACGTGGAGCTCCACCCGTACAATGGGGAATCGGCTGCGATGCAGATTGAAGGACTCAAACAGGTGAGGCGGGAACGGCATAACCGGGAGGTCGTGAAGAGCCTCAATGAACTCGAAACGGCGACCCGGGAGGGCAGGAACGTGATGCCCTTTCTCGTGGACTGCTGCAGGGCCTATGCGACGATCGGGGAAATGACGGCCATTTTCAGAAATATTTATGGAGAGTTCGATGAGCCGAGCCTGTTTTAGAAGGTGGACGGCCACACCGATGCCGTAGGGGGGTTGATATGGGGAAGACCTTTATGCCCGTGCAGAAGACACGGGCGGAGTTAGCTGCTTTTCAGCTCGAAAGACTCAAGTGGACCGTACACCACACATATCACGGCTCGCCCCATTACCGCCGGAGGTTCGAGGAGGCACACGTGACGCCGGATACGATAAGGACCCTCGATGACCTGAAGCTCCTGCCTTTTACGACGGCCGACGACCTGAAGGCCGGGTACCCCTTCCCGCTTCTGAGTGTGCCCCTGGACGACGTAGTGAGGATACACGCATCGAGCGGCACGACGGGAAAACGAAAAGTCCTCGCCTATACGGCCAAGGATATAGACGACTGGGCGCACTTCTTTGCCCGCTGCTACGAGATGGCCGGCATGAGCTCATCGGACCGCGTCCAGATCTGTGTCGGCTACGGTCTTTGGACCGCAGGCGCGGGCTTCCAGAACGGGTGCGAGCGCTTCGGCGCCATGGCGATACCCATCGGTCCGGGGAATCTCGACATGCAGTGTGATCTCCTCGCCGATTTCGGCGCCACCGTCCTGTGCTGCACCGCCTCCATGGGGCTCCTCATGGCGGAGGAGGTGGAGAAGAGGGGGATCAGGGAGCGGATCAACCTCAAGAAGGTGATATTGGGGTCGGAGCGGTCGAGCGAAGCCATGAGGGCCAGGATCAGGGAGCTCCTCGGCGTGGAGCACATATTCGATATTCCGGGGATGACCGAGCTCTACGGCCCCGGCACCGGCCTCGACTGCGTCTATCACCAGGGTATCCACTATTGGGCGGATTACTACATAGTGGAATTCCTCGACCCCGACACGCTTCAGCCCGTGCCCGAGGGCGAGATCGGCGAGATGGTCGTGACGACGCTCCGGAAAGAGGCGGCGCCGCTGGTCAGATACCGGACGAGGGACCTCACGAGGGCGATCCCCGGCACGTGCGCGTGCGGCTCCATCCTGCCGCGCCACGACCGGTTCCTCGGACGCTCGGACGATATGTTCATTTTCAGGGCGGTCAACGTCTACCCGGGCCAGATCGACCACGTGCTCTCGGCCATCCCCGGCATAGGGAGTGAGTACCAGGTCCACCTGACGCGGGGCAAGGACGGCAAAGACTACATGGTCGTAAAGGCGGAAAGGGGCAAGGAATGCCGGGCCGGCGATGACGCGCGGTGCAAGAAGCTCATCGAAGGCGAGGTGAAAAAACAGATCATGGTAAGCTGCGAAGCCGATATCTGCTGCTACGGAGAGCTGCCGCGCTCCGAGAGGAAGACGAAAAGGGTGTTCGACAAGAGAGACGAGTAAAGCCGGTGAACAGGAGCCGCGAAGGGTGACCCATCTTTTTTGAGGGGGAGGCTCCGACGGCTCCGCCGGTGGAGGGGGCGACGCGAGCCCCAATTATAGCGAGGAAGACGAAAAGGGTGTTCGACAAGAGAGACGAGTAAAGGAGAGGAGGCACTATGTTCCGGTACGAGTACTATAGGCCCGCTGCCATCCAGGAAGCCCTCGGCCTCATGGAGCGGTTCAACGGGGACGCGGTCTACATTGCGGGCGGAACCGATGTGATGGTGCTGATGAGACAGAAGAAGCTGAGGCCCAAAGCGCTCATATCCCTGAGAAACATAAAGGAGCTTTCGCGCAAGGAAGAGCTTACCATCGGCGCGGGGGTGACCCACAGGGAGATCCAGCAGGACGACGCGATAAGAACGCGCTTTTCCGCGCTCCACGACGCGGTCTGTCGCCTGGGCTCGACCCAGATCAGGAACGTGGCGACCATCGGGGGCAACATCTGCAATGCAGCCCCTTCAGCAGATACGGCATGCCCCCTCCTCGTCCTCGACGCGGAGGCGGTGCTCGTGGGGACCGAAGGCGAAAGGCGCATCCCTCTGGACGACTTCTTTGTCGCACCCGGCAAGACGCTCCTTCAAGGGGGCGAGATCCTCAAAGAGTTCACGGTGCCCGGTCTTACCGGGAATACGGGATCGGCCTACATAAAACATACGAGAAGAAATGCCATGGACCTGCCCATCATCGGCATCGGTGTACGGGTGACCGTGAACAGGAACGACCTGCGGTGCAGGGATATCATCTGCGCGACGGCGCGCTCATCGGAGCTGCTCACCCATTTCGCCGACGAGGAGCTCAGGTGCGAGGATATACGGATAGCCATGGGAGTGGTAGCTCCCCGCCCTATCAGGGCGAGGGCAGCCGAAGCCGCACTTAAAGGCCGGGTCATATCGGGTGAGACCGTCGCCCTGGCAGCGGAAGTCGCCGCGTCCGAGTCCAGCCCGAGGGACAGTGTAAGGGGCGAGGCGTGGTACCGCAGGGAGATGGTGCGGGTGCTCGTCCAGAGGGCCATCATGAAGTCGATCGATCGGGTCCTTCGCCCGGATGAGCTGGTCTATCCGGACCGGCTCTGGTAAGGAGGGAGAAATGAGGGAAGAATTGTCATTCGTGCTTAACGGCGAGGAGGTGCTGGTGGAGGCGGAGCCCCACTGGACCCTGCTCTATCTGTTGCGCGAGGTACTTGAGCTGAAGGGCTCGAAGGAAGGCTGCGGTTACGGGGAGTGCGGCGCCTGTACGGTCGTCATAGACGGGAAGGCGGTCAATTCGTGTATCTTTCCCGTCATGGAAGCGCAAGGCAGAAGCGTGGTCACCATCGAGGGCATCCTGCCTAAGGACGGCTCCCTCCACCCCCTCCAGCAGTCCTTTGTCGACCACGGGGCCGTGCAGTGCGGTTTCTGTTCCCCCGGCATGATCATGTCCGCTTACGGCTTGCTCCGGGAGAAGACCGACCCGACGGACGAGGAGATCAAGGAGAGTATAGAAGGGAACCTGTGCCGGTGCACCGGGTATGTCAAGATCATCGAAGCGATACGATCGGTATTGCCAAAAGTTTTATGAAAAGGCAAGAGGTGAACATGAAACGTCAATTGCGCCTGGCCCTTTTTATGAGGGGGTGGCTCCATGAGCTTGCTCATGGAGGGGGCGACGCTAGCCCCGATAATTGCTCGGCCGCGAAGGGGGAGTGAACATGGAGCTGACCGCCGTAGGAAAAAGGATCGCGAAGAAGGATGCCCCTTCCAAGGTGACGGGGAGCGCCGCGTTCATCCAGGACGTAGCCCTGCCGGGGATGCTCTGTGGCAAGATCCTGTACAGCAGGTATCCCCATGCGCGGATAACGCACATCGACACGACGAAGGCTTCGATGCTCGCGGGCGTCAAGGCGGTCCTCACGGGGGCTGCCGTCCCTCCCTTTGCCTTCGGCGTGTATAAGGACAATCCACCGCTCAAGACGGGTAAGGTCTGTTCCCTCAGGGATGAAGTGGCGGCGGTGGCCGCTAGTGATCCGGACATCGCGGAGGCGGCCCTCGACCTGATAGAGGTGGAGTACGAGGAGCTGCCCGCCGTGTTCGATCCTCTCGAGGCAATGAAGGAGGGTGCCCCTCTCATCCATGAAGGCCACGTGGGGGGTAAGGAGAAGAAACCGACGAACGTGCTCAATATGCCCTGGAGGCTCGTGGCGGGCGACGTGGAGGCCGCCAAAAAAGAGGCGGCCTTCGTCGTGGAGGGCACATTCAGGACGCAGTGGGTGACGCACTGCTGTCTGGGCACCAGCGGCTGCATCGCTCAGTTCGATGCGGCGAACAACCTGACCGTCTACAGCAACACCCAGATCCCCTATCTGGCCCAGAAGGACTTTATCGAAGCTCTGGGCGCCTTCGGTCTGAAGAACAGGAAGGTGAGGATCATACAGAGCGTGATAGGCGGTGGTTTCGGGAGCAAGCTCGACACCTACGCGTACGAGTACATCGCGATCCTCCTCGCCATGCGGACGAGACGACCGGTGAAGATCGTCTTCACGAGGGAAGAGGAGTTCTTCGCCACGTCGCCGAGGCAGTGCACGATCACGCGGATCTCGCAAGGATGCACGAAAGAGGGGAAGCTCCTCTTCAGGGAGATGGAGATGATCCTCGACAACGGCGCCTATACGTCCTGGGGCGCCACGACCCCGTCGGTGATGATGCTGCCCATATCGTCCCTCTATAAGGTGGCGAACGTCAAATACACCGCAAAGTGCGTCTACACGAACAACACTTACAGCCAGGCCATGAGGGGCTACGGAAACCCGCAGGCGACCTTTGCCATAGAGTCCTCCATCGAAGAGCTGGCGGAGGCCGCGGGTATCGATCCCTACGAGTTCAGGCTGATCAACGCGAATGAGCCCGGAGAGACGACCCCGCAGCGTTTCAAGGTGACCACCTGCGGCATGAAGGAGTGCATGGCAGAGGTGAAGGGCAGGCTCGGCTGGAATGGAAAACGGCGCGAGAAGAGCGGCCGCGGGTTCGGCATGGCCACCCTCGTGCACGTGGGCGGCGGCGCCCGCGTCTATAAATCCGACGGCTGCGGTACGATTATCAAGGTCGATGACTTCGGAAAGGTCGATGTCTTCACGGGTTCCTCCGACATCGGGCAGGGCTCCGAAACGGTCATTGCCCAGATCGTCGCAGAAGTCCTCGGGATCCCCGTAGACGACATCAACGTCATCAACAACGATACCGACGTCTGCCCCTGGGATGTGGGCGCCCACGCGAGCCGGACCACCTTTGTCGCGGGCAATTCGGCCCTCGGGGCGGCCAGGGAGATCCGCCGGCAGATCCTCGAGGCGGCCGGTTTGGCCCTCGGCGAGGACCCGTCCGGGCTCGACATCAAATCGGGCGTTGTAGTCGCGCGGCACAATAACGACAAGAATATAGCCCTCGGGAAGGTCCTGAGGAACACGCACTATATGCCCGGCGGAAAGATGCTCATGGCCGAATACTTCTACGATCCGCCCAATGAGAACTTCGACCGCGAGTTCAAAGGCAACCTTTCGGTCACCTACGCCTACGGCGCCCATGGGGTAGAGGTAGAGGTCGACAAAGAGACGGGCCAGGTGCGGATCATCAACTACGTGGCGGCCCACGACGTGGGCAGGGCCCTCAACCCCATGCTCCTGGAGGGACAGATATCGGGCGGCGGCGTGATGGGTCTCGGTTACGCGCTCACGGAAAACATGATCTATCGGGACGGCAAGTTGATGAACGCGAACTACCTGGACTACAAGATGCTCACCGCAAAGGATATACCCCCCATGCAGGCGGTGATCGTCGAGACGGACGAGCAGGACGGCCCCTACGGCGCAAAAGGGATCGGCGAGCCCGGTCTCGTGCCGACGGCGCCCGCCATCGCGAACGCCATCTACGATGCGGTGGGGGTGAGGATACGGGACCTGCCCATTACCGCGGAGAAAGTCCTCGCCGCGCTGAAGGCGCGGGAAAAGGAGACATAGCATGGAGGAAAAGTACTACCGCCTGGGCTGCGACATCGGGGGGACTTTCACCGATTTTGTCCTGTTGGACGATAAAACGGGGCAGATGAAGACCGGCAAGTGTCTCACGACGCCCAGAGACCCTTCCGATGCCGTGGAGCTGGGCATCAGGACGCTTGAGGCCGTCACCCCGGGGTTCGTGCCGAAGCTCCACGAGCTGATTCACGGCACCACGCTGGTAATCAACGCCATCATCGAGAGAAAGGGCGCCAGGACTGCCCTCATCACCACAAAGGGCTTCAGGGACGTCCTGGAGATCGGGAGGGAGATGCGGTATGCCCCTTACGATATCCGCGCCGAATTCCCCAAGCCCCTGATACCGAGGCGGTACCGGTTCGAAGTCGATGAGAGGGTCAGGAGTGACGGGACCGTCATCCGCCCCCTCGACCCTGAAGAGGCAAGGCGCATCGTGGCTGCACTACCCGAAATGGGCATCGAGTCGGTTGCCGTCTGCCTGCTCAACTCCTTCGAGAATCCCGCCCATGAGCTGATGCTTCGGGAGATCATCGAGAACGAGGCGCCCGGCATACCGGTCTCCATCTCATACCACGTGCTGCCCCAGATAAAGGAGTATGAAAGGACGAGCACCACGGCCACCAATGCCTATGTGAAACCCCTCACCGAAAGATACCTGTCGAAGCTTGCCGGAAGGCTCGATTCACTCGGTTTCAAAGGAAAACTCTTTATCATGCTCTCAAGCGGCGGTGTGACCTCTGTTGAAACCGCTGCCCAGTTTCCGGTGAGGATTATCGAGTCCGGTCCGACCGCTGCGGTTATAGCCGGCCAGTACTATGGCAAACACTTCGCTATCTCCGAAATGTTCTGCTTCGACATGGGCGGCACGACCGCCAAATCGTGTCTGATCCAGAAGGGGGTCGCCGGTGTCGTCCCTACCTTCGAGGTAGGCCGTGTGCAGAGGTTCATGAAAGGGAGCGGGCTTACCATCCAGGTGCCTGTCGTCGATCTGATGGAGATAGGCGCGGGCGGCGGCAGCATCGCAAAGGTGAGCAGGATGGGCACGCTCCAGGTGGGCCCGGAGAGCTCGGGCGCGGAACCCGGACCTCTCTGCTACGGCAGGGGAGGGACCGACCCGTGCGTTACCGACGCCGACCTGCTTTTGGGGTACCTCGATGAGAACTACTTCCTCGGGGGAGAGATGCGGCTTGACAGGGAGGCAGCGCGACGTGGGATTGAGGAGCGGATTGCCGGGCCCCTCGGGGTCTCCTACGAGCAGGCTATCTGGGGTATCCATGACCTCATTAACGAGACCATGGCGGGGGCGGCGAAAACACACATCGCGGAAAAGGGGGGCAATCCGCGGATCGTCACCATCGCCGCCTTTGGCGGGGCAGGCCCCGTTCACGCGTATGGTCTTGCCAGGAAGCTGGGCGCCCCCCGCTTGCTTGTCCCGCCCAACGCGGGCGTCGGCTCGGCCCTTGGCTTCTTCACCGCCCCCCGGGCCTTCGATCTCCTCAGGAGCCATAAGGTCTCCCTGACGAAGGCCCGTTTCGAGGAAATAGAGCGGATCTTCACCGCCCTGGAAGAAGAGGCCGGCAAAACACTCAAGAAAGACGGCACAGGGGAATCGATCCGTTTCGAGAGGTCTCTCGACATGCGTTTCGTGGGACAGGGCGCGGAAACGAGCGTGCCCATTTCAGGCGGTCCATTCTCGAAGATCGAAAAGGGGGAGATTCGCCGCTCCTTTGATGACGTCTACAAGAGGCTGTACGGAAGGACCTACCCCGATTCCGAGGTGGAGTTCATCAATTTCAAGGTGAGGGCCAGCCTCCCTGAAAAGCTCCTGCAATTACCGCGATTGGAAAAAAAGCAGGGGCAGACCCTGGAGGAGGCGGCAAAAGGGAGACGGAACGCTTACTCCCCCATCGCGAGGGACTTTATTCCCCACATGGTGTACGATCGCTACAAATTATTTCCGGACGCGGCTTTTCGCGGTCCCGCCATCATCGAAGAGAAGGAATCGACCCTCATTGTGGGGGAGGACACCCTCGTGCGGACGGACGAGTTCGGATTCCTGTGGGTTGATCTCAAGGAGGCGTGAAAATGGCAACGACGTTCGACCCTATTACCCTGGAGATCCTGTGGCGCAGATTGATCTCCATAGTGGATGAAGCGGACGGTACGGTCGCCCGCACCGCCTTTTCGAGCCTGCTCCGCGATGCCCATGACTACACCTGCATGTTTACCGACCGGCAGGGACGGGAGCTGGCCCAGGGGTCTTTTGCAACCCCCGGTCAATCGGGCGCGATGGCACTGGGCATCAAGAACCTCGTCAACAGCCTTTCGCCGGACACGTACAGGCCGGGGGACGCCTTCATCACGAACGACCCGTGGGCCCTGGCGGGCCACCTGAACGACGTCTGCGTCATGAGTCCCATCTTCTACAACGACACGCCGGTCGCCTTTACCGCCTGTGTCTTCCATCACTCCGATATCGGAGGCCGCGTCTCATCGGACAACCATGAAGTATTTGAGGAAGGCCTCTTCATTCCCCTCGTCAAACTCTATACAGAGGGGGTCCTCAATGAGTCGGTGCTCGAAATGATCAGGTGGAACGTGCGCACGCCCGATGAGGTGATCGGCGATATCAGGTCGCAGATCGCGGCCAACCACGTGTGCGCCGAGAAGATATGCCAGATGCTCAAGGAAAGCGGGCTCGATGACCTCGACGATCTGGCGGACCAGATTATCAGCCGCACAGAGAAAAGCATGAGGGAGGAGATCGAGAAGATCCCGGACGGGGTCTACCGGGCCGAAGGCATCGTGGAGCAGATGAAGGGCAGGGGAGACGTCCTGATCAAGGCCGCCGTCGAGGTGAAGGGGAGCGATATCGCAGTCGACCTCGCCGGCTCTTCCCCACAGGTGGATTGGGGGGGCAACGTCGTATTCAATTTCACCTATGCCTACGTATTCATGGCGATGAAGAGCATGTTCGGTCCCGACATCCCGAACAATGAGGGCTGCAGCCGACCCATCCGCCTGGCCGCGCCGGAAGGGACCGTCGTAAATTGCCGCTTCCCCGCAGCAGTGGCGGCGCGGCTGGTGGTCGGCCACTTTCTCACCGAGATCATCTACAGGGCCCTTTCCGCGGCCCTGCCCGCGAAGGTGATCGCGGCAAGCGGCGGCACCCCGGCGGTGATGAATGTATTCTATGGGAAGAGAAACGACGGAAGGCCGTGGCACTCGGTGATCATCAGGGGCGGGGGCATGGGGGCGGGCGCCGCCAATGACGGCAATTACGTCTATATTTTTCCCGCAAACGGCGCGGGCACGCCCGTGGAGATATTCGAGAGCGACACACCCCTCATTATCGAAAAAAGGGAGCTCCTCGCCGACTCCGGCGGCCCGGGCAGAACGAAGGGCGGCGTCGGGAAAAGGGTCGTCTTCAGGGTGCCCGATGACAGCTACGCACCCATCCCCCCCGTCAACCTCGCCATGCAGTCCGGCAGGTACACGTACCCTCCCGAAGGACTGTTCGGGGGGAAACCCGGCGCTAAAGCCCGGTTCCTCGTAAACGGCGAGCCCGGAAACCCCTACGGCTTGACGCAGTTGAAGCCGGGAGACGTGGTGACCATCGATGCGCCGGGGGGAGGGGGCTACGGCAATCCCCTGGAGCGCGAGCCCGAGACGGTAGAGGCGGACGTGGCCGAGGGGTATGTGACGCCTGAGCGGGCGAGAAGCGACTACGGGGTGGTCATCGATCAAGGGAGCGGGAAGGTGGATACTGAGGCGACCAGGGCGCTCCGGGAGACGATGCGGCCGGTGTAGCGGCGGCCGGGCGCTTTTTCTGCATTACCTGTCACAGCCTCCCGGAACACCTCCTTGCGAACACCCGTACTTCAGGAACACCTTACCTTTGGTCGTACTGCGTCTGCCCGAATGGGTCGTGCGCGATACACCCCTTGACTTTTTCTGTGTCTAAGCTATAATCCAGACAGATGGTCCTTTCGGGCCTTCTAATCCTAAAGGGGGGAGGAGACAATGAATCGATGTGCATCTATCATAATAGGGGTAATTTTTCTCGTTGCGAGTGCCGTGCCCGGCTTTGCGGCTTCCCAGAAGCAACTGGCCAAAGATAGGCCCGTGGGGAAGATCGAGGCGGTCGCGTTCTTCTACGGTCCCATGCCGACCGGTGTGACCGTTTCTCATACGGGCCGCATGTTCGTGAACTTCCCCCAGTGGGGGGACAAGGTCGCGTACACCGTAGCCGAGGTGAAGAAAGGAAAGACGGTTCCCTATCCCAACGCGAAGATAAACACGTGTGAGAAGGGAAACCAGAAAGACTGTTTCGTTTCGGTCCAGAGCGTCGTCGTCGATCCGAAGGACCGGCTCTGGGTCCTTGACACGGGGAGCATCGGGTTCGGCCCGACCACTTATGGGGGACCGAAAATGGTCGGCATCGATCTCAAGACGAACCAGGTGTTTAAGACTTTCATCTTCCCCGAAGATGTCGCCCTGAAGAACACGTACCTGAATGATGTCCGGTTCGATCTGAAAAGAGGCACTGAAGGTTTTGCCTTCATCACCGATTCCGGAGCTAACGCGATCATCGTCGTGGACCTCGCCTCAGGCAAAAGCTGGAGACGGCTTGCCGACCACGCGACCACGAAGCCGGTGCCGGGGATGATCGCGATGGTGGAAGGACGGCCGCTCCTGCTTCATATACCGGATCACAAACCCTTTCCGCTGGCGGTAGGGGCCGATGGCATCGCCATGAGCGCCGACGGCAGCAGACTCTATTACTCTCCCCTCACGTCCCGTAACCTTTACAGCGTGAGCGTCGATGCCCTCGTCGACCAGTCCATGACGGATGAGAAAGTGGCGGAGACGGTTAAGGACTACGGTTACAAGGGAGGGGCATCCGACGGGCTGGAATCGGATGCTGAAGGCCGCATCTACCTTAGCGACTACGAGCATAACGCCATCCATCGGATGATGCCCGACGGGAGCATCGAGACGATTGCCCACGACCCGAGAATGCTGTGGCCCGATACCCTTTCCCTGGCCTATGACGGCTATCTCTATTTCAGCGCCAACCAGATCGAGAGGCAGGCGGTTCACTGGGGCAAGGACACCCGTGAGAAACCATATACCGTTTTCCGCATCAAGGTCGATGCGAAACCGGTCGCGCTGCGGTAGGGGCGCAGCTTAAGGGGATTAGGGGGACGACCATAACTAAATAAGTAACTGCGCTTCGTCAAGTCTGTAGCCCTTTTCGCACGCAATCGCTTCGCCCCGGTCGGCTGCGTATCCTATCCCCGGCTGCGTCGTGCCTATGAAGGAGGCCACGGTTGTGGCGGCATAGCCGAGGTTTCTTACTGCCCAGAAGCAGAAGAGGCTTCGAGCTTCAACCAGATGCGCCTTTCGGCTCTTGTGGCAAAGAGAATCAGGCTCAATCTCGCATAGAGCGCCTACTCGCTGTGCGAGCGTTTTGAGCGACATCTTTGGGGCGCGCGGGCGACGCAGCCCTTCTTCGGCATGAGAAAGGATGCGTTGAACAAATGCGCTCTCTCCCAGTATACGTTCATCGCCCTTGATCCGTTGGCCTTCATTTCTCACTTCCGTCCATGACCCATAGCTTCGCATCAGCCCGCCGCCGGTAAGATCCGGCCTCTTTCCCCTGGCAAAGCGGCTGCCCATAAAAGAAAGATAGCCCTGTGCGGCAGCGCCCAGGGTAGCGCCGAAGTTGAGAAGCACATACTCGATATCCTGCCACGGACAAACGATCTCGCGCATGAGTGCGGCTATGGTCGTCCCCCACTACCCTCCTTGCGATGAAGAGAAAGGTCCGAAGGACCCTGCTCCTTTGGTGCTTTTTCTCCAGAATCGCGGAAGCTTCCTGCTTCCGGTCAACAGGGCGTGCCAATGGTGTGCCGCAAGGTGCTGGTTGGCGTCAAGAAAGGTCCGCGCTTATCGGTCCGTACCGTTGCCCACGGCTTGCCCCCGGAGGAATCGTCTCCGGGTCGAATATCGACCCACCGCGTATATTGCGGCAGCCTCATCAGCCCCAGGATTCTATTGGTCCAGTGGGAATACCCAGCTGCGTCCTTGAGCGCCCCGGACTCAACTATTCTGCGCATGTCCACGGTCGCTTCCATCATCTGTGGGTGAATCCTCGATCCCCTGTGCAATGCGCTGTCCGCGCACTCCTGTGACTGCTGTCCCGCACCGTGTCGCGCAGAGAGCCAATGTCTGAAATATTCGAGACACCACCAGGGAAATCCCAGTTCCTCGCGGTAGTCCGGAGAGCGCGAGCAGTCCAGGGCTATCGCCCCATAGTCCGGGCCCGGCGCCGAGGGCGCCAGGAACCTGCTTTTCTCGAACCCCAAATCCAGGAAGGTATCGAAGATGAGGTCGTGCTGCAGCAGGTTGCCCACGATTCTGTGCATGTCAATGAGATCGTCCGCGTGGGGGACCAACTCTACGGGTATCCACACCTCTTCGCCCATGGGATAGCCCAGCATCCCGAGACGCAGGTGAAGCAGTTCGTGGCTCAACGCCTCGGCGGTCCGGTTTGTGCCGAGGCGAAGCTCGATTCGTGCGTGTTTGAGATCGATGGGATCATGGTGCAGCCCTATTTCATACAGGCTTGAGGGCAGGGTGGGACTCTCGCGATACAAGAGACAATCGTCGTAGAAAGCGACGACTTCAGCGGCAAGTGCCTGCGCCTTCGGCCTGCCTGACAGACGTCCCATAATCGGTTCTGAGGCAGCGTCCCCCCTGTAGTACCGGCACTCCCACCAGCCGAGTATAGGCCATTCCCTTGATCCACTCTGGGCCAGGTCCTGATAGGGATTGCCGGGCTGCGGTCTCCGTACACTTTTCATTTACCCCCTCCGATACCTTTGGTCGATGATCCTTCTTTTTGCCGTTCCGGTAGTAAACCAGTTCTCTCCAACGAACCTTATGGGTGAAAGCTCAAGGTACCCCCCGGCAATGACGTCCCCGATGGCAGGTACCTTTTCCAATACCTTGAGGATCACCCCAGCCTCCGCTCTGTCTCCCCACTCGCCGAAGGCCGTAATCTCAAGACAAATCCTCGCTCCCTAAGGTGGCGAGCCTCGTCTCGTAGTTGAGAAGACCGGGCAGAGGGAAAAGGGCCTCATCCATGTCCGGCAGAGTCAAGACGACCCCATGACCAAAGTCGACCCTGCCATCCGACCTTCCGTTCACAATACTCAGCCGCCTCAGCGCAGACCCACAGGGGCAGGGCTCGGAGATGAGGCGGGCCACGTCCCCCGTAAGATACCGGATGAGAGGCATACCCTTCCTGGTGAGGGTGGTGAAGACGAGCTCGCCTGTCTCTCCGTCCGGAAGGGGCTCCCCCGTGCGGGGATCTATTACCTCGAAGTAGAGGCCGGCCTCGCGGAGATGGTATCCCTCGCGGGCCTCATATTCGCCGCCGCCGCCGCCCATCTCGGTCATGCCGTAATGGTTATAGACCTGACAGCCCCAGGCCGGGCCCAATTCGCTTACAATCGCCGCAGGCACATAGTCGGTGCTCAGGAGGACGCTCTTGATCATACCTTTCCCGATGGTTGACTCGGTCACAGCGAGCAATTCCTTTACCCTGTCCGGATCGTGAAGCATACTATTTGTCCTCAAGGATTTGCTCGGCTTCCGCCATCTTGCCCGCCGCTATCTCCTCCGTGACTACTACGGCTCCGCAGCCGGGACATTTCAGAAGGTCAAGGGAAAAGACGCTGCCCAGGTACGTCACCTGGACCTTACAGAGCTCCAGGGGGCGGTCGCACCGCCCGCAGAGCCAATTGCCCCCGCCCGCCTGTTCCTTCTCTTTCACTCCGATCCCCAAACTTTCAACCCGGAACTATCTCCTATCTCCATCCGATGGCTATAGGCATTATGGATCCTAAAGGCGCTTCCCTCGTAGCTGTATTCGACCCAGTAGGTGACGTGGCCGAGTGTGAAAGATGCCAGCGACCGCCCGGACTCGGGGTTCACAAAGCGGTCTCGGCCTGTCTCGGCATGGTAGATCACCTTTTGTACATCTTCCCTCAGGATACGTCGTTCCTCCATGCGCTCCATTACCTCATCGGGTATATCGAGCAGGACGCTCTCGTATGCTTCCATGGTTCGCCGAGATCCTCCCCACAGGGATCCGACAAGTCTCTCCTTGAGACGGTACCTGTTTTCGCGACGTTCCGACCAGCCGCACGGCCTTCGAGCAGCCGCATCCGTCTCTGGGGTGGAGAACAGTACGTCGAGCACGTGCAAAACCCGTTTGCCCTCGACCGCGAGGGCGTTCCGGCACATGGCGCAGTAAGTCACATAGTCCGTCTCGCTCAAGCGTGCCCGTCTCGCAGCCACATCGCGCGCGAGGGGCGGGTTTGCCGTTGACATCAATCCGCCGTAGCCGCAGCATTCAGTCTCTGTACGGGAGAGGGAGAGTTCCTCTAATGTACAGCCGCGCCGCGCGAGAAGGGATCGAACCGCGTCCTGCATGCCGGTCTCGTGCCTCGCGGTGCAGGGGTCGTGAACTGCCAGCCTTCGGGCGAGTGGGCTTTGGCGCGGACCCGACTGTTCCGATATGCCAGCCAGCGTATGCCAGAGCGATACTAGCTCTACTTGGGGGAGGCGCTCCTTGAAGATCCGGTAGCACGTCGGGCATGCGACGATCAACACCGGCTGGCCGAGGCTGTTCCAGTCATGCTCCACCGCTCGTATCGCCTCTTCGAAAAGCCCGTCCCTGGCAGCCCACTTCGCGGGCACGCCGCAGCAGCGCAGCATCAGCCCCGTCCCGCCGCCAAGGTTACCCCGAAGAAGGGCGTAGACCGAAAAGACATGCTCCGGGTAGACGCCGCTCAACTGACACCCGGGGAAGAAGACGAACCGCGAGACCTCTTTCCCCGGTTCGTGGCACGCCATGGCGGCCCGCTGGCCCATGGCCGAGGCCATGTCTTCTAGGGCGAATTCGTGGGCCGAAGCGGGCATCTTTCCCCGTCCCACCAGGCTCCTCCTCCCCTCCATGCATACCTGGGCCATGGAGAGGTCGTTGGGGCACGTGGCGGCGCACAGTCCGCAAAGACTGCAGGAATTGACCAGCCTCCTCGTGGCCCCATGGGCTCCCAGTACTACCGTCGCATCGTTGCTGATCTGGCGCACATACTGTTTCGGATAGGCCTTGAAACGCTCCAAAAAGAGGCAATTCTTTACGCACTCCATGCATTCGCACTGAATGCACCGCCCTGCCTCCGTCCGGGCCTCCTCGTCGCTGTAGCCGGATTCCGGGTGTTCCATCGGAAGGGCAGTACGAGGCGGGATGGACTCCAGGCTCGTATAGAGCCTGCTCTCGTAAGGGCCTTCACGTTCCCGGCCCGCGGCAGCCGATACCTTCTGGAGGTAGCGGTCGATAGATACGGCTGCCCGTCTGCCCTCGGCGACGGCGGAGATGGGTGAGTAACCCCGAAAAGGCTCACCCCCGATAAAGAGGCCGGATGCCGGAGGCACCAGAGGCGGCTCGGCCCCGCTGTCCAGGCCCAGATAGACGGCATCGAACACCTTCAACCGGGAACCGCCGTCGATCAATTCGTGCAGGCGAACAGTCACGCCCAGCGTCTCGAGAACAGCCGTCTCCGCTTCAATGATCTGTCCCGGCAGGAGGTGCCACAGGGCAGATCCCAATTGGTCCCCCGGCTCGAAAAGGGTCACTCCGTAGCCTTTGAGCCTGAGATCCAGCGCAGCGGTAAGGCCGGAGAGACCGCTTCCCACGACGGCCACGCGCTGCTCCTTTTGCGGCAGCGGGGCGCGGCGTCTCGTGATGTCGCCGCGCTTCACCACTGCCCGTTCCAGCTCGCCTATAGAGATCGCTCCCCCTGCCTCGCCTCGTCTGCATACCTGCTCGCAGGGGTGGTCACAGATACGGCCCAATATACCGGGAAAGGGCATTGCCGCGGCAAGGACCTGGGCGGCCCGGTCCCAGTCGCCCGCCGCCGCCTTCCTGAGAAACGTCCTCACATCCACATGGATGGGGCAGCGGGCCGTGCAGGGCGGAGCTTCTTCCTGGATGCATCTATTCTCTAACTCGCGCCAGGATTTCTGATCCATCTACTCCGCCCGTGTTCGCGAAAGACTCCGCCCCTATCCCTTTGCCCTCAGTCCCGCCAGCACCTTCTCCGGGTAGGCGGGCAGTTTTGTTATGCGCACGCCGCAGGCATTGTAAATAGCATTGATGATCGCCGCGTGGGGGCTCGTGTTGGGAAGCTCTCCGCAGCCGCCTGCGCCAAAGGGGCCGTGAGGCCTCGGGGTCTGCTGGTAATGGAGCTCCAGATCATCGGGAATATCTTTGATAAAGGGGAAGCCTGCCCCCGTCATGGTGGAGTGCTTCTTGATATCTTCGAAATCCTCGCTTAAAGCATACCCGATGCCCTGGGCAAGACCGCCGTAGAGCTGGCCGTCTACCGCAAGCCGGCTGCAGATGACGCCGACGTCGGCACATAAGGTCATCTTCAGCACCTTTGTCTTGCCTGTCTCCGTGTCTACCTCCACCTCTGCGAGGAATACACCGTACTGATAGACAGAGAACGGATTACCCTGGCTCGTCTCTAAGTCAGGGGGCGTGGATGGCGTCGTATACTGGCCCACGTATTTCGTAGGGAGGTTCTCCGCCGTCATCTCGGCGTAGGTGCGGTATATCCCGTCGGGTTTGCGCATTGCATTGACGAGCAGCTCGCAGGCAGCTTTGATAGCCTGCCCCGTGACGACCTGCTGTCTGCTTGCCCCGGAAGGTCCACTCATGGGAGCCCGGCTCATATCGTTCATGACGAGCCTGATCCTCTCCGGCGGAATTGCCAGAGGCCGCAGGGCCTCGTGGGCGGTTATCATGGTGCCCACATCGCCACCCTGGCCCGGGTCTTCCCAGCAGTCGTAGATAGTCACCCCTTCCGCTGTCAGCTCGGCCCATGCTTCCGAGGCATCAGGCCCGTCCGTGCCGCAGCCGTACAGACCTACCGATACGCCGACTCCGCGTCTTTTGGCAGGCGTCGATTCCTTCTTTGCCCGTTCCAGGGCCGCCTTGTAAAGAGGGCGCATCATGTCGATGAGGCCGGGCAGGGCGATCACATCAGGTGCACAGCCCGAAGGGGTCGTATCCCCTTCCCGGTAGACGTTTTTGTACCTGAGTTCCAAGGGGTCCATCCCGATCTTTTCCGCCAGCTCGTCTATGAGCACTTCGGAAGCGAACTCGCTCTGCGGCGCGCCGAAGGCCCTCCAGGCGCAGCCCCAGGAATGGTTCGTGCAGACCGTCCGTCCTTCTCCGCGAATATTCTGGATATGGTAACCGGCGCCTATGTTCTGGGCGCCGCGCAGGGTAACGGCATCCCCGAACTCGGCGTAAGCACCATGGTCAACGCTCCAGTCGCTCTCCATCGCCAGGAGCCTGCCGTCCTTATCGGCAGCCATCTTGAGCGTGATAAAGAAGGGGGAGCGTTTTCCTGTATAGGTCTGCTGCTGATACCAGTCGTATTTCAGGACCACGGGCCTTCCCATGGCCATGCAGGCTACCCCGAGGAGTGCTTCCGAGGTAGGGCTCAGCTTGTACCCGAACATGCCCCCCACGCCCGGCGGATTCAGGACGATCAGCTTGTCGGGCGCGATACCGATACCCGGCTGGATCATGGCATAGTGGAGATGGAGGGCGGTCGACTTTGAGTAGATGAAGAGCACGCCGTTATCATCCATATAGGCGAGACCCACGTCGGGCTCTATGACCATATGGGGCTGCCGCTGTGTGTAGAAATCATCTTCCACCACGTAAGGCGCCGTTGCCATGATCGGCTTCGTGTCCGCGCCTTTCACGTTCTTGATCGTGAAGTAGACGTTGGGGGTGCCGGGGTGGATCTCCATGGCGTCGGGGGCCATGGCCGCAGGGGCGCTCATATAGGCAGGCAGTTCTTCGAGGTCCACTTTCACTTTGTCTGCGGCAGCTCTGGCATGGGCCTCCGTATCGGCGCAGACGATGGCAATGGCGTCGCCGTATTGAAAGATCTTCTCCTCGCACAGGATAGGCCGGTCCATGCCGTCGCCCTTGTTCGTCGGCATGTTGACCAGTCCGAAGATGCGGTTGGTGCCTTTCACATCTTTGTGGGTGAGGACCCTGGCTACCCCGGGCATCTTCTCCGCCTCACTGGTGTCAATGGAGAGGATTCTGGCATGGGACACCCTGGCCTGGGTGAGGGCGAGGTACAGGGCATCCTTGGGCAGCTTGAGCCCCAGATCCGCTCCGTAATCGAGGGTGCCCGTTACCCGCGCCACGGCAGTCGGCCTGGGATGCTTCGTGCCCCAGATCTTTCCGTCTGCGGGCATCTTGAAGGCCAAGTTCTCCGCCTTCAGCTCGCCCAGGATCACCCTGGCCGCATCCATGACCGCATCGACACAGGGCTTATACCCGGTGCACCGGCAGGCGTTGCGGTGTTTCTGGAACCAGTCTCGTACTTCTTCGCGGGTCGGGTTTTGATTTTCGTCCAGCAGACCCTTGGCGGAGACGATGAAACCGGGCGTGCAGAATCCGCACTGGGCGCCGTTATGGACGATCCAGGCAACCTGCAGGGCATGCAGGTTCTGTGGCGTGCCGACGCCTTCGATGGTCGTCACGGCAGCACCATCGGGGACATCCTTCATCTTCGTAATACAGGACCGGATCACCTTCCCGTTCATGATCACGGAACAGGCGCCGCACTCGCCCTTGCCGCAGCCCACCTTCGTGCCCGTGAGAAAGAGATTCTCCCTGAGCACGTCGGCCAGATTGGCATCGGGATCAGCCATAACCGTTTTTTCCAAGCCGTTGACGTTAAGAATCTTTCTGATCATGTGCCCCCCTTTTTTATTAGTTTTTTATATGTCAGTAAAGATATAATAAACCAAAGAGGTCCATATTGGTAGTTTTTTGTTCGTTTTGGTAGGTGTTAGGAGTGCAACTCTTTACGAGGCTTCTCTGTCTAACTGCAAGGTGATATATATAGCCACTGCAACGGGGGGCGTATGGAAGCTTGAGTCACTTGCAGCGACAAGCGGCACCTTTCTGGCCCCCGCAGCTTTTGACGAAGCTTGGCTTGCCTAGTTATTTTGCGGATTCCGCGACGCCCGGCGATATCACGGTGACCTTTAACGGAAAGAATTTTACCTCTGCCGAGCCCTTGGTGACTAATGGAATTTCCTGGGTTAGCCGCAGCGGTGGGTATATTGAAGCTCCGGCGACGGTTCCCATCCCCCCGGCCCTCATGCTCTTTGCCCCGGGCTTTTTGAGGGTGGGTCAGGGACGTAGTTGACCAACGTGACTTGTTCTCCCCTGCGGTAACGAATGCCACTTCAAATTTCCATCATTTTCACCGGTCCTCGTGTCGAGCACTTCAGGAAGTACGCAAGACCCTGATGAACCACTTTTATTTTCGCGCAAGAACCCTTGATAGTGCTATTATGCGCTTTTGACTCTCTATGCTCAGGTATATGAACGTATCCGGGCCTTGATCGGCTATAGTCTTCTTGAACCTCCGCGCCCTGGAAGTGATCTTTTTCCCCCTCCGAAGCGACCGCCGTGCGAGGCGACGAAACCACGCGTCTTGGGAGTCCGTCATCTGCTCTATGATCGGCTCGGCTTGAGGAACGTCGCCTATCCTTCCCAAGGCCCGGCCAGCGTCCTCAAGGTGAACTTCAGAGAGCTTCCCGGTATATTTCGTTACATGCTTAAGGGCAGCGGTAAGATTTTCTATAAGTCTGTAGCTTTTCCGGTGTAAGGCTACCTCAAGGGCTTGTCTATAAGTTTCCTTATCCACGATATGAGTACAATCTACCCACATCAAGGCCAGTTCCGCAGCTACCGTGAACGGGTGGCCGTATTCTTCTATACCCCCGATGAGACAATGGTTGTGAGGTAACTCTTCACCGATCAGCATGCCGCTCTTTCTCGGTTCCCATTCTTTCCTGTAGACCAGCCAGAGAGCCGGATATTTCCTCTTCACCTTCTTTCTGAACGCGTGCATTACCGCCGTGTTCAATTCCGCCCTTTCCTTTTGCGCTTTTCCGATCATCGCAAGATCGCAGAAGGTGAAATCCTGCCAAAGGGTAGGGTGTTGACCCCCCGGAATCCTACCCACCATCTTTCGATAGTTGCTCGCTGACTTATTCGAGAACTCCGTGATTTTGCCCCTCTTGATACAAGACGATTTTCCCGGCACTATCTTTTTGTTTTGCGTTCTTATTTCTACGTATCCGGGAAAGAGATTTAAGTGACGGCCAAATATGGCACTTTTACAAGCAGTGCCGTCCGGAGGGGCAGCAGAAGGCTTATGAAGGCTGTAGTTTGATTTTCGTACCTGTTCACCGGCATCGGCCCGGCCCCCGTGCTCATCCTTCCGCGCGGGAGGCCGGAGCCTTGGCGAATATTGACAGCCTGACTTTTTACACTGTTCGCTCACCCGCCCCCCTGTCCTTGGGACGGGCCGCGAGAGTTATTGTGTCTCGCGTGCCCGCCCGCGGGCAGGGGGAGGCTATCACTTCTATTTCACTTCTAAAGTGTCCGGAAACCGAGGAAAGAGAAGGGGGGAGTAGGGTTCTAATCCCTCTCCCTCCGCCATATTTCCCCTTATTTTCTCACAATTATGGCATCAAAAAACACGCAGGTAAGACGCAGGTTGAAAAAAAAGGGCCGCCCCCCTTTCAGGAGACGGTCCTCCGTGCTCGCATAGACCCGGCCTCAATCCTGAAGGACCTCGGGACGGGCCGAGGATCGGGCAGCCGAACGCACGACCTCCGTCGGACGGTGTACCCCTCCAGACCCTTCGAACTCCGCTCTACGGGGCGCCTACGCGTCCGGCCTGCCGGAAGATCGCCGTCGAGCCGAGGTAAAGGCCCTCAGCGCGCCCCTGACAGCCGGCGAGCTCCCGCCACCTCTATGCCCTGGAGAATCCCGCACAGCCTTCAGCCCATGACTAAAAGGGGATAACCTGTAACCCTTCCGGTATCCTCGAAGTCGCGGCACAGAGGCGCCTACGCGACGGGAATCCCTGCGAAATGGGTTCATCCGTTGTACAGAAAGTTTCTTCCTGCAATGGAGCTAATGAAATTGTTCTTGCACATGCTACCTCATAGATGGTAATCAATAAAGGGCAGACCTTCTTTGGGGGTGCCTTAAGTCAAGGATAAGGATTTGATCCTCAATGGTACCGATGCGGGCTCCGGCTAGGCCCGCGGTCGATGAAGGACGATGAGACACGGAGTCGGATAGATGTACACATGGCTACCATTAAGCTCCACCGCTGACCTCGCTCAAATCGAGACTTATATTTCAAATGAATATGGGCCGGCACGCGTCGCAAGAAAGCTCGCTGATGGGATATCGAACGCGGTGAAGGCCGTCCTTATAGAGGAGAACTATATAGATAAAGATTATCGAAGCACTTACTACAACTTCTACTCGAAGAAGGGACAGCGCTACCGTGCGGACTGTGTGCGTTTGCATTTTTTCGATGGAACCGTGACGTTCGACGGGAAGGCACTCAGGTTGGCGAGCTCCGTAGACCAGTACCTCACTCATCATTATTTTGGGTACATGGTTCTGCGTCCGACCGGCATCGTGACAATCGGCCGTACGGTTCTTTCGCCGGATGTGAGAAGTGGTGCGAGAGGGCGCATCATTACCGCGAAACATAAAGTTCACATTCTTGGATATAAGCTGGAGGTTGATGGGTTTCCATCAATGGATCAGCACCATGACATAGCAGTATGTGCCCACGTGGCGTGTTGGTCGGTTCTTCGACACTACAGTGAGCGGTACAATATTTATCGTGAGTTTCTTACGCACGACATTACGATGATGGCGCAGGAATTCGATCCTGGCGGTCTGGTTCCGTCCAAGGGACTGCAGGTCTCGCATGCGGAACGCGTTTTTCAGGAGGCGGGCACATTTCCCGTTCTTATCGCCCGTCGGAAAGATGTGAAGCCCGATGCTTCCTTCTACCGGCAGCTGATTGCTTATGTCGAATCAGGTTTTCCGCTCTTTGCGGCGATGCAGTCTAAACAGCATGCGGTCGCAATCATCGGATATGAGTGGCGGACGGCCCCCAAGAAAGCGGTTCGCGGAATGAAGTATGCCTGGGACGAAGTCCAATCCCTTGCCGTTGTCGACGACAACAGCCTCCCTTATCTGTCGATTCCGATCGACGGTGGTACACCTTATTCCGCTGAGGATGTTGACTCCTTTATCGTGGCTCTACCGGAAAAAGTGTTTTATCCGGCGGATGCAGTCGACAGACTGGCACCAACGCTTTTTAAACTGCGTCGTCTTGTTGATCTGCCGGCGAAGGAAAATACCATCATTCGCTACTTCATAACAACGGGCTCCGGATTCCGGCAGTTTGTGCGGAGCAGAGAATCCTAATTTGACCCAAAGCTCTTGGAAACGATCATGACCCTCCCGTTTGCTCAGTCCGTATGGATCGTGGAGTTCGCCACGAAAAGTCAATGGGCAGTTGGCCAGGTCGCTGCTCGGGCAGTAATTGACGCCACGGCTAGCCTGATGGAAGTTATGCCGCTTTGGCTCTTGCACGGCTGTAAGAAGGCTCTTGTTCTCAACCGGCAAAGCCTTGATTTTAGAACCGGGATTCGAGACCTGCAACTTTCCGATATCGGGCACAAAGGGTTCACGAGAATGGAACAGAACTTGCGCCCCACGCGAACAAAGTAATTTTCTTTCATGGAGTAACTGATGGACAAGAAAGAAACTGATGTTTTCGAAATCATCGAAGGGCTAGGATCAGTCGACCCCGAGGCGCTCGAGGATTTTGAGCGCACGATGACTGACGAGGTCATTCCCGAAATCGTCAGGACAGTAGAGAAGCGACGTATGTGCGCAGCCGAGAGTCGACAACTGCAGCTCAAGGGCTGAACGGGTTAATCTTTCGCTTTGCGCATACGTTCATAGGCGGCTCGAACAATCGCCTCTACAGCCTCGGCGGATTCCTTATCCAGGTTAGGGTCAGCACGCAATAGTGACGAAATTTGCGCCATTGGTTCGGCATGCGCCGCTTTATACGGGGCATGGACGAAATCAGAGGGATTCAAACCAGCCCATGCGGAAAGAGCGGCTAGACTCGCCGCATCGGGCCTGCGTCCTTTCGCCATCCGTGCCAATGTGGAAGCGCTAACCCCGGTTTCAGCTGCCACTTGCTTCCAGTTCTTCGATCGGGCGGCGACTGAGGGGGCCGTGGATAACAGGAAGAAGCTCGACAGCTCCCCATCGCCTATCGTCATTTTTTTGAGACAACCGGGGGAAAGTGCGTTTTGTCATCCCTGGTTGTCGCCCCTCCTTGTCACTTTGACAGGAGCGCGAGAAACACGGATAATCTTATAGACCGGGCAGTCACTGTGATAGGCCGGAAAAGATGACGGAAGCCCGGCCGGTTTGAGCCGGTTTCGAGAGGTTCCAGAGGCCGCGCCGCTCTTTGACAATTGAGCCTCGACCCGCGCCCAACGGATGCGGGTGCCCCGGCTGCATCCGACGGCGGTGCTGCCCGGCCGGGCGCATTCGCTTCCGGCCGTGACACCCCTTTTCCGGCCGTGGTCGTTCATTCAAAATTCATAATTTATAATTCTCTTCCCCCCCCCTAAAACCGTGCAGTTTCGTGCACAATCGTGCACCCCCCTTCTGAAATCTCTTGCAGGATAAGGGAATCAGCAAAGGGCTACCGAGACGGTTGGTGAAAAATGCATGCCGAAGAGGGTAAATTATTATTGACAAGGAGGAGCAGCTTGCAAGAGAATGTAAGGTCTCGAGGAAAAGGAGAGTGGAAAACAAAGGCAAGGCGATAATAATCGGGGCGTCGAGCGGCATCGGTGAAGCTCTTGCTCGCCTCCTCTCAAGCAAAGGCTTCAGGGTAGGCATATGCGCGAGGAGAAGCCATTTGCTTATTTCCCTTCAGTCCGATCTTTCCGGCAGTGTAGTCAAAGAGATGGATGTCGGCAAGCCGGATGAGGCTATCGAGCTGTTCCGGGGATTGCTCGAAGAGATGGGGGGCGCTGATGTAGTCGTGATAAGTGCAGGAACCGGCTTTATTAACCCGGAGCTCGAATGGCAGAAGGAAAAAACGACCATAGACGTGAATGTCATCGGATTCTGTGCCATGGCAAATGCAGCAGTGAAGTACTTTATGAAAAGCGGCCGAGGGCATTTGGTGGCCATATCTTCCGTTGCAGCCCTCTTTGGCTCTCATCAAGCGCCGGCATATAGTGCATCCAAGGCCTTTGTTTTGAACTATCTTGAAGGACTGCAGGGGCGGATGAAGAGGGCGCGTCTGCCGATTACCGTAACGGATATCCGGGCAGGTTTTGTTGATACTGCTATGGCTCAGGGTCCTGGTATTTTCTGGATGGCTTCGCCGGAAAAGGCGGCTTGGCAGATATATCAGGCGATCATGAAGAAAAAGACCTGTGCCTATGTCACACGAAGATGGCGGCTGATCGCATGGCTCTTAAAAATTGTTCCCCACTCGCTGCTGGCCCGGTGAGCCCTCCGTTGGCTTCCCGTCTCACCCTCACGTATGGTTTGGCCTTTAAAATCTCAACGCTGACAGGTTGTCTTGACAAACTGATGCCGGTTTCCTTATCCTTTGGTGAGATTCCGGAAATGTTCGGCTCTCAACATATCCGGAATAAGGACTCGCTCCATAGTAGAGTGTGATGCAGCAACAACTGCCGCCCTGCCCGTGAAAGGGAAGGGATAAAAGGAGACGTATGGAATTGCCGGCAATCCTCGAAATATTCTCCGATTACGTGTGACCGTGGTGTTATTTCAGTACGGTGAGTACTGATCGACTGGCCCGGGAATATGAGATCGAAGTCAGATGGCTCGCCTTCCCCCTCCATCCCGAGACCCCGGAAGAAGGCTTGACCCTTGAAGAGCTTTTTGCCGGACACAATGTGGATGTTCCACGTATTCAGCAGCGTCTCAAGGGGGTAGCAGACTCGCTCGGTCTGCCCCTGGCCGGCCGCACAAAGACCTACAACAGCCGTTTGGCCCAGGAGCTTGCGAAATGGGCGGAGTCCGAGGGTTACGGGGATCGATTTCACCACGCGGTCTTCAGGGCCTATTTCGCGGAAAGGCTGAACATTGCCAGGGTGGATGACCTTGTGGGTCTGGCCGCATCCGTGGGACTTCTCGCGGATGTTGCCCGGCGCGTGGTCCTGGCGAGAAGTTTCCGGGAAGCGGTGGATGCCGATTGGGACCGGTCCCTCGCGCTGGGGATCACGGCAGTCCCCACCTTCATCATGGGCGATCGGAGGGTCGTCGGTTTTCAGCCCTATGAGACCCTGGCGCAACTCGTAAGAAGCTCCGGGGTGACGAAGAGATAGGGTTAGCACCCGCCACCTTTCGGTATCAGCGATACCGATAAAGTACCTTGCCTCCGGTAATGGTCATACCGAGTTGAAAGGAAAAACCGCTCATTGCTTCAATAGGCCCCAGATCAGCCACCTCCTCGAACAGTGAAGGCATAAAACGTACAACTGCATCGCCTTCCCATGCGTCAGCGATTCGTGCATTTATCACATTACTGACTGCAATATCATGAACCAAAGGCTTCGCGGGGTTTTCATAGTCCGGGAAATGGCGCATGAGATAGAATTTGAAAGGCGGTACGTCTGCCGGCGCGACCTGCTTTCTAAAATTGAGAGACCCCTCCACGATCCTCTCCTCGTGGGACACACAGATACCTTTTATTTTCGCTCCAATCTTCTTTCCCCCTACCTTTGGGGTTAGTTCATGGAGTTTCGTGATATGGATACGGCCGAGCTTCTTGGGAAATCCCTGAGTAAATCCCCGCATGAGGGTAAAGTCGTTGTCGACCCAGATATACGGCACATAATAGCCGGGAACGCCTTCGAACTGACACCCAACCATTATAATACATTCGTGATAGGTGGACCGCTCAGGGTTTATAAAGGCGAGGTCCGGGTTGGATTCACTCACTGAAACCCACTCGACAAACCATACCACCCCTTCACCAGGATTGGGGCCAATTTCAAGGGGAGGCGGCAGCAGCGCTTTTACCTTTTTCTCATCTGCCCTGAAGATAAGATGCATCACATCTCCTCCATAATGCCATGGCGGGGCATCGATAAGGGATGACCGACCCTCCGGAGACAAGGGCAACATATATCCCTTGAGCGAAAACGCTTTCTCTGAATCCATAATTCCTCCTCGCATGACACGACCCTCCTTTTATTTTATTGACCGGGAATACCTCTTTTTGCTACAGCGGCTGAGTCAAGTCCGATAGTATTATGTTCTTTTACTACTTCATGTGGTTCTATTGAACTAATTACAGGAATAGTCCGGGAACATGCACTTGAAATAAATAGAAATATCATTAAAACCTGAAATGCCTTCATGCAGCCTCCCTCCATTCTTGCGTGCCGGCGGTACGCTGCTCCACGTTACCCCACCTTACCATCACGGCACGATATTTTACCATACCGTTACGAGTGTATACAGGGTCAGGTCTTGCACACGCACATTCCCTTTCCTTTCTTCAAGATCCGTTTCACCGCCCGTGCCCGCCGTCACATAAGGGATGTTGAGATAGTCACCGGTTTGCGCCTCTTGAGAAGACGAGCCGTAATCAGACCTTACAGCACACAGTGGATGATCGCAAGACCTGTACCGATATAACCTTGCGAACTTCTGTGCGCCGATTCAGTGGGTTGACATTTACATCTGAAACAAGTAGACTAGTGTCAGGAGGGGTTGAACCATGGCAACAACTACAGTGAGAATCTCGGAGGACAGGAGAGATACCCTTAAGATCATCGCAAGCGTCGAAAAAAGGGATATCAAGGAGATACTCTCGGAGCTCATAGACGAGTACATTCAGCGGCACCAGGAAACCCTTGAGATACTTTCCCGGCCCGACTGGGTTGGTGCGATCAACGAGGGGCTGAAGGCCTCAGAAAAAGGCGAGACCGTTAAGTGGCGCAAAAAGAGACCTGGGAAATAATCCTGACGCGGCCTGCCGAGAAGGTCTATGATAAGTCGTCTGCGGATGTTCGGCAACGGCTTGACAGGTGCTTTGAGGATCTGGAGAAGAATCCCTTGTACGGCGGTACTATAAGGCCGCTCACCGGTCATCTGAAAGGACTGTACAGGTACAGGGTCGGAGACCGGCGGGTAATTTACCGACTTTACAGCGAGAGGCTGACCGTTGAAGTAATTGCGATCCTGCCGAGAGGAGACGCTTACAAATAAAACCTATGATAATAATTCGGAGGGAGTGCCCGGAAGAAGGACTCGGCTGACTTCTTCGTAAAACCAATCGTGAAAATCTTCATCGGGAGCTTCTCCCGGCCTGCTCTTTTTCAACGCTCCTGGTCTTGGCAGTGTAAGCGGTACGCTCGCCTTGAGTTTTGTATGCGTCCTCAATCATGACTTCACGGGTGCGGAATAGGTCGCCGTACTCGCGTATCTTAAGCTGTCGAAGTAATCTTGCGACAGCCTCCCCTTGAGTCTCCACACCGCCGTCCGCCCCACCTACCCGAACCTGTGGCTTACCCCGTAGCCGCCCGTGGGAAAGCGCCACTCGATGTTGAGGTGGGGACAGCCTATCCTGCAGGAGCCGCACTCGACGCATCCTTCCCAGGCAACGGTGATCCGGCCCAACTCGTGCCTGTAGACGTTGGCGGGACAGAAGTAAAGGCAGGGCTGCTCGTCGCATCGCTCCCCACAGACGGCGCCGTCGAGGATCCTGATATGGGGCTCCTCGGCGACGCGAAAGCGGTCGAGGAATAGCTTATCTTCGATCTTGACGCTCATTTCACGCTCCTCCAACCCTCCCACAGCAGCCGAAGCAGTCTGAGCAGTGGGATGTCGCGGAGAATCCTCGCCCGGATGGCCCTCTGTTTCAGCTTTTTCGGCGTCCCGTCCACGGTCAGCATCTGCCGCGCCGCATATCCCGCGGCTTCCGGCAGCGTGGTGAAGAGCTCATGATGGCGGAGGCGGAATCCATTGAATCCACGGTACTTTCTCAAGTCGGCCATCACGTACGATCCCTGCAGCCTCGAGGTATAGCCGTCAAGGCCGTCGCGGGTGAAATCACCCCTCTCCATAGCCTCTACGATGGCCTCCGCGGCAAAGCGGCCCGACGTCATGGCCATGTTCGACCCCTCCCGGTGGAGCGCGTTGAACAACATCCCCGAATCGCCCGCGATGAGATACCCGTCGCCGCACAGCCGGGGGATGGCGTCGTAGCCGGCCTCGGCTATCCAGTGGGCCATGTACTCCCTCGGCCGGCCGCCCTTCACGAGGGGGGCGACCCGCGGGTGCGTCTTGAACTCCTCCAGCATCTCGTAGGGCCTCACCTTGTGGGTCATGAAATCGGAAAGGTTGGCGCCGATAGCGACGGAGAGCGAACTCCTGTTCGTGTAGATCACGCCGATCCCGTCCATGCCCTTCGTCGCCACTCCAAGGACCTCGATGGTTACGCCAGAGCCCGCCTCCACGTGGAACCGCTCGTTGATCGCCTCTTCGGAGAGCTCGACGACGTCCTTGACCGCGAGGGCGACGTGCTCCGGTGCTGCCTCGGGACGGAACCCTGTTTTTGCGGCCAGCGGTGAATTGATGCCGTCGGCCAAAAGGACGACCCTCGCGTAGACGTCGCCGTCGGGACGGTCGGTCCTTAACCCGACGACGCGGCCGCCGCCGTCCCTCAGCAGGTCCGTCACGACAGTGGCGGGCACTACGAAGGCGCCCCTGGATTTGGCCTGCTCCGCAAACCATCGGTCGAATTTCGCCCTGCCCACGGTAAAGCTGTTGAACTTGAGCGTCTCCTCAAAAACCCGGTCGCGGAAGCTCACGGCGTAGCCGCCGTCTGCGGAGAGGTACCAGGCCTGCGACTCGACGATGTTCCGCTCGATAGGACAATTCCTCTCCGCGAAGTCGGGCACGATCCGGGCGAGGTCGTGCCCATAGAGTACGCCTCCCGACATGTTCTTGGCGCCCGGGTACTCCCCGCGCTCGAAGACAACGGTTTTCACACCCTTTTCGGCGAGGATGGCTGCGGCCGAGCTGCCTGCCGGACCCGCTCCCACGACCGCGACGTCGAACTGCTCTCCCATGTGTGCTAAGCCCCCCTCGTCTCCCATTTCATTCTTCGCTCCAGCTCATCGATCAAAAGGGGCACCACGTTCTTGTAGTCCCCGATGATGCCCACGTCGGCGACGCTGAATATCGGCGCCTGGGGGTCCGAGTTGATGGCGACGATCCGTTCGGAGCCCTGCATGCCGACGAGGTGCTGGACCGCGCCCGAGACGCCGATGGCAACGTAGAGCTTCGGGGCGACGGTCTTTCCCGTTTGGCCGACCTGGCGCTCATAGGGCAGCAGGCCCGACTCGACGACGGGCCTGGAGCAGGCGATCATCCCGCCAAGGAGGTCGGCGAGCCGCTGGAACATGGGCATCGATTCCGCGTCGCATGCCCCTTTCCCCGCAACGATGAGGGCGGGGAACCGGGTGATGTCGACGAGACCCCCGGCGGCAGCGTCCCTGACAAGCTCGACGACGGACGGGAGCTCGCCCGCCGGCGGCTCGAACGGATGATGGTGGATGCTCCCCTTCCTTTCCGCGTCCTTTTCGGGGAATTTGAAGACTTTCGGCCTCACCGTGCTCATCTGCGGCCGGTGGCGCTCGCAAAAGATGGTCGCCATGATGTTGCCGCCAAAAGTGGGCCTCGTCATGAGGAGGATACGCTTCTCCTCATCGATGTCGAGGCCCGTGCAGTCGGCGGTCAGTCCCGTCTCCAGGATGGTCGCCACGACGCCCGAGAGATCGCGACCCGCCAGCGTTGCGCCCATGAGCAGTATCTCGGGCTTCACAGTGGCGCAGAGATCGCTCACCGCCTTTCCGTAGGATCGGGGGAGGTAGGTTTCGAGCAGGGGATCGTCGACCACGTGCACGTCGTCACAGCCGTACGCGAGGGCCTGCCGGGCGACCTCCTCCACCTCGCGGCCCACCACGAAGCCGAGCACCGTCGTCCCCAGCTTCCCGGCGAGGTCCCTCGCCTTCCCCACGAGTTCCCATGAGACGCTCGCGCCCCGGCCTTCCAAGACCTCCACGAAGACGGCCACCCCCTCGTATCCGGGGACGCCCGCCGGCGTCTCCGCCTTCTTTTTCCTGACCGCCCTGGGCCTCTTTCTCTCGAACTTTATCGACTCGACAGGACAGACGTCGGCGCACTTGCCGCAGCCGATGCAGGCGTCAGGATCGATGCGGGCAACCCCGTCGATTATCTCGATGGCGCCGACCGGGCAGATCCCGGCGCACAACTGGCAGCCGATGCACTTATCCGGAATTACCTCGGCGAGCTCGATCCCTTTTTTGTTCCCGGCCATCTCTCTTCTTTAGCGCTCCCAATGCTTCAGCAACTGCTCAGCGAACGCCGCGTCGTCAAGGAGGGCGGCCACGCACGCTTCTACCGCGTGCCGGGCGTCCTCGCGCGCATCGAAGCGGGGCCCGCCTTTCTTTAAGGGGGGAGAGAATATCCTCCTCACCCACGTGGGTGAACCCTTCAAACCGAGCCGCTCGGGCTCCGCCTGGAGGGATTCGGCATCCCATACCGCGACCGGGACACGTTGGGCGTCGATCAGGCGGGGAAGGGAGGCCCTCTTGACCTTCGTCAGCTCCAGCTCGACGGTGAGCACGGCGGGAAGGCAACCGATGATAACCTCGGAGCCGCCCTCCGCCTTTCGTCTCACCGTCACGCGGCCGCCTGTCTGATCGACCTGCCTGATCTCCGTGACGTAGGTAAATTGCGTGCACCCGAGGCGGGTGGCAATGCCCGGTCCCACTTGGGCGGTGTCGCCGTCGATGGCCTGTTTCCCGCATATGACGAGATCGATGGGACCCTCCTGTCGGAGCTTGTCGATTGCCCTGGAGAGGGTGTAGCTCGTGGCAAGGGTATCGGCGCCCGCGAAGGCCCGGTCCGAGAGCAGGACGGCCCTGTCTGCGCCAAGCGACAGCGCCTCCCTGAGCGCCTGCTCCGCCTGGGGCGGCCCCATGCTTATGGCGGTCACCGTCCCGCCGTATCTTCCTTTAAGGTCGACGGCTGCCTGCACTGCCACGAGGTCGTAGGGGTTCGTGATGGACTCGATCCCCGAGCGGATGAGCGTATTCGTCTCCGGGTCTATCTTCACGTCAGCGGTGTCGGGCACCTGTTTGATGCAGCAGACGAGGTTCACGTCGCCTCTTGCGATGGCACTCTCCTTTTCCGCGCCGCTTTTGGCGCGTCAGTAAGAATATAACGCGCTGCGGGCCTTTTTTCAGGCGGCGGGCGACTTTCGGATCAAATGCAGGTCGGCGGGAATCGCTGAACCACGCTCTCTTTTGTTGAAATAGTCCTTTGCGTATGATAGATTACGTCGGTATTATTACTCTTTGTCCATATGAATATCAGACAAATGTTAGAAGACAGGGAGGAGACAAACCTCTCGCCATACGCGCAGAAGAGCCGCCATACCAGGGGACGGATCAGGGAAGAAGTCCCCTGCGATATAAGGCCGGCGTTTCAGCACGACCGCGACAGGATTGTTCACTGCAAGGCCTTTCGCAGGCTGAAATATAAGACTCAGGTTTTCCTTTTCCCCTCGGACGACCACTATCGGACCCGCCTTACCCATACCCTCGAAGTTTCTCAGATTGGGAGGACGATCGCCAAATCACTTTGTTTGAACGAGGACCTCGTCGAAGCCATAGCATTAGGCCATGATCTCGGCCATACGCCGTTCGGTCACGCAGGGGAGGCGACATTGGACAGGCTCCATCCGGGCGGCTTCCGCCATAACGAGCAGAGTTTGAGAGTGGTCGACATCCTCGAAAGGGAAGGACAGGGCCTGAATCTGACCATAGAAGTCAGGGATGGGATTCTGAAACATTCGAAAGGCCGGGGCGCGATCGTGATCACGGAGGAGGCGGACAAACCCCTGACCAGAGAGGCGGAGGTCGTCAGGGTCGCAGATGTGATTGCCTATATCAACCACGACATCGATGACGCGATAAGGGGCAGCGTGATGACGCTCGATGACCTGCCCGGCAGGTGCCGGAGCGTCCTCGGTGATACCCATTCCCAGAGAATAGACCGCATGGTGCGGGCGGTACTGGGGGAGACACTGAAGACGGGCGGCTTATCCATCGAGGAGGAGATTGAAGCGTGCATGATCGAGCTTCGGGATTTTCTCTACGAGCGCGTCTACGAGAACAACACAGTCCATGAGGACTTCGAGAAGTGTTCGAAGATTATCGAGGACATTTACCATTGCTTCGTGGAGAGGCCGGACGTTTTTCTCGAAGAGGCCGGGTATGCGTCGTTCTATGCACCGCCTTCCACCTGCGTCTGCGATTATATCGCGGGGATGACCGATCGCTATGCCTTTAATCTCTTCGAGAAGATATTCCTTCCCATGCCTTGGAAAATGCCCGCTTAAGGGGAGTCAGACAATGAGAAGAACAATAGTCGTTGCGGACAGGGACGAGAAGCTGCAGCAAGGCTTTATGACCATATTCTCGAAGGAACACTACGAGATCCTTTACGCGCCGAACGGGAAGGAGGTTGAAAAGATCGCGGCCAGATTGAGCCCCGATATCTACCTCGTCAACGTCAACCTTCCGAAGATGAACGGCATCGAGGTCCATAAGAAGCTGCAGAAACAGGGGTACCTTGACAAGGCAAGCTTTTTCTTCCTCAAAGACGAGGCCGATACCACCGAGCTTTTGGGGTATCAGGTCGACGGCGTCATAGAGAAACCGGTCAATTTTTTCAGGGTCTATGAGACTATCACGAGCGAGGACGACGTGATCGAATTGACCGACCTCGTGGAGGAAAAAGAAGAGACTCTCCGGCCGCAGGTCGAAGAACAGCCAACCGAAACTACCGCACCCGGTCCGTGCCAGGCCGGAGCAGCGGAAGAATCCGCCGGGGTGGAGACAAAAGCGGCCGCACCCGAAGAGGTGGAAAAGACAAAAGCGGCCGTACCCGAAGAGATAGAGCTGCAGACCATGATCGGAAGGCGGCTGAGACAGGCGATGGATGATACCGTCCGCGACAATGCCGTCTGCTTCCCGGAGATGAAAGGTGCTGTTGACGCCGGTGCTCCTCAATCGGAGCTTGAGCAGCAGTTCAAGGCAGTGCTCAACCAGGCCATGGAAGAGGCGGCACAAAAGCTTTCCAGCCGGCTCGCCCCTATCCTGACCCGGTACGTCGAAGATTATGTCACGCAGATGCTTTTGGAGATCGCTGAAAAAGTGATCAGGGAAGAGATCGACAAATTATTGAAGGAGTCCATCGCGTGATAGACAAGGTCTACGATCCGAAGCAGGTGGAGCAGAAATGGTACCGTTTATGGATGGAAAAGGGCTATTTCACCGCAGAGGGCGTTTCAGCGAAACCGCCTTTCTCTATTGTGATACCGCCGCCCAACGTGACGGGCGTTCTGCACATGGGCCATGCCCTCAATAACACCCTTCAGGATGTCGTGGTGCGCTTCAAGAGAATGTCCGGCTTTAACACGCTCTGGCTGCCCGGCACCGACCACGCGGGCATAGCCACGCAGAATGTGGTTGAGAGGGATCTCGCCAAAGAGGGGGCCTCCGCGGAAAGCATAGGGAGGGACGAGTTTATAAAGAGAGTGTGGGAATGGAAGGAGAAATCGGGCGGCCTTATCATCGAGCAACTGATGCGGCTTGGCGCTTCCTGTGATTGGTCGCGCCAGCGGTTTACCATGGACGAAGGCCTGAGCCGTGCCGTGCGGGAGGTATTTGTCAGGCTCTATGAAGAAGGGCTCATTTACCGGGGCAACTATATCATCAACTGGTGCCCCCGGTGTAAGACCGCTCTTTCCGACGTGGAAGTGGAACACGAAGAGACAAAGGGACATCTCTATTACATCAAATACCCCATTGCCGGAAGCGGTGGCTTCCTCACGGTCGCCACGACGAGACCCGAAACCATGCTGGGGGATGCGGCCGTGGCCGTGAACCCGGCAGACCCAAGGTACGCATCGCTGATCGGGAAAGAGGTTATCCTGCCCCTTGTCCACAAAAAGATCCCTGTAATCGGCGATGCTTACGTCGACATGGCCTTTGGGACAGGCGCGCTCAAAATAACTCCGGGCCATGACTTCAACGACTTCGAGATCGGCAAAAAGCATCGTCTCGGGGTAGTGAAGGTTATCGATGACGGCGGCCGAATGAACGAGCATGCATTGCAGTATTGCGGGATGGACCGGTTTGAGGCGAGGGAGCGTATGGTCGAAGACCTTCGGGCGGACGGTCTGCTCGAAAAAATAGAGGACTACCCGCTCATAATTGGAAGATGCTACCGCTGCAAGACGATCGTGGAGCCCATCGTCTCGCTCCAGTGGTTCGTGCGCATGAAACCTTTGGCGGCAGCCGCGATTGAAGCGGTGCGCAACCACCGTGTGACGATCATCCCCGAGATGTGGGAAAAGGTCTACTTCGACTGGATGGAGAACATCAAGGACTGGTGTATATCGCGCCAGATCTGGTGGGGACACCGTATCCCGGTCTGGTACTGCGACACATGCAACGAATCTTACGTGTCGCGGCAGGACGTGACAGCCTGCCCGAGATGCGCAAGCCCGGCAAGGCAGGAATCGGACGTGCTCGACACCTGGTTCTCATCGGGCCTGTGGCCCTTTTCAACGCTCGGCTGGCCCGATGAGACCTGCGATCTCAAAACCTTCTATCCTACTTCCCTGCTGGTAACGGGCTTCGATATACTCTTTTTCTGGGTTGCCCGGATGATCATGATGGGGCTCCACTTCATGGGCGGCGTGCCGTTCAGACACGTGTATATCCACGCCCTTGTGAGGGACGCCGCAGGCAAGAAGATGAGCAAATCAAAGGGGAACGTGATCGACCCGCTCCTCATGATCGACCGGTACGGCACCGATGCCTTCCGGTTCACCTTCGCCATGCTGGCCGCCCAGGGAAGGGATGTACTTCTCTCGGAGGAGCGCATCGAGGGAAGCAGGAACTTCGTCAACAAGGTCTGGAATGCCGCCCGCCTCACCGTCTCTTTGCTTGAGAATGCGACGTTCTCACCGATGCACGCTCCGTCCGCCTTTCTCCCTGATAAATGGATCAGATCGCGCCTCCAGCGGGTGATAAAGGAGGTATCCGAGGCAATCGACGCCTATCGGTTTAGCGATGCAGCCCACAGCCTCTACAGCTTTACCTGGCACGAATTCTGCGACTGGTACCTAGAGTTGATAAAACCGAACCTTTACGGCAAGGTGACGGCCTTCGACGGAGGGTCCACCGCGTCCACTCTCTGCTCGACCCTTATCACTACGCTCAAGCTGCTCCACCCCTTCATGCCCTTTGTGACCGAGGAGATCTACCAGAGGCTGCCCTACACGCACGATGAGAGCATCATGATCTCGGCTTTCCCGCTGGTCGAGCCGGGTGAAGTGGATGAGAGAAGCGAGGCCCAGATGGGCATGATCATGGGCATCATCGACACGGTGAGGAATATACGGGGCGAGATGGGCTTTCCCCCGGGCGCGAAGATCGAGGTACTGATCCGGGCAAACGGCCACCGGCCTCTTCTCGATGTCTACGGGTATTACATCAAGGAGCTGGCGCGGGTCTCGGACATTGCCTATGTGACCGGTGAGGCGCCGAAGAGGGCTGCCCTGGGCATATGTAAAGACGTCGAGGTATTCGTCCCCATCCGGGACATCGAGGTCATCAACCGGGAAAGGGCAAGGGTGGAGAAGGAGCTTAGCCGGATCGCTGGAGAGATCGACCGGGCTTTCAATAAAATAAACAACAGGGCCTTCAGGGAAAAAGCACCCGATGCCATACTGGCAAAAGAAAAAGCAACGTTCGAAGAGCTCCGTGTGAGGCGGGAAAAGCTGCTTGCGAGCAAGGGGATGCTGGAAGAGCTTTTGAGGAGTTGATGGCGCTCGATTTTTCGATTGTCGATAGCTTCGTCGCCGAATACGGCGCGATCATGCATGATAAGACGCTGCTGCGCCACGACCGCTACAATATCCTGGTCCGGCTCAGGGAAACGCTGTGGGAGGCCCTGAGAAAGAGTGAGCGCTTCGAGTCCGAGTTTCTGAGGGTCCTTGAGTTTATCGACGCTACACCGGACTTCAGCGCGTTGCGGAACTGCCATCTTGTCTCGGTGGCGGGCATAAGGATCTATTTTGAAGAGGAACAGGCGATCGCCGATGTGCATGATCTCTTCCGTATTGTAAGAGACCGGCTGACAATACGGGCCCTCACGCTGGTGGAGGAAGAGATGGCGGCCGCCGGCTTTGGACCGGCGCCCTCGGGCTATTGCTGGATCGGTCTCGGCAGCGAGGGCCGGGACGAGCAGACGTTCGTGACCGATCAGGATAATATGCTCGTCTACAACGCCGGGCGAGAGACCACGATAACCGGCGACCTGAAGAGACGGTTTATCGGGCAGGGCGGGCCGGATGATGCGCCCTCCTCCGACCTCCTTGGATACTACTATCAGGAATTTAGCAGACGCGTCACGGAAAGGCTTCACGAGGCAGGGTTCGAGAAATGCAAAGGGGGCATCATGCCTTCCAATGAAAAGTGGCGCGGCTCTGAAGAGGCCTGGAAGGCCAGGATCGAGGAAACCCTTACCCGGGGGGAAGGCGCGTTGGAGCTTCTCGACCTCATCATTCTCACCGATGCCCGCGTGATCCATGGCGACCTGATGCAATTCAGGCCGCTTCTCGATCATTTTTTCTCCCTCTTGAAAGAGAACAGGCGCGTCATGAAGCAAATCACGGAAGCCTCCGTCATGATGCCCACCGCCCTCGGGTTCTTCAATAAGTTCAAGGTGGAGACAAGCGGCGACTACAAGGGCACATTCAATCTGAAGGTCCTTGGATGGTCGCCCCTCGTGATGTCCGTCCGGGCTCTTTCCCTCGCTGAAGGACTGCACGAGACAAACACCCTGAAAAGGATCAAGCGGATCAGGGAGATGAATATGATGACAAAGGAAATGGCGGATGACCTCATAGAGGCATACCTTCTGTTTGCCCGTTTTCGCATCGTGAACCAGCTTAGCCACACGGGCCCGGGCAGTATGAACTATGTCGATCCCGCGAGCCTGAACTCTGAGGAGATGGGGAAACTTCGCAGGGCGATGAAGACGGTCGAAACATTCCAGAAGTATCTGCACGAGATGGTGCTGTTCGGCCAACCATTCTAAGGGGGGAAGATGAAGGTTGTGGAGGTGATGAACAAAAGTGTGGTAACGTGCCATCCCATGGAAAAGCTTGGGGTTATCGTGAACAAACTCGATTTGTTCCATATTTCGGGGATGCCTGTGGTGGAAAAAGGTATGCTCGTAGGCGTCATATCCCGGACGGATATCCTGAAAGGATTCGAATCGGGAACACTTCGGGACCTTATGGTGCAGGACGTGATGACGAAAGAGGTCGTCTGTGTCGCATCGGCCGATCTCGCCGTCAACGTGGCAAGAATCATGAGTGAAAAAGGCATCAACAGGGTACCGGTCGTCGATAATGACAAACTTGTAGGTATAGTGACGAGAGGAGATATTATAAAAGCGGCGGCCGCGTGCGAATGAGGTGGATATGAAAATAACGGGAAGGGTAGTGGAATACGTCGCACATCTGGCCAGGCTGGAGCTCGGGCCTGAAGAGATCGACCTGTACACGCAGCAATTGGACCGGATCCTCGCGTATATGGACCAGCTCAATTCACTCGATACGACAGGAATAGAGCCGACGACCCATGCGATCCCCCTTGTCAATGTGTTCAGGGAAGATACGGTGCAGCTTAACTTTCAGGTGGAGGAGGCCGTCGGTAATGCACCGGCACGCGTTGGCCCCTTCTTCAAGGTTCCGCCCATCATAGAAACCGACTAGGAGACGGCATGGAAGAGCTTTTGCAAAAAAGCATAGCGGAAACGAGGGGTCTTCTGAAGAGCGGGGAGATCACCTCTGTTGAATTGACCCGCTTCTATCTGGACAGGATAAAAAAATACGACGGCCTTACCCGGTGCTACATCAGGCTCACAGAAAAGATGGCGCTCGAAAAGGCTGCGGAGGCCGACAAAAGGATTCGCGCCCACAGCGACGGCGAGCTTACGGGCATTCCTTTCGGCATGAAGGACATCCTTTGCACCAAAGGGGTCGAGACCACATGCGCTTCCCAGATCCTTAAGGGTTTCGTTCCGCCCTATGATGCGACGGTTATAAAGAAACTGGACGAGAGCGGCTACATCCACCTTGGCAGGATTAATATGGATGAATTTGCCATGGGTTCCTCCACCGAGAATTCCTCTTTTCAGGTCACGAAGAACCCGTGGGACCTGAGCCGTATACCGGGTGGGTCAAGCGGGGGATCCGCGGCAGCGGTGGTAGCCGGTCTTTGCGCTGCAGCCCTTGGGACCGACACAGGCGGCTCCATCAGACAGCCGGCAGGGCTATGCGGTGCGGTAGGACTGAAGCCCACCTACGGGAGGGTGTCGCGGTACGGTCTGGTCGCCTTTGCCTCATCCCTTGACCAGATAGGACCAATTGCGAAAAATGTGGCGGACTGCGCCGTCGTGCTGAAAGCGATCGCGGGTCACGATCCTATGGATTCCACTTCCATACCGCAGCCGGTTCCCGATTATGCCGGCGCTCTCGGCAAGGAGATCAGGGGCTTAAGGATCGGTATGCCGAAAGAGTATTTTATCGAAGGCATGGAACAGGAGGTCAAAACAGCGGTTGAGGGGTCGATCAAGACCTTCGAGGGGCTCGGGGCGGCAATAGTACCCATCTCCCTGCCCCATACCGAATTTGCGGTCGCCGCCTACTACATCATCTGTACGGCCGAAGCCTCCTCGAATCTCGCCCGGTACGACGGGGTAAAATATGGTATGCGGGTGGACGGAAAAGACATTATCGACATGTACAAGCAGACACGGTCGCGCGGCTTCGGAAAAGAGGTCAAGAGGCGGATCATCCTCGGCACGTACGTCCTGTCCTCAGGTTACTACGACGCGTATTACAGGAAGGCCGGCCAGGTGAGAACCCTGATAAGGCGCGATTTCGACAAGGCTTTTGAGCAGTGCGACGTGATCGTCACACCGGTCTCGCCTACTACCGCCTTTAAGATCGGTGAAAAGACCGAAGACCCGCTCACTATGTATCTGTCGGATATATTCACTATCCCGGTCAATCTCGCGGGTCTGCCCGCCATTTCTCTGCCCTGCGGCTTTGACGACAAGGGATTGCCTATCGGCCTGCAGATCATCGGGAAGCCTCTCGACGAAATGCTTCTCCTGCAAACAGCCTTTCTCCTGGAGACAGAGAAAAAGCTGAAAAAACGCCCCGATATGTTCGCGTGACCATGGATACCCTTGACCCGCAACGCTTTCTCTCCGCTCTTCTGCACATGGGTATCGACCGGTACGTCTCGGGCGGTCAGGAAGAGCCGACCCTCACCGGCCTGAAGGCGAAAGTAGGCAGGTGCACCCGCTGCGAGTTGAGCCGCAGCCGGAAGTCGGTGGTCTTCGGCGAGGGCAGCGAACGGGCCCGAGTGGTCTTCGTCGGTGAAGCGCCGGGCGAGGAAGAAGATCGCCAGGGAAGGCCCTTTGTCGGCAGGGCAGGCAAGCTGCTCGACCAGATGATCGAAAGGATAGGCCTCAACCGGAAAGATGTCTTCATCTGCAATGTCCTCAAGTGCAGGCCGCCCAATAACCGGGACCCTGAAGCCCGGGAGGTGGAGGTCTGCAAAGGCTATCTTGTTGCGCAGCTTGCGCTGATAAAGCCGCGGCTCATCTGCACCCTTGGAAAACACGCCTACAATACACTCATGGGGGTGGACGCGAGGATTACAAAAGTGCGAGGCTTTTTTACCTCGTATAAGGGCACGAAGCTCCTGCCCACCTATCACCCCTCCTACCTGCTCAGGAACCAGGGAGCGATAAAAGAGGCGTACGAAGATATGGAAAAGGTGAAGAGCCTCCTTGCCGAGAGCAGCGCCTAAAAGGAAAGTATTGAAAAAGGTTGCGTACGGGAGATAGACTAGCGCAAGGGGCGCGCCCGGGACGCACAAAGAAGCTGACGTTTCACGTGTGACAAGGAGAGAAGCGAATGTTCGGTTTCAATAAGAAGAGGCGGGCACGGAGCGTGGAGGAATTTCTCAGGGACCAGGATGCGGAAACCCCTTCGGTGCATAGCAGTGCGGCAGACAATGAAACGGGTGCCCCGAAGACGAAGAGGTGGTTTGTCGCGCCGACGATCGTAGCCGGCGGTCTCGTCGTGCTGCTTTTCGTCGCCTTCGTAAAGATCGACGGTCTTAAATCCGATATCGCTCAGTTGAGGCTTGAGTCGAACAAAGAATCGGTGGAAACCCTCAAAGCACAGGTAGCTGCGCTTGGCTCAAAGGTCGAGAACGCGGACGCGGAGGCTGTGCAGCTCAAGGCGAACATAGCCCGGTTGGAAAAAGACCTCGGCGCAATGAAGCTGATGGACGTGCAGAGGCGGCAGGCAGAGGCTGCTGCAAAGAAAAAGGCCGTCGACAAGAAAAAACCTGTAAAGCCCACCAGACGGAGCATATAACGGCCTTACTCGTTGGCCGCCCTTCTTACGGGCCGCCCAGGCTCCTGAGCTTTGAGTGCTTCTTCATAGGCTTCAAGCACTTTTGCCTCTATCTTCCGCCTTGTCTCATAGTTCAAGGGATGGGCTAAATCTCTGTAGGTGCCGTCCTTCATTTTTTTGCTCGGCATTGCGACAACGGTCTTCCCGCCCATCTCGATCACTTTGAGATCTCTCACGATAAAGGCTCCGTCAAGCACGATGGACGCGTAGGCCCTTACATGCTCTTCACCGGTCAGGTAGATACGGACTTCGGTAATCTCCATTTCCCTCATGCCCCCCTGCCATATAGGTATTCGATAGGATAGACGCCTTGCCGTTTCCAATGGACCCTTTCTCCGACCGTAAACAGCACGAGCGTATGAAAACTTTCCACTCAGTGTAAGTTTTTCAGACGCCTTAAGATCACGCCCCGGCTGCCGCCGCTTGTCCGCTTTTTCCTTATTTTCCGAGGTCTCGCGGCCAAAAGCCGATGGCCGTCAAACCCTCTTGCAACGATCTTACGCAGGACATATTGCAGGTTCCATACCCTGTTGTTTGTTTCCCGGAGCCGGCAATTCCACTTCCCCTCGCTGCCCTGCTCTTGCGACGCTGCCGCTCTTTTCCGCGCGTTTGACAGGTCGCCTTTGTCATGGTACTATAGCGGTCGCATGAAGGAGCCATACGACAGGCAGAAGGACGTTTTTGTCATGCTCGGCGTAATCCACGGGGACAGGGATGGCAGGGCCCTCCTGGACAAGTGGCTGGAATCTGCCGGACCCGATATGGTTACCCTTGAATTCTCGCATTACGGACTCAATTTCAGGCGGGCGAGGGGCGGTGATCTCAGACAAAAGGCGGGCGAAGCAATAGATGAATTACGGGCAGAAGGCTTACGCATCGAGGAGGATGCCATCGACGCCCTCTTTTCCTACATTGACTTTCCGTTGGAATTCACAGCCGCGTCCGACTACTGCGACAGGCGCGGTGCGCGCCTTTTTCTCGTCGATATGGACCGGTTCTCCTCGGTAAACCTCAGCCGGATGGATGAGTTGATTGCAAAGGAAAACCTGCGGATCCTCCTGCGGTCCGATCAGTGCAAGGGGGGTCGCCAAAAGGCGATGGCGCGACTCTTTTTAGAGAAGGGCATAAAGGCTTTTCCCTATACCGGAGAAATGCATCTGCGGGATCGGCATATGAGCGCGAGGATCGGGCATCTGATGGGGCGTCACGCCCCATCGCGGTTGGTCCACATCTGCGGGTGGCAGCACCTTTGCGATCCCTTCGGTCTTTACAGCGCCCTTTACCCGAAAAAGGCATTCATTTATGATAAAGCTCTTTGTGTTTGAGCATTATTGGGGCTCAGCGCCCCCTCCACCGGCGGAGCCACGACCCGCTTCGCACAGGCGGGGTACCCAGCTCCATATTGCTTTGCTGGGTCGCACCTGGCCTCCCCCCTCAGCTCGCTTCGCTCGATTATTGCCTCCCCCCTCATAAAAGGGAAGGAGCATTGCACATCTATTATGATAAAGCTCTTCGTGTTTGATTTAGGGAACGTGATTCTCCCGTTTGACAACCGGCAGATCGCTGAAAAACTGTACGCCCGGTCGGAAGCAAAGGCCCTTTGCTCCTCTGCCGACATTTTCCGGTATCTTTTTGATCTTTGCAGCGGTGCCGTCAACCCTTATGAAGAGGGACTCTCTTCGTCTTTAGAGTTTTTTCTGGATGTGCGAGACCGCTACAAACTGGCGCTGGATTTCGAAGAGTTTAAGGATATATGGAACAATATCTTCCAGGATAACCTTGAGGTAAACGAAATAATCGTCTACCTCAAGGCGAAGGGTATCCCCCTGTTCCTTCTCAGTAATACGAATGAGCTTCATTTCACACACGTTATAGCACGTTATCCTATTATTCACCTCATGGACGAGTGGATACTCTCTTTCGAGGTAGGCGCGAAAAAGCCGAAAAGGCGCATATACGACGCCATATTCGAGAAGCTGGACGTGAAAAAGGACGAGGTCTTCTATATCGACGACACGGAGGAGTACGTGGAGTACGCCAGAAGCATGGGTATAAGGGGGCTCGTCTTCAGAGAGACGGCCGATCTGTGGAAAGCGATAGAGGTCAATCGTCTGTGATACCCTATCCGCATATCGCTCCGGAAATATTCAGGATAGGTCCTTTTGCCGTCCGTTGGTACGGCATGATGTATGTCCTGGGCTTCGGCTCGTCCTATTTTCTCGTGCTTTATCAGCTCAAGAACTCCAAAAATTGTATAACCAAGGCGCAGATCGACGATATCTACTTCTATCTGGTCCTGGGGTTGCTCGCCGGCGCCCGTCTGGGCTATGTGCTCTTTTACAACCTCGCCTTCTACCAGGCCCACCCCCTAGAGGTATTTGTGCTGTGGCACGGCGGCATGTCCTTCCATGGCGGGGCCCTCGGCACCTTCGTGATGGGGTACTGGGCCATGAAACGGCGGGGTCTTTCCTTCCTGCCAATGGCGGACCTCATCATCCCTGGCGCTCCAATCGGGATATTTTTCGGCAGGATGGGGAATTTTATCAACGGTGAGCTTTACGGAAAACCGGCACACGTGCCTTGGGCCATGGTTTTCCCCGATGGGGGGAACGTGGGAAGGCACCCTTCCCAACTCTACGAGGCTCTGCTGGAAGGGCTTCTTCTTTTCGTCATTTTGTGGATTTATCGGAACAGGAAGAAACGAGACGGGGATGTTTTTGCGGTCTTTCTCATATGCTACGCCCTCTCCCGCATCTTCTGCGAATTCTTCAGGGAGCCCGATCCGCAGGTAGGCTACATCCTCGGCGTCTTTAGCATGGGGCAGTTGTTGAGCGTGGCCATGCTCGTCGTCGGGCTTATGCTCAAGTTTGTTTTTTTGCCACGGTATGACCGCGGCCGGCCCTGACGATTGCTGGTAGGGCCGGCCGGGTTAATTTCGCGCCATGCACCTGTATCTCGGGGCCGCAACATCCTCACGTTTGCCACCCAGCCAAGGCAATATGGAGGCTGGTGCGACCCAGCAAAGCAATATGGAGCTGGGTGCCCCGCCTATGGCCCATGTACGCTCCGGCGAGCGGCCCCTCCCATGTTGCAAAATCCAGGTCGGTTTGCCGGGTACCCCCGAAGAACCACTTGGCGCAAGAAGGAACCAGAAGGGACGGGGGTGGTACTATCATCGAAATTCCCTCCGGCCGGAAAAGAACCTTATTTAGTACACCTGCCAAACAAATACCCCTGCCCTATCAGCGAGATACTGCATTACGACTAGAAAGCAACAAACCGATGCCCTCTGCAATTCTGTCAAACGAAAATGGGCCTGGGTGTGGAGTACAGGAAATACCTTAGCTTATCGAAGATAGCCGAGGAATCGCTACTCTTCTCATCAAAAACACCGACTAGAGAAAAAACATACAATTGGGGGAAAGCGAGAGTGAAGAAAATGCTGAAAAGTGGGGGAGGGAGTAGGATTCGAACCTATTTCCCTCCCTTACTGATGCGGAGATACGGCTATGAAGGCACAGACTATGCCGTGAGCTGATGGGCAGACTTCGAGCTCGCTTTCGTCTGAAGTTACTTCTCTTTCTTTCTCTCCATAAATTTTTTCTTATAGGCCATGGCTTCATCTGTTCCCCAGTAAAGGCGTACGGCTGCGGCCGACAAGGTCTCGAATCCGAATACATGATCCGTATCCGAATTAAATGCTGCCTTTAAGAATTTTATGGCAGTGGGACTCATTTCCTTGATCTCGCTGCACCACTTTTCTGTCTCACTATCCAATTCCGACAAAGGAACAATCTTGTTGATTAGTCCCATCTCCAACGCTTCCTGAGCGTTGTACGTCCTGCACAAAAACCAAATTTCCCTCGCCTTTTTCTCTCCCACGACCCTTGCGAGATATGCGGCCCCGAAACCAGCGTCGAAGCTCCCAACCCTAGGGCCGGCCTGTCCGAACCTCGCGGTATCTGCCGCTATAGAAAGATCGCAAATGACGTGAAGTATGTGGCCTCCCCCAATGGCCCACCCATTCACGGCAGCGATCACCGGTTTGGAAATTGATCTGATCATGTGGTGTACCCTTGTGTGCCAGTAATCCATCTCCCTGTCGTAGCCCCCCTCTTTAGACTCCCCCTGATCTCCTCCGGTGCAGAAGGCTTTATCACCAGCCCCTCTCAACACAACTACACGCACATTTTTATCCAGCTCCGCGTTTTCTAAGGCAAGACATAATTCCTTTAGCGTATTTGTTGTGAAAGCATTGTACTGTTTGGGCCTATTGAATATGATCCAGACCGAGCCATCACGTGTCTCATACACTATATCTTTGAATTCCATTCCTTATCCCTCCGACTCTTCCTGGTAGCAGGTGTATCTCCGTCAAGCAACATCGCTTAACCTCAAGTCTTTTACGGCCTTTTCCCTCAGTTTGAACTTCTGTACTTTGCCTTGCGGGTTTAGAGGAAACTCTTCTACGAAGAACACGTAACGGGGCACCTTTATGTCCGCAATATTGCCCCTGCAAAAGGCGACAATCTCCTCAGCGGTGGTTGTTTCCCCCTTCTTCAGCCTGACAAACGCCGCCGCCACATCCCCCAATCTCTTGTCGGGCACACCCACAACGGCCACGCTTCCGACTTTCGGGTGCTTCAGCAAGTAGTTTTCGATTTCGGGCGGGGAGACGTTGAAACCACCTACGGTAAACATCTCTTTCACCCTTCCCGTAAGGTAGAGATAACCATCTGCATCCAATTTTCCCAGGTCTCCGCTGTGCAGCCACCCATCCTTAATGGTTTCTGCCGTAAGGTCAGGCTTCTTATAATAGCCCTTCATGTGCTGGCTGCCCGGAAATACTTCCCTCGTGCAGATCTCCCCTTCTACTCCTGGTGGCACCGCTTCTCCTGTCTTCGGATCGAGGATGGCAAGCTCGCAGTGGGGCATCGGCAAGCCTACCGATTTCTCCACGTGCTCGGGCGTGTCACCGTAAGGCACCCACGTGCTGAGCCCGGATGCTTCCGACAGACCGTAGATGTTCATAAGATAAAGACCCAGCTTATCCTTGGCCATTTGAATCAATGTCTGCGGAACCACGGCACCTGCGGCCGTTATCCTTTTTAGTGATCTCAGGTTATACTGGTCGAAATGTGGATGATTCACTATATCAAGGAGCATGGTGGGCACGAATATGCAATTCGTTATTTGTTCTCGCTGTATTATTTCCATCGTTTCTTCAGGATCGAACCTACTTGGCGCAACCACAAGGGTTCCACCCGAAAGGAGCGGAAGCGTATGGTTCCACAAGCCGATATTGCCGAAAAGAGGCATAAGGTTCAGATACCTGCTCTCAGCCGTCAAATCGTAGAGTTTACTCGATATTGCGCAATAGGCTACGTTACAACTGCTGGGCGTGACGTTGCCTTTGGGGAAGCCCGTCGTGCCGGAGGTGTAGATTATGTGGATTATATCGTGGGGCCCGACCGTGGCGCTCAGATCCCCATCCTTCACCTTCTGGCCTACCTCAATAATTTCGGCTATCGAATAGAAAAGAGGCAGCTCCTGCTCGTCCGCAAGCACAACCTTTTTCAGAGCTGGAAAATCGGGAGATGCTATCTCCCCCTTTCCCTTTTTCGCCTTTAGTTCGGGCATGAGTGCAAAAAGGATTTCGAGGGCCTCTATTTTGCCAGCTAGGTTCCGTTCCATGACAAGCACTTCAGTATCGCTCTGCCCGAGAACGTATTTCATCTCCTCCGCTCTGTACCGGGTATGGAAAGGAACCATTATGGTGCCGAGTTTGTATAGTGCCAAACGGGTGAAAACCCATTCAGGCCTGTTGGTCATCCAGAGACCGACGTGCGTGCCCTTCCTGACTCCGAGCGCGTAAAGGCCTTTGGCAATCTGGTCCACTTTCTTCTTGTACTCGCCATAAGAGAAACGCGCCTTTGATTCCACAAAAACAAGTGCCTCTTTAGAAGCAAATTTGTCCGCCGTTTCTTCAAATATGTCGACCCACGTTTTGGTAAGCGCCAACTCCTTCCACCTGTCGCTAACCTCCAGCCTGTTTTTGGGATTCATGCTGCTCACCTCCTTTTCGCAAATTCTCCCTGGGGAAATGAGTAATTCTGTACTATCGGGGTTCCAGGAGGGGTGGCCTCGACTTCGACCTGCCTGCCGCATGACGGACAGTAGAACTCTCTGAAAACGCACCAATCTTTATCCGGCGCCATTCTGTCATCTGACTCCGGCCCCGGAAGCACCTCTTGGGCATCCCTTTCGTGCACGAGGCAAAAGTATTTGAAATTGTGCTCTATTTTGCCGTAGATGTGGCCGCATTCGTTGCAATAGGTCACTATGGTCCCGTCCTCCAATTGCCCCACGTTTACGTATAACGTCAATCCAAACAACTCCTTCTCGATTTTTTTGCCGTTGTCAATCGGCTTCGGGAACTCCTTGCTGAGCGCCTCTTCCTTCTTCAGTTGATCCCGGAAGGCCTCGCAGAAATCAGATGTCTCCTTCATGAAAGCGGATGCGACTCCCGGTAGGCCTCCATTCTTTCTTCTGTCTACCAGTTGCTTGAGGAATTCACCTCCCTGGATACCCTTTTCCAGCCTCTCCCTGATCTTTTGATTTCTCAAAGCCCGCGTCTTTTCCTGATCAATGGTAAGCGTATCGGGATCGATGGCAACCTGGTAGGCATTCCGTGCGACCTCTAATGTTGCATACCCGTTTCTGACATCCTTGACGATCATTTCCGGATCTCGTTCGAGCGGATCGCCCATTCCACCCCCGCCTATGCTCGAATGCATAATGATATCGCCCTCTTTTGAGATCCTCGCAGCGATACTGGGGGCCCCAGGGATATACTCGCCTTTCAGCATCTGTCTCACCTCATCAAAGTCATACGGGAGGGCCTCGCTTTTGCCTGCCTTTTCGAAGAAATCACTGTTGACGATCCTGTCTGAATAGACGCATGCCGAGGGATAACCGCCGAACAGCCCCTGATTCACCTGTATCTTCCCGCCGGTGCCGATGACGTAGGTGACGACGAAATTTGTACCGTGGACTAAGTCAACTGTTTTAACTCCGCTTCCACCCCGCCATTTGCCGAAACCGCCTGAATTGGCTCTGTGTTTGATAACCCAGTGCAAGACCGGCATGGTTACCTCTTCGCCTTCCGAATCGGCCGTGTAGTTCCAGGGGTTGAAATATTGTACGGACGAATCAATGCCGTCCCGTCCATATCGTCCGCCCATACCGGAGGCAGGCCACACGTTGGACAAAATATTGCCACACGGACGGCCATATTGGTCGATGCCGCCCCAAATCTCGCAGCAGACGACATTGTGTGCGGCTACCGTCTCTTCCTTTTGGCCCGAGGCGTAAAAGGCCCTGCTCAGACATTCGGTCAGCGCGTTGGTAAAGACCTGCGCTATTCCCACAGTCGCATACCCGACACTCTGGTTTGCATCCGCATTTAGTCTCGAGGCCGGAAGGATATCAAAATGGACTAGGTCCGAGATGGCCGAGTTCCACCGCGTGTCATAGATGAGCTGGACAAGCATTATGTAAAAGGCGCTCGCTTCGACAGCAGGGAAATATGCGTTGTTGTAACTGGGGGTCTGAGGGGAAACGACGTGACCCTTCACGTTGATCTCCCCGCCTTCTGTGATCTCCATTTCTATCTCGACAACCGCAAGCTTGTCTCCTCGCACCCCCACCGTATCATTGTAGACCCTCGCGGTATATTTTCCCGGTATGAACCTCTTTATCTTTGCGCGCGCCTGCTCCTTTGCATCAGCGAGCAGCTGCCGGCACGCGGCCTTGAAGAAGTCCTTGCCCACGTCATCAATCAGGTCCTTGATCCTTGTACGGACCCTTTCATTGGCTGCCACTCGGGCCTTGATATCGACCTCCATGGCGCGCGGCGTCCTCACTGATCTGAGGATCATCCCGAGCACGTCTCGCTGCATCTTACCCTTTTCAATCAGTTTTACCGCCGGCAAATGAAGCCCGTCGTGCCACGCCTCGGTCGCGCTGGGGCACATGCCTCCGGGTTCGATCCCGCCTGTCTCTGTCGTGTGTGAGATCGATGCGGTATAGCCGACCAGTTCGCCCTCATAAAACAGCGGGGCGACCAACCCGGTATCAGGCGCGTGCATACCTCCGATGTAGGCGTCGTTGTTTATGAAATGGTCCCCATCGTATATACCGATGCCCTCTGACTCATATTCACTGCTGTTCATGTACCGGATGACCCTCGTCACATTCATGATATGCATAAGGATACCGCAGGCAATCATGACCGCCTCGCCGGTCGGTAGGTAGAGGGCCTGCATTACCTCGCCTGCTTCTCTCGCTATCGTCGAGCCCGAAAGATATCTCAGGACCTCTTTCCCCTCTTCCATCGCCTGGTAGAGCCTGTTATAGAAGATCTCGTAGCTGACCGGGTCCAATTTTCCTGTTGCTCTCTCCATTTTGGCCTCCTTTTTAAGCCTGGGCCTGCAAATCGCTCCTCAGGCCGACATGTGTATGTTCATGTAGTCATCGATGGTTATTTTCCTTGCGGGCGGAAGAACCAGCGTAGTGTGAGAAGATTCGACGATCGCCGGGCCGTTTATTTCGTTCCCGTTACCCAGCAAGTTCCACTCATATACGGGAGTAGTAACAAATTCGCCGGCGAAGTAGACGTCCCGGCTACCCTTTTTTGCCCTGTCCGCGCTCGTCCCTGCATAAGGCGCTTTTACGAGCGTGGGCTTTGTCGTCGGTCCTATCGCTTCTACCGCAACGGTGACTATTTCCATACCCCCTCTTGGTACCAGGGGGGAGGTGGGGACGTTGTTTCATTCGTTACCTTCTAGACACCGCCCGCGCCTACGCCTACTTACATCACTATTACCATTTCTATTGCAGCCGTGCAAGAAAAAAGACAAAGTTGAGGAGTAGAGGAAGCAGTGCTCGACGGCTCTCCATCGCCTGTCGTCATTTCTTTCCGAAAGATCATTTTTGTCATGCCTGGTTGTCATCTCTCCTCAAGAGCGGTGGGGACGGCGGGTGCCATGCCGTAGACCGACGGAAGATCGCCGTGCGGGCCGGGAAGATCGTCCGCCGGACAACGGGCAATGTCATCGCTCACAAAAATGCATGGGAATGTATTACTGATGAGGTCGCCAGAGAGACCGGCGGTTTATGGGAAAACCCTGTATATATCCTTTCTATCCTTTACCCTGTAAAAGCTAATCCTATTCCCCGCTTCAATCTCGCAGCCGATCCTATAATGGCCTATTCTTATCCGATAGTAGTTCTCATAACCCTGTATTTTCCGGATATCAAGTTTGTCGGAAAGACTACTCATTCCTGGGAACTCTTCGAAGACGAGCTTTTCTATTTTTTTGCGGTAAGCGGCAGGCAATTCCGCCAGATCTTTTAAGAAAGTCTTCTTGAATTGGCAGATCACCCTTTCAACCCTTTTTTAGGGTGGAATAGTATTTCTTTGCGTCGATTAAAGAAAGGGTTTCTTCATTTCCGACCTCCGCCATGTATTTTGCAAGGCCGTAATTTTCAATGATTTCTTCCATTTTGTTGAATGTATCTATATCAATCAAAACTGCCTTTTTCTTATTATCATCCGTCACAATGTATTCTTTCTTGATCGCAAGCATTTTTGACACCTCCTCATTTGGGTTGAGATGATCCGCATATTTTAATTATAGCACGTCTTGCCGTCATCGGGAAAGACGAGCCCAAGAAGACGTAGTTCCTATCAGAGAAATCCCGCAAAATTGCAACAACTATATTCAGGCTTTCCGTGAGAAAGACGGCATTCATGGTCACCATGTGAGAAACTATCTTACGAGAAGAACTGCCCGACAGCTCCCCGTCGCCTATCGCCCTTCTTTCAGAAAAGCGCACAGGATGCATTTGTCATCCCTGGTTGTCACCTCTCCTTGTCGCTTTGACAGGACAGGAGGAAAACAGGGAAAATATTATGAGACCGGGCAGTCATTTAACAGGCCAAAGAAGTGACAGATCCCGGCCCGTTTGAGCCGGGATCAGAGGTCCCAGAGGCCGCGCCGCTCTTTGACAATTGAGCCTCGACAGCCGCATCCGACGGCGGTCTTCAGGGGCTGGCCGCTCTTGCATTCCGGCCGTCTGTTCTCATTCCCTCTCGGGGGGCGAGGCGTTTTTTGATGCACTACACGGACAGAAAACAGCACCTCGAAGGCGGACGAATATCCTCCAGCCAGAGATAGGTGCTCCAGGAGAATAGACCGGATGGCCAAAGCAAGGAACCCAAGATTAGGTTCAGATCCGATCTCACAGGAGGGTCGGAAAACTGGTTACCCGGAGCCGTGCCGGAAGTGCGCCGTCCCGGTCAGGAAGAGCATTCAGCGCGGATGCGACTTCTGCGTGGACCTGGCATTTGACGAAGGCATTCTCTGTGACTTGACCAGAAGCGTGCAGGATTGCGATAAGTTCGCCTGTTATGCCTTCGAGCCGGTGCTGAGGCCACGGCTGTCATCGGTCGAGAGGGTCGAGGACCTGCCGAATGATCAAAAGCCCTGGATAACGTTTGGTGACGAGGCGCTGTTCTCCTCGGACCGGTTCAAGTTCCGGCATGCACTCGCCGTACAGGGAGTCCGGAGCGATCCGGACAGCATCAATGTGGATCTCAAGTATCATCTTGCGTGGAATGCGGCCCGCAGAAAGGCTGTCTTTTCACCGCCTGCCGATGCCCGTCGCCTCATCGATAACCCCTTCTCCACCTGTGGTAAGCCGATTGGAGGCATTGCCGGTGTGTTATGGCTGGCCCCGGATCATGTCCACGTATACGTGGAATCAGATGGAGAGAAATCAATCGAGTAGCCCCCTGATGTCATCTTCTCCCTCTTGTATGGCCGTTCTCGGTGGTTGCCGATACCGGGGTCGATTGGGCTGATTGATTACCCGCTGCATCATAAGCGGATACCGTATAGGTATACGTGGTATCGGGAGAGAGTCCCGTGTCCTTATAGGACGTACCGACGGCAGTTCCCACCTCTGCGCCATTTCGATAAATTGTGTAGCCCGCGACGCGGCCCGCGCTATCCGTAGAGGCGGTCCATGCAAGATTGATCTGGCTCGATGAGACAACGGTTGCCTTTACGTTGGCAGGGACGGTCGGGGGTGTAGGAGCCTGTGCGGTGGTTGCCGATACCGGGGTCGATTGAGCCGATTGATTACCCGATGCATCATAGGCGGATACCGTATAGGTATACGTGGTATCGGGAGAGAGTCCCGTGTCATCATAGGACGTACCGACGGCAGTTCCCACCTCTGCGCCATTTCGATAAATTGTGTAGCCCGCGACGCCCGCGCTATCCGTAGAAGCGGTCCACGTGAGGTTGATCTGACTCGATGAGGCGACGGTTGCCTGCACATTGGTAGGGACGGTTGGTCCTGCCGGTGTTGGCGTCGGTGTTGTTCCTGCCGTGCTTTTGTATGCAACCGTAGCACTACAGAAATAAGTAGCTCCTGTTGCATAGTTATCCATTTCATCAATGTTGTATATAAAGCTATGGGAAGCAGCAGAAGT
>JBEKHB010000009.1:0-84299 GCA_050012495.1 Syntrophorhabdales bacterium
GTCTTTAAGAAAGGCCACCGTATGGAGCTGGTCATCAGGAACCAGGACGACCTGCTCAGCAGGCTGGGCATCTGGGGCGTGTACATGTGTCCCTTCATGCGGACTGTGACCCATACGATTCATTTGGGGAAGTCTCACTTGGTCCTGCCGGTGATACCAAGTTAGGAAATTGACACAAAAAAAGGGAGGGCATTATGGAGAAGAAAAGGACGAACGGACGAAAGGATCCCGGTAGGAAGGCGCGCATGACAAAAAGACAGGGCGTCTATTCGGGCGATTCCCTGAATTTCAACCTCAAGGATTACACCCCTTCCCCTCAGCAGATCCCGTATGGTGCAAATGTTGAGGGCGTTCTTTTTGATGGCTATCCTCAATTGGTAAAGCACACGGGGTCAGAACCCGCCTACCGGGTGCGGATCGAGAAGGACATCATGGTTCCTATGCGCGACGGGGTCCGCCTTGCCGCAGATGTATACCGCCCTGACATCGAGGGAGAGAAGTTCCCTGCGCTCCTCGCCTTTGGATTTTGGGGCAAGGATGCACAGGAGGCGATAGGATGGCTGGCGGATAAGCCCCAAAAGTATTATCACAGCCCTTTCTGGGACGGAAATATGGAAGCCATGAATTACAATTTCACGGTCCCGAGGGGTTATGCGCATGTGATACCTGATCCGCGAGGTATCGGCAATTCTGAAGGGTTCGGCACGATGGGGATGTGGGATGTTTATGACATGGTCGAATGGATCGCAGCTCAGCCATGGTGCAGCGGCAAAGTAGGCATGATGGGACCTTCATCCTATTCGGTCTATCAGATCCACGCGGGTCTGATGAAACCCCCGCATCTCGTGGCCCTTCACCCCGACGAAAACCCTGCCGGTTCAGGGGACTATTTTAAGGGTGTCTATGACCTGCTCGTTTATCACATATTCATGGGCAGACATGGAAACGACGCCGCCTTTCCCGCGCCAAATTATGATTTCACGCCGCCACCGCCCTCGTTCCTGAACCTCCCCGACATAAAGGAGCGTCTCGAAGAAGCATTGAACCACCCGGACATCAAATATAACAGCAAGTGGTACTCTTATCTCAGATATCCGAGGAAATTCCCGTTTTTCTTCGACAACCTCCTCTCGTCCTTTCATCCCAGACCTGAGCCCGACAACTTCATGGACGCCGACCTGCACCCGGCGGGCCTGGACAGGATAACCCTCCCCATGTACCAGGGCGCGCCCTGGATTACCCGATTCTACCTCTTTGCCACTTTTGACGTGTGGGAAAAAACCGGAACCCCAAAAAAAAGCAATAAGCTGATCGTTTATCCGCCAAACTTTCCCGATCGGCCCTATGTCGAGTACCACGACGAACTCATCCGGTGGTACGACTACTGGCTCAAAGGCATCGACACGGGCATTCTCGACGAGCCGCCCATCAAGATGTTCGTTATGGGGATCAACAAGTGGCGCTTCGAGCACGAATGGCCTCTTGCAAGAACAAAATGGACAAACTTCTTTCTCCAGCCCGGTGGAGGCCTCGCGACAAAGGCGCCCGACGCCGCTCAGCCTGATTCCTTTACCCAGCCGGCGCCGTACCTCGACCCGACCGTCTACTGCCTCAAGTATGCCACCGAACCCCTGGCGTCGGACCTTGAGGTGACCGGACCCCCTGTCCTGTACCTCGAAGCTGCGATTGATATCGATGACACCAACTGGATGGCTGACCTGGTAGATGTCGACCCGAAGGGAAACCGGCAGTTAGTCAGCTCAGGTTACCTCAAGGCGGCATACAGGGCCTTGGATGTAACGAAGTCTTTGCCTTATCAACCTGTCCACCCGAGGCAAGACCCCGTGCCTGTTTCCCCCGGTGAAGTCGTCGAGTATGCCATTGCCATGATGCCGACATCGAACGTATTCCGGAAAGGCCATTGCATGGAGCTGATCGTGAGAAATCAGGACGATCTCCTCGCCAGATTGGGGACCTGGGGGGCCTATCACCTGCCTTTTATGCGCACGGTCACCCATCATATTCACTTCTCCAAATCCCATTTGCTGCTGCCGGTGATACCGGCTTCTCGCTAAAAGGAGTGGAGAAGACACATCGACGAACAACAACCAAAGGGGGGATAGTATGAGGTATTTCACCAAGATCTATGTGGTACTGGTGCTGATGTGGGGAGCGGTGGGGCTGGAACGACTGGTGGCGGCCTTTGTGCTTCCCGGCATTCAGAAAGACTTCGCCCTTAACTATACCCAGGCCGGCATGGTCATCGCCGTTTTCGGCTTGGCCTGGGCCATCGGCACCTGGGGCATGGGGAGCCTCTCCGACTACGTCGGGAGGAAGCCGGTCATTGTGGTGCTCGTGATCTTTGGCGGCGTGTGCAGTTGGCTGACCGGCGTGGCCGGTTCCTTTGTAATGTTGTTGGCTATTCGAGCCATCATGGGATTTGCCGAGGGAGGCATCTGGGGACCTGCCTCCGCCACCATAGCAGAGGAGTCTTCACCAATGACGCGCGCGAGGAACCTCGGTTTGCTTCCCGGCGTTTTTACGTTGACCGGTGCTGCCATCGGACCCATACTCAGTACCCAACTGATGGTCCATTACGGATGGAGATTCGTTTTCTACGTCTATGCCATACCGGCGGTCATACTTGGCATCCTTATCTGGGTCGTGATGAAGGAACCCGCCTCTACTCAAGCGACACTCGCTGCACGTCGCGCGGGCAAGCAGCGGGAGAAGCGCTTTGATGGAGAAGGCAAGGAGATCGGCTACTGGGACGTGTTTAAGTATCGCAACATCCTCCTCATGATGGTAACCTGGACCTTCAACATGGCCTTTCTCTGGCTCTTCACCTCCTTCGGCACACTCTTCATGGCAAAGATACATCAACTGCCTATCACTACCGTGGGACTCGTCATGTCGGGCTTCGGTTTCGGAGCGTTTTTAGGTGCTCCTATCGTCGGAACGGTTTCTGATCACATAGGTCGGAGATGGACGCTTTTTCTCTGCCAGCTTATCGCAGGCTTCGCCGCCCTTATTTTCGTGACCTTCAGTCCCGGTACAGCCATAGGCCTCCTCTTCCCCTTCATATTTGTCGCGGCTTTTGCCTCCTGCGGGGTGACCCCCGTTCTTCTCGCGGTCTCGACTGAAACCGTCGGATTTGCCATGGCAGCTACGGCAATAGGAGCCGTAACCGGCGTGGGTGAATTGATCGGCGGTGGGATTCTGCCCGTGATTGCGGGCGGCATTGCCGACAAGATCGGCCTGGCTGCCACCTTATATCTGGCCGGTGCTGCACTGCTCGCATCTGCGATCTGCGGGCTCTTCGTGCGCGAGACGGCACCGAGCGTTTTGCAAAAGAGGCGCGAAAAACCTTCATTGGCGGAGGCATAACAAGTATACGTCGATCAGCGGTACCCACGCGTGGTCAAAGCGCGGGTGCAGGCGGCCGGATATGGTCTTCTCCCCATATCCGGCTCGCTATCCGTCGAGTAAGTAGAGGATGTGAGGAACGCCATAACAATTCAAAGTAAATACTTCAGGAAGATGTCCGCACTTTTATACACAAATCGTGTACCCGTCAGGGTTATTTAAGGGAAAGATTGAGATTTGAAAGCAAGGGCTAGCAACATACGGCTCACCTGGAGCCGGGCGTAAAACCACGTCCCACCTTTCCTTTCCGGGCGATCCCAACGCCGGCCTGGGTCCAGGAGCAAGGGATGGGAGGTGTTCGTTACGGGTCGTGGGTAGTAAAATTATGTTGACAATTGTTACGGGACGTGATATGAGAATACAGGGTGTTACAAGGGTTAACGCCCTGCAACTACAATGAGGGCATTCTATGGCGACCTTGAAGGTAAACGGAGTTGAGTATTACCCGGCGACTCAGCTTTTAGGGGAGATAGGGGTGTCACGCCAGACATTTTGGCGCTGGAGACGAAGGGGGCAGATCCCCGCAGGCCATCGGTTCCGTGATGGGAGGCTGCTGTTTACGGTTCCCGAAGCCGAAGTGATCAGGAGCTTTGCGACCAGCGTCGGGGTTGCGGAAAAGCCGGTTTTCTATCAGGGTAGACTATTTGGTAACGGTGACTCACGGAGACCTAAAGGATAGGTGAGGGTATGAGACGCATGGGGGGCCTCGAAAGCGATGCTCATCGGGAGAAATACAAGGGGGACGATATGTCTAGCATAAGTTTTATTACCTCCAAGGTTAACGAAATGAGCGCTTCGCTCACAACATTGAATAGAATAGCTATTTTCCTTGTTGCCGCTGCCGCAATAGCAGTAGCTCTTTATTTTGTGGCGTCGTATTTTGCACGTAATATGGCAACCCGGTTGGACAACGCGAAAGACGAATTGATCAGGCTTGAAAATAGGGAACAGACTCTACGGATCACCAGATTCGAAACAGATTCAGAGGAACACATAGCGCGTGTGAAAGCTGAAATAGAGGAACGTATAACTCTGCTGACCGCCGAAGCGGCCAAAGCGAATAGTGAGATAGCAAAGGCCAAAGAAAAAGCCGAGGCCGAGCAGCTTGAACATAAGCGGCTGGAAGCAGAGCTTGCGCCACGAACCATAGAGCAAAGGCAGTCAGCGAAGGAATTAGTACAGTTCCAAGGTATTAACGTCATCATGGAAAGTTTGGCCGAATCCGAATCATGGAGAACAACGGGGCAACTCGCATGGCTCCTCTCTGACGCTAAGTGGAATATCCTGCCGGGCATAAAACGATTCCTCGATACTACTATGTTCGGCGATGGGGTCACTATAGAAACTAATGGCGAAGATCGAGCGCAAGGGGAAGATCGATCTTTAGCTGCCGCCAAAGCCCTGATGGAAATTCTTGGAAAGAACAAGGTACAGACCGATTGGAGACCCTCAAAAGATCACCTGCCCTTAAACACACTCAGAATACGAGTAGGGCTAAAACCTATTGACTATTCCGACCATAACCTAAAAGATGCGGCGTATGGAAATGTGCTGTACAGATAACCTTCCATTTCAAACTGAGCCTTGCGCGAGCGAATGGCCCTGCCCTAGCCGACCGTCGTACCCTGCTCCGGCGCCCGTTCGGACAGTGGGGGCGAGGCGATTTTTGATGCATGGCGCGAAATAGCGTCCCGCCCGCACCGGAGTGTACATGGGCCATAGGCGGGGTGCCCAGCTCCATATGCCTTGCTGGGTCGCACCAGCCTCCATATTGCCTTGGCTGGGTGGCAAACATGAGGATGCGGGCTGGACGCGATGACAAAGCAAGGCGCAAAAAGCGCGAGTAGGAGGATGCAGCTTTTAGGCGCGCAAGCCCGAGGAACGGAGGCATACTTTTTCGTATGTCGGAGTCCCGCAGGGCGCCGCGCAACGCCAAAGATGCGCCTCAGACGCAGGCGGCCCCTCCTGTGAAAGCGGTACTCCAGCGCGTCAAGGAAGCCTATGTGACGGTCGAGGGGCGGACGGTCGGCGAGATCGGCAAGGGGCTTTTGGTGCTCGTCGCCATCGGCGCCGGCGATACGGTCCGGGACATTGACTGGATGGTGGAGAAGATCGTCAACGTGCGGATCTTCGAGACCCCGGAGGGCAAGCTCGACAAGTCGGTGCTCGACGTGAGGGGCGCGCTCCTCCTCGTGAGCCAGTTTACCCTTTACGGCGACTGCAAAAGGGGCAGGCGGCCGTCATTCTCGGACGCGATGGACGCGGATGCCGCGGCTGAGATGTTTAAGCTGTTCACGGCGCATGCCGCCGAAAAGGTGAAAAAGGTTGAGACCGGTGTATTCCGGGCCTCGATGGACGTCCATCTCGTCAACGACGGGCCGGTCACGTTGATCCTCGATTCAAGGGCATAGCCGGGTGGTGTCGGGCAGGGAAGATGGCGCAGAGCATTTTGCAGCATTACGTTATTGATTGAGGAGGCGGAACTTCTTCTTCCGCACGCGGACATTGCGAAGGGCCTCAAGGAAGGAGGCTGAAGCCTCGATTATTATTGGGAAATGTTATTTGGGGCGAAAGAACGAAGGATGCCGATAATCGTGCTGCTACCGGGTAAATTCAGCAGAATGAAAGCGAAATCTCTGTGGAAGCACGCGCGTTGCATGCAAAGCAATCCGACGAGCGGGGGTAGTAGAGTATGGGTAACAGTAAAAAGGATGTCGGGAGGATAACCGAACTGCAGGCCCGGCTCAAGGAAGCCGAGCAGGACCTCAGGGCGATGCGGGAAAGAGGTGTGCATGCGCCGGGGACTGTTGAGACGGAAAGCAGCAATTCCTCAGTGGCCGCTATAGAGCATCTGCGGGAGAGGGAGGAGTACTTCAGGCTCCTCATCGAAAATGCGCTCGATATGGTGATGGTGCTGAAAGGGGATGGGACTATCACGTACGCCGGGCCTTCCGTGAAGCGCGTGCTCGGCTACAGTCCGAAGAGCCTGGTCAACAGGAATTTCCTCGATTTTGTGCATCCCGCGGGCAGGGACACGGTGGCTGAGCGGTTCGTCGAGGCAGGGAGGATGCCCGGCTTCACCATGACCCTCGACGCTTCCTTAAAGAGAAAGGACGGAGGCTGGCGCGTTGTTGAGATGATCAGCAGGAACCTGCTCCACGATGCAAAAGTCGCCGGTATCGTGGTCAACGGCCGCGATGTTACCGAGCGGAAGCAGATAGAGGAGAAGCTGCGGCGCATGCACCTCGAGCTGGAAAGGCGTGTGGAGGAGCGGACAGCCGAGCTTAGAGCCGCCTATCAGCGGCTTGAGGTCGAGATCAGGGGGCACAAAGAGGCGGAAGAAGGACGGACGCGCCTTGCGACCGCAATAGAAGAGGGCGGCGACTGCGTGATTATCACCGACAGCCGCGGCGTTGTTCAGTACGTGAACCCCGCCTTCGAAAAGGCGAGCCTTTACAGCAGGGAGGAGATTACAGGGCGCAGGTTTGACGTGCTGAGAGGGGGGGGCGAGGAGGACGCTTTTTGGGAAGACATGTGGCATGTGCTTGAGGCGGGCAACGTCTGGACAGGGCGCCTCGTCAACAGGAAAAAGGACGGCAGCTCTTACGAGGTGGAGAGGACCGTGTCGCCCATCAGGGACAAGGCGGGCGCGATTACCAACTATGTTGCCGTCGAGCGGGATATGACCGGACAGGCCGGGCTGGATGCGGAATTGCGGCAGGCCCAGAAGATGCAGGCCATCGGTACCCTCGCCGGCGGCATCGCGCACGATTTCAATAACATCCTTGCGGCCATGATCGGCTTCACTGAGCTTGCCCTCGATGACCTCGAAGAAGACAGCCGTGCGACGATGCACCTTGAGCACGTGCGCACCGCGGGTTACCGCGGCAGGGACCTCGTGAAGCAGATACTGACGTTCAGCCGTCAGGGCGAGCAGGAGAAGAAGCCCGTGCAGGTGGTGCCGATCGTGCGGGAGGTGCTCAAGCTGATGCGCGCGTTGCTTCCCTCCACGGTTGATATCCGGCCGAGGGTCGAGACGGAGGAAGGGATAATCCTCGCCGACCCCGTGCAGATCCACCAGCTTCTCATCAACCTCTGCACGAATGCGGGGCAGGCAATGAAAGGAGGAAAAGGGGTGCTTGAGGTCAGGGTGAGTGATTTTATCCTTTCGGACCCCGCGGACGCCCCGTATCCGGATATGGAGCTCGGTCCCTACCTGAAGCTGTCCGTCAGCGACACGGGTGCGGGGATTGACGATCTGATAAAAGACAGGATTTTCGAGCCGTTTTTCACGACAAGAGAGTCCGGCGCCGCCGGGATGGGCCTTTCAGTGGTCTACGGAATAGTGAAGAGCCACCAGGGGGCCATCACCGTGAGCAGCGCTCCGGGGAAGGGCTCGACCTTCGCCGTCTACTTCGGAAAATTGAAGGATGGGCAAGCCTCGGCAGCCGAGGAGCATGCAAAGCCGGCCGCTCAACGGGTAACGGGGAAGAGGCGTATACTTTTCGTGGATGACGAAGAAGCCCTGGTAGAGGTAGGGAAACAGATGCTGGAGCGGCTCGGGTACGAGGTAGTCGCGGAAAAGGACAGCGTCAGGGCCCTGAAGCAGTTTCAGAGGGACCCGGGGAAGTTCGATCTTGTTATCACCGACCAGACCATGCCGAACATGACCGGCATCGAGCTTGCGAAAAGGATGATGTCCATAAAGAAGGATATACCGATCATCCTCTGCACGGGCTTCAGCGAAGTGATATCGTCCGAGAGCGCGAAGGCGATGGGTATCCGCGAGTTCGTGATGAAACCGATCATCAAGAACGAGATGGCCGAAACCATCAGGCGGGTCATCGCAGATGCGGAGGGCACGCCGGGGTAGGGCGTGGGCCGTTTTTGGCGCGTACGGTAATTTCTGCCGGATTCGTAAGACTAAAGGCTGTTCAGCGTCATGCATGGCCGCCTATGCTTTAGTGCCCGCGTTCACCATGTTCACCATGTTCACCATGTTCACCATGTTTGACATCCCTGCCGCGCTCCGCGCCGGGCTTCCCTGCGGGGCGCCCTCGCCCTTCTTCCGGCCTCCCTTCGGGCCTTCCGTGCCAGCCCGCCTTCCAGTCGCGGTCTTTCTCCCAATAACGGTTGCGTTCCCATCCCGCCCAGTTCTTTCTTAGCTCCCCGTATGGTATCCGACGCCATCCAGGCAGGATGTGGCGGTAGTCCGGCGGCAGTTGTAAGAGGACGCCGGGAACCCTGGGACCGGGCACGAACATCCATGGGCCGTTGTAGGCTCCGGCGCTGAACCAGCGCCCCTGATGGAGGCGATACCAGTTGCCGGAGCAAAAGAATATGTCCGCGCCGATGTCCGGAACCATGTAGACGTAAGTCCCTGGAATCACGACCACCGACGGGGGAGCCGCGATCCGAAACGGTGGCGGGGGTCCGATGTGTACGTCCACGCTCACCTGGGCGGTACCCGGAAGGGGGAACACGATCAAGGGCACAATAAGTAATCCGGCGAGCAACAGCACACGTTTCAACAAGTCCATTAGCACCTCCTCGTAGATTATCTCGACAATTATAAGTACTCTGCCCATGGCCGGCATGTCAAGAGCAATGGGGCCAACTTAGTCTCTTGACTTCTCAAGGAATTAGGGGTAAAAAGCTTATTCAAATAGGGCATCGTCAAAAGGTTTACAACTAATCAGAACCTTTTTGTGAGGGTGGTGCCATACAGGAGACAAACCATGACTCATAAAACAATCGCGACTTTATCATTAATTTCCATGTTGTTTGTTGCATCGGTCTGCATGGCCCAGGCGCAACCTTCTGTCCACGCGGCCAGGGAAACTGGCAGAGATGGACGTTTTATCGCCTATAACAACGGAACGGTTCTGGATACACGCACCAACCTCATGTGGGCAGCCGATGACAATGGTATTAATATTGACTGGTATAATGCGAAGAGCTATTGCGAGAGTTATCGCGGAGGCGGATATACGGACTGGCGTATGCCGAGGCAGGATGAGCTGGCGGGGTTGTATGATGCGGCTAAAACTTACGAGTCTAACTGTGGTTATGATGTCTATTTAACAGCATTGATTCATCTTTCTTGTAGTGCTCTCTGGGCATCGGAGACGCAAGGCGCCGCCGCCGCTGCCTTCCGTTTCCGCGATGGCGAGCGGGGCTGGGCCCCCCAGTCAGGCAGCGGCACCCTCCGGGCACTCCCGGTGCGTTTTGACAGATAGATTATTTGCCCAAACCCCTGTCTCTCCACAAGGCTTTTTACTTTTCAGTCAAGTCTATTCCTGACTTCCCAGGGGATAATAGGGTCAAATCTTTATCCTTGAATTTGCGAGGTTAGGTCTGGGTAATGTAAAGGATAAAGATTTGACCCACGGTGCCCCGCAAAGCGAAAAAGAGATAGAGGGTTGACAGGAAAGCACAAATCGACTACAAATAACGTGCGTGATGCCGCAAAATCTCTCGCGGAGGCAGTGAGCCATGACCCTTCCTGAAGCCTATATCATCACCTTTATCGCCAGCTTTTGCTCGCTTGTCATCGAAATGGTGGCAGGCCGCATCCTGGCCCCCTTTGTCGGTGTCTCTCTTTACACGTGGACGAGCATCATCGGCATCATACTGGCGGGGATCAGCATAGGCGCGTATATCGGAGGGAAGCTGGTCGACCGCTACCCCCGCCGGAGAACGCTCGGCATACTGCTTTTTCTGTCCGGCGTTGCCGCCCTCGCGATCATCCCCCTGACAAACATGGTTGCCGCCTACCAATTCCCTTTCTCCCTCATGTGGCGCATCTTCACGGTAACCGCGATCATTTTTTTCATTCCCGGCTGTATACTGGGCACCATCTCGCCGGTCGTCGTCAGGCTGACGCTCCAGAACCTGAACAAGGCGGGCAACGTCATAGGGAAGATCTACGCATTCTCGACCTTCGGGGCTATTATCGGCACCTTTGCCACGGGGTTTCTGCTGATTTCCTGGATGGGCACGAGGAACATCATTTTTACGATGGGCGTCATCCTGATCATTACCGCCCTGCTGGCGGGCGGTCTTTTCAAAAGGCGGATAGCGACGAGCACCTGCGTGGCGGTCTGTGCCCTCTCCCTCGCGCCGCTCTATATCGCGGCCTACCGGAACCCCGTGAATGACCGTACCTATTATTACAAGGAGAGCGATTACTATACGATCAAGCTGACAAAGACAACAAGCTCCGACCGGCGGACCCCCCTTGAGACGCTGGTGCTCGACCATCTTATCCATTCATACGTGAGCCTCGACAACCCCCTTCATATCGAATACGACTACGAGAAGATTTACGCCGAGGTCATGAAATGGATGTACAAGCCGCAGAGCCCCTTCAAGAGCCTCTCCATAGGAGGAGGGGGTTACACCTTCCCCCGCTACATGGAATTGTCCTATCCAAAGGCGCATATCGATGTGGTCGAAATAGACCCGGAAATAACACGTGTGGTCTATAAATATCTGGGGCTTCCCCGGGACACGAGGATAAGGACGTTCAATACCGACGGGCGATGGTTTGTCATGAACTGCAAGGAGAAGTACGATATCATTTTTACGGACGCCTTCAACGACCTTTCCATACCCTATCACCTCACTACCAGGGAGTTTGTCCGGCAGCTCAACGGGACCCTGAACGACGACGGCATTCTCATGTCGAACGTCATCGACAACTTTCAGAAAGGGGCTTTTCTCCCTTCGTACCTGCGTACGCTGGGTGAGGTATTCGGGGAAAGGAACGTCTATTTGATCTCCATCAGGCCCGATTTCAAGAATGTCCGCATCAGCACCTTCATCGTTGTCGCGACGAAAGGCAACCGCGATATGTCGAGATTCGACGCATGGCTGAAGGACAAGCTCCGGGGCCGTGCCAAATCGGTCCTGGTCTCCGACGCCCTGATGAGGGAGCTGCGGACGAACCGTCAGTCTATCGTCCTCACCGATGACTATGCGCCCGTGGACAACCTCATCGCCCCCATCTTCGAGGAGAGATTCGGCTACAATAGGAAGCACTGAGAAAAAAAGTTTTTCGGGGCAACAATTGTTGTTGACACGGGTGGTGAAATGTATTATTGTATGCAATGGTTATGTTACATAATTCACAACAACACGGGCCAGGCAGGAAAAGGCAACCTTCAGGCCGGGTGAGTGATTTGATGTAAGGCGGTAATTGCAAGGTGTCAGGCACACGTGAATGTGATGACATTCACAATAGAGGAATATACAGCGACTTATCCCGTTAATTCGCAACTTCTCATACTTACTCCCCTTTCCCCCTGGGACCCCCCCAGGGGGTTTTTTTACTCTTTACAATTCCTTGCTATTACGATATCATGAGACACCATGGAAATTGCAGACCTTAACGTATACTCAGGCGGATTAATCGGCCTGATCTTATCGGCGGGACCTGTGGCAAGAGGGGTTGTCATGCTCCTTCTTTTCTTCTCCGTGGTCTCCTGGACGATCATTTTCTACAAGTGGCGGCAGTTGAGTGTGGCGGAACACGAGGGAATAAAGTTCCTGAAGATCGCAAAGGACAGCGAATCATTCAAACGGCTTGCCACGACGTACGCCGATAACCCGGACAGCCCTTTTTATAAGCTTGTTCTTGCGTCTTATAGGGAGCTCGCAGGGAGGCAGAAGGAGGGTACGGGTCCAGTCGTCGGCCTGGTGCCGGCAGTGGAAAGCGTGTTGAGGGTCTCCGTAGCGGAGGAGACGGAGAGGCTCGAACACCGTCTTTCTTTTCTTGCGACTACCGCAAATACCGCCCCTTTCATAGGGCTATTCGGAACGGTCTGGGGGATTATGGATTCCTTCCGGGAGATAGGCATGAGGGGCACGACAAGTCTTGCCGTCGTGGCGCCGGGCATCAGCGAAGCCCTCATCACGACCGCTCTCGGCCTTGCGACGGCTATCCCCGCTGTGCTCGGGTATAACTATCTTGTCAGCAGGCTTAAAGGCGTCTCCGTCAAGATGGAGAACGCTTCCGCTTACATAGTCAACCTCATCAGCCGATGAATGGACCAAAACAGTCAAAAAGCGTATTAGCCGACATCAACATCATCCCCCTGGTCGATGTCATGCTCGTGCTGCTGATCATATTCATGATCACTGCTCCCATGATGCAGCAGGGACTGCCTATCGATCTGCCGAAGGTGACGACGAAGCCCTTGCCGTCAAAGGACGAGGTTCAGACCATCACCGTCACAAAAGAGAGGACGGTCATACTAAATGCCAAGAGGGTTGACATACAAGACCTGAAGCCGGCGATAGAGCTCCTCTTCGCGAACAAGACCGACAAAGAGATCTTCCTCAAGGCCGACAGCGGGGTTCCTTATGGTTTTGTGGTGAGCTGCATGGGCATCATACGGGAAGCCGGGGTAGAGAAGGTCAATATAGTCACCAGGCCCGCAGATGCGAGATGAGAGAAGAGAACTGGTACAAAATGCTCATCGCGTCGGTGGTCCTCCATGTGTTCATCATAGGGGCCTTCAGTGTTCCCGTGAAGAAGACATTCAAGAAAGCCGATCTTTCCTATTATTCCGTGAACCTTGTGAGTGACGAGGCCGGCGGCGGCGCCGCGAAGGCGCTCCCCACGGAAGGCGCCAAGCTGTCGCCCGCGGCGCAAAAGAACGCGGAACCGAAGAAGCCCCTCCGGAAGGAGAAGGCCGTCGAAAAAGAGCGGGTTGTTACCCGCACGAAAGAAAGGTCACTGGCGGAGAAGAGGAAAGATATGCCTGTGGAGCCGACAAAGGCCGAGGTCAGGAGCCTCGATCAAAGAATCAGGGAGATGAGGTCGCACACCCGGTACATGGATGTATCGGGAGGGAAAGATAAGGCCGCAGGAATCGGGCCGGGTCTTCCCGGCGCCTCTACAGGCGGCTCGGGGACAATCGATCCGATCTTGCAGAAGTACTATGCGGATGTGTGGGAGAGGATCGAGGAGAGCTGGCATTCGCCCAGCCTTTCCGTTAGTAAGAACCTTCTTACCACAGTGTCGATCAAGATAAGGAAGGATGGGAGGATCACCGACTGGACAATAGAACAGAGGTCGGGAAACAGGGCCTACGACGAGTCGATTGCCCGGGCGCTCCGGTCCATAGATACACTGCCGCCCTTTCCGCCCTCACTCACTACGGATTACCTTGAGGTGGGCTTCAACTTCCATCCCCCCGGTGTTAACCGATGACAACCGTTCAAAGCGTTATCATGGGCGCCGTACAGGGCGTGACGGAATTTCTGCCGATAAGCAGCAGTGCCCACCTCGTCGTTATTCCCTGGATCTTCCACATGGACGAGGGGAATATCCACAAGCTCACCTATGACGTGGTGCTCCACTTCGGGACCCTTCTCAGCCTCTTTGTCGTCTATGCGGGGAGGTTTGCGGCTGTCTGCCGTGACGACCTTCGCAGGGTTCGGGAAGGCGCGCTTGGCCGGTGCGTGCTCCTGAAGATAGCGGTCGGCACGATACCTGCAGGCGTTGGCGGGCTCTTATTAAAGGATATCATCGAAACCCGGCTCCGGGCGCCCTACATCGTGGTCTTTACCCTTATCGCCGTATCGCTTCTTATGTTGCTCGCAGAGAGGATGCGCACGACCCGGAAGGAAGGAGATGTATCCTTCGGGTTCGCCCTCGCGATCGGCGTCGCCCAGGCGATGGCCCTCGTGCCCGGCATATCGAGGAGCGGCATCACCATTACCGCAGCAATGCTTCTGGGAATGAAGCGCGGTGACGCGGTCGACTTTTCCTTTCTCCTCTCTATTCCGATCGTGCTCGGCGTCTCTCTCTACGAGGGCCGCCATGTCTCCTTCGGCGGGCCGGAAAGCGTCCTCTATCTCGTGGGGGCACTCTCTGCGTTCGTTTTCGGGACCGTTAGTCTCACGTTCCTCATCGGCTACCTCAGGAAGCACTCACTCGATGTCTTTGCCTACTACCGGATAGGTCTCGCCGCCCTCATTGCCCTTCTTTCTCTCTAACGCGCGCCAGCACGAGGCAAAGAACCGGACGACGAAATCCCTCCCGAAATAGAGGCTTGCCGTAAGAGTGAGACTGCCGGCAAGGAGCAGCCAGAAGGAGACGAACCGCCCATGCCGTATCGCATCGCCCTGCATGCATAGAATAATCGTGCCGGGCAGACGGCCGCACACGTTCATCAACACAAAATCGAGGTACCGCATGCGCGTGAGGCCGAGGAGATAGCACAGGGAATCCTTGGGAAAGCCTGGTATGAGAAAAAACACAAACGTGATGTTGAGGGCCTTGTGCGTGGCCATGAAAGCATCGAACCTGTCGAAGTATTCCTTCTTTACGATCCTGCGGACCAAGCCCGACCCGAAGTAACGGGCGACCCAGAAGGCGACGACGGCGCCGACGGTCAGGCCGATGGTTGACAGCAACGTGCCGTACAGCATGCCGAAGAGAAGGCCGCCGACAAAACCGGTCACCTCTCCGGGCACGGGGGCGACCACCACCTGGACTATCTGCAGGAAAACGAAGGCTAGAGCCGAGTAAGGGCCGAAGGAGGCGAGAAACGCCCTTAACCTTCTCCCTTCGAAGAAATATTTGTAGTAATGAAGGATGAATCTCCAGGCCCCTTCATGGTAAAGATAAAATATGAAGCAGATGAGGACAACAACGGAAAGCATAAAGAGCAGCCTGAGAACGGAACGCCGGAGCCGGGCTGTAAGGCGCTGAGTTTCCTTCATATTCCGGCAGTTTTAGGCCGCGCCTTCCTTTGAAGGGATCATTTTCCGAACCTTCTGTGTCTGTGCTGATAGCTGCGTATCGCCCTGAGGAAGTCGATCTTCCGGAAGAGAGGCCAGAGGGCGTCGCAGAAATAAAACTCGCTGTAGGCGCTCTGCCAGAGCAGAAAACCGGAGAGCCGTACCTCGCCGCTCGTCCTGATGATGAGGTCCGGGTCCGGGATGCCGCAGGTGTAGAGGTGGCTGGCAATATCCTCGACGGTTAATCCCTGGACCAACTCCTGCAGGGAAGACGCCTTCTTTTGCATGAGCGCCTTCCGTGCCGCCTCAACTATCTCCTCCCTGCCTCCGTATCCAATGGCGATGTTGAGCATGTGTCTGTCGAAGGTCGCTGTCGATGCCTCGCACTTTTGTATGGCCTCTTGCAGATCGGGAGGCAGGATGTCCAGCTTGCCGAAGGCTTTTACCTTGAATTTGTTCCTCACTACCACCTGGTTGTGGGACAAATCCTCCATCTTGTCCCTGATGATGTCGAAAAGCGCTTCCACCTCGTCCTTTTCTCTAAAGGTATTCTCGGGCGATAGGACCCAAATGGTCACGATCCTGATGCCGAGATCTGCGCACCATTGAAGTACCTCATCCAGCCTCCGCGCACCCTCCCGGTGCCCATCCGCCACATCGTCGAGCCCCATCTCCCTAGCGTACCGCCTGTTTCCGTCAAGGATCAGGCCGAGGTGCGTAGGGATGGAGCGCCTTCTGATTTTGCGGGAAAGGCGCTTTTCATAAAGATAATATAGGATTCCGTGAAACAAAGCAGGAAGATTATAATTCATATGAGAGGCAAAGTAACTATTTAAATGAGCGAGTGAGGAGTGCGGCTAGGCCGCCGCCGGCCGCTTCACCTTCGTGGTGAGCGCCTTGATGGCGTCCTTCAATCCATCGAGGGTGAGCTCGTACATGGGGAACAACTTGGCGATCGCTTCTACCGTGGGATGGCGCCAATATTGCTTCGGTGTGGGGTTGAGCCAGACGGAGTAAGGGAAATGCTCCTTTATCCGTTGGAGCCACTCAATCCCCGGCTTGTCGTTGGAGTAATAATAGTCGATGCATCCGTACTTGTCGAACAACTCCGAGTAAGCCATTCTCGCGTCGCCTACAAAAACCACCTTATAACCGGAATGGAAATTGGAAAAGAGCTTATCCGTCGGTGTTGCCTTGGAGTTCCACATGTCCTGGTACACATGCTCGTAGATACAGTTGTGGAAAAAATAGTGCTGAAAGTCCTTGAAATGCTCGACCTGCGTTGCCGCTGAGAAGAGCCTGTCGCACAGGTCGGCATAGGGCGCCATGGAGCCGCCCGTATCCATGGCCAGGAGGAGCCGGATGCTGTTCTCCCTTGAGCGGGAAAAAACCAGCTCTATTTCTCCCCCCTCTTTTGCCGTCTTGTCAACGGTCTCCTCTATGTCGAGCTCCTCGACAGCGCCTTCCCTCTTCAGTTGCCTGAGCTTCTTGAGGGCAACCTTGGTCTGTCTGACATCGAGGATGACGTCGTTCCGGTAATTCTTGAATCTCCTCTCCTCCGCCACCTTGACGGCTGAACTCATCCAGCCTTCGCCGCCGACCCTGATGCCTCCGGGGTAATAACCATAGGCGCCGAAAGGAGACCTGCCGCCCGTGCCTATCCACTTGCTGCCGCCGTCATGACGCTCCGTCTGTTCCTTCAGGCGCTCCCTGAACATCCGCATCATCTCTTCGAGGTCGTATTTCTGCTTCATCTCCTCCAGTCTCTTCTTCAGTTCTTCCAACTCTTCAGGGTCGAGCCTCGGCAGCTTGTTGACCGGGTTCTCGAGCCATTCGAGTACCTTGTCGATTTCGAGGGTTTCCGTGGAGATACCGCCGAAGTATTCCTGGAATGCGAGGTCGAACATGTCATAATATGCCTCGCTTTTCACGAGGAAGGCCCTGCCCAGATAGTAGAGGTGGTTGAGGCTCGATTGCATGAAGCCGCCGTAAAGCGCCTCGGTAAAGGATATCCATTCGGTCACCGAGACCGGCACACCCTTTTTTCTCAGAAGGTAGAAGAAGTCGATGAACATGGGCGCGTCACCTTCTCCTGATGCCGAAAGTGCTGTGGGATTGTGCCATTCTCGCGACCCTGTCCGTATCCTGCTCGCTCTTGATCAGGGTGCCGAGGAAAGGCACTTCGGAAGTGAACTTTTCGAGGTCGAGGCCGCCCATGGCGCAGGCCTTTATCCAGTCGAGCAGTTCGCTCGTGGAAGGTTTCTTGCGGAGGCCGTCAACCTGGCGTATCCAATAAAACTTCTTGAGCGCCTCCCGCATGAGCTTCTCCTGAATATCGGGAAAATGGACTTTGACGATCCTCTCCATCATGTCCTCGTCGGGGAACTCGATATAGTAGAAGACGCACCGGCGCAGGAACGCGTCGGGCAGCTCCTTCTCGGAATTGCTTGTGATGATCACGATGGGCCTGTGCGTCGCCTTCACCTCTTCGTCCAGCTCGTTAATATGGAAGGACATCTCATCAAGCTCGTTGAGGAGGTCGTTGGGGAATTCTACATCCGCCTTGTCGATTTCATCGATGAGGAGCACCACCCGCTCGTCGGAGATAAACGCCTGCCCCAGCCTCCCGTGCTTGATATACTGCCTGATGTCGGAAATATCCCTGTCCTTGAAGCGCGCGTCATTGAGGCGCTGGACCGTGTCGTACACGTAAAGACCGTCCTTTGCCTTCGTGGTCGATTTGATATTCCAGGTCAACAGCTTCTTGCCGAGGGCGCCGGCGATGCTGTGGGCGAGAAGGGTTTTGCCCGTACCCGGCTCGCCCTTTATCACGAGCGGCTTGCCGAGTATGATCGACACGTTGACAATCTCCATCAAGGGTTTTGATGCAATATAGTCACTGCTGCCTTCGTAGTTCTGTCCGGTTCTATTCATCTTCTTCAAGGTCCCCCTTGGGCGTGAAAAATCGCTATAGTAGTATATTTCCAACGCGGGTTTTTGTCAACGGTTGTATCCAAACCATACTGCTCAATGCCCGGAAAATAAGGGCAGCGGGCGACGGGACAAACCCCGTTATCCTGCGTGCCACGGAGGATGTTACCGGCCGACCAAAGACCGCCGGTTGAGGGTGAAGCCGCACCGCGAGGCATACAAGTTGACTTTTCGCCCGTTATTGGTCATATTCTTTACCGATGAAGCGGGAAACCCTACGGCTGTCGAGAATAAGGAATATCGGCATAGCGGCCCATATAGATGCGGGCAAGACCACGGTAACGGAGCGCATCCTCTACTACACAGGCAAGACCTACAAAATGGGAGAGGTGCATGAAGGCACCGCCACCATGGATTATCTGCCGCAGGAGCAGGAGCGGGGCATCACCATCACTTCGGCGGTAACCACATGCTACTGGAAGGACTGCGAGATACAGATCATCGATACGCCGGGACACGTCGATTTTACCATCGAGGTGGAAAGGTCGCTCAGGGTGCTCGATGGTATGGTCGAGGTCTTCTCAGGGGTCGAGGGGGTCGAGTCTCAATCGGAGACCGTATGGCATCAGGCGGATAAGTACCGTGTGCCGAGGATCGCGTTTATCAACAAGCTCGACAGGCTCGGAGCCGATTTTTTCCAGGTCCTTGATATGATGGTGGAGAAATTGGGGACCAACCCCATACCGCTCCAGATACCGCTCGGGAGGGAAGACGGCTTTTACGGCGTTGTCGACCTGATCGCGATGAAGGCCGTCGTGTGGAATGAGGAAGACCTCGGAGCGAGCTACCGGTATGTGCTGATCCCAAAGGATGCCGCGGAAGTCGCCGCAGAGTTTCGCGAAAAGCTCCTCGAAAAACTTTCGTTGCTCGATGACCGGTTCATGGAGCGCTATCTGGAAGGTCGCGCTATTGACGAAACCTTTATGCACGAGACGATCAGGAAGGGGACCGTTGCCCTCAACTGCGTGCCCGTTGTATGTGGCTCCGCCCTTCGGAACAAGGGCATCCAGAGCCTTCTCGATGCGATCGTCAACTACCTCCCTTCGCCGCTCGAAGTGCCCCCGGTAGAGGGCGTCAACCCGGCGACCGGGGAGAGGGAGCGCCGGGAAGCGCGCGTGGACGAAGACCTGTGCGCCCTTGCCTTCAAGGTCCTCATGGAAGAGGGGCGGAAGCTCGTCTATATTCGCGTTTACTCCGGTCGGCTCGGCGTTGGGGAAGACGTGTACAACGTCAACCTCAATAAGAAAGAGAAAGTATCCAGGATCTACAAGATCCACGCGAACCGCAAGGAGCGGGTCGAAGAAGCCCTGACCGGCGCTCTCGTCGGTGTGGTGGGTCTGAAGGAGACATCGACGGGGCACACCCTCGTGAGGACGCGGCCGATCGTGCTTGAGCCGATCGGCATGTACCAGCCGGTCATTTCCATTGCGGTCGAGCCGAGGCGCAACGTGGACCAGGAGAAGCTGCTCCAGGTGCTCAACCGGATTGCGGAGGAAGACCCGACTTTTCTCGTGACTGCGGACGAAGACGCGTATCAGACCGTTGTCTCCGGCATGGGGGAGCTCCATCTCGACGTCGTGGTGCGGAGGATGAAGGAAGAGTTTGGCATAGACCTTCTCGTGGGAAAGCCGCAGGTTGTGTACAGGGAGACCATCGAACGTCAGGCCGGCATGGAGCATGTATTCGAGAAGGTGATCAACAACGTGATGTGCAAGGGTTCCGCGACATTGACGCTCATCCCGCTGAAAAGGGGCCTGGGGATCGCCATCGTCAGGCGGATCGCTGAAGACGACCCTGCATTCGCGTATCTCTCCGCCATAGAAGAAGGCATCCGTGAGGCGGTCCAGATCGGTCCCCTCAAAGGCTTTCCCCTGACCGATATCCGCATTGAAATTCAGAAAGCAAGCTTCAGCAACCCGGACTTTGCGCGGCTCACGCTGAAAATGGCCGCCTATGAGGGTTTTCGGAAGGCGTGTCAGGAAGCGCACCCCATCCTGCTCGTCCCCATCATGTCTTTGACCGTGACCGTGCCCAATGAGTTCATGGGGGAGATCATCGCCGATCTCCATGGGAGGAAGTGCCAGATCTTGAACATCTCCGCGAAAGAGAAGATCACCGTGATCCGGGCCAACGCGCCTCTTACCAAGATGTTCGGTTACTCGACCGATATCAGGTCCCTTTCGCAGGGCAGGGCCTCATTCAGCATGTATTTTTCCCATTACGACCGAGTGGAGAATGAATAGGGCAGGGGAGGTCCTCGGTTTTTTGCGGGAGGGGTCCGGCTATGTCTCGGGGGACCTCATAGCCTCGCGGCTCTCCATCAGCAGGACCGCCGTCTGGAAAATCCTCAGACAGCTCGGCCGGATGGGCTACGCGTATGATGCGCTGAAAGGGAAAGGATACCGGCTCACAGGTGCGCCCGACCGGCTCTACCCCTGGGAGGTCGAGCGATATCTGGAGACGCGGTTTGTGGGGAGAGAGATTATCTACAAAGATTCCGTGGGCTCGACCAACGGCGTTGCCTTCGACCTGGCACTGGCCGGCTGCGGTGAAGGCACGTGTGTGATCGCGGAGACGCAAGGCGCCGGTCGGGGCAGGCTCCGCAGGCGTTGGCGTTCCCCTTACGGCAAGAATATTTACGTGTCGTCTGTCTTGAGACCGGCCCTCCACACATCGGATGTTTCTCCTCTCACGTTCATCTCCTGCCTTGCCGCGTTCGACACCCTGACATCGATGGGTCTGGCGCCCACCCTCAAGTGGCCGAACGACGTGCTGGTGAACGGCAGGAAGATCTGTGGGACTCTCATCGAGCTCATCGTGGAACCGGATACGGTGCGCTTCGTGGTCATCGGCATAGGTCTCAACGTCAACATGAGCGAGGCCGATATGGATGAAGAGATCAGGGGCAAAGCGACGTCCCTTTTTCTCGAGACCGGAAATTGCTTTGAAAGGGCTCGTGTTTGTGGCATGCTATTGAACAATCTCGAGAAGTACTACGAGGCGGTAAAAGGCCGGGGGGTCGATGAGATCTGCCGCCTGTGGGAAGAACGGGCAAATATCAGGGGTGTCTTTATGGAGATCGTACAGGCAGACAGGGTATATCGGGGCGTCTCCGAGGGCATCGGGAGGGATGGCGCTATGCTTCTGAGAGAAGAAAGCGGTGTAGTGACACGGGTGATAGCGGGCGATGTCAATTTCTAACACGCTTCTCGTCATCGATATCGGGAATACGAACGTTGTCTTCGGCGTGTACAGGGACGACACGCTCATCAACCATTGGCGGCTCAGCACGGTGCTCCACAAGACAGTCGACGAATACGCCATGCTCCTTGAGAGCCTCCTTGCCTTTGAGAAACTGAGGCTGGCCGATATAGAGAGCGCAATCATCTCGTGCGTGGTCCCGCCCCTTCTCATTTCTTTCAAAATGATGTGCTGCAAATACATCGGCATCGAGCCGATAGTCGTAGAGCCGGGCATAAAGACGGGCATGCCCATCCTGTACGAAAACCCGCAGGAAGTGGGGGCGGACCGAATCGTCAATGCGGTGGCGGGCTACGAGAAGCACAGAAAAGCCTTGATTATTGTGGATTTCGGCACGGCTACCACGTTCGACTACGTAACGCCGAAAGGCGAATACGCGGGAGGGGCCATCGCCCCCGGCGTCATGATCTCCATGGAGGCCCTGTTCGAGCGCGCGTCGAAGCTGCCGAGGGTCGAGCTGGTAAAACCGAAAGAGATCATCGGAAAGAATACGGTCAACGCCATGCAAGCCGGGATCGTGTACGGCTATATCAGTCTCGTTGACGGCATCGTGGTGCGGATGAAGGAAGCGGTAGCGACGAAGCCCCGCGTCATAGCCACCGGCGGTCTAGCAAATCTCATCTACCGGGAATCCCAAAGCCTTGACGAGGTCGATGAGCTCCTCACGCTGAAGGGGTTGAAAATACTCTACGAAAAGAACAAAGACTTCCATAAGTTCAAATGACGAGGGACGAGGGACGAGGGAAAGAGCGGACGCTCACACATCTCCTTCTTCCGCGTCGGCGAGCGTTTTTTCCCGGCGCGCTGTCCGCTCGATGGCATAGATCCTGCGGGCCAGGGCCTGCTCGAACCGGCCCGTCGCCCTTTTGAATTCAGCCACGGCAAAGCGGAGTCTTCCCTTACCGTATGAGGTTCTGAGGAGCGTGGCATCGACCGTATACTCCTCCCCGGCCACATAGAAGCGGAGTTTCACAGGGACGCCCGCTTCAAGGGGAATAGACCTGTCATGGCCGAATCTCACGCCGCCGAGCGATATATCGGCAATGGTTGCCTTCTCGTCACACACATAGAGATCGAGGCGGCTCATGGGGGTCGGCACGACGCGGTAGCACGTCCTTACGCTATATGAGGCCGGGTCGGCTTTTCTGCTGACGAGGAGGGCCTGCACCTGCCTGCCCGGGACCGCCCGGTAGTCATCGAGATATGAGGTAATTGCGGCAGGAAAACCATAGCGCGCCGGCCCGTCTTTCTCCTCCACGAGATAGGTCACCGTGATCTCTCCGCCGCACACCCGGCTGTCGATAGGGGGCGTCGTCTGGGTGAGCACGAGGGTATCGCCGCTCACCTCATAGACCATCGAGTCCATCACCAGTATATCCCTCCTCCGATGGTCCGTCTCCACGACGATCTTCACACTGAGTCCCGGCACAACCCCCATAATAGAGTTGTTCGGATAAAGCGGCCGGGACTTAAAAGTTTAACGTCTGCTTCGGCATTATTTCCGGAAGATATATGCTGGCATAATTAAGAGACCTTATTGCGCTGATACAGTTATTAATAGCGACTATTTACGATATATGACGTGGTACGAGTTCATTTATTTCCGGAAATTTTTATTGACATATTACTCCGGCCTATTATAGGATCAATTAGGTGAGACAAAGAAAAGAGGTATGAGACCTGTGGCCCCGGATAGGCTGTTTTGCCCGATGCGGTGACCACATCGGATCTGATTTTGATCGGATGTGCATTCTATACCGGAAAGGAGTAAAGCTATGAAGAAATCCCTTTGTTGTGTGGTCCTTTCAACCCCTATTGTGATGATATTGCTTGTAGCCGGCGTCATGGCTGCTTCCGCGCCCCAGACGATTCCGGTGGGGGTCGTCGTTTCCCTGAGCGGCTTTGACTCCAACAACGGGACACAGGGAAAGGCCGGGTTTGAGCTTGCTGCGGAGGACATCAACCGGACAGGGGGCGTATACGTGAAGCAGTATAACAAGAAGATCCCCCTTGAGCTCATCATCCAGGACATGGAATCAGATCGAAACAAGGCGATAAGCAGGATGGAATGGCTCTACACGTCGAAGAAGGTTGTTGCCTACGTCGGGATGACGCTCATCAATGCGGGTCAGGGCGTGGCGGAAAAAAATAGAGTGCCCGCTATCGTCCTTGCGTCGCCGGTACAGGCGGCTCATGACCGAGGACTCCGGTACTGGTTTTCGCCGGTCGGCAAATCGCCGGACCTCGCCAGGGTTATGTTTGATTTGCTCGACAGCGTCCCGGAAAAAGAGAGACCTAAGACGGCAGCTATCTTTCAGGAGAACAGCGAGTATGGTGTGGAGCAAGCAGAGTACTTCAAGAAAGAAGCAGTCAAGCGAGGCTGCAAGGTTGTTGCCTTCGAGAAGTATAGCCCCATGTCGAAGGACTTGAGTCCCCTCATCCTCGCGGCGAAGAACGCCGGTGCGGAAGCACTGCTGACGAATCCCGTCACCCCCGATGCCATGTTGATGATGAGGCAGATGAAAGAACTGGATTACAACCCTAAGGCGCTTGTCGTCATCCGGGGCGCCAACGATCTTTCGTGGGGCAAGGCCATGGGACCCATGGGCGATTATGCGGTGATCACGAGTTTCTGGCATCATGGCGTGAAGTATCCCGGCGTCGACAAACTTAATGCCGCCCACCGGGCCAAGTTTGGGAGACCGGCCGATATAGAGACAGGCAATGCCTATGCCTCAATCCAGATCCTGGCAGACGCAATTGAAAGGGCGGGAACCCTGGACACGACCAAACTGAGGGATGCCATAGCAGCGATCGACGTGATGACCGTCATTGGGAAAGTGAAGTTTAACGCCAACGGCACGGCAGTGAGTCCCTGTCCGGCCCTCGTGCAGTGGGTAGGAGGACAACAGAAACTGATATGGCCCAAGGAGTTTAGAGAGAGCTCCTACGTCTACCCGATGCCTCCCTGGACGAACCGCTAGTCGTTTCAAGGGTGAAAAAGGGGATGGAATGGCTCTCCTGGAAGTAAAGGGCTTGTCCAAATCGTTTGGCGGGCTGGCCGTCCTTTCCGACATCGATCTCCGCGTGGCCGAGAAAGAGATCGTAGGCCTGATAGGCCCTAACGGATCAGGAAAGTCGACCTTGTTCAACACGATCATGGGCTCTCTGAAGCCCGACGGGGGAAGCGTCCTGTTCCGGGGTCGGGAGATCGCCGGCCTCAAGCCACATCAGGTCTGCAAGCAGGGCATCGGCAGGACTTTCCAGCTTACCAGGCCGTTTAACCGCATGACATGTCTGGAGAACGTCATGGTGGGGAGGTCCTTCGGGTCCGGTCCGGTGTGCAGCCTCAAGGAGACCAGGAGCGAGGCCCGGGAGGTACTCTCCTCCGTTGGTCTTTTGGAAAAGCAGAACACGGTCGCTTCGGCTCTCAATCTGATCGAACGTAAGCGACTGGAGTTGGCAAAGGCACTGGCCACCCACCCTAAACTGTTGTTGCTGGACGAGATTATGGCCGGCTTAAACCCGATGGAGGTCCGGATGGCCGTCAGACTGATCCTCCGGATCAATGATTCAGGGGTCAGTGTCATCATTGTCGAGCACGTGATGAAGGTGCTGTTAGGTATTTCGATGAGGGTCGTGGTGCTGGACGCAGGGAGAAAGATCGCGGAAGGCGCACCTCGTGACGTGGTGTCGAACCGCGACGTGATAGAGGCGTACCTTGGAACGGACATCCATGCTTGAACTGCGACAGGTCGACGTGCATCGGCGAGATGTCCGGATTCTCTGGTCTGTCTCGCTTCGAGTGGAAGACGGTAAGATTGTCGCGCTGCTGGGCCCGAACGCCGCGGGGAAAACCACCCTTCTCATGACCATATCCGGATTGATCAAGCCTTCAAAAGGGACGGTCTTTTTTGAGGGTAATCAGATTGACAGGCAGCCTGTGCACCGGATCGTGGAACTTGGAGTGAGCATGGTTCCTGAAGGAAGGCGGTTGTTTCCCGAGATGAGTGTTTTTGAAAACCTCGAGCTCGGGGCCTTTACCCCGAAGGCGCGGGCACGAAAGGAGCAGACCGCCGAGGAAGTCTTCAAGGTTTTTCCCGTCCTTAAAGAGAGGAGCGCCCAAATGGCGGGCACCCTGAGCGGAGGGGAACAACAAATGCTGGCTATCGCCAGGGCGTTGATGTCCAGGCCGAAGCTGCTGCTCATCGACGAGCTCTCCTGGGGGCTGTCGCCGAAGATCATAAAAGATATTTCGGAGACCATCGTACGGATCAACAAAACAACGGGGCTGACTATTGTTATGGTGGAGCAGAACGTCGCCCTGTCTCTTGAGATGGCAGACTATGCCTATATTCTTGAAAATGGCCGCATTGTGGGGATGGGGGAAGCCGCCCGGCTTCGCGAGAGCGAGCAGGTCAAGAATGCCTACCTGGGTTTAGGGGACGCATAATGGCGCAGATTATTGCCTACGGGATCATTACGGGTGCATTCTATGGTCTGGCGGCCATCGGACTCTCCCTCGTATTCGGCGTCATGAGGCATCTCAATATAGCCCACGGCTCTCTCCTGATGGTCGGCGGCTTCACCGCCTACTGGGCCTTCAACCTGCTGCATCTGGACCCCTTTCTCTCCATCCCCCTGGTAATGGCCATTCTGTTCCTCCTCGGGGCGGCCCTTTACAAAGGCCTCTTTTCGCACCTGGATAAACTACCCGAGGGTCAGAAAATTGACAATTCCATGTTGGTTGGTTTTGGGCTCATCTGGATCATGGATAACCTCGCAACCATGCTATGGACATCCGACGTGCGTGCCATCACGCCCTCTTACACGGGCAAGGTCTGGCATGTTTTTCCCGGAGTTCGACTGCCTTTGGTGGGTTTGGCCATCGTTGCTCTCGCGGTCCTCGTCATCTTTTCCCTGCACTTTCTCCTCACGAGAACGTATTTCGGAAAGGCGGTAAGGGCCACCGCGCAGGATAGAGAAGCTGCCAACCTCATGGGGATCAACGTGGAACGGACGTACCTGATGTTTTTTGCCCTGAGCGCCGCTCTCGCCGGGATTGCCGGCGTGGTGAGTGCCGTCAACTATTCTGTTTATCCTACGGTTGGCTTCGAATGGCTCCTGAAAGCGATCATCGTCCTTGTGCTCGCAGGTGTCGGAAGGATTGGCCGGGTTTTTGGCGCCGGCCTGCTATTGGGGCTCGCAGAAGGGATAAGTGTCTATTTCGTCGGTCCGGCTTACCGGGAGGTTGTCGGGCTCGTCATGTTTATTCTGGTCCTCTTGAGAAGGTCCGCTTAGAGGGAGACGCGCGTGGAGTACGGCGGGAAGGGGTTTGTCGTTTCGGGGATCGTCGTTGCCGTGCTCATCGTGTTCCCGCTGACCCTGGGCACGGAACATACGCTCAATCTGTTTGTCATGCTCTTCATCACGATTATTCTCGCCCACGGTTGGAACATGCTGGGGGGTTACGGCGGGCAGATCAGCCTGGGGAATGCGGCGTTTTTCGGTGTAGGGCTGCTCAGCTTCCATTTTTTGGCCTGGAACGCGGGCCTTCCCGTCTACATTGCGTTGCCTGCGGGTGGGGTCTCAGGGGTTGTTCTGGCCAGTTTCATCGGGATTCCGGCGCTTCGGCTCAAGGGAATCTACTTCGCTATCGGCACCCTGGCCCTGGCGGAAGCGCTCCGGATCACCTATGGCAACTTGTTCCCGGCGACCCTCTATATACCTACCGTCCAGATCACTACCTATACGCTTCTGTCGCGCTACTACATGGGCCTGGCAACAGCAGTCTTTATCCAGGGTGCGGCGTACTGCATTATCAAATCCAAAATTGGGCTGGCGATGAAGGCGATCCGGGATGACGACGAGGCGGCTGACACGCTGGGGGTCAATTTATTCAAATACAAGTTTCTGGCGCTGGTATTCAATAGTTTTTGTTGCGGCCTTGCAGGCGGAATTTATGCCTACTACCAGACGTCGATTTACCTCACCGTACCGTTCAGCCCTCAGTGGACATTCGAGCCGCTCGTAGCCGCCGCTGTCGGGGGGGCGGGAACGCTGCTGGGTCCCGTGATCGGTTCGGTCTTCCTGATCATACTCACGGAGACCTTTGCATTGTATTTAGGAAAAGGGTACCTCATCATTTTCGGAGCCCTGTTCATATTTGTGGTGCTTTTCTTTCCGGGAGGGCTGGTCGGGACCTGGCCGAGGGTCGGGATGTTTTTGGGGTTCCGAAGACGCGCAACGAAGGATTGAAGCAGCCAAATACGAGTATGAGTGACTGAATAGGAAGAAGAATGAGCGACTCGGGAGAGGGAAAATGATTGAAGACGAACTGGTAAAGATCCTTGGTGCTGACGGCGTGGCCCGGGAGCGGGCGGCACGTGAGGCGTATAGCGCCGATATGAGCTTCGCCCATTCAATAATGCCGGATTGTGTGGCGAGACCGAGAAATGCCGAAGAGATCGCAAAGATAGTGAAACTCGCCAACCTGACTTTGACCCCCCTTGTTCCCGTAAGCTCGGGGCCTCCCCACTTCCGAGGCGATACCGTGCCTGGCATGGGAGGGACGGTCATTGTCGACTTACGCGGGATGAAGAGCATTGTACGGGTGGACCGGCAGAACAAGACTGCCTTATGTGAACCAGGAACCACGTTTGCGGAGCTGCTGCCCGCCGTGGAGAAGGAGGGACTGAGGCTGAACATGCCTTTACTCCCGCGGAGATCGAAATCGGTGGTGGGGAGCCTGCTCGAAAGGGAGCCGGTAACCATGCCCGGGTACCACTGGGACATCGCGGACCCATTGGCCTGCGTTGAGGTAGTTTTCGGGACGGGCGATCTCTTCCGGACGGGATCGGCCGCGGGGCCAGGTACGCTGGAAGACCAGTGGGCGCGGGGACTGGCGCCAAATTACGCCGAGGGGCCGTCTCAGGCGTCCCTTCACAGGGTGATCCAGGGGGCGCAGGGCACGATGGGTATCGTGACGTGGGCTTCAATGCGATGCGAGCTGCTGCCCGAGCTTGAGGAACCTTTCATGGCCGGCTCGCCCCGCCTCGACACGCTCCTCGACCTGGTGCACTGGCTCATAAGACTCCGGCTGGTCGATGAGTGCTTTATAGTGAACAATACTAATCTGGCAGTAATCATGGCGGCGACCAGGCCCGACGATTTTCATGAGCTGAAGTCGGCCCTGCCCCGGTGGATACTTTTCTTCACTATAGCCGGCTATACGTACATGCCTGAAGAAAGGGTCGACTACCAGACAAGGGACATGATGGATCTGAGCCGACGGGTGGCCGTGGCGCCGGCAAAAACAATGGCCGGGATCCCTGCCTCGGAGCTACTGAAAAAAGTGCGCCGGCCTTCCGATGAACCTTATTGGAAGCTGCGCCGCGAAGGAGGCTGCCAGGACATATGCTTCCTGACGCTCTATGATAAGCTCCCGGGGCTGGTTGCAGCCATGGATGACCGGGCAGATGCCGGCGGCTGCCCCTCGTCACACCTCGGCGTCTACCTCCAGCCTCTCGTGCAGGGAAGCACCTGCCACTGTGAATTCAACCTGTTTTATGACCGTGAAAGCGCCAGGGAATCAGACCGGATTCGCGACTTGGTTGGAATCGCCACAAGAGACCTCATGGCCGGGGGGGCTTTTTTCTCGCGACCCTACGGCGAAAACGCAAAGATCATCATGAACGGCGATGCGGCTACGTCGGCCGCGCTGGCGAAGGTTAAGGCCATCTTCGACCCGAATAACATCATGAATCCGGGAAAACTCTGTTTTTGAGAAGAAGCATAGTTCAATGAAGCTTTGCGTAAGGAGGAGATGAAGATGGCACTCGAGGATTACAGGGGCGACATGGAGATGTGCTGCAGGTGCTCCCTCTGCAAATTTATGCCTGTCGAAAGGATCAAGGGGTATCACCATGTCAATGGGTGTCCCAGCATCGCAAGGTATAACTTCCATGCTTACTCCGGAGGCGGCAGATTAAACATTGCCGTCGCTATGTTGCAGGAAAGGCTCGATTTTTCGGACAAGCTCCTTGAGGTGGTCTATAACTGCCAGATGTGTGGCGCTTGTGACGTCTCCTGCAAATATGTCATGGATATGGAAGTGCTCGAGCCCCTTAACGAATTGAGGATCAAGTGCGTTGAGGACGGCCGCACCATCCCTGCTCTCGATCACCTGATGAAGAGACTTCGAAAGCAAGGGGCCATGGTGCCCGGGTCCAGAGCCGGGCGGGGTAAATGGGCTCACGGACTGGACGTAAAGGCGTGGGCCGCCCAAAAGACCGAAGTGCTCTATCATGCGGGGTGCAGGTCATCCTTTGACAAAGAGTTGTGGAGTGTGGCCAGGGCCACAGTGACCCTGCTGCAAAAAGCAGGGGTTGACGTGGGTATTGCCGGCGAACAGGAGTCGTGCTGCGGGGGTCGGGCTTATCAGATGGGATATAAGGCGGATTTTCTCCGCCAGGCGCGATGCAACATCGAGGCATTTGAAAAATATGGCGTCAGGACCCTGGTAACCGGTTGTGCTGACTGTTACCATGCCTTCAAGGTACTGTATGACAAATTCGGCATGAAGGGCGACCTGGAAGTACTGCACACCGCGGAGTACTTCGACAGGCTGATCACGGAAGGCAGGCTCAAATTGGTCCATGAGGTTGCAGCGAAGGTTACCTACCATGACCCGTGTCGCCTTGGCAGGCTGGGAGAACCGTACATTTGCAGGGAAGGGAGCGAGGTCCCGGGACAGGTGCGCATATTTGACCCCCCGAGAGATTACAGACGGGGCACGCACGGAGTTTATGACCCGCCACGCGCGGTGCTCAAAAGTATCCCCGGCCTGGAGTTACTAGAGATGGATCGGATAAAGGAATACGCGTGGTGTTGCGGGGCGGGTGGCGGCGTCAAAGAGGCGAACGACGAATTTGCTCAATGGACTGCCCGACAGCGCATCGGTGAGGCTGAGTCGACCGGGGCTCAGGCTATTGTCACCGCATGCCCCGGATGCGAGCAAAACTTCAGGGATGCTCTTAAGGGCAGTGGGAGCGGACTGAGGGTTTATGACCTTGTTGAGGTGTTGGAGAAGGCAACCCAGGAGGGAGGTTGTTCATCATGTCTCTAGAAAAGGAAGTCTATCGGGCATTTGAGGACGTGGTGGGTCCGGAGAACATCTCCGAAGATCCGGCAATATTGGATGCCTATGCGTGGGTAGGCAAGTCGGCAGGGGCAAAAAGGCCCGTAATGCCGGGCGATGAAAAGAAGGACGTAGCCACGTTTGTCTTTGCACCCAGATTCCAGGCCGTCATCCTTCCGAAAGACACGTTAGAGGTCCAGGCCATAGTGAAGACCTGCAACAGGCGCGGGGTGAAGGTGAGGGCCTTCAGCACCGGCTGGGTCGGCGGCAACGTTCCAGGCAGTTCACATGTGGTCCTTCTCGACCTGAGAAGGATGAACCGCATCCTCGAAATCAATGAAAAGAACATGTATGCCGTGGTTGAACCTTATGTAATAGCCGCGCAGCTCCAGGCAGAGCTGATGAAGAAAGGCTTGAATTGCAACGTCAACGGCGGCGGCGCTCATACGTCGGCGCTTCCCCTGGCTGCCTTCTGGGGTACCGGCCATATGGGGCAATCGACGAGCAACGGAGAGCGAAACTTGCTCGCCGTGGAATGGGTGACGCCCGAAGGCGAGATAGTGAGGCTCGGCTCCTCGGGATCGTCAAACGAGTGGTTCTGCGGCGATGGCCCGGGACCGTCTCTGCGGGGCATCATCAGGGGTGCTACTACTCCTTTGGGTGGGATGGGCGTTTACACAAAGGCGGCAACGAAGGTCTATCACTGGCCCGGTCCGCCGGTCTTTCCGGTTGAGGGCGTCTCCCCGCACTATGGGCCGGGGGCTATGCCGCCATGCTTTATGATCCGCTACTTCTCATTCCCCTCATTTGAGAAGCTGGACGAGGCACAGTGCAAGATCGGTGAAAGCCGGATCGCCTTCGAGTTGATGGGTTTTCCCATGTCAATGATAGCGGCCAATATGGCCACGAGCAATGAGGAGGAAATCAGCACTTTCGAGAGACTGCGCACTCAGGTACAGGGGCCGGGGTTCATCGTGATAATAGCAGGAAACTCGCAGGGGGACTTTGAGTACAAGAAACGCGTGCTGGAGCGGATCACCCGTGAAACGGACGGCAAGTCGCTGGAGATAATGGAGGACCCTAAAATAGGAGGGGCGCAACTGTGGCGATTCATACGGATTTCGGCGTCTGTCCGCGAGACCATGCGGGCCGCGGGAGGCCATTTTGGGATTTTTCCGGGGCACAGCCAGTTTCTCTCAATCACTCGGTTCACCCGAAAAGTGGCGGAGATGAAGGGAGAGCTGCAGCGAAAGGGCTTATTGGTCGATGACGGTGCCGATGCTTTTCCCTGGACCGAGGAGCACGGGTATATTGCTCATGCCGAGGTACTTTTTCGTTTTGCTCCCAGCCACGAATCGATCGTGGGCATTCAAGGCCTTCGAAAAGATTCCGTCGAGCTCGCCCTGCACGAGCCCGTCGGGGTACCCTTCTTTGCAACGGGCGACCAGCTGCACGACGTGTTCGGGCCGGTCTCGTCGAATTACCATCTGTGGCTGCGCAAGATCAAGAAGGCCTTTGATCCCTCCGGGACGGCCGATTCAGCAGGCTACATAACCGCGAGAGACTAGGAGGAATGCTCTCCGGCTGCAGCGCGGGCGCACCGGTCATTGAAATTGCGGGAGAGGGAGGTTGATAGACATCATCGTATGGATACAAAAGGTAAATCATCTGAAGAGGCGTTGTCGGGCCGGCGTCCGGGCCATGCCGTGACGCACAGGAAGAAAGAGCTCACGAGCACAAAAGTATATCGGGAGCTAAGAATCATGATCGGCGCTAATCGCTTCAAGCCCGGACTGCGACTCAATGTGGAGGAGTTGAGAAAAGAGTTAGGCTTCAGCCGGACCTCGGTTTGGGAAGCCATCAGGAGGCTTGAGCAGGACGGGATCGTTTGGAACATTCCCCATAGGGGGGTTTTCATGGCTGAGAATCCCCTTGAGAGAGTGCGGGACCTGATCGGGGTACGCGGGGCATTGGACCGGCTGGCCGGCCAACTGGCAGTGGGACGAACGAGCAGCCGCATCATTGATCAGCTTTCCCGATGTCTGCCTGATCAGTTGCGGGCTATCGAGAGGGCCGATGTCGGCGGCTATGTCGCGGCGGATGTCCGGTTTCATGTCCTCATTTGCGAAGCCAGCGGAAACGCCTATCTCAGGGATCTTTACGAATCGATAACCATGCATGTGTTTCCCAGCCCCTTTGACTACCTGCCGTGCCTCTCCCCCGCTTATCTGGCCCATCAGGAAGTCGTTGCGGGTTTGTCGGATAGAGATCCTGACCGTGTTGATAACGCTATGGTTCGCCACACTGAGATCGCCATGAGTCACCTCAAGGAACAGATGCGGGCCCAGGTCGAACGTGGAGAAATGGTGCGGAACATAAGAGAGAATTCTTCTTTGCCCGGACCGCGAAAAAAGTGCCGAAAATTGGAAGAGAGTTCTGACCGGTGACACTCGCCGGTAACAGCTTACTGGATCGCCGCTGAAATTAGATTTTCTCACATCGAATGCGACGGGGAGGTTCCTTTTCTCAGGCCTGATTGGAGGAACGGATGGACATCCGTGTTAATTAAGACTTCTACGCCTTGCTGCGATTTGTCGCATAAATACCCGCGGCCACGAGGACCAGGCCGGTGATGAGCCCGGTTGTCATCTGCTCATGGAGAAAAAGCCCGCTCGCTGCCGTGCCGAAGATGGGGGTGAGCAAGGTGAAGACGGCAAGCTGCGATATGGGATAGGAGTGTATCATCTTGAACCAGACAAGGTAGGAGGCAAAGGCGACGATGATCGACGAATAAAGGACGCCGCCGATAACGAAGGGGGTGATCTTGATTACCCACCGGGGCTCCAGGATGACGGCGAACACGAAGATAATCGGTATCGAGAAGACAAGCTGGTAGAGGAAGGTATTGATGGGGTGCACCCTTTCAGCAAGGTATTTTTTTATATAGACGGTCGTGGCGCCCCAGAAGACCGCCCCGCCGATGGCGAAGATATCGCCGAGCAACATGACCGGGGTCCAGGTCCTCGGCTTGCCCTGCAGGACCATATAGGCGCCGAGAAAGGCGAGAATCATGCCGATGATCCGCATCGTCCCCAACTTTTCTTTCACCACTGCCCAGGCCCCCAGGGCGACCACAAAGGTGGATAGGTTTAACAGTATGGCGGTCCGTGCGGCATCCGTATAGACAAGGCCGACGTAGATGCAGATGAATTCCGCACCGAAAAGCAGGCCGACCACAAAGCCGTGAAAGAGCCGGATATCCCGGTGGAAAAGGCGCTGCTTTACCGAGAGACAGTAGAGAATGCCAAGGATGGAGGCGATTACGGACCTCAAAAGAGAGTTGAAGACGGGCGAGAGGCCAAGGTTGGTGACCTTTACGACCGGATAATTGACGCCCCACAGCATGGTGAGACCCACGAGCATCAGCACCCCGACAAGATCGATATGGTCCTTCCTTCCCGTCAAAGCCTGCGATGCCCCGCTGTCTCCCTGCATGAGCCCCCCGGTCTTTTGGCCGCGTTCTTATCTGAGAATAGCACGAGCGGTTATTGCAAGACAAGGCCACGGGGCATAGGTCCTATAGGACCTATCAAGAAAGGTTCGCCATATTTTTAAATGCGCGATTTTGTACTATACTATATCTTCATGGATGTGCTGGTCATAGAAGACGAAGCAAAAGTGGTCGATTTCATCAGCAAGGGCCTCGACGAGGAGGGTTATACAGTCACGGCGGGTTATAACGGCAAGCAGGGACTCGACCTTCTGAAGACCCACAAGTATGATATCGTGCTCCTCGACCTGATGATACCCGAGATCGACGGTCTCAAGGTACTGAGGAACATGAGGGCGTGGGGCATCAACACGCCGGTCCTGATCATTACGGCAAAAAGCTCCAAAGAGGACGTGGTGCGCGGCCTTGACACGGGCAGTGACGATTACCTTACCAAGCCCTTCTCCTTCGAGGAGCTTCTTGCGAGGATTCGCGCCCTGCTGCGCCGCAGCGCGGCGAGAGAGGGCCACACGCTGAAGTACTCCGAGCTTACGCTTAACCCGTACAGCCGCATACTCTCAAGGGGCTTGAAAGAGGCAGAGCTTACAGAAAAGGAGTTCCTTCTCCTGGAGCTCATGATCAGGAACAGCGAGAGACCCCTTACCCGCAGGGAGATGGCCGAATATGTCTGGCAAAACTTTGCCGATTCAACCAACATCGTCGACGTCTACATAAACTTCCTGAGAAAGAAAATAGAATCCATCACGCCAAAAAAGTATATCCAGACGGTCAGGGGGATCGGCTACATCTTGAAGGAAGAGGATGAGAAGGCTGTCTAACCTGCCCATACGGTGGAGACTCACCATGCTCTATGGCGGGATCGTCACCCTGATCCTTCTCGTCTTTTCCGGCGGGGTCTACATCTATTTCGAAAACAGCCTTCAGAAAAGCATCGACACCAAGATCAGGTCGATGGGGGAGGTCATTTCCTCTTCGATGACCGACATCCACGACCCAACCCTGTTCGGCAATTTCGAGCGATACCTGGAAAACGTGCTGGGGAGGAAGCCCAAGGGAAAACTGGTCCAGATCATGGACAGCTCCGGCAGGATTGGGGCAAAGAGCAGCGACATCGAGGCCGAGAACTTCAAGGCAAGCTTCGGCACCCTGGAGCGGGCCTTTGCCGGGGAGGTAGTCTACGAGACCGTGGAAACCGCGCGACCAAGACTCCGCCTGGTCACGATCCCCATCATGGACAACAAGAAGGTGACGAGCATTGTGCAGGTGGGGACTTCGCTTGAGGACTTCGATGACAGCATGAGAAGGCTCCTCATCATCCTTATCATCGGCATCATCACTTCCGTCAGCCTTACCATAGGCGTCGGCTATCTCATGGCCAAGAAGGCGCTGAAACCCGTGGACAAGATCAGGAGGGCGGCAGTAAAGATATCCTCCCGCAACCTTGAGGAGTATATCGATATCGGGGCGAGGAGGGACGAGCTGGGAAAGCTGGCCGAGACGTTCAACGCAATGATATCGAGGCTCCGCGACGCGTTCCAGAGGATCAACCAGTTCAGCATCGACGTCTCCCACGAGCTGAAGACGCCTTTGACCATCCTCAAGGGGGGCACCGAGGTGGCGCTCAGGAAGGAGAGGGATCCCGAGGAATACAGGGCGCTTTTGGCGAGTCACCTGGAAGAGATCGACAGGATGTCGCGGATCATCGACGACCTCCTCCTCCTGTCAAAGGCGGATACGGGGAAGATGCAGCTCAACGTGAGCGAGATCGACCTGAAGGACCTGATACTTCAGGTCTACGTCGGCATGAAGATTTCTGCCGAAAAGAAAGACGTGGCCCTCGTCGTCGACGACCTTCAGGATACCAGGCTCAAGGGAGATGAGCTGAAGCTGCGCAGGATGCTGTGGAACATAGTTGAAAACGGGATAAAGTACACAAACAGCGGCGGAAGAGTGGAGATTTCTTCGGCCTCAGACGACGGATACGTGAGAATAAACGTGAGAGATACCGGCGTAGGGATCGGGGAGGAAGATATAAAGTACGTATTCGACAGATTCTATCGGGCAGACAGGGCAAGAAAGCGGGAGAGCGGGACCGGCCTCGGTCTATCCATCAGCAAGTGGATTGCGGAGGCCCACAGGGGGGCCATAGAGGTAGAGAGCCATCCCCCTTCAGGAAGCCTCTTTTCCATAAAATTGCCTGTAAGCGGAGGGAATGCATGAGAAACAAGAAATGGTATGTTATTGTGGGGCTGCTGATTGTTGCGGCGGCCGTCTCTCTGTATATGAAAGGGCAGCCGCCCGGCCCCGGGATAGCCGTCCCGCAGGCGACCGTGAATCCTCCGCCGGTCACGTTTGAGAAAGGCCTCCCTTCCCTCAGCGCGCTTGTAAAGGAGACAAAGCCGAGCGTTGTCAACGTCAGCACTACGACCGTGGTGAAAGGCGTGGGCCTGCCGGGCCGGTTCGGCAACCCATTCAAGGATTTTTTCGGCAACGATGATATTTTCGAAAAGTTCTTCGGGAATGAGCAGACCAGGGAATTCAAGCAGAGGAGCCTCGGCTCCGGCGTGATCATCGACAAAGAAGGCTATATTCTGACCAATAACCATGTGGTGGAAAAAGCGACAAGTATCAAGGTGAAGTTGAGCGACGGCAAGGAGTATGACGCGAAGGTCATAGGGAAGGACGCGAAGACGGATATCGCCCTCATCAAGGTAAATGTGAAAAGCAGTCTGCCCGTCGCCGTTTTGGGAGACTCGGATAAGCTCGAGGTGGGAGACTGGGTCATGGCAATAGGCAACCCCTACGGCCTTGACCACACCGTTACCGCGGGGATAGTGAGCGCAAAGGGACGGGTTATAGGCCAGGGACCCTATGATGATTTTATCCAGACGGACGCATCCATAAACCCGGGCAACAGCGGCGGACCGCTCTTCAACCTGAGGGGAGAAGTGGTGGGGATCAACACGGCCATTATCTCCGGCGGTCAGGGCATAGGATTTGCTATACCTGTCAATATGGCAAAGGCCCTCCTTCCTCAGTTGAAGTCGAACGGGAAGATCGTGAGGGGATGGCTGGGGGTAGTGATCCAGAAGGTGACGCCCGAACTGGCGAAAAGCTTCGGGCTCAAGGAATTGGAAGGCGCCCTCGTTTCGGATGTGATGGAGGACAGCCCGGCGGCGAAGGCCGGCATAAGAAGGGGCGATGTGATTGTTTCCTTTGATGGAAAGCCGATAAAGGAGATCGACCAGTTGCCGAGGATCGTCGCCGCCACGCCGGTCGGCAGGGAGGTCAGAATAAGGCTGATGAGGGACGGCTCTTCTGTCGAGGTCGACGTCACGATCACCGAAGGCAAGGAAGAAACACGGGAGGCCGCGAACACGGGGCCTGACGTGGATAAGAATTATGGCCTGGTGGTCCAAAACGTCACACCCGAAATCGCACACCATCTTAACATCAAGGATACAAAAGGCGTGATAGTGACCGATATCCAGCAGGGAAGCCCTGCCGATGAAGCCGACGTGAGGGCAGGCGACATTATCCGGGAGATAAACAGGAAGCCGGTCAGGAATGTCGACGAATTCAGGGAGATAGTGAGCAAGGTGCGGCCAAAAGAAGGCGTCGTTATGCTGGTAAAGAGGGAGAATATGACCTTCTACGCCGTCATAAAAGGCGGAAGGGGCTAACGGGGAAGGGCTCAAGAAAACGGGGGTAAAAGGGGCGTATGCCTGTATTTGAATGGGAAGGCAGGAATCAGCAGGGCGATGTCAAAAAGGGCATTCTCAGCGCCCCGTCGACCGAGCAGCTCAGAGCACTTGTCAGAAAGGACGGCATTTTCCTCACTCATGCCGCTAAGAGAGCGGGTGTGCCGGCAAAGTCGCACCATGGCTTGCACAGGAGGGTGAAACGGGCGCAGATCGGCATTTTTACGCGCCAGTTGTCGACGATGATCAACTCGGGCCTGCCGCTGGTCCAGTCTCTCGAGGCCTTGTCGTCCCAGCTTGAAAACGCTACCTTGAGGGGAATCACCGCGGCGATGAAAGAGAAGATAGAAGGCGGCGCCCGGTTCGCCGAGACGCTTCAGGACTACCCCAACTGCTTCGATGAGCTTTATGTGAACCTTGTCGTGGCAGGCGAGGAAGGGGGCATGCTCGACACCGTCCTGATGCGGCTCGCACACTACATCGAGAAGACGGAAAAGCTCAGGAGGAAGGTGAAAACCGCGCTTATTTATCCGTCAAGCATCATCGTGGTCGCCGTCGGCGTCGTGCTTGTTCTGCTGCTTTTCGTGATCCCCGTTTTCCAGCGTATGTTTGCAGGCTTCGGAAAGGCGCTGCCTCTACCTACCCAGATAGTGATAGGCTTGAGCGCGTTCGTCAGGGCCAGCATCTTCTACATCGCCGCAGCCGTCGCGGCAGGGGCTTTCGCCCTGAAAAAATATTACGGGACGGACAACGGCAGGAGGAGAATCGACCGGCTGGTCCTGAAGATACCGGTCATCGGGATCCTCCTGCAGAAGGCATCGGTTGCCCGGGTGACGAGGACCCTGGGAACTCTTCTGACAAGCGGTGTATCGATCCTCGAAAGCCTGACGATCGTGGCGAAAACGGCGGGCAACAGGATCATCGAGGAGTCGCTCATCACGGCGCGGGCGGACATCAGCTCAGGCAAGAGCATATCCGAACCGTTAAAGGAGAGCGGTGTTTTTCCCCCTATGACCATTCAAATGATCCAGGTAGGCGAGGCGACGGGCGCGCTCGACACCATGCTCAACAAGATCGCCGACTTCTACGAGGAAGACGTGGACAATATGGTCACAAATCTCACGTCCCTGCTTGAGCCCGCCATTATGGTGGTCCTCGGGGTGGTGCTTGGCGGGCTGATCATTGCTATGTACCTTCCTATATTCCAGTTGGGGACGGTGGTGGGCTAGAGGCAGGGGCGGCCGGGCGCCCCTGGTGAACTGCCGGTCGGCCGGGCCACACAAAAAAGGCGGGCCGGACCTTCAACAAGGTCCGGCCCGCGGTTGCGTGGCTTCAGATGGGCGTCTCCTCCATTCCGGCGAGGGCGGCCGTTCTTACGCGCTTACCATTTCGGCATGGGCAGCTCTTTCGGGCTTTCCCAATCCTTCATCTTCTTCATCCACGGCGCCCTTTCCACAAATTCGTCATGCGCCAGCGGTACGGGCGGATGGCATACCCATAGGGGATCGAACTCGTCCTTCACCTTGAGCATGAACAGGTGGTAGTTCGGCCCGTACTTCGGTCCTGTCAGGTACATAGGCTGGTGAGGTCCGAGGAGCGACGTATAAAACCGCTCCTTGATGTTCATCTTCGACGTATCGACATAGAACTGGTCGACCCCCGAGGTGTCCTCGTCCTGGTCCCAATAAATGAGGAATTCCGAGTAGCCCTGATGACCCATCTCGAAGCTCTGGAACCATCCGGGGTCGCCGTAGTCCGGCATCAACGGCGGTGTGTAGCCCTTCTTCACCCGCGCGTAGCTCTCGCCGTGGACCGTCGCCTGAGACATGGACTCGATGATGTAGTCCACCGACATATAGGAGCCGGTCATGAGCCACATACCCGCCGAGTCCGCGTTCTTGAGCCATGACTCATCCGTCGGCTTGGTCGGTCTCGGTATGCCGCCGAGCTCGGTCATGATGTCGGTGACCACCCTTTCGTCGTACTCCATCTGCTCCTCCGAGGTAAAGCCGATGAGCAGCACCCGCAGGATGAAGAAATTCTTGATCGTGTCCTCGTTTTCCTTGCCCCAGAGGTCCCAGAACTCTTCCTTGCACTCCGCCTTGGCGAGCGCCCTCCAGAAGAGGGGCACCTTCGTCACGGCGCCGCCGACCTCCGCATGCCCTATGGCGAGCATGCCCTTCACCTGGGCCTCTTTCGTCGGCATCTGGAAGTTGATCCATTTCACGCGCTTCTCAGGCAGCTTGAGGCCCGTATTCGGCGCAATGCCCGTCGGCTCAAGCCTCTCCGGCTGGAAGGGCAGCACCTTCACCGCCATCTTCGTGACGATGCCGAGGCACCCCCGGAGTCCGGTAAATCCCCTGAGCAACCCCCTCAGGTCAGGGCCGGGACCGTCGCCCCAGAAAGGGTCGTCTCCCACGGCCAAAGAACCCATCCGCACGAGCTCTCCATCAGGCAGGACAAGCTCGGTGCCGAGTATCCTCCGGTGGGGCAGCCCTACCCTGTGGGACAGGGGCGACCAGCCGTCGCCTATCAGGTTCGCGATGACGGAGGCCTGCGCGCCGCCGCCGCCGATAATGCCGTAGCCGCCGTGCTTGAACGCCTCTTCCTGAAACGGCGAATAGATGACGCCCGTGCCGACTACCGCATAGAGGTGTTTCTCGTCGATCTCATAGTCATTCAGACGCTTCAGGTCGATGAGGAGCTCATTCTCCACGTGGCAGTGGGAGCGCGGTCCGTAAAAGCCGGTGCTGTAAGGCACATAGGGCACCTTGTAGCGGTTGCAGATCCTGACGATCCTCTGCACCTCTTCCGTGTTCCGGGGCAGGATAACGATCTGGGGGATCGTCGTCATTACCCTCTCGTAGCCGCATCCGGCCTCATAGCCTCCGGGTCCCGACCTGTATCCTTCACAGATGGCAGGGTCATCGGATATATATTTTTCGCCTACCACCGCTTCCAATGCATTGTATGTTTCTTTCGATATAGGCATGCGTCCCTCCTTGGGATAAATCTGGAGGGGGGACACCCCTCCGAAGAACAAGGGGCGAGAGGAGTGTCCCCCCAACCGTTACATCGAAGCAAGAATAACTTCCGAGATATCCATCACCTTCACGGCGTCGCCGTTCTCCCTCACCGCCTGGCCGAAATTATTCTTACACCAGGGGCACGCGGAGACGAGCACCTCGGCGCCCACTTCCCTCACCTCTTCCAACCGCAGCTTCGCGGAGGAGTCCGCCAGGTCCGGGAACGCAGCCTTTGTCCCACGCCCGGCGGCGCAGCAGAAGGCGTTTTCCCTTATACGGGGCATTTCCACTACCTGAGCGCCGGGGATAGCGCCAAGCAGGTTCCTCGGCTGCGCATAGAGTCCGGTGGTCCCGCGGCGCCTTTTCAGCCGGGGCTCGACCATGCCCATCCAGCCCCTTGTCCCTTTCCAGGGGGTCCAGGGGTCGGCCAGCCTGCTTATGCCGCATGAATCATGGTACGTCATCCTGGTATCCTGCGGCTTCGTGAGCTTCAGCTTACCGGCAATGAGCGCCTCATCCGCGTATTCCACGAGATGGACGACGTCGAAGCCCAGTTGGCTGGTCGGGATATCGAGCATCTTCGGATAATCGACCTTCCACGTCCTGTAACACTCGGCGCAGGCGGTGACGAGCCTTTTCGCCCCGGTCGCCCTGACCATCTCCATATTGGTCTTCGCGATCTTCCGCGCCTGGTCGATCATACCGACCGAATAGACCATGTTGCCGCAGCACCGCTCATCGGACAACATCATGAAAGGCGTGCCCGAGCCGTTCAATATCCGCGCGGTCGCCTGGGCGATCTCGGGGTTCCGGTACGATGCGGAGCAGCCGGCGAAGTAGAGCGTCTCTGCCTTGTCGGCCACCTTTATGCCTTTGGTGATCCATTTTTTCCGGTTCGCGGGCGGCGCTCCAAAGTGATTGTGTACGCTCGCGATGTTATCCGCCACCTTCTTATGCGCGGGCATAGGGCCGGCGCCGTCCTTAACGGCCCTTATCCTTAAGGCCTCAAGGGTCAGCTCTATCTCGAGATCGAGGTTCCTCTTGCAGCCCACGTCGCATGCGCCGCAGAGGGGGTCGGCATAGATGATCTCGAGCAGCTTGGGCGTCCACTGAAGCTTTCCCTCGAGTACGGCAAGCCCGATCCTGCACTTGCCGAAGGCGCCGTACGCATCAAAATCATTCCACACATTGCTGGGACATCTCGTGCTGAACCGCACGCCGGGCATGTAGGTGTGCTCTACCCAGTAGCATCCCTTGCACTTGATGCAGCGGCTCATGTCATAGGCAAAATTGCTCAAATCGGTCACATCCAGGGCGACCGGCTTTTTCGGTGTGTCAAAGCGATCTTTTGGCATCATATCCTCCTTAGAAACAGAGATTTCCGGGGTTCAGGACATTCTTCGGATCGAAGACTTTCTTTACCCGCTTCAGGGCCGTCGTATAGCCCGCGGCTCTCTCGTATACCATCGAGGCCAGCTCCCCGTAAGGTCTCGAGAAAAATGCCCCTTCATTCATCAGGACCTTCGCCGCCTCCCGATAAAGACCCGCAATCGCGGCCTTTTCGTCTGCATCGTCCGGGTCGTGGAAGAACGTGAACTCCACGTGAGCCGCGCGGTTGTGCTCTATGGGCTGGATATACATGCCGATGTCGGCCATGGGATAGCCGTATCTCGCCGCTACCTCTTCCACTATGTCAACATACACAGGCGTGGAAACCGGTCTCGCGATAAAGAACAGGCTCTGGGCTCCGCCTTTCCATGCGTTTTTCCAGTAGGTTTTCTCCGCGGGCCATGGTTTGCGCAGCAGCGACAAGAGCTTACGACCCACGCCGGGGAAACCGGGAAGGTTGTCGGTGAGCTTGATCTTCTGGAACTCGTTCCTCATGACCTCTTTGAGGAACCGCTCTTCGTACGCCACCTTCTCTTCCGGCCTGCGCATAAGTCCGCTGATCACCATGATGAGCGACCACGGCGGCAGTGTCAGCCGCAGCTTCTCAAAGTCGTCCGGCCAATTCTCTGCAAGGATGGCGGCCAGGTCCACGTTGTTCAGGAGGACGACTTCCTGCCCTATTCTCCTCGGCAACACCCTGTACAGGAAGTCCTGCACATAGGCAAGGTCGTCAACCGGCGCGCAGTAAATCTTGTCAATCTTCGTCGCAAACTCGCTCTTCAGGTTCATCCAGGTCACGATGCCCATGGTACCCTGCGCCCCCTGGAGGAAGCGATAGAAATCGAGACCGGGACCGGAAGGGTTCGCTCCCTTTGACTTTGAGTCGGGATAACCGTTCACGCTTGCCGATCCGAGCCTGAAGACCTCACCCGTCGGCCAGACAAGCTCGAAGCTCTGCGTCGGCTCGCCATAGTCGTAGACGGTGTTTGTGGGCACTTCCCGCTCCAGGTAATCGGTGAGCACCGAGCGGTTCGCCGGCGGCAACAGGGGCATGATCATCCTCATGCCTTTCTTCTCCAGCTCTTTCGTAAGCTGCCCCCAGGTAACGCCCGGCTCGATCCTCACCCTCCGGTTGTAATCGTCGACCTCAAAGATCTTGTTCATCCTGGTCAGGTCTACGACGACTCCGCCCTGCTTCGGTATCGTACAACCGTAGAAATGGACTCCCGAGCTGACAGGGATCAAGGGAATGTCGTGCTCGTTAGCCCACTTCACGACGGCCCCGACTTCCTCGGCGTTTTTCGGCTGCACGACAAGATCGGGCATTGCCGGAGGAACCAGGCTGTGGTCGCGCGCATACTTGGCCAGCGTCTCTTTCGCGTCGCTTATGTTCTGCTTGCCCACGATTTTTTCCAACTGCTTCTTGTTTTGCATAATACCCCCTTTCAGTAAATATAAGGTATACCGCTACGGTGCTTCATCCAATATGCTCCTTCCCGCGTGAATTAAGGTACCTATATTTGGGGCTCAGCGCCCCCTCCACCGGCAGAGCCGGATGGAGCCTCCCCCCTCACAAAAGCGTTTATCCCGCTGGCTCAGCGCCCCCTCCAGCGGCGCAAGCCGCATCGGCGCACCCGCTTGCGGGTCGTCCCTCCTCACCTCGCTTCGCTCGATCCGCATCCGGGAGGATCGACCGGGCCATCGGGTGTGCCCGGATTCTCCGCCATGAGCGTCAGTTTCCTGCTGATCAACCGGGCCGCGTCCTTCATATGGAGGATTATGTCGGGCAACCGTTGGTCCTCCATAGAGCCGGCGAGACCGAAGATCGAAATCGCACCACAGGCGCGGCTGCCCCGGAACACGAGCACCGAGAGGCCCCGTACCCCCTTCCGGTACTCTTCAAGGTCGGTAGCGTACCCACGCTCCCGGGCCTGATCCACCTGACCCAGCAGGTCTCCGAGCCCGGTCACGCTGTGGTCCGTATATTTCGGTGGGGGATTCTCCCCCACAAGACGGGCAATATCCTCGTTTGTCATCTGAGTGAAAAAAATCTTCATCAGGGCGCCCGCATAGAGGGGGAAACGCGTGCCCACGGGGACCGTGATCTTCAGCTCTTTCTTCGGCTCGCTCACCTCGAGGACGCGGTACGTGTTCTCATGCTCCCGGGCCACCAGGATGACCGTCTCGTCCACCTGCTCCGCAAGTCTTTCGAGAAACGGCTTCGCCACAAAAGACAGCTCCATGCTCCTCAGGACATTCCTCGAAAATTCAAAAAGGGTGGTCCCCGGGACATATTTTTTTGTCATCCTGTCCTGTACAAGGAAACCCTCCTCTTCGAGCGCCTTGAGTATGCCTAGCGTCGTGCTTTTGACAATGGCGAGTCTGCGAGAGATGTCGCTCACGCCCAGCGGCTCATTTGTCCGGGTGACCAACCTCAATATCTCGATTCCTTTTCTTAGTACGGGGGCATTATACATGTTTTCTATACAAATCTTTTTATCATCATGGATAGGAGTCTGTCAAGACAAAAAATATGTTAATAAATCATATTCTTGACTCACTCTCTTCCGGCGCGGCTCTCGCAGTATGATCGCTATAGAAAACGCCTATCCTCTTTCCATTCTCCCTGCGGGCATAAAGAACACGAGGGGGATTGCGACCAAGAGGCTAAGACCGAAAAAGGTGAAGGTGACCCGGAAGCCATTCACCGGGTTGGCGCTTGTGTGGAGGATAAAGGTAATCAACGATATCCCCAGCGCCCCTCCCACGGTCCTGAACATCCCCCGAAGCCCCACGATGGTAGCCACCTTCTCCGGCAGCAATTCAATGCAGGCGTTATTCGCGGCGGGGAGCATGATGCCCATCCCGATCCCCGTCAGCAGTACCAGGAACGACAGGATTTCCACGATGCTGAACCACATGCCCATTATTTCCCATAACCGGCCGGGTGCGAGAAGGATCGTTGAAAAAGCGGCGAGGCTCAATCCCACTATAATGGGCCGCCGGTAGCCCCATCTCCTGAGCAGAAAGCTGGTGACGGCGGAGGCGGGAATAATCCCTATGGACCGGGGAGTCAGAATCATACCGCTCATCAATGTCGAGAGCTTGTGCACCGACGTCGCATAAAAAGGCACGAAAGCGAAGATCCCGAAAACTCCCGCGCCCAAAACCATATTGAGGATGTTTGCCGCCAGAAATGGGGTCGACCTGAGCAGGGTAAAGTCCATGATCGGGTGTGTTTCCTTCCGCTCCTGACGGAAGAATAAGAAGAGCGAGAAAAAGCTCAAGCCCAAAAAGACCCCGGCAAAGAGGAGGGAGCGGGCTCCGAGGCTCTCCCCGATGAAGTTCAGGCCGAACATGAGAAAGAGTATGCCTCCGCTCATGAAGAAGGCCCCGGCAAGGTCTATGCGGGGACGGGATATGGCCCTGGAGTCATGAAGCAGCATCATGATCGAAGCCATCAGAACGATGCCGATGGGCAGATTGATATAAAAGATGTAGCGCCAGGAATAGCGGCTCACGATCCATCCTCCAAGGTTCGGGCCGATAAGGCCCCCTATGGGGAAGATGCTCGTAAAAAGGCCAATCGCCCTCTCCCGGTTTTCCGGGAAGTAGTCGCTGACGATCCCCGATGCGGTGGGGAGGAAGGCCGCTCCCCCGATGCCCTGGATGAACCTGAATCCTATCAGGGCGTGGATGTTGGGCGCAAGGCCGCAGGCAAGAGAGCTGCCGGTGAACAGACCGAGGGAAATCAGAAAAACCCGTTTCCGGCCGAAGCTGTCGCTCAAGTTCCCCACGAGGGGCATCGACATGGTCACCGCGATATAGTAGATCGAAATGGTCCACGCGGCCCAGAGAATGGTGGCGCCGAAATCCTCGATAAATCTGGGGAAGGCGACAGCCACCACTGTAGCGTCAATGGAAGACATGAGCAGCCCTAAACCGGCAACGGCAAAAATGAGGTAGCGGCGCATGCGGAACAATCCTAAAAGGCAAAATGTCGCGAAGAGTATACCGGACTACTTAACATGAGTTTACTAAATAGCGCGGGTAAGATCAACCGGAAAATGGGGCGGCCGGGCGCGTGGGCGCCACCTTTGTCATCGCGGCCTTAAAACGCTACGCCTTCGTCCCAAGGAGGCAAGCAGAAAGAACTGAGTATCCCTTCAACAGTGCTGACGTTACTGGGGATAATCCAGGGTCTTCGGTAATGGCTTTGACGTTTTTCTGTCGCAGGCAATACAGAGAAGCCTTACTGTGTAGGTTTGTCAAGAATCCGAAGGTGGATAGCCCAGCCCCCGGTGAGAAAACGCACCCTGGACGATCCTGCGATGAAACTGAGGGCGTGGGAGAGGGGGCCGTCCTCAAACGGACCAATGAGGAGGCGTGGCGGGAATGGTCCGTAACAGGTGGCCGGGCTTATCATAATGGGTAGCTAATTTGGTTCGGAATACGCAGAGACCGTTGAATACAAAAATACAATACGGGTCAGTGTTCCGTATATTAGAATTTGAACTTAAATATATAGAACATTTTCCTTGACTATATCTTTCTGTATAGTAAAATATACACAGCGGTATATTTCGTCCTACAGAACATTCAGAGAGGGAAGATTGCGCCGTGAAATCGAAGCCATTAAAATCGAGAATTCAGCCAAGTCCCGCTAATAACTACCAGGTGACCTCACTTGAAAAGGCGCTTTTAATTCTGGAACTGGCGCTCGACGAGGGCCGAAATCTGTCCATTACGGAGATCAGCCAGAAACTTGGGATGGGTAAAGGAACGGTTCATCGAATCCTCAGCACCCTTAAGGCACGAAAATTCTTCTATCAGGACAATAATACGAAAATGTACGGTCTCGGTGTCCGGACGTTGGAAATCGGAATGGTCTCCAAAAGGGAAAAATACCTTCGCAACGCCATGGCCCCCTTTCTTATGGATCTCCACGAAAGGTGCAAGGAAACGGTTAACGCGGCCGTGTGGGACTATAATGAAATCCGTTACATCTTCCGATTGGAATCGGAAGAGATGCTTCGCATTTCAATATCAGCTGGCGCACGATTCCCCGGTCACTGTGCCGCAACCGGCAAGATATTTCTTTCACACATGAGTGATGAGGATATCCGGCAGATTTACGGCCGGAAAAATGCGCTCAAAAAACGAACCGAGAGGTCTATTGGCTCCGTAGACGCGCTGATTCGAGAAATCGAAAAGGTCAGGGTCGGCAAGATAGCCGTCGACGATGAGGAAACCCTTGTGGGGGTTTACTGTGTTGCCGCACCGGTACTGAGCCCCAATGGAGAGTGTGTGGCGGCCATCAGTATTTCAGCTCCGAAAAATCGGGTAGCCGTAAAAACCGGCGAAACGTTTGCGAGATTAGTATCAGAAACGGCCCGAAACATTTCAAGTTCATTTCGCGAGCCGTAAACATAACAGGCACCATTCGCAGCGTAGGGGTAATTGAAATGGTTGGTATTCGGTTTCATGGAAGAGGGGGACAGGGCGTTGTTGTCGCTTCAAAAATCTTGGCCAACGCCTATTTTAAACAGAGGCTCTGCGTTCAGGCATTCCCGTTTTTCGGTATGGAACGAAAAGGGGCGGCTGTTTCCGCGTTTGTCAGGCTGGATAGCGTTCCTATTGTCGAACGCGGAGAAATTAAACATCCCGAGGCGGTCATCGTATTGGATTCTTCTCTGCTCCATAAAGTGGATGTAGCTCAAGGCGCTAAGCCGGGGGCGCTGATCCTGCTCAATTACAAAGATTGTGAAAACCAGACCCCCATCCCCATAGAAGGTTCCTTTCGGGTGGCTGGCGTGGATGCCACTAAAATAGCGCTTAAGTACGGGTTGGGCTCAAAGACGGCCCCTGTCATAAACACCGTCATGATCGGTGCTTTTGCCCGGTTGGCTGGCGACCTTGCGCTTTTAAACCTTCTGGAAGCCATTGAGACAGGCGTGCCGGCAAATCCTAAACAGAACATGGCTGCCGCCGAAGCGGGATATCAGGCAGTATTCAAGATATCGGGAAATGTTGATGCAGTCTAGAAAAGGAATCGAAAGTCTGTCAGAACTTCCGATAATGCCGTCAACCATCGGCACCATGGCCTGGAACCAGACCGGCGACTGGCGTTATCTAACACCGGTGGTCGCGAATAAACTGGCACCCTGTAGCCAGAACTGTCCGGCCGGCATTCCGATTCCGATTTATCTGAATGCCCTAAAAAATGGGCGCATTCAAAGTGGCCTCGACCTGCTGCTCGCCCATAACCCGTTGCCCCGTCTGACCGGCCGCCTGTGCTATCACCCCTGCCAGGCAAGATGTGTTCGGAGAAAAATCGATCGGACCATATCCATCCAAAAAATCGAGCGGTTTTTGGCTGATCTCGGCACAGACGTAACGATTGAGAAGGGCAAGAAAACGGGTAAACAGGTAGCGGTCATAGGTTCCGGCCCCTTGGGGCTGTCCTGTGCATTCTATTTAGGCTGCTGGGGGCACCAGGTTGTTGTTTTAGACCCGCGCAACCAGGCTGGCGGAGCGCTTGTTGATCTTTCACCGGAAAAAGTCGATTCCCAGGTGCTGGCGGATGAAATCAGCCGTTTGATCCGTCTTGCCGATATCAAACTTGAAACCGGCGTTGTGGTCGATTTTGACGCACCCGGCAACGTGGTGTCAAAAGCTGACCTTATCATTCTAGATCCGACCGGCGTTTCGGAAGATCTTCGCGCACCCGTCGGCGCGGTCGGGGTCAATCCATTTGATGATGAAGCCGCAAATAGCGACATCATCGCACCAAGACTATCGCAAAACCTCAAACCATTTAAGGCGCCCATGATCGCCCATTACATTGCCGCCGGCCGTCTGACGGCCCAGAAAGCCTTCAACCGTCTTGCCATGTGCTCGGGGCAACAGGGGCTCGCACCACCGAACCCAGATCTGCTCCCGCAGACGGTGAACACGGACGATATTAAGATTGAGCACTTTTCGTCGTCCGCTCCTGTCGCGGAGGCAGAAGCTCAGCAAGAGGGAGCGTGGAACCACGAGCGGGCGCTGCACGAGGCGGAGCGCTGCCTGTCCTGCGGCACCTGTGATCTGTGTTTGCAATGTGTCTCGTTTTGTCCTGACGCCAGCATCAAACTGGACGAAGATAAGACCGCCGTTATAGTCGATGAGTACCACTGCAAGGGATGCGGCATCTGTGCGTATGAATGCCCCCGGGGGGTTGTGACGATGGAGACAATAAGCGGATGAAGAAAGTCGTGATGGGGACCGAAGCCGCTGCCCTGGCCGTAAAACTGGCCCGGGTTCAAGTAATATCGGCGTACCCGATTACCCCTCAGACCGTTATTGTTGAGAATCTGTCCGACATAATCGGTCGGGGCGAACTGAACGCGAAGTACATGCCGGTGGAGTCTGAGCACTCAGCCATGGCCAGTTGTATCGGGGCTTCCCTGGCGGGCGCGAGGGCCTTTACGGCAAGCTCCTCCCAGGGTCTGGTCTACATGCATGAAATGCTGCATTATGCTGCCGGGGCGCGTGTTCCGGTCGTGATGGTCAACTGCAACCGTGCCTTGGCCCCTCCCTGGAACCTCTATTGCGACCATACCGATTCGCTGGCGCAGCGCGACACCGGCTGGGGCCAGTATTATTGTGCCGATGCCCAGGATGTGCTTGACGCCATTTTGATCGCTTACAATGTTGCCGAACAGGCGCTCTTGCCGGTCATGATTAATATGGACGCGTTTTACTTGACCCACACTTCCGAGCCTGTGGACGTGCCGGATCAGAAGGCGGTGGATATTTTCCTTCCTTCTTATCAGCCCTCGAGCAAGCTGGATGTGGATGATCCCAAAACCTTTGGCAATGTGTGCGGAGCAGACCTGTTTACCTCTATTAAATACAAACGACATTGTGACACCCTTTCGCTGGAAAAGCTTTGGGACCGGGCGGCGGTAAGATTTTGCGGCTATTTTAGCCGCTTGCATCCAACGGTGGAAGCATATCAAACCGAAGATGCCGATGTGTGTATCATCGGCATCGGCACTGCCACCGGCGCTATGCGGCTGGCAGTCGACCGGTTGCGGGAAGAAGGCTTAAAGGTTGGCAGCCTGAGGCTTGCGATGATCCGGCCGTTTCCCCGCGGAGGGTTTGAAAAAGCGACAGCAAATGTCGGACATGTGATAGTCATCGATCGGGATGTTTCTTTCGGCGCTGAGGGCATCGTGGCCCAGGAGTTGAAAGCAATCCTGTTTGACCGCCATGAGGACGTAAGATTGACAGGCTTCGTCGCCGGCGTCGGTGGAAACGATATCTCCGTTGAGACAATTGTCCCGCTGGTACGGCAAGCGATTTTCGGAGACGGAACAGCAGCCGAAGCCGGCTCAACGCTCTGGGCGGAGGTGCTGCCGTGAGTGAACACGCCGGCCGGAAAAGAGATCTGTTCACCCCCGGTCACTACGGATGCCCGGGCTGCGGTGCAACACTGGCCATGCAGCAGACCCTGTGGGCCTTGGGTGAGGATACGATTGTGGTGATGCCAGCCGGATGCTGGTCCACCCTCATCGGTATTTACCCTTACACCTGTTTGACCGTGCCGGTGATCTCGGTCGCTTTTGCATCCACAGCAGCCGTCGCCGCCGGCGTAAAGGCCGGTTTGAGTATTCAGGGCAACGACCATACGACCGTCCTGGCCTGGGCGGGTGACGGCGGTACCTTTGATATTGGCTTGCAGGCCCTTTCCGGCGCGGCGGAAAGAAACGACGATATCCTTTTCATCTGCTACGACAATGAAGGTTACATGAATACGGGTATCCAGCGTTCCTCGGCAACACCGGCCGGCGCGTGGACCACCACCACACCGAACTCAGCCTTGAAGGGGCAGAAGAAGAAAGATATCGTAGGAATCATGGCGGCCCACGCCATTCCCTACGCAGCCACTGCCAGTATCGGCGCACCGGAGGATCTAAAGGGCAAGGTCAAAAAGGCGAAGGACATGAAAGGCACACGTTTTATCCATTTGTTTGCCCCATGCCCGACCGGCTGGCGGCACGCACCTGAATTGACTGTCGAGGTTGCCAGACAGGCCGTCAAGAGCCGCATATTTCCGCTGTATGAAGTATTCGACGGCGAAATCTGGCAGCTAAGTCCCATGCCAGACAAGATAGGTGTGGATGCTTACTTGAAACATCAGCACCGGTTCAAGAAAACATTGGATAGCGACTATCTGCACTTTCAAACACGGGTGGATGAAGACTGGCAGCGCTTGCTGAACAAATGCCAGTCCGGAGACTGAAGCGGCATGCAGGCAGGATGCATACATGCGGGACGACTGAGATACACAGTGAAAATCTTGTGAATGGCTGGAAGTCCACTACAAAGGAGAAAGGCCATGCCGGAAGAAAGCGTTAGTATCAGCACGCCTTGCGGCACTGATGAATCTTTTGAAAAGAAGACCTATGCAAGGGTCACCTGGCGTTTGATGCCCTTCCTTTTCCTCTGCTACATCATCGCCTACGTCGACCGTGTCAACGTTGGCTTTGCCAAACTCCAGATGCTTCAGGATTTGAAGTTCAACGATACCATCTACGGACTCGGTGCGGGCCTCTTCTTCATCGGCTACTTCTTCTTCGAAGTCCCCAGCAATATCATTCTCCACCGTGTCGGCGCCCGAAAATGGATTACGCGCATCATGGTCTCCTGGGCGATCATCTCTGCTGCGACGATGTTCGTGACCACGCCGCTGATGTTCTACGGCCTCCGCTTTCTCCTCGGTATCGCCGAAGCAGGCTTCTTTCCCGGCATTATCCTCTACCTTACCTACTGGTATCCTTCGCACTGGCGCGGAAGGATGGTCGCCTTGCTCATAGCCGCGAATCCGGTCTCCGGCGTTGTCGGCGGACCGATCTCCGGGTGGATCATGCAGTCGCTGGCCGGGAAATACGGCCTCGCCGGATGGCAATGGTTATTCATGCTGGAAGGGCTTCCCGCTATCGTCGTGGGCATCATTGTCTACTTCTATCTCGATGACAGGATCAGCGAAGCCGGTTGGTTGTCGGGAGACGAGAAACAACTCCTCAAGAAGAATATCGAAGCAGAGTCGCGGGAAAAACAGAGAGATTCGCTGCGCGATGCCTTCGGGAGCGGCATGGTATGGCTCATGAGCTTCATATACTTCTGCCTCCTGATGGGCATGTACGGGGCGACCTTTTGGATGCCCACCCTTATCAAGGCGACCGGCGTCAAAAGCGTGCTCAACGTCGGCCTGTTGACTTCCATTCCCTTTGCCGCAGGCGTGATCGGCATGATACTGATCAGCCGCAGTTCGGACAAACGTCAGGAACGACGCTGGCATTGCGCGATCCCCGCTGCGGTCGCCTGCGTAGGCCTAATTTTCAGCGCGGTCTTCGGGCATAACACTGTCCTTGCCATGGTGGCCCTCAGCCTCGCCATGGCCGGAAGCCTATCCGCGCTACCCGTGTTCTGGATTCTCCCGACTGCCTTTCTCGCAGGCACCGCCGCGGCCGCCGGTATTGCCGTCGTCAACTCCATAGGCAACCTTTCCGGGTTCCTCGGCAACTATCTGGTCGGCTGGCTCACGGATCTGACGCACAGCACGGATTCCGGCATGTACGTGCTCGCGGCTGCCGCGTTCATAGGGGCGGCTCTGGTGATAGCATTCGTGCCGTCCAAGCTTGTCAACAAGTAGTCCCTAAGGGGCTTGGGCATGGGACGCTTTACTCTGACTAGCTGTGAAGGAAGGAAGGTGAAGCATGCAACTGACCCGTGATGTGATCGTCATTAATGAAAAAGACTCCGTTGCAGTGGCTGCCAGACAACTTGCGAAAGGGGAGGCCATAGATATCGGAGGAAGAAGCATTATCGTGAGGGACGACATCCCCGTTCCCCACAAGATTGCCCTGAAGGAGATCAAGAAAGACGAGACCGTTTACAAGTACGGCTACCCGATCGGTCTAGCGACGCGCGACATCGGAGAAGGGGAGTGGGTGCACGTTCACAACATCAGATCGGCCCTCACTGCTTCGCTCTCCTATGAATACCATCCGGAGCATGCACCTGTCGTGACTCCGATAGTTCGGAGTGAATTGACGTTCAATGGCTACAAGCGTGACGACGGGAGCGTCGGGATTCGAAACTACGTCTATATCATCCCCACGGTCTTCTGTGTCAACGGCCCCCTACAGAAACTGGCGGCCATCGCGAACGAAGAGATGCCGGTGTCTGCCAATTTCGACGGCTTCATCCCCTTGACCCACGAATGCGGATGCGCCGAGGATGGCCGCAATTTGTCCTATACGAGGTCGATCCTTGCCGGTATGTCGAAAAACCCCAATGCAGCGGGCGTTCTTTTTGTCGGTCTGGGGTGCGAGATCAATGACCTCGAATCCTTCAAGCCCAGCCTTGGGACGTTCGATCCGACGCGCACCAAGTTTGTCGTTTTTCAGGACGTCGAAGACGAATTCGAGACATCGCTCATGCTGTTGCGAGATTTGCACCGCCAGGCCCTGACCTATCAAAGAGAGCCCGTTCCCATATCGAATCTTACTATCGGCACGAACTGCGCAGGATCGGACGGCTTCTCCGGCTTGACCGCGAATCCTCTCGTGGGGGAGATTACCGATATCCTTACCAGCCAGGGAGGCACGTCGGTGATGACCGAAGTGCCTGAGATGTTCGGCGCCGAGCAGATCCTCATGGATCGGGCAATCGACGAAAAGGTATTCGGCGACGCAGTCGAGCTGATCACCGACTTTAAAGCCTACTACAAGAAATACGGCATCGATGTGAGCAAGAACCCCACGACGGGGAACTACGCGGGCGGGCTTTCCACGCTCGAAGAAAAATCCCTGGGATGCACGGAGAAGGGAGGCAAATCAAAGGTGGCGGCCATTGTCCGCTTCGGCGGGCGAATAGCAGTCCCAGGCCTTAATCTGTTGGAAGCGCCCGGGCACGACCTGGTGAGCATTACCGGTCAGGTCGCCGCAGGCTGCACACTGATTCTCTTCACAACCGGACGGGGCACTCCGGGAGGATTTGCGGCACCGGTGCTTCGGGTGACCACCAACAGCGACATTTATAAACGCAAGCAGAAATGGAACGATTTCGATGCCGGTGTGCTCATGAGCGGAACGAGCATGGAAACGCTGACGAAGGATCTGCTGGATCTGATACTCAAGGTCGCGAGCGGAGAGGTGCGAACCAATACCGAAGAGAACAGGTATTTCGAGATGGGTATCTGGAGGGACGGCATTACGACTTGAATCTGGTTCTTGGCTGCTGGTTGGGTTTCGGGCAGTAGGGGTTACGTCACTTAAACTACCAAAGGAGGAGGCGTCATGGAAGAGATAAATAGGAGGGATTTCATAAAAACCACAGCGGTAATCGCGGGGGCCGCAGCTTTGAGTGGTATGCCGGGCATACTCAAGGCGCAGACAAAATCGGTTGTCGCAGTCATGAAAAGCGACATGGACCTGGGGTCGAGCTGCAACTTCGACATGTCGGTTTGGGGAGATGACACGGCAAAATCGACCCAAAAGCTGGGATTGATGGAGCTCAACTGGAAACCAGATACCATGGCCGAGATCGAAAGAATGGTGAGAAGCGCTGTTAAGCTCACGGGCGGGCTTCCCGTAAAAGCGGGGGATAGGGTTCTTATCAAGGTCAACGTCGTACAGACGCCGCATCTTGGATTCTTTCTCTTGCCTGAATATTCAACGGGCCGGGCCATAGCAACGATCAGCGACCCCCGGGTGGCCATCGTCACGGCCAAAATAGCGAGGGAACAGGGCGCCAGGAAGGTCATAATCGCCGAGAGCAACGCCAGTAATTGCCACAGTTTTTTCCAGGAAGCAGGCTACGAGACAGGCGTTGCTGCACTGAAGGACCCGGACGTAGAGATCCTCTATCTTGACGGCACCCCTTACAAAACGATAAAGCCCCGGAAGGCACTTGCGCTCCCCCAGTACGCGATATTCGATATCGTTGACAAGGTCGATACTCTGGTCAGCATCGCCCCTATGAAGACCCATATGTGGGCAGGAACCTCAATGACCATGAAGAATTTTATCGGTCTTCCGGCGAATAAGGTGTACGGAAGCTACAAGTCCGGCCTTCCCCATTCGAACATCGCCGATGTCATCGTCGACATGACGGCCATGGTCAGGGACCGGATCAAGTCACACTACGGGATCGTGACCGGAATCTATGCCGGCGAGGGCCTGGGACCTCTCGCGGTAGACGCGAAATTGTTGAATACCATCGTGGCAGGTCCCGATTATGTGGCCGTGGACGCGGTGGGAAGCACTATCATGGGGTTCGACGCCGCTGCCATCGGTCACATCAGGAAGGCCCATGAAAAAGGCCTCGGAAGCATGAAAGGCATCGAAGTGGTCGGCACACCCATCGAGAAGGTGCAGTTTGCCGCCAAGCCGATTCCGGAGGCGGCCAGGCAGAAGGGGGGGGAGAACAACAGTTGGGACAGCCTGATAGGGCGCAAGCTGCCAGCGTGACAGACTCTATTAAGAATAATGGGGAGGTAAAATCTATGAAGGCGAAAACAGGGGTCGGGATTTTGGTGGTTGTTTTTGCGGCAATGTTCCTGGCAGCATTTCTTGTCGGGACGGACACAAGAACGAGCAGTGCCGGAGAAGCGGCAGGCCTGTTGCCGGAGAAATGGTGGCCCTCCAAGTATGGGGCAGATGATGAGAGAGGCGCCAATAATCTCATAACTCCAGGCGTAGTCATGGGCGCCCTCAAGATACCCAAGACCGGGCAAATCTACAAGCTTACCAAACCCTATACCAATCACATGCCGCTTCCGTGGGGACGCACCTATAGCCTGACTATCCCCGGATGCCCCGCCGGAGGCCCATATGGAAAGCAGGGAATCGTATGGAATGACGAATTTCTGGTCGGGGAAATTTCGCAGGTAGGGACTCAATTTGACGGTCTGGGCCACATTGGCTTAAGAGACAGCCAGGGGGTGTACAGATGGTACAATGGTCATGCGTTCAATCAGAATTCTGCGGAAAATGCCCACGGACTCAAACACCTCGGCCCGGAGAAACTGGTGCCCTACATAACGAGGGGCGTCCTGATCGACGTGGCAGGGTTAAGAGGCGTCAAGACGATGAAGAAGGGTGAGATAATCACCGTCGCCGACATAGAGGCCTGCATCAAGAAGGCAGGGATCGCCCCCATCAAGAAGGGAGACGCGGTCTTATTCAATACCGGATGGATTGAACTGTGGGATGGGGATCCCAAAGTTTACAATGAAGGCTGTCCCGGCGTGGGCGTCAAGGGTCTCAAGTACCTTGTCAGTAAGGAGGTGAGCATAGTAGGAGGGGATACCTGGCCGGCCCTCGATGCCGTCCCCGGGGAAGACGCAGACTATCCTTTTCCGGCGCACAGCTTCATGGAATGCGTCAATGGAATCGGGCAACTCCAGAACCTCGATTTGCGGGAACTTGCCAAAGATAAGGTGTATGAATTCTTGTTTGTTTTTTCGCCCATTCCTCTGGAGGGCGCAACCGGTTCACCGGTAAGCGCACTAGCTATTCGCTGATAGGGCTTAGGTTACGCGGGTTAGAAGTAGTTAGTCCTCCCTCTCCTCCCCTCCCCGGGCCGTCCGGCCCGGGGAGGGGAGGAGAGATTGCTCTTAACCAGCCGATATTAAGACGCTAAAAGGGTCGGTCCCATGATGACGCCGCAGGCATACGAGGAGAGTCTGAGGGAGCTGAATCTGGTCGTCTACATGTTCGGCGAGAGGATAGAGAACGTCGTCGATCATCCCATTATCCGCCCCTCGATGAACGCCGTGGCCAAGACTTACGAATTAGCCCTCCGGCCCGAGTTCGAAGCGATCATGACCGCCCGGTCCCATCTGACGGGAAGGAAGGTCAATCGGTTCACCCATGTCCACCAAGGTATCGACGATCTGATAAACAAGAGCAAGATGGGGAGGCTGCTCGGTCGGGAGACGGGATGTTGCTTTCAGAGGTGCGTCGGCACGGACGCCCTCAACGCGCTCTCCATCGTCACCTACAATATAGATGAGAAACACGGCACGAACTACTATAAGCGCTTCCTGAAATACCTCCGCTACGTGCAGGAAAGGGACCTCACCTGCGACGGGGCGATGACCGACCCGAAGGGCGACAGGTCCTTGGCGCCGCACAAGCAAGCGGATCCGGATCTCTTCCTCAGAATACTGGAAGAAAGGAAAAACGGGATTGTCGTGAGGGGCGCCAAGGCCCATCAGACTGGCGCCGTCAATTCTCACGAGATCATCGCCATGCCTACCATCGCCCTGGGAAAAGAAGATCAGGATTACGCGGTGGCATTTGCTGTCCCAAGCAACGCTTCCGGTGTCCTCTTCGTCATGGGGCGGCAGTCGTGCGACACGAGAAAACTTGAAGACGGAGATATCGACACGGGCAACGTGCTCTTCGGGGGGCATGAGGCACTGATCGTCTTTGACGACGTCTTCGTGCCGTGGGAGCGCGTGTTCATGTTCAGAGAGTATGAGTTTGCGGGCCAACTGGTGGAGAGATTCGCTTCCTATCATCGCCAGAGCTACGCATGCAAGGTCGGCGTGGGAGACGTGCTCATAGGCGCTGCCCAGACGGTCGCGGAATACAACGGGATCGAGAAGACCTCACACGTGAAGGATAAGATCATCGAGATGAACCACCTGAACGAGACGCTCTACTGCGGGTGCATGGCCTGTGCGTCCGAGGGGCACAGGGAGCCGAGCGGCACATACGCGGTCGACACGCTGCTCGCCAACGTGCACAAGCAGAATGTGACGAGGTTTCCTTACGAGATCGCACGTCTTGCGCAGGACATCGCGGGGGGGCTGCTCGTCACGATGCCGTCCGAGAAGGATTTCACCTCTCCTGAATGCGGCAAATGGGTAAACAAGTATTTCAGGGGAAGGGCTGATGTCCCGACCCTTGATCGCATGCGGATACTAAGGCTCATCGAGAATATCACGCTGGGCACGGCGGCGGTCGGGTATCTTACGGAGTCGATGCACGGGGCAGGTTCTCCCCAGGCACAGCGGATCATGATCTCCCGCTACGAGAACATGAAAGAGAAGCAAGAGGCGGCGAAGAGACTCTGCCGGATCGAAGAGGCGTGAGATGTGCCGTTGTCCCCTTTTCTGAAGCGGGCTTCCATGCCGAAGCCGCCCTGTGCTGCATGAAAATGCACGACTGTTTTGACACGACCGTCCGCTTTGTCGTGACCGGCATCGACAACGACCAGACCAAGCTCCTCACGAACGCGTTCCTCGTGGAAGAGAACCATGCATGAATCTATCCTCCGACTCCTTTCCGCCGTTGCCGACGGCACGGTCTCGGTGGGGACCGCCTTTGAAGAGCTGAAGGATTTCCCCTTTCAGGACCTGACCCACACGAAGATCGATCATCACAGACAGCTGCGCAAGGGGATCCAGGAAGTGATCTTCGGCGAAGGAAAGACCATCGAGCAGATAACCGACATCGTGCGCTCCATGCGGGAGAAAGAGATCGATGTGCTCGCCACGAGGGTCGACGAGGGGAAGGGGAAAAGACTCCTCGAGTCCTTTCCGGACGGTACCTATTTCGAGGCGGCCCGTTGTTTCCACATTCAGAAGGATACGTCCGTCAAAGGGAAAGGGACCGTCCTCATACTCTCCGCGGGCACGAGCGACATACCCGTGGCCGAAGAGGCGTTCGTGGCCTCCACCTTCTTCGGCAACACCACGGAAAGACTTTACGATGTCGGCGTGGCAGGCATCCACCGCCTGTTCCACAACCTCGAAACCCTCAAGAAGGCGCGCGTGATCATCGTGGCCGCGGGCATGGGAGGGGCGCTCCCTTCCATCGTGGCCGGCATCGTCGGGGTGCCCGTGATCGCCATCCCCACGAGCATCGGCTACGGCGCGAGCCTGGGAGGCTTCTCCGCCCTGCTCTCCATGCTCAATTCCTGCTCTACCGTGGCTACCTTCAATATCGACAACGGCTTCGGAGCTGCCTATTTCGCCACCCTCGTCAACCGCCTATGAAGATTCTCTATCTCGACCCCATCCTCGGCATAAGCGGCGACATGACGATCAGCGCGCTCATCGACGCGGGATGCCCCTTTCCCGTGCTCATGGACCTGCACGGACAGCTGCCCGAGGGTCCTGATGAGGGACCGTAAATAAGTAACCAACTCACCACGTCTGCCAAGTTCGGTGACCATACTCGTTATGGCTCACTTTACGGATGTGCGGGGGGGGGCGCTCTTGAAATGTGATTCCTGAGAAGTAACTCCGTTTTGTGGATTAATGACGGCTCGCATAAGAAATTGGTGCAGTATTTACAAGATGTTGGATACGGCATGTTGTGCCGACCTGCTTCAAAGTGAGTTGCTTCTCAGGGATCGCATTATAACTTTCCCTCCTCAGGGAGTAATTGTTGACAAAAGTCCTATTTGAGGCCGAGCCGGCGCCGGATCAAGTCGCAGAGAGAGCTCTTAATTTCATTGTGTCGGGGAACTGGAGCCTTCTTTCCGTTCGCGGGATTAGCATAAATATCGTGGCCGCTGCCATGTCTCTTAAGATAGCAGCCTGCCTCGACCAGTTCCTTCAGGAACTCGTGCCGTTTCGAACGGCAACCTCGATCTGTTTGGTCTGACGTCCCTTTGCATTGGGTTCAACTTCGTCTTCCATCATCAGCGCATAGGCTTCCCTGATGTTGTTTTCCAGGTCGTTTAATGTTTCACCCTGGCTAAATACGCCCGGAACTTCCTTGAGGCGCCCTACGTACCAATTGTCGTCAAGCCAGTATTCAAGGGTAAACAGCTTTGCCATGGTTTCCACCTCCTGCGCGTTTCCCTAGTCTACTTCTTCAAGCTCTATTGGTCAACTAGGACCCTCAAGGGCAAGGCCGCTTGACAACGCCGACAGGAGCAGCATAAATTAGGACCGACGGTGCAAGGGGCGTTATGAAGAGGATACTGGTCGAATGGTTCCACTGCGACGGGAAAGGGTCTGTCTGCTCCGGATGGGAGAAAAACCGGGAGCTGATCGAGAGCACTATCGAGGCCATGCGGCCTTTCATGGGGACAATGCAGGTGCAGCTCGACTTCCGGGAGGTCAGGCTGACCGGAGACGAAACGCAGCGTGCCGATACGGTGAAGATCAACGGCAAGAAGATAGAGGAGCTTATCGACGCGGCTCACGAAACAACAAAGTGCAGCCGCCCGACAAATGGTCGCACCGGCCCGGATCTTGTGCGGGGTTCTTCTCTTCCCGGCGGGAACGCGACTAATCTCTCGGAGATGCTGGTCGATGCTATTCTGAAAGAAAGCGGCAGTTTTGCCCGTTGCGGCTGCGGGTGCAGCCCCGACGATCTGTCCCGCTAAAGGAGTTTTAGATAATGGGCACGTTCAACGCGTATGAGATGAAGAGACTCGCCTATGAGAAGCCGCTTATAGAGAAGGGATACGCGAACCGGACCCTCTACGTCAACCTCTCCGATCAGGATATCGCTATCAAACCGGTGACAGGGAAGATGAAAGAGGTCTTCGTGGGAGGGAAAGGCTTCGACCTGTGGCTCCTATGGCACGCGGTGAAAGGGAGCACCCGATGGAACGATCCCGAGAACGCCATCTGCATCGCCTCCGGCCCCCTCGGCGGCACGCCTATCTATCCTGGTTCCGGCAAGAGCATCGTCACCGCCATCTCCGCTACCACCGGCTCCGTGATGGATTCCAACGTGGGCGGCTACTTCGGTCCCTACCTCAAGTTCTCCGGCTTCGATGCGCTGGAGATCCAGGGCAAGTCGAAAGTCCCGGCAATCATCTTCATCGACGGCATCGAGGAGCAGGTCCAAATCCTGGAGGCCGCGGGGCTGCCCGAGGGGGCCCATGAGATATCGGCGCTGCTGACGGACTATTTCGGCAGGGGAGAGCCGAGGGATATCTCCGTCGTGACGACCGGACCAGGGGCGCGCCATACCCTTATCGGATGCCTCAATTTCTCGTGGTATGATCAAAAGCGGTCGAGAAGCAGGCTCAAGCAGGCCGGCCGCGGGGGCGTAGGGACCGTATTCGCGGACAAAGGGCTCGCGGCCATTGTCGCCCGCTGGCACACGGTCACGCTCTCCACGAACAACCCGGCTGACGCATCGGCGCTGAAAAAGGTCGCAAATCTCCATTCAAGGGAGATCGTGGAGCAGGACCCGAAACAGAACCACATGTCCTCGGTGGGCACCGCCCATCTTGTGAGCATCATGAACGACTACGACCTCCTGCCCGTCCATAATTATCGGTACGGGCGCCACCCGGATGCGGCCGCTATGGGCGAGGAGGTTTTTCGGGGCCTCTTCGACAAGGGCTTTGACGGCTGCTGGATCGGCTGTACACTTTCATGCAGCCACGGGGTGAAGGATTTCGTGCCTGTCAGCGGGCCCAATAAGGGGCAAAAGGTGTTCGTCGACGGGCCTGAGTACGAGACCATCGCGGGGTGCGGATCGAACCTCGGCATCTTCGATCCCCTCTTCGTGGTCGAGATGAACTTCTATTGCGACGCCTACGGCCTCGACTCGATCTCTGTGGGGACAAGCATCGCCTTTGCCATGGAGTGCTTTGAGATGGGTCTCATCAACACGACGCATACGGGCGGGATAGACCTTTCTTTCGGCAACAGGGAAGGCGTCCTTACACTGCTCCACCAGATGGCAAAAGGCGAGGGGTTCGGCGCCGTTGTGGGCCAGGCAGTCCGGAGGATGAAGGAGATATTCAGCCGCAGCTACGGCGCGGACAGCGCCGTTATGGCGGATATCGGCATGGAGGCCAAGGGCCTGGAGTTTTCCGAATATATGAGCAAGGAATCCCTTGCGCAGCAGGGCGGCTACGGTCTGGCCCTGAAAGGGCCGCAGCATGATGAGGCATGGCTGATTTTCCTCGATATGGTGTACAACTTCCTGCCCACCTTTGACAAGAAGGCAGAGGCCCTCCACTGGTTTCCCCTCTTCCGCACATGGTTCGGCCTCTGCGGTCTCTGCAAGCTGCCGTGGAACGACGTCACGCCTGCCGACAACAGAGAGACGGCAGAGCCGGCGAAGGTAATGAAACACGTAGAGTGGTACGCCGAGTACTTCAGCGCGGTGACGGGCAGGAAGGCGACGCCGGACGACCTGATCGCCATGAGCGAAAGAGTGTACAATTTCCAAAGGGTCTTCTGTCTGAAGATGGGCTTTGGCCGCAGGGTCCATGACGCGATCCCTTACCGCGCCATGGGTCCGGTAACCGTCGAGGAGTACGAGTCGAGGGCAGAGCGCTACGACGGCCAACTGAAAGAACTCTACAACCTGAGCATCGAGGGAAAGGAGACGCAGGAGAAGGTGAGGCTCCTCAGGCGGCTGCGCGAGGAGAGATACGAACAGCTCAAGGATGCCGTGTACGAGAGAAGGGGCTGGACAAAGGACGGCATTCCCACCCTTGCCACGGTAAAGCGGCTCGGCATCGACTTTCCGGAAGTCCTGGAAGTATTGAAGGCCCACGGGGTTGCGTGATGGTGAAGGTCGACGGCAAAAACCTGGCCTGGCACGAGGGGATGACCGTCGCCGATCTCCTCAGGGAATTGAACGACTCGTATCCTTATGCATTGGCGCGGATCGACGGTAAGGCCTTCACCGGTCACGAATTTGACAAGGCGCCGGTGCCGGACAACGCGGAGGTCTTTCTGGTACATCTGGTGGCAGGCGGCTAAAGGACCTTGTGGGGGAGTGCGGATGGCGCGTGTAAGGCTGGTCGAGCAGGAGCAATACGCATTTCATTATCCCGTAAGAATTGAGCCGCGGCACCTCAGCATCGGCAACCACCTGGGCAGTGACAATCTCATCTTACTCGCCAGCGCCGCCAGGGCTGATGTCTTTGCCTCGATGGGCCTGACCCAGGTGGACCTCGGCGACGGCGTCACGGGCATCGTCATCGCCGATATGGTCGTCACCTTCAAGGCGGAGGCATTTCTTCACGACGAGATCGTGATCGATACGCATTTCGGCGCGTTCACAGGCCACAGTTTCACGACATTTCAAAGGATCAGGAAAGGCGATAAGGTGCTTGCCCTTGCTGAAACGGGCGTGGCCACCTTCAACTATCGGTCGAGAAAAATCGCCCCGGTACCGGAGCGCGTGCTGCACGCATGCGCGGCGCATTATTCACACACATAGGCCAGCCTGCCTCTCCTGTCGCTTTTTTTGCAATTCGCACCGTTATTTTATATGGTGTGTATAATGGACCCTTGCCTATGACTGACGGCGCCATCCTGAGCATTTCCGGTCTGACGAAAGAATATGATTCTTTCAAGGCGGTCGACCGTCTCTCCTTTTCCGTGAATGAGGGGGAAATAGTCGGTCTCCTCGGTCCGAACGGGGCGGGCAAGACAACTACCATCAACATGATCCTGGGTATCCTGACGCCGACAAGCGGCTCGATCGAGATATTGGGTAAAATGATCGAAAAGCGGAGGTCGGAGATCAGCAAGAAGGTCAATTTTGCGGCCGTTTACGCCCATGTTCCCGCCAACCTCACCGTCCGCCAGAACCTCTACGTCTTTGCCCTTCTCTACGGGATCAAATCTATCAAACAGAGAATAAGCGCCTTATTGCAAGAATTCGACCTCGAGCACTTTGCGGCCACCAAGGCCGGGCTCCTCTCTTCCGGAGAGCTGAGCCGCCTCAATCTCGCCAAGGCGTTGATGAACAAGCCGAAGCTCCTGCTTCTCGACGAGCCGACCGCCTCGCTGGACCCGAGTATCTCACGGCTCGTCCGTGAGAAAATAAGGGAATATGCCGTGAAAACCCCGGCCGGGATACTCTGGACATCGCACAATATGAACGAGATCGAAGCCGTCTGTGACCGGGTCCTTTTTCTGTCCCATGGAAAAATCCTTTTGAGCGGCGATCCGCACACCTTGCCGGCCGCGCACGGAAAAAAAGACCTCGAAGAACTCTTCATCACCGTGGCGCGCGAGCCTGTCTCTTTGAAGGAATGAATAGATGAGTCTTTCGAGGACCCTTGCCATCTTCGTCCGGCAGCTCTTTCTGCTCAAGAGCAATCCCACACGGTTAGTCAGCATTTTTTTATGGCTGATCATCGACATCATCCAGTGGGGTTTCATCAGTAAATACCTCGGCTCATTGGGCGAGGCCACCTTCGGTTTCGTCACCGTTGCGTTGGGGGCTATCATCCTGTGGGAATTCATGAGCAGGATCGAGAACGGGATAATGATGGCCTTTCTGGAGGATGTATGGAGTCAGAACCTCATCAATTTCTTTGCCTCCCCCTTAAAAGTAAGGGAATACCTGAGCGGTCTTATCCTGACGAGCATCACGACCGGGCTGGCAGCCTTCCTGGCCATGGTCGCCGTGGCTGCGGCGGCCTTCGGCTACCACGTGCTGCGCATCGGCGTGGTGCTCCTGCCCTTCATGCTGATACTCCTGCTTTTCGGCGTTGCAATGGGCATCTTTGTCTCGGCCCTGATTTTCCGGCTCGGGCCTTCGGCGGAATGGCTGGGTTGGCCCATTCCCCTGGTGCTTTCGATTTTTGCCGGCGTCTATTACCCGGTCTCGACACTGCCGGCCGCTCTCAGGGCCTTCGCAAGGCTGATCCCCCCGTCATACGTGTTCGAGACCTGCCGTGCCGTGCTTGCCACCGGCAGCCTGCCGGCCGGCTTCGGCTCAAATCTTCTTCTCGGCGCCTTCCTCTCCTTGCTCTATCTGCTCGCGACGTCCCTTCTCTTCGTCCGGGTTTACCGAAGAAACCTCGCAACCGGCAGTATTGCGCGATTCAACGCGGAAGCGCTCTGATACTCAATCCGCATGGACCGGCACGGACGTATTGATGATGGTCGATTTCTTCCACCTTCCCGAAGAGTAGTACGCGAGACTGGCTGTCATCGACGTCACGAAGCTGAGCGTTATGGCCATCCATATCCCCGTGATCCCCAGGCTGGTGCGCGTAAGCAGCCACGCAGCGGGCACCCGCACCAGCCAGAGCGACAGGAGGGTAAAAGCCATTGTCACCATGGTATGGCCTGCACCGTTTATGACGCCGTTCGATATAAACATTATTGCGAGGAATATGTAGCAGGATCCGACGATCCGCAGGTACCCGACGCCTATGTCCATGACCCTGGCGTCATCTCCGAGACCGAACATTCTCAGTATGAGCCTCGAAAGGATAACGACGACCAGCGATATGAAGAGGGTGATGGACGACGTCATGACAATCCCCCATTTGAATACCTCCTTCACCCTTCCGGGCCTGCCTGCGCCGAGGTTTTGTCCTGTGAGAGCGGAAACCGCGATGCTCATGGAGAGGGCGGGCATGAACACGATCATATCTATTCTCCCCGTCGCGCCGAAGGCATTCGTCGCCGCGCTGCCGAAGGAGTTCACGAAGGTCGTCACTACCAGGCTGCCGATGGAAACAAGCGACTGCTGGACTATCGAGGGAAGGCCGATCTTGAAAAGCAGAAAAGTCATGTGGCCGTCGAGGCTGAGTTTCGAAGGACGGAAAGCGATCACGTGGTTCCTGCGATTCAGGTAGAAAATGCTTGCCCCAACCGCCGCAGCCTGCGAGATCAACGTGGCGCAGGCGGCCCCTTTCAGGCCCCAGTGGGGGAACGGCCCGAAGCCGCCGATCAGAAACGGGTCGAGGAGCGCGTTCAGCCCCAGCCCTATGGACATAAACACCATGGGGGTAACGGTATCGCCTATGCCCCTGAGAATGAAATTCGTGAGAAAGCCGAGATAAAAGAGGACCATTCCCGCAAGGTTTATTTTAAGGTAGGCCGACGCCATGGCGAAATTTTCCGGCGGCGTCGCCATAAGCCTCAGAAGGGCGTCACTCGAAAGCACGCCCGCCATCGTCATCACGGCGCCTAGTATCAGGGCCAGCGAAAACGAGTTGCCTACCGCCCTCTCCACCATGCGGTACTCTTTTGCCCCGTAGAACTGCGCGACGAGTATGGTCGTCGCCATCGACATGCCCATGCAGATCCCGACGAGCACGTAGATCACGGGGAAGCTGACGCCTATTGCCCCAACGGCGTTCTCGCCCACCAGATGTCCGACCCAGATGGTATTTACTATGCCGTAGCCGATCTGCATGGCGTTGCCCGCCAGCATAGGGATTGAAAAGAGCAGAAGATGCCTGGGGATGCTCCCTATGGTCAGGTCTTTCCCGAACTTCTTGTCCATTATGTGTCTTTCTTTCGCGTCTGCGGCGTGAGACGCGGCGCCACGGCCGCACTCCGGTTGGCGATCAGGCATCTCTGGTCCTGGCAGGTCATGTCCGCATCCTCGATGCCCAGTTTTTTCATTTCGGCAAGCCGCTTCGCTTTCACCACAACAAACACCGGCCTGTCCGAGTGGAACAAACGCACGACTTCATCCCGATTCAAAAAGAAGCCTTTCGAGTCGGGATACTCTGAGCCCATCTGCAATTCGCCGGTGTACTCGGCAAGATACGTCCTCTTGCCCAGATAGAACGGCAGAGTTTCATCGAAAGAGCCGTAATTGACGACAATCGCGTTGTCTTTGCCCGCCTTGCGCATCGCCGCCGCCAGCCCTTTTGTGGTGCTCAAGCGGTCGATGACATGGCTGTGGAGCATGATTCCTATCACCACGAAAAGGGAGAAGGCGCCCAGCATGGTGAAGAGGGATCTGAACGAACCCATGCTTTTGCGGGCGAGGAAGAAAAGCATGGCGAAGGAGACAGCGGACATCCCCAATGACAGACCCCGAATATCACCGCCTAAGGAGCTGATGCCGGTCATACCGGTGAGGTAGTTGTCGAGGAGGCCGCACCCGCCGGCAAGACCCACGCTTGCGAGAAACGAGAAGAACACGGCATAGACGATAAGCTCGCGTCTCGGGGGCACAGGGCGCTGCCACTGCCCGTCGAAGAGGCAGCCGAGGACGATCGAAAGAGCGGGAAAAAGGGGGAGAATATAGGGAGGCAGCTTCGATCCCGACACGCTGAAGAACGTGAAAACGACGAGGGACCAGATAAGGAGCAGCCGGGTCTCTCTTTTTTGCCAAAAGAGGATAACGGCCCTGGGAATAAATACCGACCAGGGAAACAGGCCCCCGAACAAGACAGGGAAGAAGTAGTAGAGAGGGCCGGACCTGCTGTGCTTTGTCGTCAGAAATCTGAGGACGTGTTGGTCTACGAAAAAGAACCGAGTAAATTCCTTCTCCTTCACACACATGAGGACGAACCAGGGACCTGCGATTACCGCGAAGAGGAGAATCGCCCTTGGTGAAGCCGCCTCCTTCAAAAAGCGCAGGTTTTTTTCAGACCCCAGGAAAAGGAGGACCGAAGCGCCCAGAAGGACGGGCGCAACAGGGCCTTTCGCCAGTACCGCGAGGGCAAGGGCCGCCCAGGAGAGGTAGAGGAAAAGACGCCTTCTTTCCCGGTAGAATTCATAGAAACAGGAAAGAGAGGAGAAGAGAAGAAAGGAAAAAAGCATATCGATCGTGCCGATGCGGGCCATCGCGAAGAAGCCGAAAGAAGTCATGAGCATGAGACCTGATATGAGGCCGGTGCGGACCGAAAACCATCGGCCCGCGAACAGGCAGGTGGCCAGCACGGCCGCGAGGCCGGCAAGGGCGTTGGGGAACCTGAAAGACCACTCGCTGACCCCGAAGAGCTTGTACGACGCAGCGCACGTCCAGTAGAGAAGAGGCGGTTTCTCGAAATAGCGCACGTAATCGAGATGGGGGACGACATAATCGCCCTGCTCGATCATCTCCCGGGGGATCTCCGCATATCTGCCTTCATCAGGCTCCTTGAGTGAATAGCCGCCGAGGTTGTAGAAAAAAAAGAGGTATGAGACCGCAAGAACGGCCAGGACGCAGATGGCCGTCTCTTTGCTAAGAAGCTTCCCGTATCGCATGCATTTCTCCCAAAAGGGTTTTCGGCACAACGCAGGTTGCGGATGAAAGCGCGTTATCCGGCGATCACCCGAGGATTAAGGTCCGCCCCGTCGCCGGTCAGCTTTATCGTCCCCCCTCCCAGCACGGTCTCCTCGTCGTAGAGGACAACCGATTGGCCGGGGGTTATGGCGGAGACCGGCCGATGGAAGACTACCTCCAGCATGCCGTCTCGTACTGCGTAGGAGCACGGCTCCTCTTTCTGCCTGTAACGCACCCGCGCCCGCGCCTCTCCTTGCAGCCCTGAGGTGAGCATGTTGACCTCGTCCGCGATCAGGCGTCTTTGCATCAGCCGATCCTTTGGGCCTACCACGAGCAGGTTATCTTCCGCCCTCAACTCTATCACATAAAGGGCCTCCTTGCATGGAATATTGATGCCCCTCCGCTGCCCGACCGTGTAGAGATGAACCCCGTCGTGATATCCCACCCGGGCGCCGTCCACCGTGACAACCTGCCCTCTCCTGGGTGGGATGAACTGCCCGATAAACCTGCGGTAATCATTTCCGGGGATGAAGCAGATATCCTGGCTTTCCTGCATCTCCGCCTGCCCGCACGCGTGTGCGGCAAACTCGCGGCGCACCATCTCCTTCGTGTATGACCCGAGGGGGAAGGTCAGGTAGGGGAGGTCGGCGGCCGGGACGGGATAGAGGAAGTACGATTGGTCTTTTGCCCTGTCCTTCCCCTTCTTCAGGACAGGCCCTTGCGGCGTCTCTTCCACACGCGCATAATGGCCCGTCGCCACCCTGTCGGCGCCCATGGCCAGCGCCTTTTCGAGGAACGATGCGAATTTTATATGCCTGTTGCAGAGGACGCAGGGGTTTGGCGTCCGCCCCTTTCCATACTCATCCACAAATCGCCGGATTACGTAGTGTTCGAACTCCTCCTGCATGTTGATCACGTAATGGGGGATAGAGAGACGGTCTGCTATACGCCTCGCCCTGTGCATGCTTATCGCCGAGCAGCATACCCTGGGGTTGGATTCGCTCCGAAGGCCGCGGGGCAGCAGGTCAAAGGTAAAACCGACCGTGTTATATCCCTGCTTTTTCAACAGACAGGCCGAATATGCACTGTCGATGCCGCCGCTCATCGCGACGAAAACGGTTTCCACGGGATGAATATAGCATGCAGCGAATCAAATTGAAAGTGAGCGAAATATATAGTATTATGAGTATAGTCTTAAAGGAGGAGCAATCAATATGGGCAAAAAGATAAAACTCTCCGTAGGCATCTTCGTGGCGGTCGTTTTTATGCTGGGCTTTCTGGCCGGGGCTCAGTCAAACAAGATCGTCAAGAACGCTGAGGGAGAAGAGGCATACCAGTACTTGAAGACGTTCTCCGATGTGCTCGACATAGTGAAGAAGAACTATGTCGACCAGGTCAAGGACCGTGATCTGATCTACGCGGGCATCAAGGGTATGGTCGAATCTCTCGACCCTCACTCCTCTTTTCTGACTCCCGACATGTATAAGGATATGCAGACGGAGACGAAAGGCGAGTTTGGAGGCATAGGCATAGAGGTCACCATAAGGGATGGGGTGCCGACGGTGATCACGGCGATAGAGGATACGCCTGCCTTCAAAGCCGGACTGAAATCCGCCGACATGCTCATCAAGATCGACAACAAACCCACGAAAAATATGAGCCTCGTCGATGTGGTAAGGCTTATCAGGGGACAGAAAGGCAAACCCGTCACGCTCTCGGTGATGAGGGAAGGCTTCAGTTTTCCCAAGGATTTTCAAGTGCTCCGCGATATCATCCAGGTGAAAAGCGTGAAGTACAGGATGCTCGACGATTCGTACGGGTATATCCACATCATCCAGTTCCAGGAAAAGACGGGAAAGGACCTGGACGCTGCGATCAAGGAGCTGCAGAAATCGGCCAAGGGCGGCCTCAAGGGCATACTGCTCGACCTGAGAAACAACCCTGGAGGACTTCTCGATCAGGCGGTCGAGGTATCCGACAAGTTCATCTCCGATGGCCTGATCACCTATATAGAGGGCAGGAAGCCCGACGAGAAAGTGACCTTCACCGCCCACAAAAAGAATGATTATACGGGGCCGCTGGTGGTCCTGGTAAACGAGGGCAGCGCGAGCGGCTCCGAGATCGTGGCAGGGGCCTTGCAAGATTCAAAGAGGGCGATCATCGTCGGGACGAAGACGTTTGGCAAGGGGTCGGTGCAGACCATTATCCCTCTGAGCGACGGCTCCGCGGTACGGCTCACTACCGCAAAATATTACACGCCCTCCGGCCGTTCGATCCAAGCGGACGGCATCAACCCCGACATCGTGGTTGAAAACGATTTTACCAGAAGGAAAGGTGAAAAATATACGCCCATAAAAGAGAAAGACCTGGACAAACACCTGGAGGGGACAAAGAAGCCGGACGAAAAGAAATCGGAGGAAAAGAAGCCGGACGTGAAGAAGCCGGACGAAGTTGCCCCCGGTCTCAATCCGGACGACGCCACGGCCAAGAACGACGAAGACGATGTTCAGCTCGTCATGGCCCGCCAGATGCTGAAGAGCTGGGATGCACTGAGAGGAAAATAGGAGAGGCACCCCGGCTCGGCCGGGGTCTTTTCGCGCCTGACTTTGTCGCCGGGGCGTGTCCTGGTCCTCACGTACGTACAAAGTACGTTGCGGCCCGGACACGCCCCGGCTTCGCGTTATGCATCGAAAATCCCTCCGGCCGGGGGTTCAGGAGTGTCTTCAAGCCGTTGAATTCTTAATCAAAAATCAAAAATTCATAATCAAAAATCCGCGTGAAGCCTCTTTTTAAACTCGCCGGGTATCCGCTTCAGCTTTCCCGACCCGTCGACGCACACCATCAGCGTCTCACCTTCCGCAGCCACCCGGCCCTCCTTGAGTACCTCATGCTGCATGGAGAATTGGGCGTTCTTCATCCCCACAATCGACGTGCGCACCTCGATCTCATCCCCGTAGTGCACTTTCTCCTTCAGATCGAGGCGCACGCTCTTTACCATGACGAACGTCCCTGCCTTTTCCCAGTCGGGAAGGGATATGCCGAGGCTCAGCAAATGCTCGAACCACGACTTCTCGAAGAGCCTCAAGTAGTTGGCGAAGTAGACAACGCCGCCCGCGTCCGTGTCCTGGTAGTAGATTCGGGTATGGTACATAAACGATTAATAGTACTACCAATGGGGGCGTATCGTCAAGAATCCCGGGACCTCGATCTGCTGGAGTATGCCCGCCGGGATGACATGGTCATCATCACTCAGGACCTTGACTGATGCCTGCTGTGCCTGCTCGTTCAGTAAGACTTATAATAATAAGGGCGAGGAACGGTCGGCCACAGGTGGGCCCGGACCAGGCAGGCTGAAGCATCTTATCATCATGATTGTGGGCAACGAAAAACTACGAACCCCGTTCTTAAAATGAGAGGATAGAGATGGCAACTAATAGAAGAATCAGAAAGGTGATGAGGAGCAAGCCCACGATCGAGGGCGCAGGAGTCCACCTGAAGCGGGCCTTCGGAGGAAGCGAGGTCCCCGAACTTGATCCCTTCCTGCTGCTCGACGATTTTCGTTCGGATGATCCCCGCCATTATCTGAAGGGTTTCCCCTGGCATCCCCATCGGGGGATCGAAACCATTACCTACGTGCTTCAGGGCAAGGTCGAGCATGGGGATAGCATGAAAAATGAAGGCGTGATTGGCGAAGGTGATGTTCAGTGGATGACGGCAGGCAGCGGTATCATTCACCAGGAGATGCCGAAGGGAAATGAGTCGGGAGCGATGGGGGGCTTCCAGCTTTGGGCCAACCTGCCTGCATCCCACAAGATGATGGATCCCCGCTATCGCGGATTGACGAGGGAAGAGATACCGGAAGTCTCAACGCGAAACGGTGTGAGGGTCAAGATCATTTGTGGCGAAATGGAAGGCAGAAAGGGGCCTGTGGCTGATATCATCACCGATCCTGAATACCTTGATGTAACCATTCCTGTCCATTCCGAATTCACCCATCGAACCCGGCCGGGTTACGCAGTCTTCGCCTATGTTATCGGAGGAGAAGCTTATTTCTGCCACGAGAAAGATCCCTTCGGGTACGAAATGGAGGGAGCGAACTATTTCGACATGGACAGGAAGCCAACGATCGGCAACGACAGTCTTGTCGTCTTTGACGATGGCGAGCAGGTGGTGGTCTCAACGGGGGGTGAGAGTGTGCGCTTCCTGCTTGTTTCAGGGAAACCGATAGGCGAGCCCGTCGCCTGGTATGGACCCATCGTGATGAACACCCAGGAAGAACTGGAGATCGCCTTTGACGAATATCGCAACGGCACTTTTATCAAGCATCGCGGTCAGGGATAGACGGCGGGCGACGACGCCTACGAGTAACCGGAGTTATCCCGGAGTAAGGGTTCCGCGCGGGGCGAAGCCGGCAAGATTTCCGTTGCTCATGGCGCGCATATTTTCTCTTGCAGACCGGCCGGTGCCAACTGCTTGAAGTCCCCGAGATTGAACGTGTAAATACGTTCTGCTGCGCATCTTGCCGCGCATCGCAGCAGCAGAGCGTCGTAAATCTTCGCGCCGATCCATCCGCCGCTTGCCATCGTGCTCAGTGCCTCCAGATAGTCCTTTTTGCCGAGGGATACGACCTCAAAATGCGGCAAGATATTATCGATGACAATACGCGCCGCGAAAATATCCACCTGGCTACACTTTCAAAACAGACTCAATCCGCTCCTCGCGCACGTCTTCAAGGATGCGCTCCCAGTTTGCCCCCGGCTCCGCACTGCCCTGATGGACCCACAGACCATCGACCTTGACCATGGGAGGCCGTTGTTCGACCCCCTGAGAAGCACGCCCTCCGGCTGCTCAATAGCCTCCAGCTCCGTGTCCGGCTTGAAGCCCAGCCGCTCCCGGAGAGGTTTGGGGACGACAATCCGTCCCGCTTTATCGATCTTAAGTTCCATACCATTAACAATACCATATGCCATTAAAATGGCAACATGTGATTTTTCTAGACAGTGGGGCCATGGGGACGCAGTCTTATGGTAAAATGAGAGGAAGGATGAGGACCGGGAAAATTACCATGAGGAATCAGCGGATTCATAAATCAGAGGAATTTAATCGATGAAAATTATCTCGGCGGTTTTATCATGTGTTTTTTTAGCCGGTGTATGGCTGGCTCTGCAAGCATGCACTTTACTAACCGCTCCCATGACCGCAGCACTAATTGGCGGGGCTCAACTAGCCATTAAGGGAACAGAGCTGCAGAAAGAAATCAGAAAGGCGGATGCTCAGGAGGCTATTGACACACCTTTTGAAAAAACATGGGATAAGTCCGTCATAGCACTGGTGAATCTCCATATTGAAATTATCCGAACCGAAAGAAACAAAGTGGAAGACGGAGGTTTAATTGAAGGCTCGGCTAAGAAAATAAAGGTAAAGGTTATTGTCGTCAAGGTCACGGAGGAGATAACGGAGATTGGTATTTGGACGGGTCACGATAAAGCACTTGCAGGGCTCATCGCTGAAAAAATCAAAGAAGAAGCGCAAGAACAAGATAATTAGGCTGGTCTACGCCCTTTCCTCGGGCTCGATATGGATGATGACCCGGCTTGGTCCCCTGACCAGGCCCTTAAGCGTCTTCTCAAGGTCCTCCGAGACCTCGCGCACGCGCCCGGCGTCCGCTTCCGGCTGCATGGTGCAGCGGATTGTCAGCACCAGTTCGCCGGGTCTTTCCTCTTCTACGGATACTTTCCTGCAACTGATCACTTCCTTTTTCTGCCTGACAGCCGCTTCTATAGCACTGGTCAGCGCCGCGTCGCGGCCGATTGACACATCGGTTGGGGGAGAGGGCGTCCTCCAGTCGATGTGCGTGTTGACTTCGCAGATCGCCGGGTTGTCCTCCTTTATCCGCGCCTCCAGCTTATCGGAGAGGGCATGCGCCTCCGAGAGCTTCACGTCGCCCTCCACCTCCAGGTCAAGGTCCGCGTGCAGGCGCCCGCTGACCTTGTGCAGCGTGATATGATGGAGATTACAGCCCACTTGCGTCCCGATGGACCTGATCCGCTCGACGATACCCTCCGTCTCCTTCGGCACCGGCTTTACCTGCAGTGTCACTTCGACGTCGTCAATGTGCTCCCTTATCATCTCTTCCACGCGCTTCCCTATCGAATAGCCCGTTTCCACGCTCAGGTTCCTGTCTATATCGACGGTAAGGTCGACGAAGGTCTGTTTGCCCGCTTCTCGCGTCCGGACTTTTTCCACGTCGATGACCTCCGGCACTTCGGTCGCGATCTCCCTGATCAGCGCCGCCTGGTCCGCCAGGGTCCTGTCGAGGAGCACACCCGCCGACTTCGTGAGGATACGGAGAACCATGCGCACGATGATGACGAGGATCAGGCACGTGGTAACGATATCAATGATGGAGTATGTCCGGGCCCCGGCCAGCGTTGACGCGAGGTAGGTCGCGAGAATACCGGAGAGGGCTATGGCGGACGTGATGAAATCCGCCCTGAAATGGACCGCGTCAGCCTCGATGGCCGGGCTCTTGTATTTCCGGGCAATTCGCGTCAATGCCCTTGACCGCTGCATGTCGCAGAGCACGGAGACGGCGAGGACCGCCACGGCCCAGATGTTTGGCTGTATCACGATGCTCTTGAAGAACAGCCTCTCGACGATCTCTTTCAGGATGAGGGAGACGGCGAAGAAGATCAGGATCGACTCGGTAAAGGCGGCGAGGTTCTCCGCTCTGCCGTGGCCGTAGGGATGGTCGGTATCGGCCGGCTTCTCCGCATATCGGATGGAGAAAAAAGTGATGACGGTGACTAGGGCGTCGAGGGATGAATGGAGCGCCTCCGATATGAGCGTCAGGTAGCCGGTCGAGAGGCCCACAAAGAGCTTGAGAAGGATAAGGAGCACGGCGATGGCGAGGGAGATGAGGGTGACCCTTCTCTTCTCTGCTTTCTCCGTCATGGTTTTTCCCATCGGTATTTCCGTTCTCGCGTGATTATCTTCTCCGGGTACCCCGCCTGTGGCTCCGTGTTGCCTTGCCGGGCCGCACCCTGCGGGTGGTGCCTTTGAATGCAAGTCGGTATCAGGCGCTCATCTTCACGTATTCTACACTTTTGGAAAGCCTGAAGGAAGCATGAGCACCCCCCCCGTGACATAACGCGAAAAAGGACCTATCTTATTTTATATGTCGGAGAGCGGCCCCATTCAAGAAAAGCCTCAACTGCAATCCACCATAGAGGAGGAGTGGGAAAAGGCGGTGCGACAGCACCCGGAATACCGTGAAGCCCTGAAAAAGGCCTGGCATCTCCTCGTTGTCTGCAGAAAACCGGAGAACCAATGGATCACGGACTGTATCTTCCAGGAGCGCGACGACCGGCCCCTCCGGTACATCGACGTCCTCTTTTACTCGGAACTCATTTTTCAGCTCATCAGGGGACATTTATACTATATAGGGATCGAGGTGAAGAAGCCTCCCGTCACAAACCCGGAGGAAAAGATCCTGGACGAGATCACCCTCGCTGCCCTGGAAGCCCCCTTCGTAGTCGAATTCCAGAAGACGGAGGGCAAGGCAATCGCCACACTCCTGTGGAACAAGCCGGTGACGGTCCACAGTCACAGGGCGGGAAAATCTCACCTGACGAAGCAACTGGAGCCCGGGTCTGCCCTTCTTCAGATAGGCTGTACCAGGGCCATCACGACCGGCCTCGCCCTCAAGGAGCACAAGGTTATAGCGCGCTGGCCCCACGGCCACACCTTCGTGTACCTGCTCTACACGGATCTGCAGGGCCTCTTCCAGGGGATAACGGACCCATCGCAGTGGCTAAACAGCCGGATCTAATTTCAGGCGTTTTGTTTAGTCGGTCGGCAAACGGCGTGTTCAGAATCACACGCACCCTTTTCCCCTGCCGGTCGGGGAACTTACCTCTTCTCCGCTTCGGGCGGATCGCCTAATTCCCTGATCAGCTCAATTTTCCTTGCGAACAGCAGATAACCCGTGTGACCGACCATGCGGTCCTCCGGCCGCAGGCGCGCCGCCACGGTCTTATACCGCCTGAAGAGGATTTCCATGACTTCCACGTCGCCAAAACCCTGCCTGAGCGCCTGAAGCAAGTCCGACACCTGGTTTGCAGTCGGCACGATAAAGCCGGCAATAGCCCCACCCTTCAGGCACGTTCGTATCCCCTCCATATAGAGCCACGGCTCGCGCACGTCGACGAATGCGGCATCGAACTCCCGGCCGTCGAAGTCGAGCACGTCCATATTGAAAAGCTCCGTATTCCGGAACTCCAGGTATTTGGCGAGGTTCTTCTGCGCGTTCTTGTAGTGGCGCTCCTCTTTTTCAATGGAGACCACCTGCCCTTCCGGCCCGACCGCCCTCGAAAGCAACAGCGTGAGGGCGCCGCTGCCCGTGCCGATCTCCAGCACCCGCGACCCGGCCTTGATATCGAGCTTGACGGAGATGAAAAAGGCATCTTTCGGAAAAACGATCTGCGTCTCCCGCCTGACCCCGTACATGATGATATCTTCGATAGCGGGACGGAAGACTTCGTACTCGCCGAACCTGGTGCCCCAGGGGCAGCCGATCACGGACGCAAAAGGAAGGATGCCGCCCTTGCCATGAAACGATTTCTCCATCTCCAGTTTCTTCAGGTACTTCTTGTCCCTGTACACCACAACGACGAGATCGTCTCTACACATCGTGTCCATTCGAAGGCTTTCCTTTCCTCAAGAGGCGCATACTGTAGTATAGTCTCCAGCACTTTGTCAAAGCTTATCGCGCCGGTTATTTTTTCTGTTTCTCCTTTGCTTTTGACATAAGAGGTCACTTTCGCTTATCATCAATAGAGGAGGATCGCGCATTGTCCGAAGAAATAATGAACACAAAGGAAGTGGCGCATTATTTGGGGATTCATGAGAAGCAGGTATACGCCCTGATCGGCCAGAAAAGGATCCCTGCCACGAGGGTAACGGGCAAATGGGTCTTTCCCCGGAAGCTCATCGATGAATGGATCGAATCGAGCGCCAGGTCGGGGCTGGAACAGGCGAGACAGAAGACCAAGAGGGTCGAAGGCGGCCTTCTCGCTTCGGGGAGTAACGACCCGATCCTCGACATGCTCCAGACCCACGTGCGAAGGATGCACTCCGACTTCTACCTCTTTTCCGCCAGCACGGGGAGCACTGATGGCCTCAAGGCCCTCAACATGGGTTACACAGACATCGCCTGGTCGCACCTCTACGATCCGGAGTCGGGCGAATATAACATCCCCTTCCTGCCCATATACGCGCCCGACGTCAAGCCGGTGGTCGTGAACCTCTTTTACCGGGAGCTGGGCTTTCTCGTTGCCGCCCATAACCCCCTGAATATCAGGGGCTTCGAGGATCTGGCACGCAAGGATGTCCGCTTCATAAACCGGCAGAAAGGGTCCGGCACGCGGATACTTACCGATCACCATCTATTCCGGCTCGGTATCGACCCTGCCGGGATCCATGGATACGACAACGACGTCAATACCCATATAGAGGTCGGCCTTTCGGTCCTTTCGAACGAGACGGACGTCGGCATTGCCACCATCGCCGTCTCCCGGTTTCTCGGCCTCTTCTTTATCCCCATCACGCGTGAAAGGTTCGACATGGTCCTCGGCCAGCATACGTTCTTTCACGGAGGCGCCCAGGCCCTGATGGAGGTGCTCAGGTCTGACGGCTTCCGGGCAAGGGTGGCGAGGCTTGGCAGTTACGACTTCACGCACTCCGGAAAGATCCTGTACGCGCCATAACCGACAATCTCTCCAGGAAACGGGTAGCCCGGAGGAGATTTGTCAGAACATTAGCACGTGTGGGCAACTCACTCCCGGATTTCTCCTGCGTGGGGCGGCGTTGAATGATTACAATTAATAATGAGCGCATAGCGGATAGCTTTTGTCCGCGGACGACCAAAGGGGCAAGATAAGATGAAGAAGTGACGCATATGAAGAGGAGGCCGCCATGGTACGCAACAGTCTGAAAGCAATCGGGCTTTTGATGGCTCTTGCCATAGCTTTTTTGCCTCTTTTTGCTCAGGCGCAGTATCAGTCCCCTCAGCCCCCGGTCGCGTTGCCCTGGTCGACCACATTCGATTTTTCCGACATCTACAACACCGCCGGCAACGATGGCATGTATCCGCCGGATGGCCAGACGTTGGCCGAGGCCGAGAGCGCGACTAACCCGTACAACGTGAACGGGTCGAACGAGTACACCCAGGTGAGCCCGGAGTACACCCAGGTGAGCCCGGATGCCAACTACCCGGGAGGCTTGGGCGGCAACGGGCTGAGGTTCTGGGACGGAGACGGCGACAACACGCACAGCGCGTTTCCGGAAGTCTTCTTTCCCTCTCCGCAGACGGAGCTGTGGTTCCGGTGGTATATGCGGTATGCGCCGGGCTACCAGTGGAACCCGCTCTACTACGCCAAGCACCTGTATATCTGGACGCAGTCGGCGAGCAACGCTTTGATACCGGAATATTACGGGGCCGATAATTACCAAATCTATGCGGAGGCGCCGAGCGGCGGGGCGTCGTATCCCGGCAACACGGGCTGGCAATCCATCTATGAAACGCCATCCACCTATGGAACCGCAAGCGACGGAAGTTGGCACTGCTACGAGATCCACATTAAGATGGATACCAATGGCACGTTAAGCAACGCCACCCCCGCTAACGGCATAGCCGAGTTATGGATTGATAACGTCAACCAGTTCAGCGTCACGAATGCGAACTTTTCCTGGGGAGATCCTATTGCCGCTCAGGGATGGACATATGTCGATATCAAGTCGAACCAGTCGAGCCCGGACAATGGGACGACACGCACCCAAGTTGGCAGTTACGTTGACTACGACGATATAGTGATCAGCACCACGGGACGTATCGGACCTCTTTTCAGCGTCACGGCCTCGGTCTCGGGCAGCGGCGGATCGGTAAGCCCTCAGAGCCAGACGGCGATCGCCTTCGGCGGGACTGCCTCCATTATCATTGTCCCGAATTCGGGTTACTCCGTCGCCGGCATTACCGACAACGGAGCGGCTGCCTCCGTTGCCAATCCCTACGTGATCACCAACATTATTGCCTCCCATACCGTGGTGGTGACGTTCTCTCCCCCCGCAACAACAGGAAGTGGAGGCGGCGGTGGAGGCGGCGGTGGATGCTTCATCGCAACAGCGGCATTCGGTTCATATCAGGAAGAGCATGTAAGGGTACTGCGGCAGTTCAGGGACACGTTCCTCCTGACAAACATGCCCGGGAAGGTTTTCGTAGAATGGTACTATCGTCACAGCCCGAAATATGCCGTCATAATAGCCGGCAGGCCCGCGCTGAGGGCCATAACGAGAACGGCCCTTCTGCCTGTATACGCAGCGGCCTTTTTGAGCCTTAACGGATTCCCGGCGCCTCTGATTTTGATCATCCCCTGGCCGGTGCTCTCGTATCTGCTCTGCAGGAGAAGGTGGAGGCAGGGCAAACGCATTTGGAAATCCCAATTTGAGTGAGGCCGTATGGCGCCCTTCCTGAGCACGTGTGCGGAACGACCGCGAACCAGCGTAGGCGGACAAGAGCGTTCGCGAAGCGATGCTGCCGAACGCTCGTGCCCGCTCAAGTTCTCACCGTCCGGCAGCAAGCGAAGAGACGCCGTACGATGGTCGGGAGTGGAGCCTTGACGTGCGAGGGAATGGGCGTCGTACGGCCCGGCGGGTAGACAGTTTCCAAATGCGTTTGCCCTGAAGGTGGAGGCGTAAATGGTTGCTAACATGGCGGGGATAGGGTATGTTGTAGGAAGCTCCGGCCGGTAGTATACTTTCTTGAGCCGATCTGTCTGGAATATGCATGGGGTGAGCGAGAACAGATTCTCCTTTTTTGTGATGCTGGGCCTGGTGCTGGCGCTCGGGTACTTGAGCTACCTGATATTGCGGCCCTTTCTGGGCTCCATAGCGTGGGCTGTCGTGTTTTCCATAGTGTTTTTTCCTGTCTACAGCTTTGTCCTGAAATACGCAAAGTGGCGCTCCCTGGCCGCGGGCGTCACCACGGTGCTCGTCTGCGTGCTCATCCTCGGGCCTTTCTCCTATTTTGCCTATCTGTTGACCGTCGAGCTGAGCAATGTCTCGCCGGACACCTTCGATTTCAAAAGCATCGCAAGCCTGCTCAACCGTCCGCTGGTCACGCCGATTATGGGTAGACTGCTTTCGTTCCTCGACATCAGCCAGGCCCAGCTCCAGGCGTCGGCGGTGAAGGCCTTGTCGGATACGGGGAAGACGCTGGTCGGATACTTGCCGGGGCGGCTGGGTGACGCCGCGGGCGCAGCGCTCCATTTCGTGCTGATGGCCTTCGCCCTCTTTTTCTTCTTGAGGGACGGCCCCGAGTTCCTCGCGCGGATAAGCCTGTATATGCCTTTCTCCAAAGCGCACAGGGAAAGGCTGACGAGGCAGGTCAAGGATATCGTCATCTCCACCATTTACGGCGGCATCATCGTGGCTTTGGTCCAGGGCTTGATCGGCTCTTTCACCTTCGGCTTTCTCGGCATCCATTCGCCTATCCTCTGGGGCCTCGCTATTTCGATCTCATCGTTTCTCCCTTTGGTGGGCGCCGCGATTGTCTGGGTGCCGGCGGCGTTGTGGCTCCTCCTGCAGGGGTCCGTCACCCAGGGCCTGATCCTGCTCCTCGTGGGGATTTTCGCCATATCCGTGGTAGATAACGTGTTGAGGCCGGTTATCATACGAGGGCGGTTGAGAATGCCCCTTCTCGTCATATTTTTCAGCGTCTTCGGGGGTATCCAACTGTTCGGCCTCATAGGTCTCGTGATGGGACCGCTCGTGCTCGCGGTTTTCATCTCCGTCGTCGACATATTCAAGGATGTGGAGCGGGAGTATGAGTAGCTGGGCCCGGGTGATAGCCGTACCTGCTGAGGCGCCCTAAATTCAACATTGTCTTCTTTAGAGGACCACGAACTTCTTGATATACTCAGCGATCTCCTCGGGATCGTCCATGAGTATGAATATATTCAGGTCCTCTTTGGCGATCATGCCCCGCTTGAGCATATGGTCCCGCATGAAGGCGATCATCTCGCCCCAGTAGTCGCTGCCCATGAGGATGACGGGGAAAGGCCTTATCTTCTTTGTCTGGATCAGGGTGATCGCCTCGAAAAGCTCATCGAGGGTGCCGAAACCGCCGGGCAGGACCACATAGGCGATGGCGTATTTGACGAACATCACCTTCCTCACGAAGAAGTACCTGAAGCTGAGGGGAAGGTTGATGTAGGGGTTCGGCTTCTGCTCGAAGGGCAGCTCGATATTGATGCCCACTGATTTTACGCCGGCCGCCAGGGCGCCCTTGTTGACCGCCTCCATGACGCCCGGCCCCCCTCCGGTGATGAGATTGAATTGATTTTTTCCCAAAGTCAGGGCCAGATCGTATGCCTTCGTGTACAGGTCATCCCCCTCTTTCACCCGTGCGCTGCCGAACACCGTGATCGCGGGCTGCACCTCGGAGAGCTTTTCGAAGCCTTCGACGAACTCCGCCATGATGTGGAAGAGACGCCATGAATCCCGGAGCGTCATGTCGTCGATGATGAATTGTTTTTCCATATCCCCTCTTTTGCCTTGAGATTTTGCCGCCGCACATATAATATTTAAGACGGCCGCGGGAAGTCAAAGAAAACTTTCGCGCCCCATGGACAATCGCAATTTTTCGGGCGGGACAAAGGCGAAAACGCGTGGAGATGAACAGGGATATATTCAGGGAATATGATATCAGGGGAGTCGTCGGGGTCGATCTGGACGACGAGCTGGTGCGGGAGATAGGCCGGGCCTTTGCTGCGTATATGCGGGAGAGGGGCAAGGCGAAGGCGTCCGTAGGGAGGGACTGCCGGCTCAGCTCCGACCGGTTCGGGGCCCTTGTCATGGAGGGTATGACGCAAGGGGGCCTGTCTGTCGTAGACCTCGGCGTTGTGCCTACGCCGCTGTTTTACTTCTCTCTCTTCACCCTGGACGTGGAAGGCGGCATCATGGTGACCGGCAGCCACAACCCGCCCGATTATAACGGCTTCAAGGTGGCGTGCGGCAAAAGCACGCTCTACGGGCCTGAGGTGCAGGAAATAGCGGACATCATGGAGGAGCGCCGCTTCGTCGCAGGAAAGGGCGCCGTCACCGCGTATCCGCACATCAAGGAAGATTACTACGCGTTCCTGAGGAAGAATATCAGCATTTGCCGGGGCTTGAAGGTTGTCGTGGACGCGGGCAACGGGACCGGCGGGGCTGTGGCCGTCCCGATCATGGAGGAGATGGGTATGGAGGTCATCCCGCTTTTCTGCGAGATGGACGGCCGCTTTCCCCACCACTTCCCCGATCCTACCGTCGAAAAGAATCTGGAGGAGCTGAGAGCGACGGTGCTCGCAACGCAGGCCGATCTGGGCGTAGCATATGACGGGGATGCCGACAGGATCGGCGTGGTGGACAACGAGGGAAAGGTGATCTGGGGCGACTACCTTATGATCATATTCGCGAGGGAGATCATTGCGCGGCGCCGGGGGGCCTCTTTTGTCTCCGAGGTGAAGTGCTCGAAGCACCTCTTTGCCGACATAGCCGGACGCGGCGGGCGGCCGATCATGTGGAAGGCGGGCCATTCGCTCATCAAGCAGAAAATGAAGGAGACGGGCGCCCTTTTCGGCGGGGAGATGAGCGGTCACATGTTCTTTGCCGACAGGTTTTTCGGGTTCGACGACGCCATCTATGCCTCGCTCAGGCTGCTCGAGATCCTCGCCGGGGACGGCAGGAGACTTTCCGAGTTTCTGAACGACCTGCCGCCGGCGTGGTCGACCCCTGAAATCCGGATCGACTGCCCCGAACAGATAAAATTTGACGTGGTGAGAAGGATTACCGACTACTACCGGCGGAGGTTCGATATCGTGGATACCGACGGTGTCCGGGTTATTCTGCCTGACGGGTGGGGGCTGGTCAGGGCGTCGAACACGCAGCCCATACTGGTGCTGCGGTTCGAGGCGGACAGCGCGGAGGCGCGGGACAGGATCGAGGCGATGGTGCGGGCGGACCTCGCCCGCGTCATGGAGTCCCTCGCGCCGTAGCCTTTCTTCTTCTCTTGTCTTTTAAAGTCTTCTCTGTCGGCCGGCCGACGGCGTGTTCGGAATCGCGATCTTTGGCGCCCTGCTCCGGTCGTGAGGCTACGCCGTACGTACAGTACGGCTCCGCTCAACGATCCTCACAGTGCATCCAAACCTCATCGATTCCGAACACGCCGTCGTCCACCCGATCCGGCATCGAGTACACCCATGATGAATGCCGGAAGTTAAGGTGGGTGAGAGGCTGATTCTCAGAGAAATTATCCCGGTTTGCTTTATCGTCTCGTTACTATCAGCCAAGGGCAGGGCCTGGATAATGCAAACCCAGCAGTCGCGCCACGCTTTCACCTGCAAGTAGCGCCTTCTGACGTCCCAGAATTCTTGTGGAATGCCATGCATAAGGTTGTAACTTGTAACCAGACCGATAAGGCCCCGGCCTGATTTTGGTTACTTTCCGTGGAGCAGATCCATCCAGCGCAGAGCCTCGGCCTCGCTTATCCTGCCCAAATACATCTGCGTCGTCTTGAGGTCCTGGTGACGGAGAATTATTTTGGAGATGACCTCGAGTGGAATCCCATTCCGGCTCGCATAGGTGGCCGAGTGGCGTCTCAGGTCGTGCGGCCGTATTTTTGTCGCCGAGCCTTTTTATCATGGACCTGGCGGTCGAGTAGCAAATGGGGAAAAGCCGCTGGTCGAGGAGTGCGTTCCGGCTTTCAAGGTATGTTTTCAGCCTCCCGGATAGAGTTTCAGGCGTGAAGGCACTTTCCTCATCCCGGCCCGATTTCGGCCGCCGTATGGTCAGCCTTCGTCCGTTCACGTCCGATGCCCGCAGACCCAGAACCTCCCCTATCCTCATGCCGCAGCGTGCCTGGAGCTCCAGGATGAGCCTGTCCCTCACCTTTTGGCAGCGGTAGATGATCTCGTCGATCACTTCTCTGCCGATAATCTCCCGTTGCTTCATTCTGGGAGCCCGGAACGTCTTCGAGAGAAGGGGGTCGTTACACGGGTTGGTCATAGAGGCGTGGGTCCTTTCGATCATAAAGTT
>JBEKHB010000010.1:0-83666 GCA_050012495.1 Syntrophorhabdales bacterium
CGGGGATCTTTCGAAACCGGCTCAAACGGGCCGGGGCAATGCCCGGCCTGATAAGATTTTCCTCCTTTTCCCGCTCCCCGTCAAAGTGACAACCGGGGGTGTCAACCAGGGGTGACAAGGAGAGATGACAACCAGGACTGACAAAAAGCACCTGAGGCGGTTTTTTGGAAAAGATGACTCCACCATCGCCCCGGAGGGCCGGTGGCCGGACCCAGAGCTGTCCCTACCTTCTGCCTGTACTCCTCAAGTTTGTCTTTTTTCTTGCACGACTCCAATAGAAATGGTAATAGTGATGCAGGCAGGCGTAGGCGCGGGCGGTGTCTTAGAAGGTAACGAATGAAACAACGTCCCTAGCGCCCCATTACAACCAAGCTCCAGAATTTATCGAACCCTTCCCTCGTGTTGCCGAACTTGAAGACCTTTATGTCCCTTCCATCCATGGTGGTGCAATACCCGGTGTTGCTTGTCGCGCCAATGTCTACCGTCGCGATCAGCGTTCCTTCTTTCACCGGCCTTACCCTCTTCGCTCTCAGTCCTCTCATCGTAGGTCTCCTCCTTTGGATTCTCACCGGAATAAATAGCTGCAATGAAGGAGCATATCCTTGTTCATCGTGTCACTCAATCATGAACTAGAATATAGCAAGCTGTACTCCTCAATTTTGTCTTTTTTCTTGCACGGCTGCAATAGAAATGGTAATAGTGATGTAAGTAGGCGGAGACGCGGGCGGTGTCTTAGAAGGTAACGAATGAAACAACGTTACCACCGCCCCCATTGTAACGCTTGCTTTGGGTGCTATAGTCTTTGCCGTCATCTTCATCATCCAGGACCGGAAAAAATAAAATGTCACTCAGTCTCGTCATTATCCTGCCCCTGGTTGACCTTTCATTTCAAGGCTATTTCAAGCTCCCTTGCCTTTGAGAAGGGTTCACAAAATTCTTTCACTCTTGCTTCTGTGTGATATAATCGAGGTACGGAAAGAGGGGGGCTGTCGATGAGAATAGTGCTTCTTATCTCCATAATGCTCCTATTGCCATTGAGCCATGTATGGGGCGACGATTACCAAAAACCATTCAAGAACAGTGTGGACGGGTATGACTGGGAACAATTAGCTACCTACCGTGACGGAAGTTTCATAAAAAAGGCAATGGTAAGTGGGTTTGAAGTAGGCTTTATGGCTGGCTATGAAATGCGTTCTCAGACGCATAGCAGCAGAGAAAAAGAAGTACCGGGCGACACCATTTTTTTTTCCGAAAGCAGCGACTACTATATCCGCGAGATTGATTCTTTCCTCAAGACATACCCTTTATGCAGGCGAAAGCCTATATATGAACTATTATTTCAGCTTTCGTATGTTTGGCTACCTCCAGAAATAGCACCCAAGCCGAAGCCTTCCTACAAAGACATAGGAGAGAGGTGTCTAGAACTGGCTAAATAGAAATACCCGTCAGCTATAAATGAGAGGTGCATTATGAATTGGTCAACCATTTTAGAAAATGCCCTACCAACCAAAGCGTCAAATTTGATAGCGGCAGGCACAATACCAGCCGCAATATTCGTATGGCGCCTCCCGTTGTATTGGCCTTTTTCAAAGGTGGTATCAACAGAAACAGAAGTACAAATGTTGGGGCTGTTGCTGTCAGCATGCACAATATTGCTAGGCGCATTACTTTGCCTCGTTTTAATGATTCATGCTTATCGCGCTCTCGACGCAAAAATGGAGACTCTTAAAATAGAAAACCAGGGGTTTGAGGAGAAAAACCAGGAATTGAAAATAATAGCTCAAAAGTACGAAAGGCTCAATGCTGACCGCTTCAACAGGCCGCTTAACCTTGGTAAATCGCCAATATGAAGACGCCATAATTTAGAAGGGTGTACCTTCGTGGTTTGACATTCCCGTCACAAGGCAGTAGTATTTTTTGTGCTTGGCTGATCGGCCGATTTCTTCAACAACTCTGATTGCAGTGAGAGCGTTCAGGAAAAATTGAATGGTCCGGGATGGACTCCGAAAGAAGTCTACATTTGGAGATTAGTCAAACTCAAGTAGTTTTCAAAAACTCCGAAAGACAATCCTTGGAAGCATAATCGGGCTATTATGTTGCGGCATTGTGCCATCATGCACTACTATTCTGTGGCCCGTAAACCATAAAGCTAACGTAGGATCGATGACCCTTTGGCGGGATATCAGAAGGGTCATGGATCAGTTCCACCGTGGCGCATTGCTCGTGGTGGTGAATAATATTAGCGTCAAAGATATCTCGGTATTCGACGCGAGACCATATAAAGATTTGTGCTTCATTTCGCCACTTGCCTATCATGTTTTCCAATGGGAGAGCGAGAAAGGGTGTTTCGGCTTTAGATCGTGGACCCATAACCGTGGGGATTCTATCGCCCGAAGGTACAAAGGTGATTTCCTCGGTGTCATCTATTGGGCGAACCTTGAGTTGTATCCAGCTACAGACATCAATTCCAGGCGTAAGACCGACATTCTCCCACCGGACCCCAAAAACGTATTCCCTAATTTTGTCGTCCCAAACATCGGGCACGCAGTTGAATCCTTTTCCGAATATAAAAGCACGCAAGTGTCGTTTAGCCATTTCTTCGGAGCTTTTGACCATTTTCCGAGTAGCAAGCCAGAGGTACGCCGTAAAGATTGCGAGAACAGTAGTAACGATAGCGAGCCAAACAGTAGCATACAGCGTCCGCCGTTCGTTCGTAGGCTTCTCACGGCGCTCATATGTCTCATAATTGGTCTCATCCTTGTCTTTTGGAGTGGGAAGAGCTTTTATGACAAAAGGAAGTTGTTCCGTGCCTCGCTGATAGGAATCGGCCTTCTTATCACTTTTGCTGCCTTTTTCTTTTATATGCTTACTGCTTATGAATGGTCCTGGAGTTGGCCCTTGTGATTGAGCGTAAACCACGAACGCCGATAACAGGAGAACAGCCACAAGACACAAGAAAAAATGACGTAATTTCACAGAGGCTATTCTAAAATGTCCTATGCCTCTTTGTCTACCTATTTTATCCTCCTCATCACCAGATGTCGAGAAAAAAGTCCTGAATTTTAGCGGTAATTGATGGTTCATGAAGCAGTATTATCCGGGGAACTAGAAGTGTTGAGATATGTGTTAATTAACGAGCCCACGGGCCACCACCCAGGCGCACCCCTCGAAGGTTTTCCACAAGAAGCATCGCGCGGGCCTTCGGCCAGAGGCCGCGACCGCTCGCTTGAAACCATTGGCGCTCGCTTGCTTCTATGGAAAACCTTCTCATCCATGCCCGAGGCAAACCCCTGCCAGAAAGAATCGTTCACCGCAACCCCATCCTTACCGGTTTATTCCGCGCCGCCCCCCGGCCCCCGTGCTCATTCTTCCGCGCGGGAGGCCGGAGGAGCGGCGTCGGCCCCACTTGTGAAGACCACAGTACCCACGGCCCGGCCTGTACTGTCCGTGAACGTCCAAACGGACCCCTTCTTTTCAACGGTCGCCGGCGGACGATAAGCACCCGAAGGAAGCACACCGGCCCCCTCAGGAGCCGCCCCGTGCTCTTTTTCCGACCCCACCGGCACTAAAACCCTTATCCGTGATCTTTGCAGGCAAGGCGACCCACTTACCGTCTTTATAAAACCCATTAGCCGACACGTTCAGACTCACAGGAGCCGCCGAAGCAGCTGCAACCTTTTGACGCCCCTTCTCGAAAGCCGCAGCATGAGCCTTAGTACCGAACATATCACCGTGAATAGCCGGAGTTTTCAAAAGGAGATAGACGAAAATATCCATGATGACAGGGATAAAGTAGAAAATCGGATGTCTCAGAATATTTGTCGCCTTGCCTATTCCTTTCTCTTTGATGTCCTTGGCAACGTAGGACTGATAACAACGGAAGATCACCGGATTATAGGTCTTACGTTTCCTCGAAAGACAATTCCTTTCGTCATCCTCAGAGTACACGTACTCAAGGTAAGACCTCTTCACCATCTTCCCGATGAAGTTTACCTTTCGACACCTGTGCGTCCACTCGATAAGGGACCGCACATGACCGTCGAGCTTGTCAAGCGCCTGAGTGATCAGGATCACATCATGTCCATGATGACGATGAGTAGAGCACCATTCCGCAAACGCTTTATTCGACTCAGACGCATAGGTCCTCGATGACCAAAGCTTATGAACCTCATCCACGATGATCACCGAGCCTATGTCAACGAACGTCCAAAACGTAAGAGTCTGATCACGTGTCATGTAGACAAGCTGAGAATCAAGCTTTTCCCGCTCAATGCCCGAGACAAGGTGTATTGCCATCCGGCAACCCTCATCATTCAGCCCATCCATATTGGTATAGACCTTGCGCCCCTTCTTAAGCAGATCGATCATAAGGAGCGTAGCAGCATACGACTTGCCGCCGCCAGGAGTACCCGTTATACACGTGATCATCTCACACCCCCATTATTACCAAATTCTACCCACGCGGCCCGCTTACCTTTTCTCGATCCGCGAACGCCGCCCGCCGTTCCCTCTCTTTTTTGGTAAGAAAATGGGAACAATCGCAGCCCCGCTTTTCAAGCCGAGCCACCACGCGCTTTTCAACCACGCCCAGGATGAAAGACAAGAAGAAGGCATAAGGCAATCAAGGGGACGGTGTCATTTTGTCAACTTGCTGATCGCCGTTTACAGGGATCTGCTGTCCCCCACGAGAATGACAAAAAAGTCGAGCCCCAGGGGTTCCTGGCGTGATTTGTATTGACGTTTGTTTTCCCGAGCGGGTAGTATAAGGATGCAGATTTTAGGCGCGCAAGCCCGAGGAACGGAGGCGTATCTAGGCCATAGGCGGGTGCGACCCGGCAAAGGGCTGGGTGGCGTACATGAGGACGCAGTGGCAACGTCTTTTCTCCGGCCGGAGGGATTTTTGATGGATGGGGCGGAAGCCGGGGTGTCGTCCGGGCCGGAGCGTACTTCGCGCGTACGTGAGGACCCGGACACGCCCCGGCGACCGCGCCAGGCGCGAAAAGATCCCGGCCGCCCACATTTATAACATTTCCATTATAGGAGGTGCTTAATGGTTTCTTTGACTACCGTGCGTGTGGATATCCCGGAAGGGATGAATGTGATCATCGGGCAGTCTCATTTTATCAAGACAGTGCCGGACCTTTATGAGACGCTCATTGCGTCTTCGCCGCATCTGAAATTCGGTATCGCTTTTTCAGAGGCGAGCAGTCATCGTCTGGTGCGCCATGAAGGGAATGACAAGGACCTGGAGAAGAGGGCGGCGGACACGGCCTTCACTCTGGCCTGCGGGCATGTTTTTGTCATATTCCTGAAGGAAGGTTTCCCCATCAATGTCCTCAACGCGATCAAGGGCTGCCAGGAGGTCTGCCGCATCTTCTGCGCGACCGCCAATCCACTGGAAATAGTAGTGGCATCGAGCGAGCAGGGCAATGGGGTTATGGGTGTGATAGACGGCTTTCGGCCGAAGGGCATCGAGGACGAGGAGGGCAGGGCCTGGCGGATCGACCTGCTCAAAAGATTGGGCTACAAGTTATAAAAAGCCCTCTTGCCTCAGGCGTGCCGGCGTATATCGGGCTGTCTTCAAAGGTCCATCGAGGCGGCTTTGATGCGCCAACAAAGATGGGGCGAAGAAGACGGCTTGGTATATTAAAGGGTCATTAAGACGAGGTCATGCTCGTTCAGCTCTTTATAGAGCGCATACAATTGCTCCTGGCTCTCCGCCGGGAAGGTGGCCGTGATGGACAGGTACTTTTCCCCGCTGCTCGTGCGGCTGGAATAGGTGATTTCATTGCCGGGGGATACATGCTTCTCGACGATTGCGCTCACCACCGAATAGAACTCTCCGGTATTCCTGCCCATCACCTTGAGCGGGTAGGGGCAGGGAAACTGAAAGGGTGTGCTCTTGTCCTCCGTGGCCATAACGTAGTTTCCTCTTTAGATGCCGCAAAAACACTGGATGTCCCGCCTGCGCGGGATTAAGGCCCGCTTCGCTCTGCCGACTTCCGTCGGAATGACGGCGTAATTACGACACGGTTATATAGTATATAGATCGAGCATACTTCCCGCAAGGGGGCGGGTCGGGATCTTCTGGCCGGGCGCCTTTCGCGCATAGCTTTGTCGCCGAAGCGTGTCCGGGTCCTCACATACACGCACAGTGTGCTCCGGCCCGGACGCCGCTCCGGCTTCGCGCTCTGCATCAAAACTCGCATCGGCCAGAAAATCCCGACTGGCCGGGCGCCTTTCGCGCATAGCTTTGTGGCGCCGCGCCCTGTGAAGCATCGACGTACGAAAAAGTACGCCTTCGCTCCCCAGGGCTTGCGCTTCGCGCTCTGCAACAAAACCCGCCTCGGCCGGAAGCAGAGAGAGGTTAAGCCCGGCTGTCTGGATTCCGGCTTTCGCCGGAATGACGGAATAAAGCTTCGGTCAGAAGAAACGTTGACATTGACGTGCCTCACACTATGTGATTATAATGTAATTACATGGAAGAGAATGGGGGCTATGTTCAATGAAGACTAAGCTGATTCGCATTGGTAATTCGCGGGGGGTGAGGTTGCCCAAGACAATCATCGAACAAGCCGGCTTGACCGAAGAGGTAGAGCTGGAGGTTCGAGACGGCGCTGTCGTCATAGCCAGGGCCGCGCTACCCCGCCGTGGATGGGCAGACGCGGCCGGGGAGATGTGTCTGGCTGACGATGATCGGTTGCTGGACCCCCCCATCCCCACCCATTTTGACGAGAAAGAGTGGACGTGGTGACGCCCGCGGCGGTGCGACGCGGAGACATATTCCTGGTGAGCTTAGATCCGGCCCAGGGAGGGGAGATTCAGAAGACTCGCCCGTGTGTCGTCGTCTCGCCGGACGAGCTCAACGCCCATTTGCGAACCTTTATCGCGGCGCCCCTTACCACCGGAGGCCATCCCTACCCCTTCCGTGTGCCGTGCCGGTTTCAAGGCCGCGCGGGCTATGTGGTGATCGACCAGATTCGCACCGTCGACCGGGAGCGGATGCCGCGCCGGCTCGGTAAACTCTCGCCGCTTGTACTGGAGCGCGTTCTTTCGATACTACAAGAGATGTTTGCACCCTGACGGAGTGGCTGGCCGGAAGAGCCCGACCGGCACCGGGCAGTTTTCGTCATCAAGGGCACGAGATATTGTGGCGCTGACCTGACGATAGTAGGGACGCCGGGCCGATCTCCCTGAAGAAGAAGAGGGTAAGGTCAAGCTCCGGTTTTCCTGTTTTCAGGATAATGTCCTGTTTACCGGTCCGACCGCAGCGGGCGATCAATTTTAGAACGTGCCATAACCTGTGTAGTTTCCTCATATTTCATGCCCCTCCTCGCGCTGTTTCTTTCGCATGGTATTGTCATATAAGAACAAAATCCGTGCCACAAAAAGTTTTGTTGACCGGCACGTCGAAGTTAAATATAATTTAAGTAATTAAATACATATTCACCCGGCGACCGGGAGATCCATGGATATAGGCGGCAAGATAAAAGAGCTGAGGGAAAAGAAAACCCTCACCATGAAGCAGCTCGCGGGGCTGGTCGACTGCACGCCCTCCCTTATATCTCAGCTCGAGAGCGGCAAGACGGACCCTTCCATCTCGACCCTTAAAAAAATAGCCGATGCCCTGAACGCCAATATTGTCGATTTCTTCTCCTTCCCTCCGAATGAGGACGAGGTGATTACGCGGGCGGATCAGAGGCCGGCCATGCAGCTGCCCAGATGGGACGCGCGCATCCAGTCCCTGACCCGCGCCATAGGCAAGAAGAAAATGCAGGCGTTCTATACGGTGATAAAGCCGGGGGGAGGCTCCAGCGGCTCTTACTGCCATGAGGGTGAGGAATTCGGGATCGTGCTGAAAGGGGAGATGGAGCTGAAGCTGGAAGACAGGATCTATGCGGTGAGGGAGAACGACAGCTTCTATTTCTCCTCCAAGGTCCCTCATGACTGGAACAACAGGAGAGACGAGGACGTTGTCGTGGTCTGGGTGATCACGCCGCCCACGTTTTAAAGAGGTAATTGCAAAAAGGAGAAGAACCATGACACTGGTGCCTGAAGTGGCAAGACATTACGGCAGGTTGAAGAATTACATCAACGGCGAGTGGGTGGACGCGGGCGCGGGGGAGTATTTCGAGACCACAAACCCTGCGACGGGTGCGGTCATCGCCGAGGCGCCGATGGCGTCGCGGAGCGACGTGGAGGCCGCGATCGGCGCCGCGTATGAGGCCTTCAAAAAATGGCGGGATGTGCCGTTCAGGGACCGGGCGAAGCTGGTATTCAACCTGCGGGAGAGGTGCGCGGAGAACGCCGAGCGGATGGCGCGCATTCTCGTCCAGGACCACGGCTGCACCATAGACGAAGGAAGGGGGACCTGCGCGAGGATCGTCGAGAATGTCGAGGCGGCAGGCAGCTCCATGTTCGGCCCCTATCGGGGAGAGCATGTCGACCAGTTGGCGACCGGCATCGACTGCTACCAGATCCGTGAGCCCGCGGGCGTCTTCCTGATCATTACCCCCGGCAACATTCCGACCCATGCCTGGTCGTCTTTCGTGCCCTATGCCCTTGCCTGCGGCTGTACGGTGATAGTCAAGCCCAGCAGGCAGGTCCCCGTTGCCGCGGACTCCGTGATGAAGGTGACCGCCGAGATTGGTCTTCCGCCGGGCGTGGTCAACCTCGTCCATATGGGACCCGACAGGGAGCTGAACAAGGTGATTCTCTCCGACCCCAGGATAAAGGGCGTCGGTCTCATAGGCTCCACGCGCGTAGCGAAGGAGCTCTTCGAGCTGTGCGGGCGATACGGGAAGCGCTCTTCCCTCAACGGGAACGGGAAGAACTGGATCGTCGTGACGGCCGACGCGCCCGTGGACAAAGCCGTCGGCTACCTGCTTCGCGGCTGTTTCGGCATGTCGGGACAGCGCTGCCTCGGCTCCGACAATGTCGCGGTCCTGGGTGACGACAGGCGGTATCACGCGGTGAAGGACGCGTTTGTTGCCGCATCGCGGACCATGAAGATGGGATACGGCCTCGACGAATCAGTAGAGCTCGGACCTCTCACGAGCACGCAGGGGAAGGAGAAAGTGGAGCAGTTCATCGAGGCCGGCCTGCGCCTCGGCGCGAAGCTCCTCCTCGACGGCCGCGGCGCAGTCGTAAAAGGGTATGAAAAGGGATATTTTCTCGGGCCGACCATTTTCGAGGAGGTGACGCCCGAGATGGACCCTCTGGCGAAAGAGGAGGCCTTCGGACCCCTCGCGAACCTCCTGAGACCCGGGGACCTCGATGAGGCGATAGGCTGGATCAACGGAGGGCGCTACGGCCACTCGGCATGCATCGTCACGGAGAGCGGCAAAGGGGCCCGCAAGTTCATCAGGGAATGCGAGGTCGGCAACGTGGGCGTCAATGCGGGCATCCCCCAGCCTTATTCATTCTTCGGTCTCGGCTCCAGGAAGGATTCCTTCTTCGGCATGTCGAAGTCCCGCATGGACTCGGTCAAGCTCTTTCTGGATGAGAAAACCGTCACCCTCAGATGGGTATAGCTTATCCGGGTAAACCCCGGAAAAACGGCCGCAGGCGTAGTATGGCTTTGCCCGCTGTCAAAAAATGGAGGTCTTATGAGATACTGGAAGGGAGTGTGCGCGATAGGTATCATTGCCTGCCTTGTGCTGCCGGGTCTGTCGTACGGTCAGGCGGTCAAATTCAGGATAGGATGCGCCCTGCCCCTCACGGGCATATTCGGACGGGACGGCAACCTCGTGAAGGATGCCTACACGTTCTGGGCGGAGACCGCCAACGCCAAAGGCGGCATTACGGTCAAGGGCAAGAAGTACCCGGTAGAGCTCCTGTTCTTCGATGATAAGAGCGATAAGGCCGAGGCCGCGAAACTCGTGGAGAGGCTGGCCACCATCGAGAAGGCCGACCTGATCCTCGGGGGCTTCGGCAGCGATTCCGTCTTTGCCGCGAGCGCCATTGCCGAAAAGTACAAATATCCGATGGTCTCCGGGGGGGCGAGCTCCAACAAGCTCTTCGAGCGCGGCTTCAAATACTATTTTTCGACCCTCGGCAAGGCGACCGAGGAGGTCCGGGGATGCGTGGAGATCGCCGGGGTGTTGAAGCCCAAGCCGCGGACGGCCGCGGTCATAGGCTCGGACATCCTTTTTACGTCGCTTGCGGCCGAAGGCTTCAAGGGTTACCTCAAGAAGGAGGGCATAGAGCTCGTCTACTTCGAGCTCTTCCCGCTCTCCCTGACCGACTACAACTCGCTCCTCTACAAGGTGAAGCAGAAGAACCCCGACGTGCTTCTGGTCGGTTCCCACCTGATGGTAGCCCTCAACACGATGAAGGCCCTCAAAGAGGTCGATTTTACGCCGAAGCTGGTGGCCTTCAGCTATGGCCCGACCGTACCCGATTTTGTGAAGTCCCTGGGCAAAGACGCGGAATATGTCGTTGCCGCGTCGGAATGGGCGCCCAACCTGCCCTACAAGGACGATGTCTTCGGCACGGCTTGGGAGCTGAACGCCAACTACAACAAGAGGTTCGGCAGGAATCCCGATTACGTGGAAGCGGCCTCCATCGGCGGCGCCCTCGTGCAGCAGTGGGCTGTCGAGCGGCTGGCCCTGGCGCCGCCCCTGAAAGAAGCGGACAGGGTCAAGATCATGGAGGAGCTGCACAGGATGGATTCCATGACGGTCTACGGGCGGATAAAATTCGGTCCGGACGGCGCCAACCTCGAACATCCCCCTATAGCCGTGCAGGTGCAGAATGGAAAACTGACCACCGTCTTCCCGAAGGAAGTGGCGGAAAAACCGGTACTCTACCCCGCGAGACCGTGGAAGGAGAGAAAGTAACCCGATGGCGCTCCTTATACAGGCCCTTATCACGGGCCTTCTCATGGGAGGCGTGTACGCCGCCTATTCGAGCGGCTTCTCCCTCATATTCGGCGTCATGAACATTGTCAATATCTTCCATGGCGAACTGATCATGATAGGCGCCTTTACCACTTACTGGCTCTACACCCTCTACCATATCGATCCCTTCCTCACCCTTCCCCTGTCCATCATCTCGGCCGGGGTGATCGGCTATGTGATCCAGAGGTTCGTGATAAACCGGGTGGTCGAGGCACCTCCCATGATGTCGTACCTGTGTACTTTCGGCATCCACCTTATCCTGGGCAATCTGGCGCTCCTGCTCTGGAGCGCCGATTTCAGGACCGTCACCACCAGCTACTCCGGCATAGGTTTTTCCCTCGGCCCCGTTACCATACCGATCGCGCGCCTCATCACGTTCCTCATCGCCATCTGCACCACCTTCGGCGTCTACCTGTTCCTGGAAAAAGCCCGGTATGGGAAGGCCATCCGCGCGGCAAGCCAGGACAAGGAAACGGCCCGTCTCGTGGGCATCGATATCAAGAAGGTGTACGCCCTTACCTTTGCAATCGGCGCCGCCATCACCGGTCTTGCGGGCGGCCTCATCTCCACGCACTTTGTTATTTATCCCCAGATGGGACTCCCCTACACGATCATCGCCTTCTGCGTGGTCGTCCTCGGGGGGATGGGGTATATCCCCGGCGCGCTGGTCGGCGGCCTGCTCCTGGGCGTCATCCAATCGCTGACCGCAACCTACCTGAGCTCCGGTCTTTCCATTGCCATAACCTTTATTCTCCTCTTCATTATCCTCGTGCTGAAACCCCGGGGCATTATGGGCAAGGGGATCGTCGAATGAGAAAGCATGCTGTCTGGCTCGCCGTCTTCTTTGCCCTGCTTCTTGTGCCCGCGTTCAAACTGGAAGGCTACTACTATCGGACGCTGTCCATGATTTTTCTCTGGATCGGCCTGGCGTCTGCCTGGAATCTCACCTCCGGCTTCACCGGCTACATCGACTTCGGCGCCGTCGCCTATTTCGGCATAGGCAACTATGCCACGGCCTTGTCGATGACAAAGGCAGGCGTGCCCTTTTTCCCCGCCATCATGATAAGCGGGCTTTTGTCCGGCATGGTCGCCCTCTTTATCGGGAGATACACGATGAAGCTCCGGGGCGCCTACTTCGGCATCGCCACCCTTGCCTTTGCCGAAGCCGCCAGTCAGATCGTGCTCGAATTCGACAGGACCTTTCACGTCACGATCTTTGAGGGGAGCCACGGCATCACCCTTCCCATCGCCCATGACGAGACCTTTTTCTACTATACTTTCCTCATCGTGGCCGCCCTCATCGTTTTCATTGTGTTTCTCACGGACAGGAACAAATTCGGCTATGCCCTGAAGGCGATCAAGGAGGCGGAGGATTCCGCGGAGCTCGCGGGGATCGATACCCAGCGCTGCAAGGTGTCGGTCTACGCCGTTACCGGCGTGATGATCGGCGTCCTGGGCGGCATAAACGCCTATTGGCTGACGTACATCAGCCCCCTGGACGTCTTCAGCGTGACCCATACGATCCACATGATCATCATGGCCCTTTTCGGCGGCATCGGCACCGTCTTCGGCCCCGTCATCGGCGCCGTCGTGCTCAGCCTCGCCAATGAGACACTAGGCGCCAGGCTCCTCTATACGTACCTCCTCATGCTGGGCGTCATCCTCGTCGTGGTGGTCATATTCCTGCCGGGCGGCTTTATCGGGCTGCTCTCGTTCAGGAGGTTCCGGAAATGAGCCTTCTTGCGGTGAGGGACCTGAAGAAAAGCTTCGGCGCCCTAAAGGCCCTCAATAACGTCAACTTCGAGGTGGAGGAGGGCGAGATAACCGGCATTATAGGGCCGAACGGGGCCGGAAAAACTACCCTCTTCAACGTGATCGTCGGCATCCACAGGCCCGACGGAGGCGACGTCCTCTTCAGGGGCCGGAGCGTCAGGAACCTTCCGCCCCACCGGATCTGCCGGACGGGCATCACGAAGACGTCCCAGATCGTGCATCCCTTTTTAACCTTGACCGTGAAGGAGAACGTGCTCATCGCGCTGATGTTCGGGCAGAACCTCACGAAGAAAGAGTCGGAGGGCAGGGCCGATGAGATCATGGAATTCCTCAATATTGCGGACGTGAAGGAGATGCGGTCGACACAGATCTCTCTGCCGAAGAGAAGAAGGCTGGAACTGGCCCGCGCCCTGGGCACCGGGGCAGACCTGATATTGATGGATGAAAACCTGGCCGGCCTGAACCCCAGGGAGCTCGAGGAAGGGATGGATATCATAAGGGAGCTGAAGAAAAGGGGAAAGACCCTGGTGATTGTGGAGCATATCATGCAGGCGATCATGGGTGTCTGCGAGAGGCTGATAGTGCTGAGTTACGGGGAGAAGATCGCGGAGGGCCTTCCCGTCGCCGTGTGCAGCGACGATCGGGTGATCCGGGCATACCTGGGGGAAAAGATATGCTCCGTATAAGGCACCTTGACGCGTATTACGGAGACGTTCAGGTGCTCTTCGACCTGGACGTGACAGTCGGGCAGGGGGAGCTCGTCTCGATCATAGGACCGAACAGCGCCGGCAAGTCTACCTTATTGAAGACCGTGCTGGGGCTCGTGAGGGCGGGCAGGAACCGGGAGGAGGGGGGCATCTTTTTAGACGGCCTCGATTTGAAGGGGATGAGCACCGAAAAGCGCATCGCCCAGGGCATTGCCATAGTCCCGGAGGGGGCATCGGTTTTCCCCGAGATGAGCGTCTATGACAACCTCTATCTGGGCGGTTATACGAAACCTGTACGGATACGGGAGATGATGAAGCAGGTCTTCGAGATGTTCCCAAGAATCGAGGAGCGCCTCTCCCAAAGAGCCAAGACCCTGAGCGGGGGAGAGCGACAGATGCTCTGCATAGGCAGGGCACTCATGGCGAGTCCGAAGCTCATCCTTTTTGACGAGCCTTCCCTTGGCCTCCAGCCGTCGATCGTGCGTCAGATATTCGAGCACATCACGCGGATTCACGAAAGCGGAGTTGCTATATTATTGGTGGAGCAGAATGTATTCCAGACACTCACCATAACCGAGAGGACCTATGTCCTCGAGCACGGAAGGATCGCCCTGGAGGGGAGGAGTGAAAAGCTGATCGGCGACGACTACATCAAGAAGTCTTATCTCGCGATCTGAAAGAGGAGAGGGTGAGGATGAAGAGGGTCGGGTTCACCCTGAACAGGAAGGCGATAGCCTGCGACGTGGAGGAGAACGAGCTGCTCCTCCATACCTTGCGCGAGAGGCTGTCCGTCACCAGTGTCAAGGAGGGGTGCTCCATCGGGGAATGCGGGACGTGTACCGTCCTCATCGATGACGAGCCCCGGTACGCGTGCCTTACCCTCACGGCAAAGGTGGAAGGGAGAGAGGTGAAGACCGTGGAATACCTCGCCCATGGGGACCTGCTCCACCCCCTCCAGGAGTCGTTCATCTCCCACGGCGCGGTGCAGTGCGGCTTCTGCACCCCCGGCATGCTCCTCGTTGCCTACAGCCTGCTCCTCAAGAACCGGGAACCGACGGACGAGCAGATCAGGGAAGCCATGAGCGGCAACCTGTGCAGGTGCACGGGATATGTCCAGGTCATAGAGGCGATTAAAGATGCTGCCCCAGTTTTCGTACCTAGCGGCTCGTAGCACGCAGGAAGCCCTATCGTCCCTCGCGTCCCTGACCGGCGCGGCGCTCCTCGCCGGCGGCACGGACCTCCTCGTGAGGATGAGGAAAGGCGAGACCCACCGCTATGTGATCGACCTGGGGGGCGTGGCCGAACTGGCGGGAGTGACGGAAGAGGGCGGTACCCTGCGCCTGGGCGGCGGCACGACCCACGGCCGCATCGCGTCCGACCCGACCGTCAGGAGGACCTGCGGCAGCCTCGCATCCGCCTGCTCCCTCGTGGGCTCTCCGCAGATAAGGAACATGGGCACCCTGGGGGGAAACCTGGTCAACGCATCCCCCGCGGCCGATACCATCGCCCCCCTCCTCGTGCATAACGCCGTGGTGACCCTCGAATCGATGGATGGCGAAAGGGCCGAACAACTGGAGCGGTTCATCGCCGGTCCCTACAGGACGACGATCGGAAGCAGGGAGATCCTCACCTCCGTAAAGGTAGAGGCCCTCGGCGGCTACCACGAAGGTTACCGGAGGATCGCCAGGCGGGCAGGGTGGGCCATTTCCCGCCTCTCCGTCGCATGGGCCCTGGCTGCCGGGGAGGGCATCTTCACTGATGTGAGGATTGCCGTGGGAAGCTGCACCCCCGTGCCTTTCAGGCCACGGTCGGCGGAGGCGTTCCTCGAAGGGAAAGGGCGGGAAAGGCCCGTGGTGGAGGAAGCGGTCAGGATGGTGCTCGACGAGATACGGCGGGTCAGCGGGATGCGGCCTTCCTTCGCCTACAAACTGCCCGTGGTGAGGGACCTCCTTCTGTCGGTGCTCGGGGGCGACGCATGTTCATAGGAAAGGACCTCGACAGGGTGGACGCCCTCGCAAAGGTGCTCGGGACAGCCGGGTTCGCCCACGACCTGCGGATGGAAGGCATGCTCTTCGCGGCCGTGGTAAGGAGCACAAAACCCCATGCCCTGCTGGCCGGCATCGATGTGTCGGGGGCCTACGCCGTGCCGGGGGTACTCCGCGTCGTGAGCTATAGGGATATCCCCGGTGAGAATACCTACGGCGCCATGCGTAAGGACCAGCCCTTTCTCGCCTCAAAGCGGGTCAGGCACGTGGGAGAGCCGATACTCATCGTCATAGGCGAGAATGAGGCCGCTGCCCGGAAAGGGGCGGCGCGGGTCAGGATCGACTATGGGGAGATCGATGCGGTCCTCGACCCCGCTGCGCCCGGGAAGGGTCAAACGCTCATCGGTAACATCCTGGCCTGTAAGAAGCTTCGGAAAGGCGATGTGGAGAAGGGCTTCGCGGAGTCCGACGTTGTCGTGGCCCACACGTACCGGACAACCTGGATCGACCATGCCTTCCTCGAAACCGAGGCGGGGATCGGGTACGCGGATGAAGACGGGCGGATCGTGATCAGATCGTCGACACAGAATATCCACTATAAGAGGGCGGAGATCAGCCGGCTCCTTGCCATGCCGGAAGAGCGCATCAGGGTTATCCAGGCAACGACGGGAGGAGGTTTCGGCGGGAAGCTCGATGTGACCGTCGAAGGCTTCCTCGCCCTGGCGGTCTATCTTCTCAAGCGTCCCGTATTCATGCGCTATACCAGGGAAGAGAGCTTCCTCTCCAACACGAAGCGGCACCCCCTCTCTATCGAGTACAAGACCGGGGCGCGGGCGGACGGCGTCCTGACCGCAGTGAAGGTGAATATTACGGGCGACACCGGGCCGTACGCCTCCTATGGCGATGCGGTCTGCCTGAGGGCCGCGGTCCACGCGACCGGACCCTACGACGTGGCGAACGTCTGGGCCGACAGCACGCTCTTCACCACGAACGGCCCCGTTTCCGGGGCCATGAGGGGTTTCGGCGTCCCCCAGCTCGCATTCGCCCACGAGTCGCAGCTCGACGAAGTGGCGGCCCTGCTGGGGATCGACCCGCTCGACATACGGATCAAAAACGGCCTGAGGCGGGGTTCGATCACCGCCACCGGCCAGGTCCTTTCGGCGAGCGCCGGCTTTGTGGAGACCTTGAAGAGGGTCGAACCCTACTGGAGGGCGCGAAAAAAGCAGAAGAAGGGCTCAGGGTTCGGTCTCGGGTGCATGTATTACGGCATCGGCAATACGGGTATGGCCAATCCTGCCCATGCCCTGGTAGAGCTTGGCGAAGGGGGGAGGGTGATCCTCCATACAGGGGCGTGCGAGATAGGCCAGGGGTCGGATACGGTCCTCCTCCAGATCCTCCTCGAAACCCTCGGGATGGCCCGGAGCGACGTGCTCCTCGACAGGGGCGACACGGACACGTCGAAGGATGCGGGATCATCGTCCGCGAGCCGGCAGACCTATGTCTCGGGAAAGGCGGTCCAGGAGGCCGCCCTCGGCTTGAGGGCGCTCCTCGACAAGGCCGGGTACTACAAGGGGAGGACGCTCGGGGACATCTATTGCGCCATGAAGGACGGAGGCAGACTCCTGTTCGACGGCTTCTTTGACCCGCCCGCCCCGGGCCTCGATGAGGCGACCGGCCAGGGCGTTCCTTACGCCACCTACGCCTTCGCCACCCACATGACGGAGGTCGAGGTGGAAGAGTCGACGGGCGCGTGCCGGGTGAAGCACGTCTATGCGGCCCATGATGTGGGAAAGGGCATAAACCCTAAGGGCATCAAAGGGCAGATATGCGGGGGGGTTGCCATGGGGATCGGGCTTGCCCTCATGGAGGAGTTCATTCCCGGCAAAACGGCATCCTTCGATACGTACTATATCCCTACCTCCATGGACATGCCGCGGGTGGACGTGTTCCTTGTCGAGGATGAGGAGCCTACGGGCCCCTTTGGCGCAAAAGGGGTGGGGGAGCCGGCGCTTATACCCCAGGCCGCGAGCGTCGTGAACGCCATCAGGGACGCGACCGGGGTCGCGGTGTACGAGCTGCCGTGTCACATGGAGCGGTTGAAAGGGCTGATGGAAAAGAAGCGGATGACACGATAAGAGGAGGCAAAGCCATGAGACTGGTCTTAACGAATGTGGGGACTCTATTTACCGGCGACATCAGGGCGCCTATCCAGGAAGGCCCTCTTTCCATCGTCATCGAAGACGGGCGGATACAGGCCGTCGAGAAGGGGCGGAACGGCGGGGGCGACAGGACGATCGATGTGAACGGGATGACCGTGTGCCCCGGGCTCATCGATTCCCACGTGCACCCGGTCTTCGGCGACTTTACCCCGAGGCAGAATCAGCTCGGCTTCATCGAGAGCAGCCTGCACGGCGGGGTTACGTCCATGATCTCCGCGGGTGAGGTCCATTTGCCGGGCAGACCCAAGGACAGGCAGGGGACAAAGGCCCTCGCGCTGCTCGCCCACAAATCGTTCGCGGCGAGCCGTCCGGGCGGGGTGAAGGTCTATGGCGGCGCCTTGATCCTGGAGAAGGGGCTTCTGGAGGAGGATTTCAAGGAGCTCGCGGCCGAGGGCGTCTGGCTCGTGGGCGAAATCGGCCTCGGCACGGTGAAAACGGCCTCCGAGGCGCGCGAGATGGCTGAGTGGGCAAAGAGATACGGCATGAAGGTGCTCATGCACGTGGGCGGGACATCGATCCCGGGAAGCTCGACCGTCACGTGCGATGACGTGCTTGAGGTAAGGCCGACGGTGGTCTGCCATCTCAACGGCGGGCCGACGAGCATTCCCGTCCCCGAGGCGAAGCGGGTGATGGAGCGGTCGGAAAGCGCCATCGAGATCGTCCACTGCGGAAATCCCAAATCAGCGGTGGAGGTGACGACGTTCCTGAAAGAGAAAGGCGATCTTTCCCGCCTCATCATCGGGAACGACGCGCCTTCCGGCACGGGCGTCGTGCCCCTCGGCATATGGAGGATGATCAATTTGATCTCCTCTTTCTGCGATATCCCTGCCCAGATCGCTGTCTGCTGCGCCACGGGCAACACGAAGGCTGTCTTTTCCCTGGCCCAGGGGTTGGTGAGAGCAGGAGAGGCCGCGGATTTGCAGGTGATCGATGCGCCCATGGGGTCGGCGGGGACGGACGCCAAAGGGGCCATCGAGATAGGCGACATTCCGGGCGTCGCAGCCGTTCTGGTAGACGGCGTGATCAAGGTGGAAGTGAGCAGGAATACACCGCCGCCGGTGAGGCGGATAGCAATGGCCTAGACAGAAAAGAAGGGCGGCGTGCAGGCAGCGCTTAACCGGCGGTCGTAACGGGAGAGACGCGATGAAGATCGACCTGATCAAATGCAAGGGCTGCGGGATATGCGGGGAGGTCTGTCCTCTCGGCATTCTCTCCGTCGAGGGGAAGAAGGTGCGGATGGGGGAGGGCTGCGTCGAGTGCAGGACGTGCATGAAGGTCTGCCCCAAGGACGTGTTTACCCCGGACGCACACGATGCGACACCCGTCTGCACTGCCTGTCCCATTGCCTGCAGGATACCGGAGGGTTGTTTGGGCGCCTGCATGCGCTACTGCAACGAGGCGGGCGCCATCAGCCGAAAGGCCAGGGTCCACTCCTACGAAGAGGTGGCCGACATGGTGGAGTCCGCGGATGCGTCCCTCATCGGGCGGCCGCTCCTCACCGGCATCGGCTCGGGCACCACCTATCCTGACTTCAGACCTTCCCCTTTCATCGTAAGCGGCGTAAGGGACGGCATCGACATCGTCACGGTGGTGACGGAAGCCCCTTTAAGCTACAGCGGGATGAAGGTAAAGATAGATACGGACCGCTTCGTGGGGGAAGAAGCGCGGCGCATCTATGTGAAACGCAAGGGGAAACGGCACATAGGCCATCTCTGTACCGAAGAGTACGGCTCAAAAATGCTTTCCCTCGGAGGGGTCAACACGCTCACCTCAAAAGACGGACTATTCGCAGCCAGGGTTATGCTGGAGCTGCTCCGGGGCCGGTGGGTCACCATGGAGATCGAGGACGGGTCTACCATCGAGATCGCCCTCGGCGAGGCGCCGCGGATCGACGGGGCGCCGGAGGAACGGATGCGGGTGGGCTGCGGCAGCGCGGTATCGGGGCTGTTTGCGCCGTATATGGCCCGTGCCGCGGACGAGGTGATCGTCCTCGACGGCCACATCACCGCCCTTTTTACCGAGCATCCGGCAGGAAAACATATCGGCAAACCCCGGTCGGGCGTGTCGATAGTCGGCCGGAAGAGTACCGACGGCAGGTACTTCGTCGGCAAGGGGAAGGGGTGGGGCGGCACCGACATCACCGAGCCCCTGGAGGTGATATCCGGGATAGACGCGGAGGATCTGCGGGAGGGCATGAGCCTCCTCGTCACGGAGACGACAGGCCGCAACGTCGCCTTCTACAGGATGAGGAAGGGCGCCCTCGCAAGGGAGGAGCCGACCCCCGAGGCAACGGAATTCATCGAGGTGCTGCGCGACTCCTGTGAATTCGCGACGGTCAGCGCGGTTTTCGCGGCCGGCGTGGGCGGGTCGGCGCGGGCCGGTGTGACGAAGAACCCCATAAAGCTGACGAGGGCGGTGCACGAGGGCAGGGTGGCGATCACTATAGGAGGAGCGCGGCCCTTCATCTTTCCCGGAGGAGGCATAAATTTCCTGGTGGATGTGGGAAAGATCAGGCACGGCAGCATCTACCTTTCTCCCACACCGTCATTCGTGCTGCCCGTGGAGTATACGATGCGAAGGGACACGTTTGCCGACATCGGGGGCCACATCGATTCGATAGAGCCCATAGAAAAAGTACTGAATCGCAAAGGGCGCTAGATGCTGATCGAGGTGGGCCCGGCCACACTGGTGCTGGCGGGAGAAAAGGGGGGAGAGGTCTTTCCTTTCGAGCGTCGGGAGATTGAAGCGTACGTGGCGCGGATCCTTCACGAGATCGGGGAAGCCCTCCCTATTCTCAGGCAGAAGGCTTACAGGATCAAGAACATGGACTACCTCCCGGAGCCGGCGCGGAGGATGATCAGGGCGGTCAAGGCTATCGACGAGGAGACGCTGACGCCCATGGCCGCGGTGGCCGGCGCGGTCGCCGACCTCGTCAAAGAGCATCTCTCCTCATCAGGGGAGATCGACCTCCTCTCCGTAAATAACGGCGGCGACATATCCATATGCAACAGGTCGGGCCGGGCGATGACCATAGGCATAGGGGATATAGGAAGCCGCATGCCTACGCCCTACGTGCTGAAGGTGGGGGCCTTGCGCTCTTTTGGAGTGGCGACGAGCGGCTTCGGCGGAAGGAGCTTTACCCTCGGCCTTGCGGACATAGTCAGCGTCCTGGCCGATTCGGCCGCCCTCGCGGATGCCGCGGCCACGCTCATCGCGAACAGGACCAGGTCGGAGGCGGCCGGGGTCGTGCGGCGAAGGGCGCGGGAATTAGACCCGCTCACCGATATACCGGACGAGCTCGTGACCGTTGACAGGGGTTGTCTCAACACGGAGGCGGTCGTTGCCGCCGTGATAAACGGCAAGGAAGAGGCGGAAAAACTGAAATCGGCGGGGGTCATCAGAGACGCCGTCGTTATCCTGAAAGGGTACATGATGCACACGCTCGACGAGAAGAGCACGATAAAACTGGAGGTGTCCCATGGAAGTGAGGAAAATCGTGACCGTTGTTGAGGACATATTCATCGACGGCGCCAAAAGGGCCGAGAAGCCGGTCCGAAAGGCGGCGGCCATCGCCGTCATAAAAAACCCCTATGCGGGCGTATACCAGGAAGACCTGACGGTCCTCATCGATGACGGGGAGGAACTGGGAAGGGTCCTTGGCGAGAGGGCGGTTGCCGCGCTGGAAGGGAGGAAACCCGAGAGTTACGGAAAGGCCGCGATAGTCGGGGAAAATGGTGAGTATGAGCATGCGGCGGCCCTGCTCCATCCAAAGCTTGGTACGCCTTTAAGGAATGCGGTGGGCGGTGGAAAGGCCATCATCCCTTCCGTCAAGAAGATCGGAAGGATGGGGGACGGGATAGATATCCCCCTTCACTTCAAGGACGCCGCCTTTGTGCGGTCCCACTTCGACGGCATGACCGTCTCGGTGAACGACGCGCCGAAGGGTGATGAGATCCTCGTTGCCGTTGCCGTCACCGCCGGGGGAAGACCGCATGCCCGGGTGGGCGGACTGAAGAAGGAAGAGGCCAAGGGAGAGGACGGGCTGAGATAGGGCGTCTTTCTTGTCTCGTCCTATCGCACAGGGCGGAGCAGGTACTTTTCCACGGCCGCGAGGCCCCTCGCCAGCGGGGTTTGGGCTGCAAAGAGCGCACAAAGCACCCCCACCGTATTCGCCGCCATATCGGCATACTCAAACGTGCGATACCCGGTCATGCGCTGGAGATATTCCATGGCGACGCCAAGAAAGATAAAGGTAATTCCTATTGTCCATCGTACCCGGTTCTTGACGTAGATCAGGCTGAACCAGAAGGTGAGGATAAAATAGGCCACAGCGTGCTCGACTTTGTCGCCCCCCTGAATATGCGTCAGGTCTGGGGGGTTTCGCATCAACGAAGCGTACACGACGAGCCCTATCAACAAGAAGCCGATGGCGATCCAGAAATGTGCAAATCTCAGTTTTTCCAATGGGTCACTCCTCCCAGAAGCTGTCTTACATGGGTGAGAATCGCCGCCATCACCGGACCCGCCTGATCATGGATGATCAGGTCGGCCAGGTTGTCACACGCAGTCTGATCGCGATTGACGATAACCAGCTTCGCCCCTGCCCGTTTTGCGACCACCGGCATGGCGGCGGCAGGATGGACGACGAGAGACGAACCGACAACGATGAAGAGATCGCAGGACTCCGACCGCCGGTATGCTTCCGTCGTTTCCCTTTCCGGCATGGCCTGGCCAAAAGAGATGGTGGCCGGCTTGAGGAGCCCCCCGCACGCCTCGCACCGGGGGGCTTTTTCTTCTTTCGAGAGACGGGCCTGTACCGCGTCCCGCTCATACCTCGTGCCGCAGTCCAGGCATGTCACATGCATGGCTGTCCCGTGCAGCTCCAGCACCAATTCCTGCGAATTGCCTGCCTTGAAGTGAAGACCGTCGATATTTTGCGTGATCAGGCAGTCGAGTTTCCCCAGGTTCTCCAGCTCGGCGATTGCCAGGTGGCCTGCGTTGGGCAGGGCGTTCTTCATGGAATCATACATTTCGGTCGCCATCCGCCAGTACGTTTGCCGGGACCCTTCACTGGAAAGAAACCGCCCGAAGTCGAAGTCCTCGGGGTCATACTTATCCCACACACCTCCGGGACTCCGGAAATCAGGAATACCCGACTCGGTGCTCATGCCGGCGCCGACAAAGACGACCACCTTCTTTGAATCGGCGATCCATTGGGCGACCCTTTCGATCTTTTCCTTCATCCCCGCCTCCTTGCGCCTACCGCGGCTGTCTCATTGGGTCAGACGGCCGGATGCGCGTCTTCGTGCCCCGGGGGCTCAATCCGCAGTGATCCGCTCGGGAGCGGTGTAAATGTTTGCGGACCCCGGTCTCAGGAAGCCAACGAGCGTGATATTCAGCCCCTGGGCGAGGTCGATGGCCAACGATGTGGGGGCGGAGGCCCCGGCAATAATCTCGACGCCGAGGCGGGCCGCCTTCTGGACCATCTCGTAACCGAGCCTGGAGCTGAGGACGGCCGCCTTCACTTTCTCCCCTTTTTTTTCAAACAGCACACGACCTATGGCCTTGTCGAGGGCATTGTGTCGCCCCACGTCCTCCGACGAAGCGAGGAGGTGACCTTCCCCGTCGAAGAGGGCGGCCGCATGGGTGGCTCCCGTCGCGTAAAAGACCGGCTGGTGCGCTTCCATGGCCTTCTGCATGTCGAAAACCTGGGAGAGCCCCATGCTTACCGTCTCGTCGCTTTTTGCGAGAGCGATACAAATATCGGAGAGCAATTCCTTGCCGCAGATACCGCAACTTGCGTAGACGATGCCGCCTCTCCTCCTTGCCGGCGCCGCGGGGCCCCGTCTCCCCGGGGACAGATAGACGTTCACGCGGTTCGTCGAATCGACGCAATGGTTGACACTGAGGACATCGTCAAATGAGGAGATCACGCCCTCGGTCAAGCAGAGGCCGAGGGCCAGAAATATATCCTCCCCCGGCATGCGCATGGTCAGATAGTACGGCTCGTCATCGATCGTTATCTCAAGGGGTTCTTCAACACAGACGGTGTCGTCGGCGACACGGACGGACCGGTCCCGGCACCTTGTCGTCCCGACCTGTGTAGTCGCCTCCGGCGCAGGCTTACCCGCGGCCGCGGCATCGGCTCTCCGTTGATCCATACGCGCCATAGTGTAGATTATACCGCCTGGAGATTCAAGCGCCGAGTGATGAGTGCTATCGGCTGCGGCGGCGTTCCGGCCGCAAAGCGGGTGATGCGTTTTTCAGCAGGGTGAAGTGGAGGAGGTTTTTCTCTACGTCTGCCAGTGCGACCGTGACCTGCACATGATCTCCTATGCGAAAGATCTTGTGGGTCTTCCTGCCTATGAGGCGGAACTTGTTTTCTTCAAAGGCATAGTAGTCGTCATGGAGGCTTGAGAGAAGCACGAGTCCCTCGACGAACACATCGAAAAGCTCCACAAAGAAACCGTAGGACGTGATATGGGAGATGATGCCCTCATATGCCTGGCCGACCCTTTCCTTCATGAAGAGCACCCTGATCCGGTCCTCTGTTTCCCGCTCCGCCTCCATGGCCGCCCGCTCTCTTTCAGAGAGGTGAACCGCCATCCTTTCGAGCTCCTCTTCTCCGTAGAGCGGACGCGTGCCGGCCGCGCCGCCGATAATTCCTTTTAGGATGCGGTGGCAGACCAGGTCCGGATACCGGCGGATAGGAGAAGTGAAGTGGCTGTAGAAATCGAGGGCGAGGCCGAAGTGGCCCAGGTTCTGCGCTGAATACCTTGCCTGCTTCATCGACTTCAACAGGATGCGGTTGATCAGGAATTCATGCTCTTTCTGCCGCACGTTCTTCAATATAGACTGGAGCGGGAGGCTGCCTTTGGGATCGGTTTTGTACGGAACTCCCAGAGTTTGCAGCAACCGCTCGAAATCGTGCAGCTTCTCGGGCTCCGGTGATTGGTGGACACGGTATATCACGGGCCGTTTTTGCTCCGTGACGAAGCGGGCCACGGCCTCGTTTGCCGCTATCATAAATTCTTCTATGATGCTCTGGGAGAAAAGGCGCTCCGACCTCAGGATGTCTTTTATCCCCCCTTCCATGTCGAGGATCATCTCCGGCTCCGGCAGGTCAAAGTCCAGGTTTCCCTTCGCCTCACGGCGCGCTTTCAGTATCTGCGCCAGCTCGCCCATGCACTCGGATTGAGGCATCAGCCCCTTCAGCGCGTGTCTTGCCCCTTCATCCTTTTTGACGAGGCCGTCCTCCACCTGATGGTACGTGAGCCTGTGGGCGCTCCTGATTACGGAACGGTCGAAAGAAGCCTGGAGGAGACTGCCCTGCGTGTCGTACCTGAGCCTTACCGTCAGGGCCATCCTCTCTTCGTTGGGGTTCAGACTGCAGATATTGTTGGAAAGCTGCTTGGGCAGCATCGGTATGACGGTACCGGGGAAGTAGACGCTCGTGCCCCGGGCGTAGGCCTCCCTATCCATGGCCGAATCGCGCCGCACGTAGTGGGAAACGTCGGCTATCGATACGTAGAGCAGGAAGCCCTTCTTTGTCTTTTCGACGCATACCGCATCGTCGAAATCCTTTGCAAATTCACCGTCGATGGTAACGTGACCAATGGCCCTCAAGTCTATCCTGCCGGGCTTAACGATATCGAGTTGCGTCTGCTTTGCCTCGTTTTCTACGTTTCTCGGGAACCGGGGGGAAAGGCTCTGCTTGTAGGCGATGAACCGGGATATCTTTTTTGCATCGTCCAACGCCCTGAACACCTTGAGGATCTTGCACCCGGGGTCGCCGCCGTCGGGGAATCCCGTTACCTTCGCCGCCGCCAGGTCCCCATGCTTCATCTCGACGGTTTTTTTGCCGGGTTCCACGATGAAATGGACGGATATCCTTTCATCATCGGGGACAAGGAAAAAGAGGTTCTTATGCTGCTGCACGAAGCCGGTGACGTTTTTTGTTTTTCTCTCGGTCACCTTGACGACCCGGCCTTCTCTCCTGCCTTGCGTCAGGTGTTCAATCCGTACGACCACCTTGTCTCCGTGAATCGCATCTTTAATGTAGCGGGAGGGGATAAATATGTCATTCCCCCCCTTTTTCTCGGGCGTGACGAACCCGTTCCCGCTTCGCGTGCACCAGAGGACGCCCACCTCCAGGTTCATTTCGTCGGGAATACCGAACCTGTTGTTCTTCAGCCTGATGAGCGAGCCTTCTCTCACCATCTCCCGGAGGAACACTTTGACCGCCTTCTTACGGTCCTTCCACGAGTCGACCAGGCTTCTCAAGTCAGTGATCGAAAGGGGGCGCTTTGCCTTCCTGAATGCGCTGAGGAGGTCATTCTTGCTGAAAGCGGGGGAAAGGGGGTCTTTTTTCATGTAGTGCAAAGATACATCCCTCTTGCGGGAAAAGCAACTTGAATCATCCTCTCTTCCCGCACGTTACGGGATTTCCTCACCGGATTTTCTTGCTATTGACAAGTCGGTGATAGTTTCCTTATCCTTTGGTGAGATCCCGGAAATGTTCGGCTCTCAACATATCCGGACGTAAGGACGTGCTCCATCTGAAACACACGGGGTCACCCCTGGCACCCTTTGTAACCTTTTGACAGCGCCCGACGACTTATTCTGTAATAAGCATGAGTGGCATCGAGCGCCTGTACAGGCCACACAAGAAAATTGGAGGAGGTACTATGAAAAAGCTTTATGTAATCGTTCTCGCGTTGGTTCTGGTCGGTTGGGCGGTAGTGCGCGGCACGCAGCAGGGGCACTAAACCCGACGCGATACGGCCATGTCTTAGAAAAGATTTAGGAGGACACTATGAAAAAGCTTCTACTGGTCGTGGTGCTTTGTGTGGTTGTGGCCGTTATAGCCGCTCCATGCCCTGCTTATGCAAGGGGTGGCGGCGGTCACGGCGGCGGTGGCCACGGTGGCGGTGGTTACGGCGGCGGTGGCCACGGCGGTTACGGCGGCGGCGGTTACGGTGGCCACGGCGGTTACGGTGGCGGTGGTTACGGTGGCCACGGCGGTTACGGTGGCGGTGGTTACGGTGGCCATTTCGGTGGTGGATGGTACGGAGGAGGCCGTTACTGGGGAGGCTATTATCCGTACAGAGGATACGGCTATCCCTATTATCCTTACTATTCTTACGGGTATTGGGTAACTCAGTGTGATCCTTACGGCGGATGCTACAGGGTCTGGGTTCGATAATTATTTCAGAATCTTATTTTCACGGGCTTCTTCCATACCCTGGATACGCATTACTATACTTCTAAGGAACCTTACCAATTCAATGCGGGCGGGTGAGGGCGCCCGGGTACCCACCCGACCGGCAGGGAGGGAAGGGTGCACAAACAAGCACAAAAACGTACCTTTTTGCCATTTTTTACTGCGTTTTACCCTCATTTTACCCTTTTCAGCACGGATTGTTCACTAACCGTCTGAGCACCCCTTTGCTGATTCCCTTCTCTCCCAAGCCTTTCTGATGGGGTGTGCACGAAAGTACACGAAAGTACACGGTTTCAGGGGGGCAGGGTAAAGAGAATGTTGAATTATAAATTATAAATGTTGAATGAACGGCCACGACCGGCGAAGCGGGCCGGCAATCTGGCGAGAACACGTGGGTGCGGCCCGCCTGTGCCCCGGAGGGCGCGGGTCGGGGTTCAATTGTCAAAGAGCGGCGCGGCCTCTGGGATCGCCCGAAACCGGCTGGCACGGCCGGGCTACATCATCTCTCCATGCCTCTCAAAACGACTGCCCGGTCTCTATAAGATTCTCTCTCTTTTCCGCTGTCCTGTCAAAGTGACAAGGAGGGGTGACAATCAGGGATGACAAGGAGAAGTGACAACCAGGGATGACAAGGGGCATCTTCTTCGGTTTTCTGAAAAGAAATGACGAATAGGTGACGGGGACCTGTCCGGGGCTTGCTTCCTTATTTTCTCACAATCCATATTGCGCTTACTATTTGCGAGAGAATACCTCCTGCTGCGTCTATCCCTACGTCCCTGATTGAAGACGTCCGCGACGCGACAAATGATTGGTGGAATTCATCGCCCAGCGCCCAGATCACCACTCCAAGTACTGCAAACAGGCACCATCGCCATTTCCACCCGGCGCCGGGCACATGAAAGGCCCGGAACAGCAAGAGACCGAGCACGAAATATTCAAAAACGTGAGCGGCTTTTCTCGTCATTGCATGGATCAATATTACTTCTCGTGCCGAAAGGTTTGGAAGCAAGAATTGTAGAACCGCCCTCACTGCCGAAAACGTATTTTCGGAGGAGAATGATCCCGTCGACATCCAGAAGATGAAGCAGAGCCACAGAATGAGAGGGAGCCACTGTCTGATGAAATTCCTCATGGTTTGCGTCATCGCGGTCTTCCGGGGAGATGAGGTCGCGCCCGCCGGCGCCCGCTCAGGCAGCGCGTTTCCAGCTCCAGCTTCTCCAGAGGCCGTTGTGCCTCAATGGCATGATCCTCCGGGATACTATTTGGGGAGCCGCACGCGGGACAGGGGTTGTAAAGGCCCGGTCTCATTCTCCTTTTGTTGAACACCGTAGCCTCGTCCACAGGCGAAAGCGGCGAAGAGAGTAGCCTCTGCAGTTCACCATCATGAGTCGCCCTTCTTAGGCTCCACTTCCTTTGAAGTGCCGGCGGTCGGGACGGAAGGGGCCTCCATCGATTTCTTGAACTCCCGTATGCCCTTGCCCAACGATCCCATTACTTCGGGGAGCTTTCCCCCGCCGAAAACGATCAACGCGATCACGAGAATCACGACGAGCTCCGGCATTCCAAGTCCGAACATAGTGAACCTCCTGAGTTTAGGAATAGAGAGAGTATAACTGATATATCCGCGAGGGGCAAGGGGGCGCCGAGGATGAGGCTGAGGCGGAGAGCCTTCCCGGTGGCCCGGACGGCACCACGTTCTCGGAAACCAAGAAAGAATAACTCCAGTCGTTTATGAGACAGTGCACTAGTATGCAAGCTCTCGACCTTTCCGTCTATTGCGGCCATAGCGTGATCATGGGCAAGCGGAAGAACGACTGGCAGGACACGAAGACCGTGCTTCTCCTCTGCTCCTCCGACCGTGAACAGTATCGGCGCTTCGTCGAAGAAGGGGTTCATCTTGGTAAACGAAGCGATCTTACCGGAGGGGGCCTGATCCGCAGCAGCGGCGGCTGGGCCAACGTACTGGAAATGAAACGCCGGAAGCTCTTTCAAAAGTCAGATGAGCGCATTCTGGGGGATGGAGATTTCGTCCGGGACGTTCCGGCAAGGGCCGAGGAGCAAATGGAGGGCGAATACCGCATGAAGGCCAAAGGTATCAACCTTGATACAGCGGCCGAGCGGGTTTGCCAGGTAATGAAAACAGCGAAACGGGAGATCTGCATGCCTGGCAGGGAGCGCCGGCGGGTCCATGCGAGAAGCCTCTTCTGCTACTTTGCGGCACGAGAAGTGGGCATCAGTCAGACCGAGCTGTGCCGTCTTCTCAAGCCTTCACCTACAGCGGTGACCTTTTCCGTGAAGCGTGGAGAAGAGCTTGCGAGGAGGGAAGGATATTCGCTCCTGTAAGGCGCATAAAACAAAAAATGTAAAGGGCGTCTCCCTTCACCCTCCCCCCGGATGCACTCTCGATATATTTTGATAGATTCAGCACTGCCATGGAGGTGGCAGGAAGCCATGGTATTCTTTTCTCATGATGTTCTTTTTTCCCCAGGAGTCCATGAAAACGAACGTTATTGTTGTTATTGTCATATCGCCGTGGTATTATGGTAGCAGCCACAGCCCAAGGGGAGATGGTTATGAGTAATCGCGGGATTCCTTATCTCAGCAAGAGACTTTTCCTCTTAGGTCTCAATTGCCCCAAGGCCCTTTATCTGGAAAAGTATCATAAGGAGCTCAAAGAGGACCCGTCGGATGAATTGGAAGCCTTGTTTCAATCGGGTTTCGAGGTTGACGAGATGGCCAGGCAATTGTTCCCGGGCGGCGTTGAAATACCTTATGAAAACCTTTCTTTTGACGAGCAGCTGGACTTGACATCCGGGGAGATGAAAAGGCGGACGTCGGTGATATACCAGGCGGCTTTCAGCTTTGAAAATACGTTCGTCAAGACGGACATTCTCAAGAAAAAGGGGAAGAAGTGGGACCTCTACGAGGTGAAGGGATCGACCTCCGTAAACGACGAACTCCACATCAATGATCTGGGCGTCCAGTATTATGTGATAAAGGGATCGGGAATACAGATCGACAGGGCCTACATAGTCCATGTCAACAATGAGTATGTCAGGCAGGGAGGCATCGAGGTCGAAAAGCTGTTCAGGATCGTGGACTGTACGGAAACCGTCCTGGAAAGGCAGGGTTCAATAAAGGAAGAGCTTACGGCCATGCGGAAGATGCTTTCCGGCAGCATGCCGGAAACCGACATCGGCGAGCAATGCGACGACGACTGCGCTTTTTACGGCTACTGCTGGCAACACGTGCCGGAAAACTCGATATTCAGCATAGAATCGAAGTGGATCGATAAGTTTGCTTACTACAATCGAGGTATCGTACGTCTTGAGGATCTTCCCGAACAGGAACTCGACGACCTCCAGAAGATGTACGTCAGTGCCTGCCTCCACCACGCGGAGTTCACCAACCGGGAGTCGATCGGTGATTTCCTGTCGTCTCTCCGGTACCCTCTCTATTTCCTGGACTTCGAGACCGTTTACCTGGTCCCGGTTCCCATGTTTGAGGGGACCATGCCGTATCAACAAATCCCGTTCCAGTATTCCCTGCATTGGCTCAAAAACACGGACAGCCCCTTGGAGCACTCGGAATATCTTGGCCGGCCGGGTACCGATCCGCGCCGGGAGTTGATTGAGAAACTTCTTTTGGAGATACCGTCCGACGCCTGCGTCCTGGTCTACGACCAAACGTTCGAAAAGCGCATTCTTCATTCCCTCGCCGAATGGTTCCCTGAGCACGGGGACAAGATCCGAAGGATAATAGACAATATCCGGGACCTCATGGTCCCGTTCAGGGACAAGGACTATTACCATCGAGACCTGTGGGGATCATACTCCTTGAAGTACGTACTGCCGGCCCTTGTGCCGGAGATGGGCTATGACGAGATGGCGATCCAGAATGGCGGAATGGCGGCGGACGCCTATATGAGAATGTACTATTCGACGGATCCGCAGGAAATCGAGAGAATCAGGCAGGATCTTCTGGAATACTGCAAGCTGGATACCCTGGCGGAGGTGAAGGTGCTGGAAAGACTCCAGTCCCTTCTGAAACAATGAGGAGCACACTCTTGTCAGGCTCTGGGCTGGCATTGATCGTTCGTCACTCTGACATCATACAAGAGTGCAATGGTAGAATCAAAAAGGGGATAAACAGTCATGACAATTGCTGAAATCCACGGCAAACTGGTACCATATGAATCAAGGGAAGATTTGCTCACGTCCGACGTATTTGGCACATTCAAGTACTGCGATCCGACCGACGGGCTCATCCCCTTTCTTGGGCGTGCGATCTCTTTTTCTTCTCAGAAGGCACCTGTTTTGTCCAGAGCCACAAAATCAGCCAAATACTTTTTTTGGCCCAAATCAACAACCGGGCTTGAACCGGATCTCATAATCATTCTCACCGAAGACAACGGGCGAAAAATAGCGTGCAACATCGAGGCTAAATACCTATCTGGGAAACATAATAGGGACGATGACAGCCCGAATGCCGAACAGCCAGATAGAATTCCTGGCGATCAGTTGTATGCTCAGTATAAGGTATTGAAAGACAAGGCCTATAAGGATGAACTACAGCGCGAACTGCAAGGAGTGGAGCAAAATTATCTTTTTTATGTGACCGCCCATTATGTTCCACCTTGCGTTGACATAAAAGAAACCATGCGGTGCGCCAAGGAGAAAGGAGATGAGGAGGCAGTTGAGAACTTCTTTTGGTTAAATTGGGCAAAAGCAGACAGCGTATGTCGGGCAGGTGTCGACGAGGGAACAATAAGCACTTCGGCGCTTTTGTTCGAAGACCTCTCCAGACTTCTCCGCCGTAAACGGCTGCGGGAGTTTGGATTATGGCAGGACAGAGAGCATAATTCGAAGATAGAGCGGGTTGCTACCTATTTTTGGAAAGGGCAGATGTTTTGGAAACATCTGGAGCTTGCGGTCATGCAGAGCACAGGGCCATATTTTTGGAAGGCATGACATTATCCTGCTTTGAATCAGGATAATGATTTGAGAAATCAAGACAGAAAGGGGGATAGGGATGATAACTGATAAGCAAATCTTTCAGGTCTATGAGGAGATGGAGAAAATCTGCTACGAAATCAATGACATGTTTGTCGCGACCGACCAGGTGATGGGCCGGAACGGGTTTACAACCAACGGCAACGTAATGCGATGGGATGCATCGGAAACCCTCGGAAGTCCAACCACGTGGCTTCCGTATTTTTCACAACGACTATACTATAAAGATAGCAACTACAAGAAAGTTTTGGGCATCAACCTGTTGATGAAAGATGCAGAGTTGGAAAATACAATCCCTTTCCTGACCTGCGGCCTAATCATAAGTACCAATGATAAGGGTATCTATGCCAGTGACGAGCTATATGGCGCCGGATGGCACAAAGATAACCCCTCTATTGAAAATATTCCAAACACACCTATGTTGACAACAAAGGGCGAGAATCGCCATCTCCTTACCTACTTCTTGGGCTTGACTTCCATCCGCAGTCTTCAAGACCTCGAATCCTTGGTAGCGGAACCGCTGGTTAGGATGTACGAGGGCATAAACTCTTTGGAAAATCTAAAGGATTTTAACGGGGTGGCCGAAGAGGCCTCCAAAAACATAAAGAGTTGCGCGTTGACGTTGTCATCAATTACGCAGCCGTAATTCGCTCGGCAGGTAGTAACACAATAATCGACTAAAGAAACCGAGCTCAATCCACAAACATCTTGTTGCCTCGGGTGTAAGATGTCTGCACCTGCAGGACGGGTTCATCTGTTTGTTTGTGGGAAGGTTCTGGATTGACCGAACAAAACTGCCATAAAGGTGGCAGGCTGATCGTGGTAAGGTGTAGTCATGACCTTAAATGGGGACAAGCCGGTGACGAGGAGAGATTTCTTGAAAGCGACTTGCACCGTTACAGCCTTCGGTCTTTCGCCCTTTCGGAAAACGAGGGAAGTGCCGGTTGAAGGCAAAAGAAACCCAGGGAAATGGGGCTATGTGGACCAAAGGGGCAACATGACGATTTCCCCTCACTTCGATAGGGCCGGCTCATTTCGTGAAGGACTGGCGTGCGCGACTTCCCGTAACCTTTCAGGCTACATTGACAGGACAGGCGGCTGGGCAATAACGCCCCGGTTTGACGCGGGCGGAGCATTCGGCGAAGGTCTTGCGCCGGTCATGAAGGGGGACCGATGGGGTTTCATAGACAGGAAGGGGCATATCGTGATCGAACCTCAGTTCGAGTATGCATCGCCTTTCGATCAAGGGTTAGCTGAGGTGAAGAAAAGCGGTGTGAGCGCCAACCTTATTGATGCGTCCGGCCGGATGGTATTCGAGCCGCCTCCTGCGTTCTATGGCCTTTCCGAGGGCCTCGCGGTCGCCATCGACCGAGAGGGCTATTTTTTCGTGGACAGGCAAGGGGACAAGATGTTCGATAGGACATTCGATCTGGCACTGCCCTTTTCGGAAGGCATGGCCGTGATCGTCTTTGACAACAATCGCCGCGGTTTTATCGACAGGTGCGGCACGGTGCTCACGAAGTCCCATTGGTGCGGCTGTGGTTCCGTTTCGGAGGGGCTCGCGGTGGTCGTAACGAAGGAGAATAACTGTTCTCATATGTACGGGTACATCGACAAAATCGGCAATACCGCAATCGAGTGCCGGTTCGACGACGCACGCGACTTTGCAAGCGGGGTTGCACCGGTCCGGCAGGGAGACAGGTGGGCCCTGATCGATGCACAGGGCACCATAAAAACCCCCTACAAGTTCGAATGGGTTGGGCGTCGCAATGAGGGACTGGCCTCTGCAATGGCCGACGGCAAATGGGGATTTGTGGATGTCTCCGGAACTTTCGTGGTCCCTCCGCGATACGCCTCTGTTTACGGCTTTTCGGAGGGTCTTGCAGCCGTAAAGGACTGCCCGGAGTCGTGAAGATAAAAGTGCCGGCAGGAGGACAAGATGCCTGAGATGATGCACAAGCTTCATTGTCCGCCCCTTGGCGCGGAGCCAAGAGCAGACGGGGATCACGTGGTGGAGAAGAAGCTCGTGTACGGATACATCGGGTCGGATGGAAGGATCAGAATTACCCCCCGATTCGACCTTGCCTTCGATTTCAGGGAGGGATGCGCCCCGGCGCTTTTCGATGGCAGGTGGGGCTATATCGGTAGGGCCGGAGAATATATCATTCCTCCACAGTTCGAGGAAGCCGGCCAATTCTCCGAGGGTCTCGCCTGCGTTGAGCCTCTGCAGCCGGAGGGAGGTTCCCATGGCGCCGTGGGACCGGGGCCGGACGCTCTGCTTCTCCCGCCCGATCTGGAACGGGAAGACGGTTCGTGCCGCTATGCGCAGTTCGGCTACATAGACCACGCGGATGTCCTTGTCATTGAGCCCAGGTTCAGGAACGGATCCTCCTTTTCCGAGGGCCTTGTTAGCGTTAACGTAGATGGGGTATGGGGGTACATGGACAGGAACGGAACGTACGTGGTACCGCCGGGATTTGAATCCGCGGGCGCTTTTTCCGGAGGAGTGGCCGCCGTGAAGCAGGAGGGGTTGTTCTTCTACATCGACAGGAGGGGAAAGAGGGCGATACCCGGAGAATTCACTGTGGCATTTACGTTTCGACAGGGGCTTGGATGCGTCAGGGTGGGGCAGGAATGGGGTTTTGTCGATATGCGCGGGCGCGTATTCATGATGCCCGAGGGGTCCAAGGGTGGCTCTTCTGGATTCTCAGAGGGGAGGGCGGAGTTTATAATGGGAGAGAAGACAGGCTTCATCAATGCGAACGGGCAAGTCGTGATCGAGCCACAGTTTGAGGTCGTGTCTTCGTTCAAAGAAGGCCTCAATGCGGTTGCCATCGGCGGCGAATCCTGGTACATAGATCATTATGGCAGGAGAGCCATCGATGCCACATATGAATGGGCGGGCGATTTTTCTCACGGGCTTGCTCCGGTGCAAATCGGAGGCAAATGGGGCTATATCGACCGGACGGGACGTTTCGTTATCGAGCCCGCCTTCGATGAAGCCTCTTCCTTTTCCGGAGGGCTTGCGGTGATCGGCACAGACGCGGCGTAAGCCGATGGAACTTCCGTGCACAAACGGTGTCTCCAAGGAGGCGTTATGTCCTACAAGTTCGACTCGTTGATTATACTCCTCAACAAGCTGGACAGGGGAGAAAAGGTAACGGTCCGTTCGCTCATTGAGGACCTGCAGATGAGTGAGCGTACCGTTCATCGCTATCTGGTGACGCTTCGGACGGCGTTTCCCATTTCCTATGATCGGCACACGGGGAGCTATGCCTTCGAAGACGGTTACACCCTCAAGAGACCTGACTTATCGCGTGAAGAGGTTATCACCTTCGCCCTCGCCAAAAACATGCTCACAAACCTTGGTCCGGGCATGGAGAAAGGCCTGGAATCTATCGCCCGCAAGATCTCGATGGCGTCAAATCGGCCTTCGGAAGGAATTTCGATCGGACCGGATCAGGCCCCCGCGAGCGGCAGCCAGTACATCATCCCTCTTCAACAGGCACTCAGCAACTACCAGTCCCTGGAGATAGTATACAGAAGGCTTTATGACGATGAGACGACAAAGAGAATAGTCGATCCCTACTATCTGTTTTTCAGGGAAGGGTTCTGGAACCTTCGCGGCTACTGCCGGCTGAGAAAAGCATTGAGGACCTTTGCCCTGGACAGGATCGTTGAGCTGAAGTTAACGGGTCGTTACTTCGTCCCCATGCACCTGACCCCTCACGATGAACTGCCCGGCTCATTTGGCAGTTACCTCGACGATGAAGAGGTAGAAGTGGTGGTGAGATTCGACACGGAAATCAAACCGTACGTGACGCGAAAAAAGTGGCACCAAAGCCAGATAGATGCGGAATTGCCGGACGGGAGGCTGGAGCTGAGGTTTGTCGTGAACGGAACGGAAGATATCAGGAAATGGCTCTATCAGTGGATACCCTACGTCGAGGTAGTCTCACCTGAGGAACTAAGAGAAACGCTGGTAGCCGAACTCTCTGAAACTGTCAACAGACACAAAGGCGTACAGGTCTTTACCCCTCCATAAAATCCAATCGGAACGGACGGATAGGCCTTTATCGTAAGAATGGGTACCAGCACCCTTCGATATCAGGATACTGCGTATCCTGTCGTCGGCTGGACGAGTTTGTCGGGGCACCGGAGTATGGCTTCCGCCACCGCAGGAAGCGGTGCCATGAGGGACAAGGAGGAGCAACCTCTTTTTGGTTATCTGTTCCGGCTTTTCGCATATGTGCGATTGATGCTTTGGATTCCCGCTTCCATTTTCTGGCGTGCAGAAGGGTTAGCCGAGTGCACGATGATTTTGGGGGGATCGAAATCTTGTGTAGCCACCGCCTCTTCTATCCAGAGAATTACGTCGTAACCGGTGCCCCTGACATCATCTCCAAGGTCATGGTCCAAACTTATTTCGCCCACGCTTCCTGTCTTCAAGATATCGATGGCGTCCTTCGGGCTACGCACGTGTATCCACCCTTCCGGCGGGTTACGTTCATCATCCAGGAACAGCTTCATGACGGGGAGCGGACTATGACCGGGAACGCGCGGACAAACGCCTCCAACCCCTCCCGTGCTTTTGTCGGCTCCACATCCTCTTCCTTGACGATCTTGGCCCATGTCGTATGACCCTCTTCTCCAAAAAGCAAAATCCAGCGGGAAGGTTGGAAATTCTCATTGATCCACTTCAATAATGGCTCAAAACCATGTTCTGTGAGCAGTTCCCTGCGGGAACGGTAGAACTTTTTTGAGCCTGGCAGGCAAAAACCACAATAGTGATCGCCGACGGAGTTGCGGCGCGGGAGAATATCGAACTCGCTCAGGATATCCCAGCACCCCCCATGATGGTTTATGACCACCCCGATATCTCCTTTTCCATGAATAATAACAGCTATCTCAGGCGCGACACCGTGGAAGCTGATTTCAAGATGTCCGTCCCTGGCCTTAGATATCCCGGGCTCGACAATGAAGCGCGTGTGACTCTCAGATAGCCACGAGATAAATGCTATTGCAAATCGATTTCTCTCCTTCAGGGAGTGCCTCCTATGCTATTGATGACCGGGGCTTCCTCAATTATTTCAGTAGTTCCGTTTCGGACCCGCCTGTCCTGGATTTCAAAAGATCCCTCAAAACGGTGGAGGATGACCGGGACCGGTTCAAAATAGCCCCATCGCTACATACTCTTTCTCATCCTTAGGAAACCTGTCGGATTCGGTCCAGCCTTCTTCCCTGAGGTCGGTGATGATGTGCATCCGTGCAGCAACGCCTGCCTCTTCTCCGAACTGTCTGACCGCCTCCCGAATACCCTGTTCGTGGTGCCGCTTGCGCCGGTGCCTCGCTCCGTATTCCGGGGTTCTGTAAAACTCGTCGAGCCACAGATGCACTTCGGCGTAGGTCTTCCCCAGGACTTCTTCTGTTTCGTCGCAGTGCTTTTGAAAGGATGCCATTACGGTCTCCCCTGGCTCCCCTCTATTCTCTCTGTACATAAGACTACCATACACGACTGCCAACAGTCTGACAGGATGAGCACCAGCCTGCTCCGTAACAAGAAACTTTTCTTCCTCTTCCTGATCCTGCCGGACTGGTGGCAGCGTGGCCCTGTACACTGTCAGAAGCAGATACGTAGCGTAGCCACTCCCCGGAGCGACAAACTATGAAGCAGAGGGAAGAGGCAGCCAAGAAAGCCGAGGGAGAGACTGTTGCAATTCCTGCCTCTCAGCGCGAAACCATCCTTATCGTAGAGGATGACAAAACTACGCGAGAGCTAATCGCTGAGCTGGTCAGCGAAGATCACCCCGACCTTCATATCGAAACTGCGTCCGATGGCCTGGAGGCTTTAAGTAAGATAGCTGAACGCGTCCCGTCCATTCTAATTACAAACATCGTCATGCCCAGAATGGATGGCATAGAGTTACTGAAAACTCTTCATAAAAAAGGAATTACCCTACCAACAATCGTCACATCTGGGCATTGGAAGCCTGAGGCTTTCGAGGAGTGGCTTACCCAGGAGGGTATTTCCCGCAAGGAAGAGTTTTTATTTTTGCGGAAACCTTTTCGATTGGAACAAGTGCAGACGTGGTTAGAGAAGGTTCGGAAGGGCAAACTCGAAGGCACAGAGCACAATTGACACTGCAACTGCGGCTAGTCTCGATTTTGAACCCATGGTGCTGTATAAAAGCAACATGTCTTCCTTATTCACGATCAAAGTCAAAAGGTCGCATATTCAACTTCCAGGTGAAAGGGGAAAGCAACGGGGCAGCCGCGCCGGCGCCGTCCGTCATAGAAGCTCTGCGGCCAGCAGGGCAAGAGGGCTCCGGATTGTCTTGGCAAGGGTGACGTGGCCGTAAAGAGGCTGCCCCTTGAACCTGCTTACCAGATAGCTGAGCCCGTTCGAGCCGGCATCCGGATAGGGCGAGTCGATCCGGTGAATATCGCCGGTGAGCACTCGCGGACGGATGAGGAGGCCGCATTTGCCGGTTTACGGACAGGCGCTTTTGTGTTATATTATATGCAGAACCTCAAGGAAGCTTTGGGTCCGACGAAACGTGCTCGCCCGGGACCGGACGGCCCGGTCGTGATTAGATAAAAGCGCTGACGAGGGTCAATGCCTTCGATGTCATGTACTCAAAGTACTGATCGTTCGTCATCGCCCTGGATAAGTCGAAATAACCCTCATCCTGAAGGGCGTCGATGATTTCGCCGTTATTGGTTGTGTGAGGGCAATAATTTACGAGACAGCTACCGGTGGTGAGATTGACGTCGACTGAATCAACGCCGTTGACACCCCTCAGCAGTTGTTTCACTGCTGCTGCCACGGTCTCGTTATTTTTGATGACGGGGCTCTTGACCCGCAGTCTGCCCGGGACGTGGTGCACGTAATAGCTCATCAGGATAGCTCCTTAGGTTTCTGTGACTTGAGTGGTTCTCCATGGTACAGAGTGTAGCAGGCTGTTATTAAGGGAGTTTTAGGAAATAATTAATTTTTGGTTAATTGTGCCCATTTGGCGGAGGCCCCACGAGACGGCGAGGGGGCCGGGAATAATGAGGCGTGGTCCTCTCTTTTCAGAGGCGGGTAATGAAAAAACTGCTGCGCCCTAGGGACAACCGGGGCTTCCGGTATTATAATTAACTGTCGGCGCGTGTCGCCCGAGAAGGAGGTTCATATGGGATTGTTTGGCAACGGGTGGAAGGGGAACATCCTCGGGGGTCTGGCTATAGGCATCGGGAGTGCCGTTTTGGGACCCGTCTTGATACCGATACTTTCCCGTACGGCAAAGCCTCTCGCGAAAGCGGCAATAAAGGGCGGGCTCGTCATGTACGAGAAGGGCAAAGAGAAGCTCGCCGAAGCGCAGGAAGTCGTCGAGGATCTTCTGGCAGAGGCCCACTCCGAGCTGGACGAGGAGGCGGCAGCACGCAGCGAGCCTCCCAAGGTTGGATCGGAGGAGGGGTGATGGTTCCCGAGGCTCGCATAGTCCACCGCATTGCCGGCAGGATGCGCGTCAGGGTGCCTTCGCGCAGAGGAGATCCGGCATATTTTTCCACCGTTGAGGAAACCCTGCGCAGCCTGAATGGCATCGATTGCGTCGAGGCCGACCCGTTGACAGGTGGTATTCTCATCCTGCACGGCGCCGATCCGGGAGCAATCGTCGATTATGCGGCACAGAAGGGTCTTTTCCTGGCAAAGGAAGAGGCGGCCAAAAAGACGGGAGGCACGGTTCTGCATGACGTGCTGGGCGCCCCCTTCGGCTCGCTCAGCAGGCGGATCAGGGCGTTCACAGGCAACACAGCGGACCTTTCCGGTCTTATGGTGCTCGGACTCCTGACCGTCGGCGTGTATCAGATCGCCCGGGGCAACTTCGCCGCGCCTGCCTGGTACACGGCCTTCTGGTATGCCCTCGGCATATTCAAACTCGGCCCCGTAGTAAAAGAACCGGATGGTGGGAAAGAGCGGACATCCGCTGAACAGGCGGGGAAGGAGACGGCAAACCTCGTCAGGTCCCGCTGAATCGATGCTCCCCTCGCGGAGAATACATAATATTCCTCATAGTTTAGTGGCATGTTTGCCGGACAGGGCCCCGCAAAGGGTGGGGCAGCAAGAAACAAACCGAAGGAGGAAGGACAAATGGCTGACGAGAAGATCGATACGAGCGACGTCGAGAAGGGCGCGCGGGGAGCGGCCGGCCGGGTAGGCGAGGACCTGGGAAGGGTGGGAACGACGGTGAAAGAGGGCATCGTGAGCAGTCTGAAAGGGTTCAGCGAGATAGAGGCCGAGATCGTGAGCCTTGTCCGGAATGCGGTTGCCGACTCGTTGAAGGTGAGCGCGGACGTTGCGGCGGTCAGCCTCAACGTCAGCAAAGACGTGGTCAAAGGCGCCATTTCAGCCACGGAGGAGGTGGGCACCGGTCTGATTCTCAGCACCAAGAGCGTTGCCAAGGGCGTGATCATGGGCGTCGGCGACGTTGGGGGCGATGTCGTGACCGTGGCGAGCCAAACCGTGAAGGGTGCGGTTAAAGGCGCATCGGAGATAGGGGCCGATGTCTCTCTCGTCGCCAGGCGTGCAGTGGACGGCGTCATAGAGGCGGGCAAAGAGATCGGCGGAAACGTCGAAGAGATAGCGAAAGTCGCGGTCGGCGGAGCGGTCGAGGCGGCGGCAGCAATCGGTACGACCGCCCTGAAGGCGGTGAGAGAGATGCTGATCGGTGTGGTGGAAGGGGTAAAGGATGTGGCCGGTGCGGCCCTGCCCAGCCCGCGCCCGCGTCCTGCGGCTTCGGCGCCTTCCGCAAAACCGGAGCCGGCGCCGCGTGACGATGTGGGGAAACCTGTTTCGCCACGGGCCAAAGCGAAAGATAAAGCATAGGCTCCGTTGGTCGAAGCAGTCCACGATAGCGTCAAAGGAAGGGCTCGCTACCGGGTCGAGGGGCTTTACCGCAGTGACGAGCTGAAGGAGTACCTCGAAGAGGGCCTGCCGAAGAAGGCCGGGATAGCTTTCGCTTCCGCCAGCATCCTCACCGGGAACGTCCTGGTGCTCTATGCGCCCGAGTTCGAGCCGTCCCATGTGGCCGCTCAGCTCTTGGAACTGCTGGCCGAACGGAGGCACAACGGAAACGGCGGCGGGGCTCTCAGTGCTGCCCTTGAACTGTCACGGCGCCCGGCCCCCGTCAGAAAACACCGGCGCGGCGACACAACAGAACGCCCCGGCACGCGGGGTGCATCGCGGCGGAGCGTAAGAAAACAGATCATCCATGGGGAGCAGCAGGTCCCTGAGCCCTGGCACCTGCGCCGTGCCGACGAGGTGCTCGACTTTTTCGGCTGCGACCGCGAAACAGGCCTCTCCACCGATGGGCAGCAGGAAAAGCTTAAACGATTCGGTCCCAACATCCTGCCCGAATCCGTCCCCCGCTCGGGCTGGTCCATACTTGCCGAACAGTTCATGTCGTTCCCTGTGGCACTCCTCGGTGCGGCTGCGGCCATTTCCGTGGCTACAGGCGGCCTGGCAGATGCAATAGTTATCATGAGCGTGGTGGGCATCAACGCCGTGATCGGCTACGCGACGGAGAGCGGGTCCGAGCGGACCATCCATTCCCTGAAGAACCTCGTGAGACCGAGTGCCCTGGTCCTCAGGGACGGGCAGGTCTGTTCGGTCGGCGTCGAGGCCGTTGTCCCGGGTGACCTCCTGGTGCTCAGGCCCGGCAGCTATGTTGCCGCGGATGCCCGACTCATCGAGGCCCAGTACTTGAGCATCGACGAGTCGGCGTTGACCGGAGAGAGTATGCCGGCGGGCAAAACCGCCGATGCCCTCGACGATGCGGACCTGCCGCTGGCGGACCGGATCAATATGGTCTTCATGGGGACCCTGGTGACGGGTGGTCAGGGTCTGGCCGTTGTCACGGCCACAGGCGGCTTCACCCAGATGGGACAGATCCAGACCATGGTCGGAGAAGCGAGGGCGCCTTCGACGCCCATGGAGCAACAGCTCGACCACATGGGTACTCAGCTCGCGCTGATAAGCGGCGCCGTCTGCGGCGGCGTCTTCTTCATCGGCCTTATGCGCGGATACGGCTTCCTCCGGATGCTCAAATCATCCATTTCCCTTGCCGTTGCGGCGGTTCCGGAAGGATTGCCGGCGGTGGCGACCACCACGCTGGCCCTCGGCATACGCAACATGCGGCGGCAGAATGTGCTTGTGAGGCGATTGGAGGCGATAGAGACTCTCGGCTCCGTCCAGACTATCTGCCTGGACAAGACCGGGACCCTGACGCTTAACCGGATGTCGGTCACTGAAGTTTTTGTCGGCATGGAGGGGATGCGGGTTCGGGACGGCAAATTCTCCGGCGAGGCCGGTTATACCGAGTCGCATTCAAAGGCACATCGAGGCGGCGACGACGAGCCGACGCAGGCGTACACGTCAGTACGTCAAGGAGAGCGACGAGGAGCCAACAAAAATGGGGCGAAGAAGGCGACTCGGTATCGGAACCCTTATCTCTGCGAGGAGCTGCTGAAGCTCCTCCACGTGTCGGTTCTTTGCAATGAGAGCGAGGTATTCGGGTCGGAGGGACAGGTAAGCTTCTCCGGCTCATCTACCGAGAATGCCCTTCTGAACATGGCGCTCACGGCCGGTGTGAGCATCGTCCGGCTCAGGCAGTCGTTCCCTCTTCTCAAGATGGTGCACCGGTCTGAGACCAGGAATATGATGTTGACCATTCACGCGACGGCCGAGGGGCCCGCAAAGATTGTCGCGGTCAAGGGCAGCCCGCCCGAGCTCCTCGCGCTTTGCACCTGGCATATCAAAGATGGCGCGAAACTGCCGCTTTTGGAAGAAGACAGGGAGGCCATACTGGCGGCCAATGAGGAGATGGCGGGGCGGGCGCTGCGCGTCCTGGGTTGCGCGTATGCAATGGCTGAGAACGGCGTTTCTCTCGGCGACAACGGCGATATAGAGATCAACGATCTCATGTGGCTCGGCATCGTCGGCATGAAGGACCCCGTACGACCGGGGGTGAAGCAGCTCATCGGAGAGTTCCATGGGGCGGGCATAGACACGATCATGATCACGGGCGACCAGAGCGCCACCGCCTATGCCGTCGGTAAGGAGCTGAACCTGTCGGCGGGCAAAGACCTGGAGATACTCGACTCGAGGCATCTCTCCGACATGCCTCCCGACGTACTCAAGGCGTTGTCCAAAAGCCTGCACGTCTTTGCTCGTGTAAGCCCTGCCCATAAGCTGCAGATCGTCCGGGTGCTGCAGGAAGCGGGCAGGGTAGTGGCGATGACCGGGGACGGCATAAACGACGGGCCCGCACTCAAGGCCGCGGGGATCGGCATCGCGATGGGCCATACGGGAACCGACGTCGCCCGGGAGGTTGCCGACGTCGTGCTCGAAGACGACAACCTGGAAACCATGGTGGTTGCAATCAGCCAGGGGCGGACAATTTATAACAATATCAGGAAATCGGTCCACTTTCTCCTCTCTACCAACATGAGCGAGATCATTGTGATGTTCACCTGCATCTCCGCCGGCCTGGGCGAGCCTTTAACGGCCATGCAGCTCCTCTGGATCAATCTCATCTCCGATATATTCCCGGGTCTGGCCCTGGCCCTTGAAGCACCGGAACCCGACGTACTGAGCCGGCCGCCCCGGGACCCGAAAGAACAGATCCTGCAGCCCGCCGCGCTCAAGAAGATGGTGAGGGAGTCGGCCGTTATTTCGGCAGGCTCCCTGGGCGCTTTCGGATACGGGGTCCTCAGGTACGGCCGCGGGCCGCAGGCCAACACCCTGGCTTTTCTCAGTCTTACCGTGGGGCAGCTCCTTCATGCGCTTAGCTGCCGTTCCGAGACAAAAACCATTTTCGATCGCGGCAAATTGCCTCCGAATAGATATCTGACCGGCGCCCTGGTCGGCTCGTTCGCCCTCCAGGGGGTGGCCATGGTGACACCCGGCATGCGGCGGCTGCTCTCCATCTCCCCTCTCGGTGTGGTGGACGGGCTCGTGGCGGCGGGTGGGGCCGTGCTTCCTCTGCTGGCCAACGAAGCGATCAAGAAGACCACGCGAGGCGCCCCTTGAAAAAGGATTACATGTTTACCTCCGAATCGGTAACCGAAGGCCATCCTGACAAACTCTGCGACCAGATATCCGACGCGATAGTGGACCATATATTGCGCCGGGACCCGCAGGCGCGCGTGGTGGCAGAGGCCGCGGTGGCCACGTCGATCGTGTTCATCGCGGCGCGTTTCGACTCGCTTGTTGCCGTCGATTTTCCTTATATTGCCCGGGAAGTGATCAGCCAGGTGGGATATACGACCGGCGTGTTCAACGGCAAAACGTGCAGTATCGTCACCAGCCTCAAGGAACTCCCCCAGGAAGAGTACAGCCGCTTCGACGAGCGCGAGCTTACCGAGGGGGAGATCGATGCGGTCACCGTCCGCAACCAGGTCACGGTTTTCGGCTTTGCCTGCCGGCAGACCGCGGCCTTCATGCCCCTTCCCATATGGCTTGCGCATAAGCTTTCAAGAAGATTGACTTCCGTGCGGTTCCAGAAGATCCTTCCCTATCTGACGCCCGATGGCTGGACGCAGGTGGGGGTCGAATACGAGAACCGTGAGCCCCGCCGTATTCACAGCATTACCGTCATCGCGACGCAGGCGAGCGCTGAGACGAGCCTGGAGCGGCTTCGGGACGACATCCGGCAGACCGTTATCGAACCGGCTTTTCAGGATGAAGCGCTCAAACCGGACGGGGAAACACGCATATTCATCAACCCGGAGGGGGTCTTTCTTACCGGCGGCCCCTCCATCCACTCAGGTCTCACAGGCAGAAAGAACGCTATCGATACCTATGGGGAATATTCGAGACACAGCGGTGCGGCTTTGAGCGGAAAAGACCCGTTGAGAATAGACAGGAGCGGGGCATACGCTGCCCGCTATGCGGCCAAGAATGTGGTGGCCGCGGGTCTGGCCGATGAATGTGAAGTACTCTTAAGCTACACAATCGGGCTCGCCAGGCCCGTGAGCATCCAGGTCGAAACCTTCGGGACCGGTCGGATATCCGATTCAAAAATTACCACCCGCATTGAACGCCACTTCGATTTTCGCCCTGCTGCGATCCTGAAGCAGTTCAATCTCCGCTACCTGCCGGCGACCATAAGGGGGGGGTTCTACCGCAAGCTGGCGGCATACGGTCAGGTGGGGAGAATGGATATAGGTCTGCCCTGGGAGGTGACGGACAAGGCAGCCCTGCTCAAGTCTCAATGAGCGTGCTCCAGGCGGCATAGGGGGGATCGACGCGTGGAACAACCGAAGTCTTCGCCCTTTACCGCGCAGCAAGCCGGGTCTCTCAGACGCATGAAACTGGTTGCGACCGGCCTGCTGATCTTCATGGCGGTCGTGTATACCGTCAGCAGGGGTTTTGAGCGCAGGTTTCCGTGGCTGGCCCCGGTCATCGCTTTTGCCGAAGCCGGCATCGTCGGTGCGCTTGCAGACTGGTTTGCCGTCGTGGCCCTGTTTCGCCACCCCCTGAACCTCCCTATTCCAAAGACCGCGGTTATCCCTCGCAACAAGGAGAGGATCGGAAATGCCCTTGCCCTTTTCATGAGAGAGAACTTCCTCGCCCGGGACGTGCTGGAGCGGAAAATAGGGTCCGTCGATCTCACAGGCTTTGCGAGCGCCTGGATCGCGAAGGAAGAAAACGCCATGAGACTGGCTCACGGTATCGGCCGCTACATCCCGGCCATGATCGAGAAGCTGGAGGAGAGGCACGTACATACCCTTGTACGCAAGGAGATCGTAGGGTGGCTGAAAGACCTGAATGTTGCGCCCCTGTTCGGCGCCGCTCTGAAGCCGTTAACGGAGGGAGGGCTTCATGAGGAGCTGTTTGCTGCCGTAGTACGCGCAATCGAACGATTGTTCGAGGAGAATAAGGAGAAGCTCCGGGAGGTGACAAAAGGCCAACTGCCCCGTTATATCCCCGATTTCATCGATGAGCGTATCGCCGACCTCGTGGTCGGCAAGCTGGAAGAGGGGCTGGTGAAAATCGGGGCGGATCCGGGCAACGAGCTAAAGACGAGGCTCGGCGAGGCCTTGAACCGATTTATCCATAATCTGGAACATTCCCCGGACTTCGCCGGCCGGGTCGAGGAGCTGAAAACTGAGTTTCTGGATCACCCGAGGGTCAATCAGTATGCAGCCGCACTATGGAGCGATATTCGCCGTAAACTGGTCGAGAATCTGGGCCGGCCCGATTCCGGGAGCCGGCGTCAGATCGCGCGGGTTATTCAGGAGCTGGGCGCCGCGGTTACCAAAGACGAAGCAGTCAAAGAGCGGATCAATCAATGGCTGCGCGTCTGGGCGGTCAACGTGCTCAGCGGAAACCGCGACGTGATCGTTTCCTTCATTTCAGAGACGGTGCGCAAGTGGGATCCCCGGGAGACGAGCCGGAGGATCGAGTTGCACGTGGGCGCGGACCTCCAGTGGATCCGCATAAACGGCACGCTGATCGGGGGCCTTGCCGGCCTCCTGATTTACGCTGTTTCGTGGCTGCTGAGGAACCTCACCTAGAAATACCCGTCATTCCCCTACACTTCGCCATCCGTCCCCAGTCCCAGGTAGCTGCGGCAGCCCGGGTAGCCGGAGCACCTGAAAACCGTCCGGTTCGCGCTTTTCTTGTATACGTGCATTGGTTGTCCGCACCGGGGACACGGGGGCCTTTCTTTCGGATAGACCCTTTCGAAGCCCGGGATGAACTGTCTTTTGCACATGAGACAAATGTACCTCTGCCTGTGGGTGCGACTCCTGCCGTACCTGTAGACCGCGCCCGACCCACATTCCGGGCAGCAAACTTCACTCCTTTGATCCGGCTGGCTCATAGGTTTAGTGATGCTTTGCACATCCTAGCCTATGTTTGTTAACCTCTCGTGACGGCATGGTTAATTCTTGGTTAATTGGACTTTTTTACAAAATCGACCATCGGGCGCTATCTGGAGATCGTTCCCTTTCTTTGGCCGGGTCCCATTTTCATGAAAACCTTGCCGGTCGACGCGTCGTAAAACCATAGCTCTAAGAGGCGCACATGCAAATACTGGTGATGGGCAAGATATTCCCCGGGTTTTTCCGGTGTGCCCTCCTTGTGCACTGTCTCGGATGTCACGTACGGCGCAGCGAGATTACAGAGCACGAGGAGCCTGATATTTCTCTGAAGTTCGCCTGCCTCCGCCTTTGCCGCCGGAAAGTCGGCGACAATGGTCTCGCCTTTTAACGCGTCGTCCAGGCTGGTTACGGGTTTTTCTTTTGCCTGCTTGGCTGGAAGGCTGCTCTTCTCGACCGGGAATTCACCAAGGTTTTCAAAGGCGACCGTATATTCACGGAACTTGACCTCTTCGATCTCGATCTTCTTCCCATCGGCAGCGGTATAGGCATAGCTGTTATCCACCTGGGGGATATAGTCGACCCTGAAGCCGCTCCGCGTCTTGTCCGCTGTCCCCTTCACCAGTACCGTCCACAACTGGCAATATACCCGCATCATCTGCTCACGCTTGTTATAGGAAATATCGGCGGGCTTTACCTGAAATGCATAGATGCTGCCGGCTTGCAGGGTCCCTGTCAGGGGAAGACCGGCACGCAGCCAGGTCGTGTCCGGGTCCTGCCCTTCGGCAACACCTGCAGCCGCACCCTTTGTCATGCTATTCTGAAGGGAGTTATAGATTACCTGGGCATTGTGACCTCCGTAGGCGCGAGGCAGTTGCTCGCGAGTGATGTCGAAGGGCATAGGGTCATACTCCACAGGCACAATCTTTTCCATGTCCCCGGATTCCGCACCCGTTGACTGGTCTCCCCTCATCCCGCCTCTCCGCTGTGCCCGGAGCAGGTCGGCGCCGCAAAAGACGATAAAGCATGCGAGCAACAGGGTAACTGTGACGCTCTTCCCGCAGGTTTTCAATGGGTTCCACCTCCCCGTCGACCCGGTAAAAGTTTTCTCATACTTCGCGGAGAATAGCAACCAAACACGAGGAGAACGAGGGACGAATCGCAGTTGAATAAATGTACTTTTTCCTAGTATTATATTCCTGCCATGCCGCATTGACTGCCTTTGAAGAGGAAGATGAGAGGGAAAAGGAGCGATTATGGAGGAAGATACCAAGAGCAAGGAAGAGCAGTACAATGAAGCGCGCATCATGCATAAATCGTACGATGAAAAGCTCCAGATACTTCAGGAAAAGCCTTATTTGACAGCGGATGAGGAGATGGAGGTAAAGCTTCTCAAGAAGAGAAAGCTCTATTACAAGGATATCATGGAAAGATTGAGAAAAGAGCTGGGGAAGTGAGGGGCCGGGCAGCCTCGCCTCAGAAGCTGTGAAAAAATGCCAGTTTAGTCGTCACCCCGGTGAAAACCGGGGTCCAGGCGGTTCGTAATCGGCTGAAATTACTGGATGTCCCGCCTGCGCGGGATTAAGGCCCGCTTCGCTCTACCGGCGTCCGCCGGAATGACGGGAAACGACAGCGGGACGATTTTTTCACAGCTTCTCACCACCCCTTGACAGGAAGAGTATGCTAGGCGATACTTTTCACTGTGAAAAAATATACCCTGCGTAGGGACATCGCCCCCCACACGCAGCTTCTCGATTACGAAAAGGAGCTGAACGAGGAGCAGCGTGCCGCGGTGACTGCCCCGGACGGACCGATACTCGTGATTGCGGGCGCGGGGAGCGGCAAAACGAGAGTGGTGACATACCGCGTCGCCCATCTCCTGGAACGCGGCATCTCCTCTCAAAGCATCCTTCTCCTCACGTTTACGAACAAGGCTGCCCGGGAGATGCTCCACCGGGTCGAGCACCTCATAAAGATGGATACCCGCTACATCTGGGGCGGCACATTCCACCATATCGGCAACCTGATCCTGAGGCAAAACAGCCAGAGGATAGATTACAGGCCCAATTTCGTCATACTTGATAATGAGGACGCCAAAGACACGATCGAGCTTGCGATGAAAGAGGCCGGCATCGACACCAGGGAGAGACGGTTTCCCAAGGGACGGGTATTGAAGGAGATATTCAGCTATTCGGCCAATACCATGGAGGACCTGGAAAAGGCGGTCGAGACGAGGTATCCCTATTTTCTGGACATCCTGGACCGGATCGATCTTGTCCGCAAGGCATATGAAGGGAAGAAGAGGGCGTCAAACACCATGGACTTCGATGACCTCCTCTTCTACTGGCACAAGATACTCGGTGAGGACGAAAGCCTGAGAAAATACTACGCCTCGGTGTTTTCACACATCCTGGTCGATGAGTATCAGGACACGAACAGGATACAGGCTGAAATAGTCGACTTTATGGGCATGATCAACAGGAATGTGACTGTTGTGGGCGACGACGCCCAATCGGTCTACTCCTTCCGGGGCGCCGATTTCCGGAACATTCTCGAATTTCCGACGCGATATCCGGAAACCAGGATTTTCCGGCTGGAGACAAACTACAGGAGCACGCCCGAGATCCTTGACCTGGCGAACCATTCCATCTCACACAACAGACAGCAGTTCGAGAAGCACCTGAGAGCGGTCAAGGTGAACGGGGTGGCGCCTGTGGTGACCCCCCTGCGGGACGTGATCCAGCAGGCGGAATTTGTTGCCCAGAGGATACTCGATTTGCGTGACGAAGGCGTCCCTCTGGACAAGATTGCCGTTCTGTATCGTGCCCATTATCACTCTATGGAATTACAGATGGAGCTGACGCGCAGGGATATCCCCTTTGAGATACGGAGCGGGCTTCGGTTCTTCGAGCAGGCCCATATCAAGGATGTGGTCGCTTTTTTGAGGGTGATGGTGAACCCGAACGATGAAATATCGTGGAAAAGGATACTCAAGATGTTCCCGCGCATAGGGAAGAAGACAGCGGACCACATCTATGAGTACCTCAAGACCTTCCCGGACCCCGTCCACCTCTTTATCACCAAAGAGATAGGGGAGCAGTTCAAGAGCATACAGCCGGATAACGTGGAGCGATTATCCTTGCTGTTCGGCGAGCTTGAGGGGCTGGCGAGGCATGACGCGCCGTCCGAGATGATCTCCGCCGTCCTCGCCCACGGATATATGGAATATCTGAAGTATACCTATCCAAACCATGAGAATCGTCTCGAAGATATAAATCAGCTCATGAATTTCTCAACCGGGTATGATTCCCTCGTCAATTTTCTGAGCGAGCTTTCCCTCATGAGCGGCATCACCGGGGAAGAGGTTGTGGGGGGTGCCGGCGAGGATGAAAGGGTCATCCTGACCACGATACACCAGGCGAAAGGCCTTGAATGGAAAGCGGTTTTCGTCGTATGGTGCGCGGAAGGGCGGTTCCCCAACCCAAAGGCCGTGGAAGAGGGTGGGGTTGAGGAGGAAAGGCGCTTGTTCTACGTGGCGGCAACACGGGCCATGGACCAACTCTATCTTTGCTATCCCCTGATGATCTTCGACCGGCAGATCGGTTCCGTTATCTTGCGGCCTTCCCGTTTTATCGCGGAGTTGAAGTCAAGCCATTATGAGGAGTGGCAGGTGGGCGACGTGTAGGCGGCGGCCGGGTTGTTGACGGCAGGGTTGTTGGCGGCCGGGCTATTTTCGCGCCATCCATCAAAAATCCCTCCGGCCGCGAAAGACGTTGCCTGCTTCACCTACCTATACGACTGAATGTCAACAGAATATTGAAGAACTTCTTGACAAGCAGTATGCATTGTATCACAATCAATGTATATCTGTGAAAGCCACAGCACCAGCGAGGGTGGGAGAGGAAGCCAACACGGCGCACGTTTAGGCTCAGCCTTCCCCGGCCTCTCTGTACAGTGCAGCATGGACCTTCTTCATCTCCTCGCGGATCGGGATATGCTGGGGGCACTTCTCCTCGCATTCCCCGCACTCGATACAGACGGACGCCCTCTGTTCGGGAGGGAAGAAGGCGTTGTAGACCATCACGCCGGTCGGGTCCTTGAAGGTGACGGTATCGTTATAGAGGGAGAAGTTCATGGGGATATTGACACCCGTAGGGCAGGGCATGCAGTAGGCGCAGCCCGAGCAGTCGACCTTGAGCAGCTTCCGGTAGGCCTTGCGTGCGCGTTGAATTAGGGCGAGATCCCGGGCGGAGAGCGAGTTCGCCCTGCCTTCCGCCGCAAAGCCGATATTCTCCCGCACCTGGTCCACGGTGCTCATGCCGGAAAGGACGGTCGCCACCTCGGGGTGGTTCCACACCCAGCGTAAGCCCCACTCGGCAGGCGCCCTCTTCTCGGGTGACGAGTCGAAGAGGAGCTGCACCTCGGGCGGTACCTTCGCCAGCTTCCCTCCCCGGAGAGGCTCCATGACAGCCACCCCGATACCTCTCGATGCCGCATACGTGAGCCCCTCCCTCCCTGCCTGGTACTGCTCGTCCAGGTAGTTATACTGGATCTGGCACATGGTCCAGTCGTAGGCCTCTACTATCTCTTTGAATACAGAGACGGTGTCATGAAACGAGAAACCCACGTGGCGCACCCGGCCGTCCTTCTTGGCCCGGTCGAGGAACACGAGTACGTCCAGGCCCTTCGCGTTCTCCCACGTCTTCTCGTTGAGCCCATGGAGGAGATAGAGATCGAGGCAGGCCGTTTGGAGCCTCTGGAGCTGCTCGTCAAGGAACCTGTCGAAATCCTTCCGCTCCTTGACGAGGAATACAGGCAGTTTTGTGACGATGGTGACTCGGTCCCGGTAGGGTTTCAAAACCTTCCCGAGGACGACCTCGCTTTTTCCGCCGTGGTAGTTGTAGGCAGTGTCGAAGTAGTTGACGCCATGGTCGATGGCGTACTCGATCATTCTCGTCGTCTCTTCCTCGTCGATGGACCGCGCCGGGTCGAAGGAGTCGGTAGGTTTCTCCGTCCCCCCGACAAGGGGAAGGCGCATGGCGCCGAAGCCGAGGATGGAAACGGGTATCTCTTTCAGGGACCTGTAGAGCATATTACCCTCCTTGCGAGGCTCATCGATCTTGCGTTCATCGCCCCGCAGGTCCCTACCACGGGAACGCCGGGGGCAACGGCGTATCGTCCTACAGGAATAGTTTACCAGCAATCGACGGTTGCATCTACCACAGCCCGACCATTTCGCTTTCTTTACGTAATTCCTCAATCCATCCGCCACGCCCCGCCACAAACGCGCCTTCTCCGTTTGTCGGGTTTGCGCCGCAAGCACCTTTTGCCAGGTAAACAACGTAGGAGCCAAGCGGGTACAAGATTGGGAAAAGGGGCAGTGGGCACAAATGAGGAGACTTCCTGGCTGCTATAGTGACAGCGGTATCGCTATCACCTACGCGACCTCGGGAAAGTCGTTGACTGACGTGACTTGTCCTTTCTCCTGAGTCACACTATTGCGACTTGAACTCTTCACCATTTCTGAGGGTCCCTCAGGTTGAGGACTACGGGAAGCAAGCGCCGGACAAGTCCCGGTTGCCACAGGCCACAGGCGCCTGGCCGGCATCGAACTGCTTCTGTTACACGGGTCCAGAGTATAGTAAACTACCCTCATGCCCCTCCTCATAAGAACCTGGCATTTGGCGAACGGCCTGAAGGTGGAGATCTTCGACCACGCGGTCAGCTACTATGCTGACGACTCGACCATAAAGCTGGCGATCTGCTGCGATGTCGAGGTGAAGAAGGAGTACCTTCGGCCTTTCGAAACGCATCCCTATTACGGGAAGATCATGGAAACCCTGGGAGACGTAGCCGCGTATCGGAGGGAAATCGTGAAGGCCGGGGTGCCGGCCAAGCATCTTTCCGCCATGAAGAGGTTCCTCGTGGAGAAGTTCGAAGAGCACACGCTGGCATATTTCGAGGGGGAGGATTTTCCCGAAAGATACGTGCGCGAGAAGTTCGGAGAAATCGCCGGGGAACTTTTGAAAAAGGACCGCTTCCGGGACGGAGGCTAAAGCCCCTATTTTTTTCCCTCTATCTTCGTGATACCGGCGTAGTAGCAGCAGTTCTCACTCTTGAGGTTGTTGTCGAAGACGCGCGTGTTGCCGTCCCTGAAGCTTATGCGCACGTAGCAGAAGCCGCCCGGGACCTCGGACCTTCTCTCCTCCACGACCACGCCCATTCCCCATTTCACGTACCGTTTATGGAAAACCTCATCACCTACCTTCAGGTAGAGGACATAATCCCTTTCCATAGCCAAAAGATATACCATCGATTCCCCCATTTCAAGGATGCGCCTTTCCCTCGCCGCCTGATGGTTTGATTTATTGCGGCGACTGTAGCATAATCAGGGAGAGGGCGCGTCGACAACACGCGTCATCATAGGGGGGTTTTTGAACGATGGGCGACGAGACCATACTATTGACCGGGGCTGCGGGGTTTATTGGGTGGGAGACAGCCAAGCGGCTCTTATCGAGCGGGAAACAGGTGCTTGGCGTTGACAATCTGAACGATTATTACGATGTGAGGCTGAAGGAGTACCGGCTGGAAGACCTGAAGGGCTATGAGAAGTTCTCCTTCTACCGGGCCGATATAGAGGACTTGCAGGCGCTCGAGGGTATTTTCAGGGAAAACCGGATAGATGCGGTTATCAACCTCGCGGCGAGGGCCGGGGTACGATACAGCATCGAGAACCCTTTCGTCTATATGACGACGAATGCGTACGGGACCCTGAACCTGCTCGAGCTGATGAGGCGGTATGGGGTGAAGAAGATCGTGCTCGCCTCCACGTCCTCCCTTTATGCGGGTCAGAAGATGCCCTTCTCTGAGGAGCTGCCCGTCAACACGCCGATCTCTCCTTATGCGGCGTCGAAGAAAGCGGCTGAAGTGATGATCTACTCGTACCACTATCTGTTCGGCATCGACGCCTCGGTGGTCAGGTACTTCACGGTTTATGGCCCGGCGGGCAGGCCCGATATGAGCATGTTCAGGTTCATTAAATGGATCGACGAGGGGGATGAGCTGGTCCTCTACGGAGACGGTTCCCAGAGCCGGGATTTTACATTTGTGTCCGATATTGCGGAGGGCACGGCAAGGGCCCTCAAGCCTGTCGGGTTCGAGATCATCAACCTCGGCAACAGCCGTCCCCATGAGCTTGCCGAAATGATCTCCCTGGTGGAGCGCTATCTGGGGAAAAAGGCCCGTGTAAGGAGGGAGCCCTTTCAGAAAACCGACATGATGGCTACGTGGGCCGACATCGGAAAAGCAAAGCGTCTTCTCGACTGGGAACCGCAAGTTCCCCTTTCCGAAGGGATCGGAAAGACCGTCGACTGGTACCTCAAAAACAGGGAATGGCTGAGAAATATCCACATAGATATGAGCAAGTAGAGTATAGCGCACCCGTATGGTATACGTGAGGAATGAAAAAGATCATCTCCTTTGATCTGGACGGGACGATCGTCGACGGCCGGTACGGCAATGCGGTGTGGCTGGAGGGCGTTCCCGAAAGGTACGCTGAAAAATACTCCCTGCCGGTTGCGGAGGCGCTGGTCGAGGTAAAAAAGGCATACGATTCCATAGGAGAATCCCATCTCCTCTGGTATGACATCGATTACTGGCTCCGAAGGTTCGATCTGACTGTTTCCGTCCCGGAATTGCTCGACCGGTATTGCGGCTATATCCGCGTGCTTCCCCATGTCGCCGAGGTGATCGAGGCCCTCCATGAGAAATATCAGCTCGTCATTGCGTCTAATGCGGCGCGCATATTCGTCGAAAAAGAATTGAGCCATACCGGCCTTGAACGATACTTCAGCCCTGTGATATCGGCGACGTCCGATTTCGGGATGGTCAAGAAGGAGGAGGGGTTTTACCGGCGCCTGGCCGCCGTCCTCGGTGTGTCGCCTGCGGAAATGGCACACGTGGGAGACCATGCCGTCTTCGATTTCGAGATCCCTCGTCTGGTCGGCATCGACTCGTACTACTATAACCCGGCCGCTGCCGCAAATGGCACGGTAATCAACGATTTCACGGACCTCCTGGAGAGACTATGAAGAAATGCCACACCTGCGGTACGGCGATCGTTGAAGAATCGGCGTCGAGGCGTGACGAATGCCCGGGGTGCGGCTCAGATATCCGTGTATGCCTGAACTGCACCTTCTATGACGAAAGCAGGGCAAACCAGTGTTTCGAGCCCCAGGCGGAAAGGGTCAAAGAGAAGGACAGATCGAATTACTGCGACTACTTCCGGTTTAAAGAGGAGGGGCAGAAAAAATCACCCCGGGAGGACGCGGAGAAGCTCTGGAAGGACCTCTTTAAGAAGGCTTAGAGCACGTCTATGGCGCGGGTATAGATAATCCGGTATCGCTCCGGATCGGCTTCGAGGCAGACCGTGCAGCCGCTCTCCGCGCACGCTGCCAGCTCTTCCTTTGGCGGCAGCGGCTCCAGGAGCACCTCGAATCCTATCGATTCATAAAGCTCTTTCATTTCCGAAAGTCTCGGCTCGTCCACCATGAAGCGCTTTTCCCATCCTTGACTCGCGAGCGCTTCTTCCCGTTTTGTCATAGTGGTTATTATAGCAGATTTTGGCTATCACGAGAAGGGTTCTTGAAGTAGTCGATCGTCTTTTTCAGTCCCTCCTCCAGGGGCACCCGGGGCTCCCATTTTAAGGAGTTCCGGGCCTTCGATATATCGGGGCACCGCCTTCTCGGGTCGTCCTCCGGGAGTTTCTCGAAGACGATCTTTGCCTGCGACCGGGCAAGATCGATGACCTTTTCCGCAAGCGATCGGATTGAGACCTCTTCGGGATTACCCAGGTTGATGGGTCCGGGGAACCCCGAGAGAGAGGGTCTGGTATAGTCCGTACCCTTCGGGGTCCCATCAGTTTCGTAGTCCATCATCCGTAGTATGCCTTCGAGCATATCATCGATATAGCAGAACGATCTTGTCTGCTCTCCGGTCCCGTAAACCGCGATGTCTCTGCCCTGAATTGCGTCAACGATGAAACTGCTGACGACGCGACCGTCATCGGGTCTCATTCTCGGTCCGTATGTATTGAATATCCGCACGACCTTCACGTCCACCTTGTTCTGCCGCAGGTAGTCGAAAAAGAACGTCTCGGCCACCCTCTTGCCCTCGTCGTAGCAGCTTCTTTTCCCGATGGGGTTGACGTTGCCCCAGTATTCTTCCGTCTGGGGGTGCACATCGGGGTCCCCATAAACCTCGCTCGTGGACGCCTGCATGATCCTTGCCCTCACCCGCTTCGCCAGGCCGAGCATGTTAAGGCCGCCGAGGACGTTGACCTTTATCGTTTTTACGGGATTATACTGGTAGTGGATAGGGCTCGCGGGACAGGCGAGATTGAAGATCCAGTCGACTTCGAGGAGGATCGGCTGCGTGACGTCGTGCCTCACCAATTCGAAGGCGGGGTGGCCAAGGAGATGAGAGATGTTCTTCTTCCTGCCCGTGAAGAAATTGTCCAGACAGATTACCTCGTGGCCGTCACGGATGAGTCGCTCGCAAAGGTGGGAACCGATGAACCCGGCACCCCCGGTGACGAGAATACGCTTTTGTTGCGCATACGTATGGTAGGCATACATAAACACCCCCTTGCCCGACGTTTCAGCCTTCCTTATTATATCCGAAGAAGATGGCGGTGTCACCCTTCATCTGCCTCGGGTAGGGCAGGGGCTTTAGCGGACATGGTGCTTGAGCGGACCCGCGCCTTTTTCACCCCTTTTAACATGCATACAAAGTTTACCCCGCCGGAGAAAAACTGGAGTATACTATGGGGGAGCCGCTCTAGTAAGGCGAAAATGATAGAAATGTCAGACCTCGTACCTCTCCCCGCCATTACGCCCATGATATCGCGCACTATCCTTCTGCCGATAGCAGCCGTCCTCGCGGGCTTTCTCTGTTTTGTCCATGCCGCCCACGCGCAGACCCTGACCGCGGACCAGCTCTTGATTGTGACGAACAAAAGGGTCCCTGAGAGCGATCAACTGGCCCGGTACTATATGAAAAGGCGCTCGGTGCCGGCAAAGAACCTGGTTCACCTGGATACCCTGGAGCTGGAAGATGTAAGCAGACAAGAGTACGACAGAGAGATAGCCGGCCCTATACGGGCGTTCCTCGCCAAGAACGATCCCGAGGGGAAGAAGTTCAGGTGCATTGTGCTTATGTACGGCATACCTTTGCGCGTCGGTCCGCCCGTTCCCAGCGAGGAAGAGAGGAGACAAATCAGCGAGCTTCGAAAACGTCGTACAGACGTGGAGGACCAAATCAAGGCATCCGAAAAGGATAAGGCCGCACTCATTGAGCTGCGGAAGCAGCAAGGGGCCATACAGAATGAAACCGCGGGGATGAGTAAGCTGCTCGGGAGCGCCTCGGTCGATTCCGAGATAGCCCTTGTCATGGAGAACCGCTTTTCGCCGCAATGGCTTCCGAACAAATACTTCGTGGGATTTCGAGGAAAAGCGATCGAGAACATGCCGCAAAAAGTGCTGCTGGTGAGTCGACTGGACGGACCTTCCGACACTATTGTGCGCCGCATCATTGATGACAGCATCGAGGTCGAAAAGGCCGGTCTCTCAGGTAAGGCATATTTCGATGCGCGGTGGCCCGAGAAAGAGAACAAAGACCCATCGTACTATCAGGTCTATGACCGCATGATTCACCACGCCGCGCGGGTCGTTGAAAACAGCGGGAAGATGGCCGTCGTCCTCGACGAACAAGAGAGATTGTTCCAACCGGGAGAAGCACCCGATGCCGCGTTGTACTGCGGCTGGTACAGCCTGGGAAAGTACGTTGATGCCTTCACCTGGGCCAAGGGTGCTGTCGGGTTTCACGCAGCCAGCAGCGAGTGTGCAACCCTGAGAAACAGGACAAGCACGGTATGGTGCAAGTCGATGCTCGAAAAAGGCGTTGCCGCTACCGTGGGACCGGTGGCGGAGCCTTACCTGCAGTCGTTCCCCCTCCCGGACGTCTTTTTCGGCTGTCTCACCGACGGGCGGCCAACCCTTGCCGAATGCTACGCAGTATCGATCCCTTTCTGGTCATGGCGGATGGTGTTAATCGGGGATCCACTCTACCGGCCATTCGCCCATCATCCCACCGGCGCAAAATAGTTCCACGGAATTCAGACCGCGCTTGGTAATAGCGCCGGTTCTTGACGGTGGCCGCGCCATGTGGTAGAGAAAATAGCGGGACTGTGCCTCGGAAAACGCCTTGTCCGGGCTTGGAGCCGGAAGATGCAGCGAAAGGCGGAGCTGCCGGAGAGAAAATGAATAGGTTGCTGAACAAAATCACCATGATAACCGGAGCCGCGAGTGGGATAGGCAAAGCAACAGCCCTCCGCTTCTACGAAGAAGGCGCCTTCGTGCTCGTCACGGATATTAACGACACGGACGGCGAAAGACTGGTATCGCAGCTTCCCGACCGATCACGGTATCGTCATCTGGATGTGAGCAAAGAGGATGAATGGAGGTCGGTTTTCAGCATGCTCGATGAAGCATACGGCTGCCTGGATGTATTGGTGAACAACGCGGGAATCGACGGGTTTGCTCAAACCGTGGGGCCCTTCGATCCGGAAGACTTCAGCCTTGAGAGCTGGCATCACGTGCACGCGGTAAATGCGGATGGCGTGGCGCTTGGATGCAAGTACGCGATACAGCTCATGAAAAGAAACCTTCGCGGCAGCATTGTGAATATTTCGTCGCGTTCCGGCATCGTCGGCATTCCCCGGGCGGCGGCGTACGCGTCCAGCAAAGCCTCCGTCAGAAATCATACCAAGAGCGTGGCTCTCTACTGCGCCGAAAAACGGTACAATATCCGCTGCAACTCGATTCATCCCGGCGCCATCCTGACCCCCATGTGGGACCCCTTCTTCGGCAAAGATCACGAACGGGAATACCGGATTCTAAAACTCGCGAAGCGCATCCCCCTCGGCCGGATGGGCACGCCCCTCGACGTCGCGAATGCGGTGCTCTATCTGGCGTCCGATGAATCGGAGTACGTTACCGGCATCGAGTTGACGGTGGACGGGGGGATACTGGCCGGGACCATAGCAACGCCCTCGGACGCAGAATAACTTTTCACCAAAACTTTTTCTTGACAAAGGCCTCTCAGATCGTGTATCAATTTAATAGATCGAACGGTCAGTAGACGGAGGCAGAGGTAAAATGGGTGGTTTCAGGACAGGCGAGGTGAAGGAAGCGATAGTCCGGGAGAGCATGAAGCTTTTCCTGGCGAACGGGTTCCGCGGAACGTCGGTGAAGGAGATAACGGAAGCGGCAGGCATCGGACGGGGCACCCTTTACTGGTACTTCAAGAGCAAAGATGAGATCCTGACGAATGTCTTTCAAGAATTCGATGATAAATTTGTTGGGGGATTGATGGAAGCGGTAGGGGGATGTGAAGGCGACTTCGTAGCCAAATACAAGACTTTCCATAAATTTGCCACGGAATTTGCCCGGGATAACAGGGTTCTCGCCCTGGTGGCCAATGCGCTTCTCAATGAGGTGGTGGGGACCAATACGGAAGCTGAGAGACTCGTAAAGGCCGTCTATGAAAGGTACCGGCTGTTTATCTACGGTATGCTGGAAGAGGGCAAAAGGGACGGTTCGGTGAGGGCGGATTTGAATTCCTCGGTCTATGCGCACGTAGTGGTAGCGAGTCACGCAGGGATGCTCGTGCAGTGGTTTGTGAACGGGGAAACCTTTGACGTGCCTGCTTTCGTGAAGGTTTTTCGGAACTTCATTCTTGAAGGGGCTACAGGCAGGGACGGACGATAGTCGATATGCGGTGTTAAATGGACTGACCGCTCGGTATATAAGGCGAAGCTGAAATAGGTACGCCTGGAGGTTGCACATGGAACGCAGGTGGCACAAGGTATGGCCCATGTGGGTTCCCAAAACGCTTGAAGTGGAAAAACCCACGTCAGAGTATATTCGTGACTGGGCCGAACTCACACCTGATCGAATCGCGTTGAGTTTCTACGGGCGGGACATGAGCTATCGGGAGCTGAACAATATGATCGACAGGGCGGCGTGGGGACTCGTCGATCTCGGAGTTAAGAAGGGTGACCGCGTTGCCCTTCACATGGAGAACTGTCCCCAATTTGTGATCGCCTATTTTGGCGCACAGAGGGCGGGAGGTGCGGTCGTAGCGGTCAACCCCATGTTCAAGGGGGCGGAGCTGGAGTTCGAATTGAACGACGCCGGTGTGAAAACTTTCATCGGCCTCGACGTCTTCTATCCCGAAGTGGAGAAGATACGGGGCCGCACCCCCCTGGTAAACGTGATTCTCACGTCCATGAAAGACTTTCTCCCGTCCGATCCCCTTCTGCCCCTTCCGGAAGAGGCAAAGGAGGAGAAGCGCTCCTTTCCGGATACGATTGACTTCATGACAGTGATAGAGCAGTCGAAAGACAGCCCTATATGCCACGTGACGGACCTGAAAAAGGACCTGGCCCTCCTCCAGTATACGGGCGGCACGACGGGCACCCCCAAAGGGGCCATGATCAGCCATTACGCCCTCGCCAATGCAGCCCTCGGGGCGATGTACTGGTACCACTTCAGAGAGGATGACGTCTACCTTGGCGTGACGCCGTTTTTTCACGTGATGGGCCAGACGGTCCTCATGGCCACCCCCTTGGCGTCGGGCGGCCGGATCATCATTCTTACCCGTTTCGTCCCGGACGTAGTAGCTCGGGCAGTGACCCGCTATCGCTGCACGTTCTGGGTCGGCGCCACGACCATGATCATCGCCCTGCTAAATCTCCCTAATGTGTTGGAGTACGACTTCTCCTCCTTCCGCTGTATCTGGACAGGAGGCGCCACCGTATCCGTCGCGCTCCAGAACAAGCTGAAGGAACTTGCACCGAGGGCAATGATCGGTGAAGGGTACGGGCTTTCCGAGGTGATATCCCAGGGAGGGGCCTGCACGCCCCTTTTCCGATACAAGCCCGGTTTCGTGGGAACTCCTCAGCTCAACGTCGACATGAAGATCATGGATCAGGAAACAGGAACGCGCGAGCTTGGACCCAACGAAGCAGGCGAGATCGTCATTAAGGCGGCGGCCATGATGCTCGGGTATTGGAATAAGCCGGAAGATACAAAGGAAATGCTCCGCGACGGTTGGCTCCACACCGGGGATACGGGACTCATGGATGAAGAGGGTTACATCAAGTTCCTCGGCAGGACGAGGGAATTGATCAAAAGCTCGGGGTACAGCGTCTTCCCCGCGGAGGTGGAGGACCTCCTCTACCGCCATCCCGCCATAAAAGAGGCGGCGGTTATCGGCGTGGCTGACGCTTACAGGGGAGAGAGTGTCAAGGCATTCATCGTTCTGAAGGATAACCACGCGGGCAAAGCCACGGAGCAAGAGATCCTCGACTGGAGCAAAGAGAACATGGCGGCCTACAAACGCCCCCGATTCATTGAGTTCAGGAAAGAATTGCCGAAGAGCAGCGCAGGAAAAATCCTGAAGCGGGTTCTCGTCGAGGAAGAACAGAAAAAAGGATAGACAGAGGTCCCCCGGACAGTAAAAAAAGGAGAAGAACATGGCACTGAAAACACCACAACAATATCTTGAAACGCTCAATGACGGCCGGGTTGTTTACTGCGACGGAGAGAGGGTGCCGGACGTCACAAAACATCCTATCCTCAAGATCACCAATAACTGGGTAGCCATGGATTACGTGATGAGCAACGACCCACGGTACCAGGACCTGCTCACGGACATCGATAAAGACGGCGACAGGGTAAGCTTTGCGTTGACGCCGCAACGGAGCAAGGAGGACCTCCTCAGGCTCCGGGAGGTAGTGAAGCTGTGGGCACGCGCCTGTTTCGGAAAGCCCTCAGGTGCAAAGTTTGTCGCAAAGGACGGCCTGAATGCTATTACGGTGGTCACCCCCAGGGTGGACAAGAAGCACGGGACCCATTATGCCGCAAACGTAGAGGCCTACCGCACGTACCTGCAGAAGAACGACCTCTCCTTCGCCATGGGCCTCACCGACGTCAAGGGCGATAGAGGCCTCCGCCCCTCTCAGCAGGTGCAGCATAAGGATTTTTACGTGCGGATCGTCGAAGAAAGGAAAGACGGCATAGTCGTGAGCGGCGCCAAAACCCATATCAGCCAGGCCCCTGCCTGCAATGAAATACTGATCGCCCCCTGCCACGCCATGAAAGAGGACGACAAGGACTACGCGGTTGCCTTTTCCGCCCCCCTCAACGCAAAGGGGATTACCATGATTTCCACGGAGCCGGAGGTGCACGAGGGCTTCAGCCTCTTCGATTATCCCATCACCGGCAGCGTCTTCATCAATGATGCCCTCATCGTCTTCGAGAACGTCTTTATTCCCAACGAGAGGGTCTTCCTGAAAGGCGAATGGGAGTTTGCCGGAGATATGGCAATCATGTTCGCCAACTTCCACCGCCTGAGCGCCGAGACCTACAAAGCCATGGAGCTTGAGCTGGTGACCGGTGCGGCAGTCATGATGGCCGAGTACAACGGTATCGAGAAAAAGGCCCACGTCCGCGAAAAACTGACCTGGCTGACCATGTATACGGAATTGATAGAGACCCTGGGGATGGCAGCCGTCGAGCACTGCATCAAGGAAGAGGATACGGAACTCGTCTACCCCAATCCCATGATAGCCAATATCTGCAAATACCAGTTCGCCGACAACTGGCATACGGCGACAAAGTACCTCCAGGACATTGCGGGCGGCATAGTCGCGACGGCGCCGTCGGCGAAGGATTTCTTCAACCCGGAAACGCGGCCCCTCATCGACAAGTACCTGGCAGGCAGAGCGGGGGTTTCGACGGAAGACAGGCTCCGCATGATCAAGCTCGTGAAAGACATCGGCTCCTCCTATGAGGACGTGCTCACCATCCATGCCGAGGGTTCGCTGGAGGCCCAGAAGCTCTCTATCCTCCTGCTGGCCGACTTTCCGAGATACAAGGCAGCGGCAATGAGGGCGGCACGGATAAAGAACGGGAAGGAGCATCCCCTCTTCGCGGCCCTTCCGGAATTCCCGCCGAAATTGTAAGGGGGAGGGAGAGTTGGATTCTCTTTATATGGGCCAAATTGAAGCACGGGTAGAGCCGCTCGTCACATGTGGGATCGGCCGGCCGGAGCGTAGCGCAAAAGAGAACACCCTTCGTCATGGGTCACAATTTGCCGGAGCCATGAGCAGAAGAGTAAGGTGAGGATAGGATGCACGTAAGGGATATGTTTCGACTGAACGGCAAGGTGGCCATCGTGACGGGCGGCTCTGTCGGTCTGGGGGCTCAGATGGCAACAGCCCTCGCCGAAGCCGGGGCCGATGTAGTCATTGCGGCCCGCAAGAAGGACCGCTGCATCGGGCTCGCCACGAAACTGGGCGGGCTGAACATCAGGGCGCTCCCCGTTGCCTGTGATGTGAGCAAGGCAGAGGACTGTCAGCGCCTCGTAGATATAACGATAAAGGAATTGGGGAGGCTTGATATCCTGGTTAACAATGCGGGGATCAGTTGGGTTGCCGATGCCCTGGATTTCCCTATGGACAAATGGCAGCGCGTGATTGATCTCAACCTGACGGGGACCTTCCAGCTCTCCCAGATGGCCGCTCGCGTCATGAAAGAGCACGGCGGGGGCAAAATCGTCAACATGGCTTCCATAGGCGGGTTCAGAGGGGATTTCCCGGAGAATGCGAACTCTATCGCGTACGCTGCGAGCAAGGGCGCCGTCATGGCCATGACGAAAGATCTGGCTGTCAAGTGGGCGCCTTACGGCATCATCGTCAACGCCATATGTCCCGGATGGTTCCCGACCAGCCTGAACGACCAGCATCTGAAGGAGATGGCAGGCAAATTGCTTCCCCGCATCCCCCTTGGCAGGTACGGGGGGGACGAGGACCTCAAAGGGTTGATTGTTTTTCTCGCCTCTGCTGCGTCGGATTACATAACCGGCGAGTGCGTGGTGGTCGACGGCGGTAAGACGGCCCTGACCTAGGATTTGTCTCCTGACGGCAGGGATTGAGGGACGGAAAACGACATGAACAGTACCCACGAGCACGCGGACATCATCGTTATCGGCTCCGGCGGCTGCGGCCTGGCTGCCGCAGTAACCGCGTCTGAAGGCAACGCAAAGGTAATTGTCTTCGAAAAGCAGCGCTCTCCGGGGGGAACCTCCAACTTTTTTGAGGGCACTTTTGCGGTTGAAAGCGCACTGCAGCGGGAAAAATACATCACTTACAGCCGTGACCAGGCCTTTAAGAAAATGATGGAGTACAGCCATTGGCGGGCCAATGCCCGCATGGTGCGGGCTTTTGTGGACGAATCGGCGCCCACCATCGCCTGGCTTCAAGAACTCGGCGTTGAGTTCATCGAGGCCGCGACAAATATGCCCAACGGGCCTCGCACCTATCATATTGTCAAAGGGAGAGGAGCTGCCGTAATCAAAGCACTCGCAGCGAGAGCAAAAGAGAAAGGGGTGGTCCTCAGGCTGGGGACACCCGTCACGAGGATCATCAGAGAGGGCGACAGGATCACGGGCGTCGTCGTGAAGGAAGGCAAGGAGGAGAGAACGGCGGCTGCGCCCGCAGTTATCGTCGCAAGCGGCGGATATGCGAACAACAAAGCGTGGATCAAGAAATATACGGGATTTGATAGTGATGTCAATATGCTGCAAATCGGGAACGTCGGCAAGATGGGAGACGGAATCCGCATGGCCTGGGACGTGGGCGCAGCCGAGGAAGGAATGGGCGTCCTGGAAGCGTACCGCTTCGGTCCCAGGGCCCCCGAGTTTCGCATGTACGGTCCGGTACAGATGATCGCCCTTCAACCCGATCTCTGGGTTGATCCAAAGGGGGAGAGGTTCTGCGACGAGGGCATTGCATTCTGCGATACGTCCGTGGGCAACGTGAACGCGCGATACAGGGAAGGCTACACGTATTGCCTGTTCGATGATGCGATTAAGGAGTACTACATCACCCATGGGATACACCGGAATGTGGGGTGGAAGAACGCTCCCGGCACGAAGCCCGTGGGCTTCGACGATGAACTGAAAGCCGCCATTGAGAAGGGGACAACCGAGGCCTTTGCAGCGGACTCCGTGGAGGAGCTGGCCGCAAAAATGGCGGTTGAGCCGGCAGTGTTGAAGGCCACCGTTGTAGAATACAATCGATTCTGCGAAAAAGGTCACGACGATCTCTTTGCGAAGGAACCCAAGTACCTGCGCCCCTTGCGGGGACCGCGATTCTACGCCGCAAAGGCGCGCACCATTTTTCTGGTGACCCTCGGGGGCATCAAGGTAAACCACAGGATGGAAGTGGTTGACAAGAATGACAGGGTTATTCCCGGTCTCTACGCCGGCGGCATGGACGCGGGCGGGATGTGGGGGGATAGTTATCCCATGCAGGATGCGACCGGCGCATCCTCTGCCTTCGCGATCAACTCCGGCAGGATCGCGGCGAGGCATGCCCTCTCCTACATGGGGATCGGCCCTTCGCCGAAATGATCATCGAATGACCGGTGAGAAAGAAAGGAGTGCGAACGATGGATCGACTAAAAGATAAGGTTGTTCTTGTGACAGGCGGAAGCTCGGGGATCGGAAGGGCAACGGCAATTGCCTGCGCACGCGAAGCCGCAGAGGTTGTTATTTCGGACGTGTTTGAGGCGGGCGCCGAAGAAACCCTGGCGGCCGTGAAGGATTGCGGTGCGAATGGTCGATTTGTCAAGACGGATGTGACGAAGGCCGATCAGGTGGAGCGCTTGATCAGGGAGATCATCCGGGACTTTGGCCGGCTCGACTGCGCCCACAACAACGCCGGCATCACGGGACCGGCCTTTCTGACCGGCCAATATCCCGTAGAGGAATGGGATACCACTATTCGCGTCAACCTCACCGGTGTTTTTCTCTGCATGCGCTATGAACTCGAGCAGATGGTTGCTCAGGGAAAGGGCGCCATCGTAAATACGTCGTCGGGCGCCGGACTACGGGGTCTGTCATATCAATGCGCCTATTCAGCCAGCAAGCACGCGATAATCGGACTCTCGAAGACGGCGGCGGTCGAATACGCAAAAAAAGGCATCAGGGTAAACGTGCTCTGCCCCGGTTTTATTGATACGGGCCTCACAAAACAGGTTGTCGCGAAGAAGCCCCACCTGGAGGAGAAGTACAAGGCCCTCATCCCTGCGGGCAGGTTCGGAAACGAAGAGGAGGTAGCTGAATCGGTCATCTGGCTCTTTTCCGATGCCTCTTCTTTCGTCACCGGCCATACCCTCGTCATAGACGGCGGTGCATCGGCTTGACGAAGGGCAGCAAGATGGAGCATTTGGAGGATAGAAGGGCATAACGCAAAGGCCACGGGGGCCTGCAAAACCATCGGCGTGGTGAAAGCTCGATTGCTGGAGGGGTTATGAGCTACAGGAAAGTTGCGGTTGTGGGCGCCGGCGCCATGGGCGCCGGTATTGCCCAGGTGATGGCGGCGGCATCCGTGGAAGTGGCGCTCATCGATATCGCTCCCGGGTTTGTGGAGAGCGGCATCACGCGCATAGACGGCAGGTTTGCCTCAGATGTGAAGAAGGGCCGGATAAGCCCTGAAGAGAAAGAGCGCTTCATGGGGCTCGTGAAGGGAAGCGTCAATCAGGAGGATGCCCGGGGCGCAGACCTCGTTATCGAGGCCATCATAGAAGACCGGAAGGCGAAGGGCGACCTTCTCGGGAATCTGAACCGGATCTGCGGTCCTGAAACTGCTTTTGCCACAAATACGTCGACCCTTTCCGTCACGGACCTGGCGGTTCTCTCCGGCAGACCGGAAAAGTTTCTCGGTCTCCATTTCTTCAACCCCGTTCACGCCATGAAGCTTGTGGAGGTTATCCCGGGCCTCGATACGGGCAAGGACGTGGTCGACGGCGCTTTGGCGGGCATGTTGGCGATCAAAAAGGCGCCCATCCTGGTCCAGGACTGCCCGGGCTTTCTTGTGAACCGCATCCTCCTTTCTTACATGAACGAATGCCTTCTTGCAGCCGAAGAGGGCATTTCACCGGAAGTGATCGATGCGGAGGCAAAGCGGGTCGGATTCCCCATGGGTCCCCTTGAACTCTCCGACATGGTCGGCTGGGATGTGAGCCTCCATACCTTCCCTATTCTGCACAGCGCCTATGGAGACCGATTTCCCGCGTTGAGACTCGTGCAGAAGCTGAACGACGCCGGCCGGCTGGGGCTCAAGAGCGGCAAAGGGGTCTACAACCTTGGCCGGATCGACGATGAATTCCGGGGCATGGTTGCGGACCTCGGCGCCAAAGGCGGCGGTGCGCCTTTCACGATCGATCGCCTCATTCTGAAGCAGGTCAACGAGGCTGTTTACTGTCTTCAGGAGGGCGTCGCGACTGCCGAGGGCATCGACAAAGCGATGGTCCTCGGCACGGGCTTTCCGAACGAGGCCGGCGTGGGAGGACCTCTCCACTGGGCCGACGCAAAGGGCCTCGACTGGGTGCTCTCGACCCTCGAAGGGCTGACGGGGAGCGAAGGGTCAAGGTTCTGGCCTCATCACCTGCTGAAGACGTATGTTGCAGCAGGCCGCCTGGGCAGAAAGACGGGAAGAGGGTTCTTTAAATATTGAGCTAAGGAGAACGAGATGAACGAAGTAGTTATCGTCAGCGGACTAAGGACGGCAGTCGGAGATTTCCTCGGGTCCCTCAAGGACTTGACCTGTGTAGACCTTGGTGTCATTGTTCTGAAGGCAGCTATGGAGCGGGCAAAAGTGGACCCCACGCTTATCGAAGAAGTTGTTTGTGGGAACCCGGACATGGCAGGGGCGAAATCGAATCCAGGGCGACAGGTCGCCGTCCATGCGGGCTGCTCCTGGGAGACCGTCGCCTGCACCATCAACCAGCAGTGCGTCTCTTCCATGAGGGCCGCGGAGATCATGTACCAGGAGATCCTCCTTGGCAAGGTGGACGTGGGTGCTGCAGTCGGCTGCGAAAGCATGTCGAATGTACCCTACCTGCTCATGGGTGCGCGTGGCGGATTCAGGATGGGCCACCGGCAGGTGATCGACGGCCTGTACAACGATGGCATGATCGATGCCTTCTACAACATCCACATGGGCGTCACTGCGGAGAACGTCGCCGAGATGTACAAGATATCCCGGGAAGAGCAGGACGAGTTCGCCCTGATGAGCCATCAGCGGGCCTGTGCATCGATCAACAATAAGACCCAGGCAAGCGAGCTGGTCCCGGTCGAGATCAAAACGAGAAAAGGGACGACTATCTTTGATACCGACGAGCACCCCCGGCAGGGTCTCACCATGGCCGACCTCGCGCGGCTGAAACCGGTTTTCGTGAAGGACGGCACCGTCACCGCGGGCAACTCCTCGGGCATCAACGACGGCGCTGCAGCCCTCGTCATGATGACCCTTGACAAGGCAAAAGAGCTGGGACTCAAGCCCCTTGTTCGCATAGTGGCGACCGGCTCTGCCGCGGTTGACGCGCGGATCATGGGCATGGGCGTAGTCCCCTCGGTAAGGAAGGCGCTCCGCTTTGCCAATCTCCCCTTGGAAGCCATCGATTACTGGGAGATCAACGAAGCCTTCGCCGCCCAGATCATCGGCTGCAACCGGGAGTTGAAGATACCCCTGGACAAGATGAACGCAAACGGGGGCGGGATATCGCTTGGCCACCCCGTGGGCATGACCGGGGCGAGGCTGATCGTCTCCCTCATCCACGAGATGGAACGCCGTGGCGCGCGTTACGGAGGAGCTTCTCTCTGTGGGGGCGGCGGTCCGTCGACATCGATGATCGTGGAGCGGTACACGGAATGATCGTGATCCGTAAAGCACGTGCCGGGCCGGCAGCAGGTGAAAAACCCGAAAACCGGGGCTGACCCGTAACCTTGGCGCACAGCCGGCAAGGAACGCTGCAGCGGCACAATAATCGCACGGTGACTAAATGAAGGGGAGGCAGTATGGCAGATGAGATAGTGCTCTTCGAAAAGGCGGACGGAGTCGGACTGATCACGATGAACCGACCCGGGGTCAAAAACTCTTTGAGTCTCGAAGTCTTCCGCACACTTAACGACATCCTCGATCGCGTCACCAGGGATGACGAGGTCAGGGCTGTCGTGGTCACGGGGGCAGGCAGCGCTTTTGTCGCCGGTGCCGATATAAATGACCTCCTTGGCTTCGATACCCAGACGGGCTGGGCCGCCTCGAGGTTTCAGCAGTCGGTCTTCAACAGGCTTGAGAGACTCGGGAAACCGTCGATAGCGGCGATCAACGGGTTTGCCCTTGGCGGCGGTCTGGAGCTGGCCCTCGCATGTACCTTCAGGGTGGCCTCCGTGAACGCAAGAATGGGATTCCCCGAAATGGGCCTCGGGATTATCCCCGCTTTGGGCGGAACGCAGCGCGCAGTGCGCACGGTAGGTTATGCAAAGGCCTCAGAATTGATACTCTCCCGTTCCATCATTGATGCGGAAGAGGCGTACAGAATCGGCCTGGTGAACCGGTTGGCCGAGGCCGTTCAGGTCCTCGCGAGAGCGATGGAGTGGGCCAAAGCGCTCGCCGCCCTGAGTCCGGTGGCTATGCGCATGGAACTGGAATTGCTCCACCAGACGCAGGACAGAGGATTCGACGCGGGATTGGCCCTGGAGTCAGCCCTTGCAGCCCTGACCGTCTCATCCGGCGAGGCCAAGAAATTGCTCGGAGACTTCGCAGGGAAGGTCAAAAAGAAATGACGTGCCCGGCCCGGTAGCCGTAGGAAACGCAGAAACGATCACAGCATGGAGTCCGTTATGGACCCGGTAAAAGAAGAGCAGGAAAAAGCTTACTAAATGCAAATGCCTGGGACCGGAGATTCCGTTTGTCGCACACGTACACGATACGGTTCCCTCAATTGCATTGAGATGTCATGCCAGTTACGGAGGCATGGACCGAGATGAAGGGTTGGATTGACCGAGCAATTAAGCAGGTGAAGCATCAATGAGTTCTCCCTCCATAGACAACGGGACTTTTCGCGGCTCCGGTGAAAGCGGGTATCCCCAGGGGAAAAATCTTTCTCCCGCTGCAATAAACGCCTCCATGAGAAAGGCCACGAGTAGCTTACCGTGGAGCCATGCCTTAGCTCCTCTAACATCGGTCTTCCTAAGGTGGCCCAGTCCAATGATGGATTTGAGCCGTTTGAACGTAAGTTCGATCTGCCAGCGGCCCCGATAGATCTCTAGCGCCGTTTTGGTACTGAACATCCGGGGGAGTGTGGTAAACACAAAGATGTATCCCGCCGCTTCTAGGGTTTCCGGTTTCACCATGTGTCCCTTTTTGCCGTTTTCCCGGAGTGCTTTAATACGGGCTTTCTCAGCAGCCTCTTTGCTCTTTTTCAAGGCGCATACTCTACCCGCAAGAAAGATATCTTCATACGGCACCCACACGTCCCAATCTCCCAATTCCGTTTTCTTAAGCGTCCTTAGGTGGTCAAGCAAACCGAAGGGGGACCCATCGTTATCCACGAGGGGAAGGTTCGTCAAATTGATCTTCACGAGTACTTGCCCCCCTTTCTGCACCACATGCCGTATGTCTGCCCACATCAGGGACTTGAAGCAGAGAGGGCTTGATGGCTCTTCGGTGAAACTCGGCCCCATGGACGGGCTCTCCGGGCTTACGAAGGTCTTTCAAGAAGAGTTCACCCACGGGAAGATGCAGTGGTGCCGGGTCCACGTGGCGAGAAACGTCCTCGTCAAGGTTCCCCAAGCAAAAAAGCGGGAAGTCGCCGATGATGTGAGGTCCATCTTCTATGCCTCTTCAAGGCCGAAGGCTGAGGCGTTCTACAAAGAGTTCCACGAGAAATGGAATAGTGTTGTCCCCTTTGCGGTCAAATCCCTGGACAACTCACTCGACTCCTGCCTCACGTTCTTGTCGTTCCCCGAAGAGGAATGGATATCGCTTCGGGCCACGAACGTCATCGAGCGGCTTAACAAGGAGTTTAAACGAAGGACGAAACCCATGGAGATCGTCGCTGGGGAGCATGCCTGCTACCGGCTCCTTGCGTTTATTTCACTGAAAATGGGGCTGAGCTGGAGGACTACAAAGGTAGGGAAGGCCACCGGCGATAGTAGGTACCACGTCATCGACGGTAATGGGAAGTGCAGATGTGCTTTGGATGCGGGAAAGGCCACGGTGACCTGTCTGGTGTACCATGTTGCCCAGTTCGATGATAACGAGTTGGCTCTCAGGAAATTCGCCATCAGGATCGCACCCATAGGAAGTACCGCGAGATACCCGGAAATCCTTCGCAATGTCTGTCTCCTGGAGAAGAAGGACTCCCCAATCTGCCGCAGCGGCCAAAAAGGAAGAGCATGAAGAAGACGACAGAAAAAAGACCGGGGGCGCCGAGCAGGAGTCGCCCGGGGAGCCGGATATCGTGGAATCCCTGAAGGGCGCCGTAAACGAATTCGTCAAAAAGCTCGATGGGTCCGCGTCCGGCTCGCGCAAGATGATTTTGTGAACCGGGCGGATTGGATGAAGGCCACAAAAGACTGGGAAAGCCCTGAGCATCTCCCGGTACCCAAGTGGGAGACATGACCATGCGCATTTTGTAGGGTTTTCCGCAAAATAACGTGCCGGCTGGAACCTGACCGGACCTCCCCCGGGTGGAGCCTTGCGGGAGTCTCACGGAGCCTCACCTTATAACGGCTCCCATGGCTACTCCATTTTGCGCAACGGTCCGGCGGGTGTTGGAAATGATTCCCTCGAATTTCGAGAGCTGTCCTTCGAGAACCGCGACAATCCAGGAGTTTTCGGTCATGGCGTCTCCATCTCCTGTATTTGCAAGCTGGTCTGCCATAAGAAGCGCAAAAATTCAGGAAACTCTCTCAAAAATAGATTCTGTTAACTTGTCACAATAGGTGTCTTTCGTGACTGCAAACAGTGAGCGATTATTGGGCGCAAAAATTCAGGAAACTGCAGATACTTGTATATTATTATATGCATGTCCAAAAATCGATACATTATATCAAATACCTTTAGATTCTCGGCCAATTTTCTGAGATTGACTTCTCCTGTGTATTAGATCCATACAACAATAGTTTCTCTCGCGCGGCCCTTTGTTAACCCTTTTTAAGTGCCTGTAACCGTCAAACTGCGAGTAGGCAGGCAACGCATGGCAACAAATGGCGTCTCAATTTCAGCGGACTCAACATAACTCAAGAACAGCGGCATGGCCATTGCATGGAATGCACACAGGAAAAGCCGAGATCTCGACCATTATCTCGACGCCGATTATCCTCTCGCCCAGGCCGACGCGGGCCTCCAGGGCACCTCTATGGAGACGACGTCATCCTCGTGCCCCACTGGTGGCCGGGAAAGGCACCTTATAATCTCCTTACGGATTGCAACTGCAGGGAACCGATCATGGGGTACCCCCAGTGGAAGGGATTCTTGTGCAGTATCAGAAAAGCGGACACGCTCTGAGGGCAATCTCGTTACTTAGATGTGAGAAAGGCACGTTTTCGGGCAGAGGCAACATGGGCAGCATCGTTTCCTATACGTTTGAAGAATACGCCGCGATCGTAAAGTCTTTTCACGGCAGCACGGCCCCTGGTGTCATAATAGGCGGCTTCATGGTCGACCTTGCTCACGGGAGCCTGCCCGAGGGCGGAGTGTACGATGTCATCTGCGAGACGGCAAAATGTCTGCCCGACGCAGTCCAGCTCCTGACCCCCTGCTCCATAGGTAACCGGTGGCTCAAGATCATCGACGTGGGTCGATATGCGCTGACTTTTTATGAGAAAAGAACGGGAGCGGGGGTACGCGTCTACCTTGATTGCGCAAAGCTGGAGAGTTGGCCGGAAGTAAGGGCCTGGTATCTGAAGCTCAAGCCGAAGGAGGCGCAGGACGACGAATTGCTTCTCCGTCAGATCAGGGAAGCGGGAAGAGAGATGTGCAGCGTCGAGAGCGTCCAGGTCTCTCCCGGCTTCTTCAAAAAACAGCAGAGCGGTCCGATTTCCATCTGTCCCTCGTGCGGTGAAGCCTACCATGCCGCGGACGGCGCCATCTGCCCCGCCTGCAAGGGCGGGGTGCTGCCCTATCCGTCAGGAAATGGCTTGGCTGAGAAGGACCCCCTGGGCGGGGTCGCGGGCGGGCGCGGATGAGGGGTCCTTCTCGCTGCCGGGGAAAGCGGTCGATGAAGGGGTATGAGGATCTGAGGATAGCCCCGGAAGTGGAGTTGGCCCTCCGTAAGAGGGCAATCAGGGCGGAGAAGAGCCGGAAGGTGCTGGTCCACGTCCTGGAGACATAGACCCAAAATAAGGGGGGGGTTACTATGTACAGGTATACCGCACGATTGTTATTGGTTTCTGTCGTTATCACGACATGTTTTCTCGTATCGACGACGCTTCACGCAGAAGAGACGGTGATCAAACTAAGGTATTCAGACTATTTGCCTCCTACCGTTTATGTATCCGTCCTGTTCGACCAATGGTGCAAGGAGGTGGAGAAGAGGACCAACGGGAGGGTGAAGATCACCCATTTTGCGGGAGGGACCCTCAGCCCGATTGCGCAGACCTATGATACGCTCGTGAAGGGTGGATTCGAGTTAGGCACGTCTGCTTTTTCTTACTCGACAGGACGGTTTCCTTTGTCGGACGTACTCGATCTCCCTTTGGCCTATACCACAGGCTATCAGGCTGTGAAGCTGGCAAATGAGTATTACAAGAAGTTCAAGCCAAAAGAGCTCGACGATGTCCAGGTCATGTATTTATATGCTCACGGCCCAACCTATATTCACACGAAAAAGCCGATCTCTAAGCTTGATGAGATAAAGGGCCTGAGGATAAAATCGACGGGATCGAGTGCAAGAATAGTGACTGCGCTGGGGGGGACACCGGTAACCATACCACTTCCGGAAACCTATGACGCTTTAAAGAGGGGTCTCGCTGACGGCCTTATTCACCAGATGGGGGTGCTTAAGACCTACAGGTTCGGCGAAATATTGAAATACACCTTGATAGACAACGGCATGTCGAACACTACAGCATGCTTCGTTGTGATGAACAAGCAGAAATGGGCCTCCCTGCCAAGGGATATCCAGAAAGTTATCGAAGCGATCAATGAGGAGTGGATCGAGAAACATGCATTAGGCGCCCTGGAGGAGGACAGAGAGTCTGAGGCCTTTTTGATCAAGTCGGGCGGCCACATACTGCGTGTCTCAAAAACGGAGCGGGAAAAGACGGCTGCAAAGATGAAGCCTGTTTTCGATGAATACCTCCAGAGCACGAGGGCAAAGGGATTGCCTGGTGACGAAGCGCTGAAGTTCTGCCTGGACTACGTCAAGGCTCATCCGTGACATGTGGCCGGCAATGCGACGGGGGTTCCGGCTCCGAGCGTGCTCCCCTGCATATTCCTGAGGTACGGTGATAAAGTAAAAGGAGAACGACATGGATCGCTTGATCGATGCATGGCTTAAGGTGGGCATATCAACGCATGTGTTCGCAGGCATCATCCTCGCGATCATGTTTCTGGTAACTCTTGCAGACGTTACCTTGCGCTTGGTCTGGACGCCGATCCCAGGCGCTTACGAGCTGATCTCCTTTCTCGGAGGGCTCGTAATAGGGTTTGCCGTTCCCCATACATCCCAGGTGAAGGGGCACATAAATGTTGATTTCGTGACTGAAAAAATGGCGGAGAGACCAAGGAATGTCGTCGATGCAACTACCCGGTTGATGGCGATGATTTTCTTCCTTCTCATTGGGTGGAGTCTTATTTCCATCGGAATGGACCTTCACACAACAAAGGTAGTGAGCCCGACTTTTTTCAAAGTCCCCTATTACCCTGTGGCCTTCGGTTTGGGTCTGGCCTTTCTGATCCAGGCCGCCCAATATTTCCTTGACTTCTTCAGGATCTGCAGAGGCAGCCATGAGTGACATCACCCTGGGACTGGGCGCCATCTTCGTGCTCCTGCTTTTTTTCCTTACCGGGATCGAAATAGCCTTTGCCATCGGCATTATCGGTTTCATCGGTTATGCCTATCTCGTCTCCTTCAGCGGCGCACTGAATGTGCTGGGCAAGGATTTTTTTGACACCTTCGTATCCTATGGCCTCACGGTGATCCCTCTCTTTGTGCTCATGGGGCAAGTGGCATACCATTCAGGGACCGCCCGAAAGATGTATGACGCTGCATACAGATTTGTGGGTCATGTCCCGGGGGGTCTCGCCATGACCACGATAGTGGGGGCAACCCTCTTCAAGGCCATGTGCGGATCTACGTTTGCCACGGTGGTGGCTTTCTCCAGTATCGCCGTCCCCGAGATGCTCCGCTACGGGTACAGCAAGAAGCTCGCCACAGGGCTCGTCGCCACGGTGGGGACCCTGGGGATGATCCTGCCGCCGAGCGTGCTGCTCATCATTTTCGGCCTTATAACCGAACAGTCCATCGGAAGGCTCTTCCTGGCCGGTCTTGTACCCGGGCTTATGCTCTCATTTTTCTTTATGAGTATCGCCTGGGGATGGGTGAAGCTCTATCCGGAGACCGCCCCCAGGGGTGAGAGATTCACCTGGAAGGAAAGGAGCCGCTCCATCCCGGAGTTCCTCTGGGTGGCCGCCATATTTGCTTTGGTCATCGGCGGCCTCATGGAGGGGATCTTCAGCCCAACCGAAGGAGGCAGCATCGGGACGGCTGCGATCCTTATCCTGGCCTTCTGGAAGGAGAAATTCAAAGTAAAGAACCTCATCAAACCCATCGACGAAGCGCTACGGACGGCCTGCATGGTTGTCATGATCATTGCCTGTTCAACCGTGTTCGGCCATTTTCTGACTATCACCGAGATCCCTATGGTCGTCGCAGACTGGACCGCCGGCCTCAGCATCAACCGGAACATCATCGTGATCATCATCATTTTTATCTACCTCATCGGAGGGTCCTTCATCGATGATCTTGCCTTCATGATACTGGCGACCCCCATTTTCTACCCGGTCGTTATGAAGCTGGGCTTCGATCCTGTATGGTTCGGCATTATCATCGGCGTTACTATCATGATCGGTGTGGTCATCCCGCCTGTGGCTATCGCGGTCTTTCTGGTGAAGCAGATTACCGGTGAACCCTTCAATGTCATCTATGGTGGTGTCTATCCCTTTCTCGTCGGTCTCGTTGTGGCTCTGATCCTGTTGTTTTTCTTCCCTCAGATCGCGACATTCCTCCCTAATATGCTTATGGGAAAAGCATGATGGATGCCCTAAAACCGATAGCGAGTGGAGCATAGCGGTGAAAATATTTTTAAAAGTGAAAGGAATAACTCTCAATGTCTGTTATCCCTGAAGACTATCTACCACCTTTCGATCACCTCCCGAAAAAGATTTATCGTTTGCCGGAGCTGCAAGTGCCTCAAAATATAAACATTGTCGATTTCTCCATCGACAGGCACATACGGGCCGGTCTCGGTGATAAGGTGCTGCTTTATTTCCGAGAGCAAAAAATCACCTATTCGGATATGCAGCAGCGTATCAATAGATTTGCCAATGCGCTTAAGGGCCTCGGTATCGGGAGAAACGACAGGGTTATGCTCCGGTCACCCAATAACCCTGAAATATTCATTGCCAACTTTGCCTGCTGGCGGATAGGGGCCATCCCGGTGCCGTCGCAGCACTTGCTTCGCGCAGACGAGATAGCCTTTCGTGCCAACGATTCAGAGGCTAAAGCCCTGGTTGTGAGTTCCGACACATTCGCGGACGTACGGGACTGCCTTGACAGGAGGCTCTTCAAAAGCGTGGAGGAAATCATCGTGTGCGGCACGAAGATAGAGGGGTTCCACTTTTACGATGACCTTGTAAAAAACCAGCCAATTGACGTCACGACAGAGCAAACCAGCAAGGACGACTGGACTAATCTCATTTACAGTTCAGGAACTACAGGAAGACCAAAGGGAATTCTCGCCACTGCCGCGGATTTGATAAATATCGGAAGTTACGGTAGACATATTAATCGTTTGAAACCGGATGATGTGGTGGGGGGGCATCCTGCACTCGGTTTTGCGTTTGGGCAGAGTCTCGTTTTGTATCCGGGGTTCAGCGGGTGCAGCGTCTCGCTGGTGGATAGGTTTGCTCCTGAAATCATGTTTGAGATGGTAGAAAAACACAAAATCACCGTACTCTTGTGCGTCCCTACTGCATTCCGCATGATGCTTGGCGTGATGGACGCGGAGAAAAAATACGACCTTAGCTCACTGAGGTTATGCCAAAGCGCCGGAGAAGCGCTGCCCGGAGACACATCAAGAGAATGGCGAAGACGCTTTGGAGTGCCAATACTCGATTCTGTCGGCTGTGGAGAGCTCGCCTACTGGCTGAGCACGACGGAAACTACACCGGATGACAAACTCGATTCATCGGGTAAACCCATCCCGGGCGTTGAAGTCAGAATTGTGGATAACTCCTTTAAAGCAGTGCCAAAGGGCACAGAGGGCGAGATGCTGGTCCTGGGACCCTTGGGTACCCAGTACTGGCGAAGACCGGACAAACAGAAGCTCGCAATTGTGGACGGATGGAGTAGGACCGGTCTGATCTACCGGGAGGATGAAGACGGGTACTTCTGGTACCGGGGCCGGGACGACGACATGATTGTGAGTTCCGGATATAAAATACCGCCGGAGGAGGTGGAGCTCGCACTTGCGAGGCACCCGTCTGTACAAGACTGTGCCGTGGTAGATGCCTCGGACCCCGTGAGAGGAACCATTGTAAAAGCGTTCATTGTCCTGAAACCCGGATACAGCGGGTCGGATGCCTTGGCTGATGAAATTAAGAATTTTGTGAAGGAAAAGATAGAGATGTACAAGTATCCCCGGGAAATTGAATTCATCACCCAGAAAGAGATGCCCCGGGGTATCACCGGAAAAATCCAGCGATTTGCCCTAAGGGATAGGGAGAAAGAGAAGAGCAAGAAATGATGAGAAGAATAACGAGGCGGCATAGAGGGAGATAGGCGACTTTAGAAGATGCCCAAGACATATTCAAGAAAGGAGAAAACAAATGGCGCAAAAGAAGGCGTATCCGGTTTACGAGAATCTATTTACGTGGCCGTCTGATGAACCGCAGCTTATAGCAGGCAGATGTAGGACCTGCGGCACATATTATTTCCCGAGATCTTATGTGATGCATCACCCCGAATGCAAGAACAGAGAGGCGACGGAAGACGTATTACTGAGCCGCGAAGGAAAGCTGGACAGCTACACCGTACAGTGCTTTCCGCCGCCTCCGCCGTTCAAGAACCCGGATCCCTTTGTTCCCTACGGGATTGGGTGGGTCTCGGTTCCTGAAGGGCTGTCAATCCTGGGTATCATCACAGGGTGCAAACCTGAGGAAATCAAGATGCATATGGATGTGAAACTCGTGGTGGAGAAGGTCTGGGAGGACAGCGAGGGTAACGATGTTGTCACTTGGAAATGGAAAAAAATATAGGCCGTCGCGCGTGACCGGCAGCGATGCAGGCGATTAAAAGGAGGAGAAAAAGATGAGAGAAGTCGTGGTAATAGGTGTAGGTTTGCACAACTGGGGTAAATTTCCTGATAAAACAGTCACGGAGATGTCAAGGGTTGTTGTTACACAAGCGCTTGAAGATGCAGGAATGGAATGGAAAGAGGTAGAAGAGGTAATGGCGGGGATATGGATATATGGAGGAGGAAGCGGCTTTAACCCCGGTGCGGCATTAACCGGGATAATGGGTGACATCGGTATCCCTACCGTCAATATTTATAATATGTGCGCCACATCAACCAATTGTTTCAGGGTCGCTTACAATTCAGTTGCAAGCGGGGCAAGAGATGTGGTCCTTGCTGTAGCGGCAGATAAATCGCCCTCCGGTTTCCTTACGGTTCTCGGGAGGCCTGACCCGACGGATCCTGATTGCATACGGTGGGCGATGACTGGAATGACCAACCCGGGCTATTGGGCCATTGACCTCCGGAAACGTATGGAGGAATTCGGAACTACCGAACGCCATCTGGCCAAGGCTAAGGTGGCGTCCAGTAAGTTCGGAGCCCTGAATCCCCGCGCTTTGTTCAGGAAGGTGTACACAGAAGAGGAGGTTTTGAGCTCCCCCATGGTCTGCGATCCGCTGAGATTATTGATGGTATGTGCCACAAGGGATGGTGCTGCGGCAGCTATATTGTGCAGTGCGGATAAGGCAAGAAAATACACAAGAAAACCGGTCATCGTGGCTGGAGTGGGTGAAGGGAGTTCATTATACGGAGACCCCACTGCGCGAATGGGCTTTATCTCCGAACCGGCCAAAGGGACGGCTCCCATTCTCAGCGAAAGCTATGCGGCTTCACAGGCAGCCTACAAAACGTCCGGCATAGGGCCGGAGGATATAGATTTCGTCGAACTGCCTGACAATTCTTCATGGCACTACTTGCAATACCCTGAGACACTCGGCTTCTGGGGACCGGGCGAGACGGATAAGATGCTCGATGAAGAACAGACATTCCTGGGAGGAAAGCTGCCTATCAACACCAGCGGAGGGATTGCCAGTTTTGGCGAGGCAACGTCTGCGAACGGATTGGCGCAGATATACGAAGTGGTGGTGCAGCTAAGGGGTGAGGCAGGAGAAAGACAGGTCCAGGGAGCGAAGGCTGGTATGACCCAGACCTATGGGATGGGGGGAAATAGCGGATCGGTCATAATGAAAGTTTGATATCTATAACGACATAGAGGTCTTTCACGTCACTATAAAAAACGCAGGGACAAGGCGATGCGGGACACGGGCGCAAGACAAAGACTTGTCTATGCCGCACACATCACGCGAGAAAACCTTTCACTAAAGGAGGAAGGATAGCATGGAGTCAGAAAGACAATGGCATCATGTTTTCTGTCATGTATGCCCGGTCCACTGTGCCCGTAAGGTAATCGTTGAAAATGGCGAGATTGTGGAAGTTGAGCCGGATCCGGAAAGCGGTTACCACAGCGCCCGGTGTGCCTATAACAAGAGTGAGATTATGAAAGAGGTTCGTTCACACGCGGATCGCTTAAAATACCCCCAGAGAAGGGTGGGGCCGAAAGGAGGGGGCAAGTGGGAGCGAATTTCCTGGGACGAGGCCCTGGATACCATCGCGACAAAGATCACGGAATACAAGACACAATTTGGCGCGGACAGCGTTGCGTTCTGTTTGGGAGAACCGAAGGAGATGGAGTTTGCATTCGCACAAAGATTTGCAAGTGCTTTTGGCACTGCGAATTGTGTGAGTCCGGGCAATTACTGAGGGGTGCCCCGGCTGGCAGGTGCCAGCTCCGTCTATGGGATTACCTTCGTGCCGGACCCCGGTCCTGAAACAGGCCTTCTGCTGCTTTGGGGCTCTAACCCGATAGGCTTGATGGGCGGTGAATTGATGGAGAGCATCCGGGCAGCCACGTCCGCAGGCGCCAGGGTGATGGTCATCGATCCGAAGAGGATCCAGCTTGCCAAGAAGGCCGACCTCTGGATCAATCCAAGACCGCAAAGCGACGGTGGTTTGGCGATGGGCATCATCAAGGTGATTATCGAAGAGAAGCTTTATGATTTCGACTTCATATCGAAGTGGGCCGTTGGGTTCGAGGACCTTGAGAGAGAAATAAAGAACTTTTCGCTCGAGGATGTGGAGAGGGCAACCTGGGTGTCAAAGGCCCGGATGGAAAAAATAGCGAGGATGTTGACGGACCCGAAAAACCAACCCGTCTGCTACTTCGAAGGAAATGCCTTGGAGAGAAGTATCCACGCTTTCCAGACAATCCGCGCCGTTGCTATCTTAAGGGCTCTTCTCGGCAACCTCAACGTTCCCGGTGGGAATACCCTGTTGACGCCTGCTCCCTTTGCAAGGATGGGACGCTTCTATTTTCCGAAAGGCAATGAGAGGAAAATCGAGAAAGGGCTTTGCAGCCCTTTTCGCGTGGGCATGACGGCTGCCTACGTGCCCCCGCAGTCATTTGTCAGGGCTATACTCGATGAAAAACCCTATCCCATAAAGGCCGCCATAAACATTCTGACCAACCCCATGGTGAGCTATCCCGACAGTGAGGCCACCTACCAGGCGCTCATGAAGCTTGAGTTTTTTGTCGTATCGGAATTGTTCCCCACGCCCACGTCAGCGGTTGCCGACATCGTTCTTCCCGCTGCCTGGGGAAACGAACATGATGCGGTGGGGTACTGGCCTGGCTGGCAGATGGGAATTCGCGCGTATCCCAAGATTGTCGAGCCGCCGGGAGAAGCCAAACCTAACGCCGAATGGATAAATGAGCTTGCGAAAAGGGTTGGGCTCCGGCGGTATTTTTGGGATAAGTGGGAAGATTGTCTGGACGAGATACTCGAGCCGGCCGGTATGACTTTTGAGCAGCTCAAGGAGAAGCGGCTGCTTAAAGCAACAAAGGATTTCAGGAAGCCGGAGGATGGGATTTTCAGAACCCCATCGGGCAAGGTGGAAATATACTCTCAGGCATTGAAACAACAAGGTTATCCGCCAATCCCGACTTTCAAGGAATTGACCGAGTTCCGTTTCGAGCCTTCCGAAGAATATCCCCTGCTGATGTTTAACGGCAAAGAAGCGGCTTATATGAATAACGGATATAAGCATGTAAAGTTGGCCAGAGCTCTGAAGCCCTATCCCACCGTGGATCTGAACCCTGAGACGGCGAAGAAGCTGGGTCTCAAAGAAGACGAATGGATCTACATTGAAACCACGAAAGGGAGGGTGAAGCAGATCCTTAAGCTTGATGCCGACCTTCACCCTAAACTGGTATTCCCATCCATGGGATGGTGGTTTCCTGAAGAACCTGACGACCTTTTCCGATTTAGAAAATCGAACATTAATGTGCTTACGCACAGCGAACCGCCCTATGACCCTGAGGTGGGCGCGGTGGAGTTAGGGGCCATCCCGTGTCGGGTTTATAGGGCTGACTGATACTAGGGCTTCCGCCGCGTAGGGAGGCCTTTATTGTGATAAGATACTCTTCAGGGCCGGTAAACCTGAAATTGGTGTTGCTATGCTGAAACTGCCTTCGAAGCGGTGGAAAAAAGCGCAGGCCAAAGCAGAGGATCAAGGGAGATGTATCCTCACTTTCACATCGCCCATTTACGATGAGCATGAACTGAGAGAGGTCGTGGAGGAAGATATTGAAACCTGTTTGCAACAGGGTGATCGTGTAATCGGCATAGAATGGGACACAAAATCCGTGATGCTGGAGATTTCCGATTGCGAGACATTCAAGCGGAGACTCATATTTGTCAATATCCTTATTGAAGAATAGGGCCCCGTCATAGCCGGCGGCCTCCTCGTTGGCTGCCCGGCGCCGCTCCAGGGCGCACACGGCTGACGCCGGGCGCCTTTCGGCCACGAAGAGCGGGACCGGGTTCGAGAGGCTGACATGGACGAGTTAAAGAGCTTTGTAGAGCAACGGGATTATTTTTCAGAATACGTCGCGAGCGTCTGTCCTGTATGCCTGAAGGTTATTCATGGTAGTATCCGGGAATCAGGAACCGGGCTCCTCATGGAAAAGAGCTGCCCTGATCACGGACCGTTCAGCACGACCGTCTGGACCGATTTGCAGAGCTACAGGGATTTGTGCCTGGCCGCGAGAAAGGTAGTGACGCCCCTGGGTCATGGGGCGCCCTCAAAACGAGGCTGCCCGGATGATTGCGGCCTTTGCTGCTCGCATCGCCAGCACACCTGTCTCGCTATCCTTGAAATCACATCGAGATGCGATCTCGGCTGCCCGGTTTGTCTTGCGGGATCCCGCCGGGAAGGGGAGGATCTCACCCTCGCAAATATCGAGTACGCCTTAAGACGTCTCATCGATTACGAAGGTGGCTTAACGCCGATTCAGCTCAGTGGCGGAGAGCCTACTCTACACCCCCGGCTCACTGACATCATGAGGCTCGTGAGGTCTCTCGGAGGTCGTGGAATTGAGTTAAATACCAACGGCGTGGCCCTGGCCGGACATCAATCCCTCGCAGAAATACTCAGGGAGGCAGGACTCTCGAGCGTCTATCTCCAGATGGACTCCTTAGACCCGGCTGCGTCGGAATTTATTCGGGGAAGAGACCTGGTCGACACGAAGGTGAAGGCAATTGAAAACTGCATAGAAGCCGGGCTGGAGGTAATCCTCTCCGTAACCGTGGTGCCCGGGGTCAATGACCGGGAACTCTGGACGATGGTCCGCTTTGGCGTGGATCACCGACTCACCGGTGTTAACTTCCAGGCCCTGACATTGAGCGGGCGGTATCCGGGGAAAGTTGGAAAAGGAGAGGATCATTTTACCGGAGGCCATTTCTTGAGGGAACTCGAAAAGCAGAGTAACGGGAAGCTGCTTAAGGGTGAGCTGTCGGCAATACCCTGCCCGGATCCTCGGTGCGGCTTAATCCTGTATGCGCTGATTCAGGATGGGGAACTCCTTCCACTTAACAGGCTGCTGGAGAGAGATAAGCTGTTCGACTGTCTCGCAGAGCTTAAAGACTGGCGTCAGACGCTTCAGCACATCAGTAAGCAATGCTTTGATTCCTGCTGTTGCTCAACAGGTGCGCATAGTGCAGATGAATTTTCAACGATACTCTCCCGTTCAGATTTCTTCTCTATAGGTTTTCACGGGATGATGGACGCCTATTCTTTGGACATCGAAAGGGTGAAGCGGTGCGGCGTGCATGAAATAACATCTGAGGGCAAACTGATCCCTTTTTGCCTCTATAACACAAAATACAGGAGAAATCCCGGAGAACACCTGAAGGAACGCCACCGCCACCCTCGTTTATGACCTTAGCCATATTTTCCAGATCCGGCCTTTCGACCAGACCAAAGGGTGAGTGGCAGCCCGTAAAAGAGTCGATGTAACCGATCCTCCTGCTACGAGTGCAGATGGAACTAGGCCATCCACTTTCTTAGCCCGGCGTCTACAACGGCGTATAGCTGCACCGCGGCAATCTTGCCATTCTTTATCGTATAGAAGGCAGAAAGCGTCCA
>JBEKHB010000011.1:0-134987 GCA_050012495.1 Syntrophorhabdales bacterium
CAGTTCGGTTTCGATTACCTCGACGCCCAACCCGTGACGGTAACGGCGCCTCACACGCCAGTACCCTTCAGTCCGGCCCTTGAAAGCGTTTATATACCAAATGCAGCCAGGATTGTCGCGGCCGTAAGATCGCTCTCCTGATGGGTGTGGAAAACGAGAGGTTTAACTATAACGCGCAACTCTTTGGATGGTTTTACTGAGAACTGAGGAGGTTGTTTCGTGGCAACGCAGATAGTGATCCCCAAGCTCGGTTTGACGACGGATGACGCAACAATTGTGGAATGGAAGGCAAAGGAAGGTGAGTGGATCGAGAAAGGCACGGTTGTGCTGGTACTCGAGACCCAGAAGGTAGAATGGAACGTCGAGGCCGAAGCCCCCGGTTTCCTCCATATGATTCTGGCCGAGGGGGATAAAGCAGCCATAGGCACGGTAGTCGGACTTCTTGCTGAGACCAAGGAAGAACTGGAGAAACTGGCGAGAGAGACGGCGCCCATGCCAGCGTCTGTCCAGGCGGTTGAGGCTGTATCTCCGCATGTCACAGGGGCGCCGGCCGCCCGGGCGCAAGAAGGCGACCGTGTGAGAATAACACCCGTTGCCCGGAAGATGGCGGAGGAGAAGATGCTTGACATTACCCGCATAAAGGGCACCGGGCCGGGCGGGCGGATTACCGCCGGTGATGTCGAGAAAGCCGCGGAAGAGCAGGAAGGGCAGCAACAGGCCCGGGAGAAGGGGGCAGGCCTTCTTATCCAGGGCAAGACTGTCAAGCAATCCGTCCCGATGAAGTCGATGAGGAAGGCGATAGCGGACCATATGCTGAAAAGCCTCGCGACTGCCGCGCAGCTCAGCTTCATGGGAGAAGTGGATATGACGGAGATCGTGAGGCTCCGGGATGTCTTCAAAAAGAGGCAGGACCCGGTAGTGCAGAAGATCACCTACACCGAGATGCTCGTGGCGGTGCTGGCGCGAACGCTCACGCGTCATCCGGACATAAACTGCAGCATTATCGATAACGAACTGAAGATCTGGGAAGAGATTAACATCGGCGTCGCCGTTGCCCTCGGAAATGAGGGTCTCGTTGTGCCTGTGCTAAGGCATGCCGATACTTTGTCGCTCACTCAGTTATCTTTGTCGTTAAAGGCGCTTGTGGAGAAGGCACGGACAGGCAAGCTCATGCCGGATGACATGATGGGCGGTACCTTTACCATCACGGCTGTCGGCCCCATAGGCGTAAGCGTCTTCTTCACCCCCATAATAAACCAGCCGGAATGCGCTATAATGGGAACGGGACCAATCGTCGACAAGCCCGTGGTGCGTAACGGGGAGATCGTTGTCGCCCCCGTTATGACGTACAGCTTTACTACCGATCATAGGGCAATCAACGGGTATGGCGCTGAACAGTTCATGAGGACCTTTCAGGAGATCATCGAGACCCCCGGTCTGCTTATGCTGTGAGGTGAAACTTACTGCGGAGCCCTGTTCGGGCTATAGGAGATGAAGACCATGAAAGAATTTGACGGAAAAGTTGCAGTGGTGACGGGCGCAAGCGGGGGGATTGGACGGGCTTCAGCGCTGGCGTTTGCCGGAAAAGGGGCGCGCGTAGTAGTCGCAGATGTACAGGTTGAGCGGGGGGCTGAAACGGCCAGGATGATCAAGGAGACAGGTGGCAAAGCGATCTTCGTAAGGACCGACGTATCCAATTCCGCCGATGTACGGGCGCTTATCAGCAAGGCTGTTGAGACATACGGCCGTTTGGATTACGCGCATAACAACGCCGGTATCGGTGGCGCCAATGGGCCGACTGCCGATTATCCGGAGGAAGACTGGAACAGGATAATCGCGATCAACCTTACCGGCGTCTGGCTCTGCATGAAGTACGAGATCCCGCAGATGGTCGAACAAGGCAAGGGTGCGATCGTGAATACCGCCTCCGTAATGGGTTTGACCGGTCTCACTCTAGTGTGTGGATATACGGCGGCAAAACACGGCGTCGTGGGTCTCACAAAGGTCGCGGCCATGGAGTACGCGGACCTGGGGGTTCGGATCACGGCCGTCTGCCCGGGCTTCGTAGAAACACCCATGATGGATGAGGCGGCCCGAATCGGCGGCGTGGAGAAGGAGGATTTCTATGCGGCTCTCGGGGGTTTTTCTCCGACGAAACGGGTGGGGAAACCAGAGGAGATAGCCGAAGCCGTGATATGGCTGTGCTCGGATGCCGCCTCCTATGTCACCGGCAGCACCTTGGTTATCGATGGAGGATGGATCTCCGGTTATGCTCTAAGATAGGTTTTCCGAGGCCTAGTATACAGGCATCCCCACGATGTTCCCTGGCCGCGTCCCATGGAGAACCACGCAAGCTCCATTCACAGGATACATGTCATCACGTAGCTCCACACACCGGTGATCAGGGATATGGCAATCCCCAGGGGAATGGTTTTCCTGAGAATCTCTCCTTCTTTTCCCACGGCATCGACGAGGGAGGCTGCCATGGCTATCTTGAAGGGGCTCGATATGGAGCCTATACCGGAGCCGACCATCATGGCGGATGAGAGAATCTCGGGGGAAACATGGATGAATCGCGCGATCTCTACCTGGAGCTTGCCGAAGATCATTATCGATAGTGTACCGTAACCCGTCAGGAACGTCCCCAACCAACCGAGTACCGGTGCAAAAACCGGGTAGAACCTCCCCGACATTCTTGATAGCCCGGTCGCGAGCACATAGGGGATATTGTTCGCCGCGGTGATTGAACTTGTGTGGTCTTCGTACCCGGTGAGGGCGATGATCTGACCCATAGCGCCAAAGATCATCATGGCCGTTATCGCCTTTGACGCGCTCCATAGTGGAGATTTCACGAGTTGATAAAACTGGCGGGGTTTGATCTTGAAGACCAGGATCGTCACTGCGATGGCGATTATCAGGTATGTGTAGGCATCCATCAGTGGTCTGATCCTTACCACGTGCACGGGAACGACCGATAGAGAGAGAGTCACTTTCTCGCTCGCGAGAGTGCGGAGAGGCGGGTACAAATTGACAGTCGCCAGGCATGCAATGAGAATAAGAAAAGGGGCGACATCGGCGGCCCTGAAGCTCCTGAAACCGGGCATCGATTTGGAGAAGAGGACGATCCCTGCCAGGACGGCAATTCCGGCAAGCATACAAGCCGTCGAAGATGAGACATAGACCACAAAGAAAAGCACCAGAATCCCGCAAGCAAAGGCGGTGGAGGCATTGAAGAAAAGGTGTCCCTTGATCAAATTCGTCTTTTCGATAACAAGCGGCAGGGCGAAGCCGCAGACGAGCGTGGGCACGAGGGAGATGATTGCCGAGGCCTTCGCAAGCCTCTGCAGGTCGAGACCGGTCACGAAAGAAAGGATAAGGACAAAGGCACCGGCCAGGCTGAAGGACATAACTCCTGCATAGCCCCAGATTGCAAGGACGGCTGCGCTCTTCGCGGGAAGCCCGACTGCTTTGAGCGTAGGAGCGATAATCGGTTCCGCGATTATGCCGGCCCCAGCGACGAAATTCTCGATGCCGAAGCAGATGGCGCTCACCTGATGCATGGGGTCACGAAATCCCCTTGAGAGGCTATTCACGATACGCGACAACGCCCCTGTCCCGATGAGGAGAACTGAAAGCATGATGCCGAAAAAGACTATCAGCAGCAGCGGAAAGGTGGTAATGATCCCGTCCAGAGCCCCGAGCAGGATCGTCGCGATCGGTGTATGGAAAACCGTGACGGCAACCACCGAGGTAATAAGAATCCCCCAGACGGACAGGCCGAGTGCGGAGGTATTCCAAAAGATCACAAGAGCTGCAATCAGGAGCACCGGCGACGCGGCGCTAAGGAGACGGAAAGAGTTCAATCCCTCTGCGCTCTACCGATAAAAGTTGGGCATCTCTGAGCCATCTGGTCAGAATATCATAACGGTTCCGGAACATCAATGAAATGGACCTCACTGACAGGCACGCCTCATGGCTGCCCGGCACTATACGGTTGCGACCATTATGGCGATGCTCTTTAGTCAGGATTTGGGCACTAGGGTGGTAAAAGCGACGACCCAGGCTCTAAAGAACGCGCCTGCCGCGGCTCGAACGCGGAACCTACGGCTTAGAAGGCCGTTGCTCTATCCTGTTGAGCTACAGGCGCACGCCTCATTATACCTGTTTCCCCCTTTCCTTTCAACTGTGAGGAAGCTAAAACGGCGTTGATAAATGGGACAATAAAGGCATTTCTCGCGGAGGGACGGAGAACGGGAGAACGGGGGAACGTTCTTAAGAAAGTAAATAACAGCCATGCCCTGTCGGGCACCCGTGAATCATGAAAATAGCTTATGATCGGCCTGCACTACGACTGTCGCAGCTTCCCCACCTGTCAACTCAAATTTGATTGCAGCTTCAGAACTGTCTCGATCGATTTCTTCTCGGATTACGCGCTCCGTTACTTCATCAAGGTATGCGTGTAACGTCCGGTTGAGTTCCTCGAACTCCGGCCACAGTGTTTCTTCAACAAACCTCTTAGGAACGCGGACCATGACCGTAGTGTGCCTTTGGCCGCGATACCGATAGGGTTCGAGATTATATCTTCTCAATAAGCCAAGAAAAAGCTTTCTTGACCATATATCCGACAGTGTGAAGCGATATTTGACGTCAACGGCGTGACTCTGCAAGGTTCGAAGCCTCTCGCGAATACGGTCTCGGGCATTTGCAGCGGCAATTCGTTCGCCCGGAGTGGTCGCGCCAGCGTAAAGCGCTTCAATCCTGCGAAGCTTTTCAACCAGTTTCTGTTCATCCATATCGTTTCACCATGCACTGCCTTGCCTGACGCAACTCCGGGACATAGTTGACCAACGTGACTTACTCTGTCTCCTCGAAGAAGCGAAAAGGGGACAGCCGGCTTTTTTCACCTTGCCTTCTCCTTCGTTGGTCGCAAACTCTCTCGTCCGTCCTACTGAGTCTTATAATATTTACCAACAACGTCCCTGCCGCTCTCTACTCTACCCCTATCCGGCTCAACGGAATGAACGGAACTATGTCCCCCTATCGGACCGACCAAATAAACCTACCCGCGGCAAGCTGCGAGCCGATCGGTTAACGTATTGAAAACTTGAATTCTATGGTCTTAGGTTTTGGGAGTAAGTCTCCGCGTACGGGGAGGACGATCTTGTCGGCATTCACACCCAAATGACCTTAGCCAGATGCTCGATCTTTTTGAACTCCGGGTCTCCGGTTACGAGAGCCGCCTTGTTTTCCAGGGCGGAGGCAAGGGCAAAGCAATCCGCATAGGAAATACTGAACTCGGCCTTATACTCGGCAGCCCTGAAAATCAGTTCGTTAGGGACGGAAAGGATTTCGATGCCCAACCGTTCGATCGCCGCGAGACATCCGATCTTCTTCCGGTCGCCGAAAGCTCTCTTAATGATGTAGATGATTTCTCCATAGTTTACGGCGTTCATAAGGGCGCGCCCACCAGACGCTACACGTCCCGGAGAAGCCCGACGATCTTCTGGTATCCTTCTTCCTTCTGGAAGACCTTCAGGAGAGCATAACCGTCAAATACATACGTCTCCGCCATCACCGGGCATCCTTCTTTCGTTCCTCAAGCAACTCTCGGGATAGAGAAGGCCCCTCGGGAAGAATGCCTGTTGCTGCCTCTATAGGATCGTCAGTCGGGGGTATGAGGTAAATGACGTCGCCATACTCCATAAGGTGCAATTCCTTGCCAGGCTCTATGTGATATTTCTTTCGCAGATCCGCTGGAATAACTATTTGGCCTTTCGCCAATGTCTTGACCGTAGCCATGACTGCCTCCACGAGTTTAACGTTTCTGTCATAATGCACAACTTACCTGGTATTTTGTCAAACTACCAGGTTGCCAAGGATGTGTGCGACCCTCCGACGGCCTTGCTCCGCAAAAAACACTCGATCGTTGGGATCACGATTGTGCTTCAACACGTTAACCTATCGGCTCGCAGCAAGCTCAGAAAATACCTCTCATTTCCATATGTTAGAAGGCTCATCCTGTCCCTTGTCAATGGCAGACCCCTTTTCTCTCGGAAGCGGCACCAGCCAAGCGCCAGCTCTCTACTCTACCCTTCGCCTTCCCTTCGCCCTCTGTAATGCGTGTGCCGTGGATGTCCCCTAAGTTCCTACTGTATTTTTCGGTCGGAAATGATAAAATTGATTGCGTAACAGCAACGAGACTTGTAAGGGAGTGGATAGACATTCGCCTTAACGAGCTTGAAGAAGATTGGGAACTGGCGAGAGCAGGCAAGGAAGTGAAGAAAATTGCTCCTCTGGAGTGAGGTGAATCATGTGGAACATGAACGACGTGATAAAAATAGAGTATAGGGGAGGATTTGTCTATCGTATTGTCTTCGATGATGGCAAGAGTGGTGACGTAGACTTCTCAGAGTATGTCGAAAGAGGCCCTGTCTTTGAGCCGCTGCGAGACAAGGTATTTTTCCAAAAGGCAACGATAGAAGGCGGAACAATCTCCTGGCCGAATGGCGCCGACGTAGCCCCGGAGACACTATACGCAAAGATAGTGCCCCCTGGTAGTATGTAAAAAAACAAAAGCAGTGCAGCTTGTGAGGCAAAAGAGATCTCCCATAAAAAAGAGGTCACCCGTTTTGGTTAACAACGTCAGCGCCACGATTACGATCAGTGCAAACCCTTCAGGACGCACTAAAGCCGTGTCCCCCTACAACCCCTCCGCAGTAGCTAAGCTCAGCGCAATCAATCCCATCAACGTCCACAAGGATATTTCGGCGACGGTATGCCCATGTACTCAATGTCTCCACGCGGCGGACAACGGTGTTTTGCCTAAGGGCTGTTTTTGAAGGAGCATTCTGTAGGGGAGATGAGGGGCGGGGAATCCACCAAGTCACGTTAGTCAACTACCCGTAAAGTTCCCCCGAAAAGTTCACTTTGAACCAACGTCTCCAAAGTTCCCCCAAGTGGCAATGATTACCGGCACAGCCCGGCACATCAGACCTGAGCCTCTTGTGCAAGTGTTTTATTTTGACAACCACTATTGTCTATTGACAAGAACGTATAAGCATTGGTAAGATTGCTACAGACCTGCCATACAACAGAGACAACACCGATTTTCCGAACAAAACGTGAGGCTAAACAACGCAAGGAGTCCAGTGGTGCGCGGGGAGTTCTACGGCGCGGAAATACTCTGGAGGCAAAATGACGCATAAGGAGGCGCCAATGAAGGAAATCGATAAGAGCAAACCGGTCATGGTTACAGGAGCAACCGGCTACCTGGCTTCCTGGGTAGTCAAGAAGCTACTGGAAGAAGGGATCAACGTCAACGCAACCGTGCGCGATCCCTCAAATGTTCAAAAAGTCGAGCATCTTACGGCCCTGGCTAAAGCCTCAACAGGGAAATTGAGGTTGTTTAAGGCGGACCTTCTCGATTCCGGCAGCTTTGATGAGCCGATGCAGGGGTGCGAGCTGCTGATCCACACGGCATCTCCCTTCTTCCTGGCTCAACCCAAGAATCCGGAAGAAGAACTCCTCCGACCGGCCAAAGAAGGAACGAGGAATGTTCTCGAAGCGGCAAAAGGGACTCCGACGGTGAAGCGCGTCGTGCTCACGAGCAGTGTCGCTGCGATTTATGGAGATTTCGCAGACATAAAGTCGGCTCCGGGGGGAGTGTTCACCGAGAAGGAATGGAACGTGACGAGCAACGCTGCACACCTACCGTATTCCTACTCAAAAACGATCGCCGAGAAGGAAGCGTGGGCCATTGCCGGAAAGCAGGATCGATGGGACTTGCTGACCATAAACCCTGCAGTTATTCTCGGCCCATCCGTATCGAAGAGAACGGACTCGTATAGCATCAGCGCCATGATTCATCTTGGTGACGGTACATACAAGGACGGAGTTCCGGACATGTGGCTCTCTCTTGTCGATGTGCGTGATGTGGCATCTGCTCATATCAAGGCAGGGTTCACGCCAAAGGCAAGCGGAAGACACATCATCGCGAGTGGAGAAGCAACGTTCCTCGACCTTGCAAACATTCTCAGAAAACAGTTCGGAGATGCCTATCCGTTCCCCCGGAAACAGGTTCCTAAATTCCTGGTCTGGCTCCTCGCCCCGAAGGTCGGCTTTACCCGAAAATTCGTGAGCAGAAATGTGGGCTATCACGCCAGATTCGACAACTCATACGGTAAGGCAGACTTGGGGATGTCCTATACCCCCGTTGAGCAAACGGTGAAAGAGCATTTTCAGCAGATTCTCGATGACGGTTTATTACAGAAGAGAGCACGCGCGAGGTGAAGTAGGGTCGAACGAATTATCCGAAGCGGATGGCCCGCGACCGCCGCCGGGCACCCCATTGAAATGCGCGGCAAGACCGCTTTAATGGTCAGACACCAACATTGATCAAGCTTTTTGAAGTATACGAGCCGAAACCATAGTACAAAAGCATTTCAAGGGGAATCCCTTGTTCCCGTGGGTCGCTCGATATTGAAAGGAACAATGGACCAGTCCTGACTCCAAGAGTTAAAGAGCCGGGGCTCAATGCCCCGGCTCTTTAACTGTGCACATTTCCATCGGTAATCGTGAGCTTCCAGGGCTATCTTGGTGCGGCAGCTCGCGATCCCTCCATACCGCAGGCCACCCGCCCATACACCCTTCTACTTGAACCGCGCCGTGTCGATTTTGTACTTCTCGACCCGTATTCCCATCATCCGCTCGGTGATGCCGAGCGACCGCGCCGCCCGGGCCATATTGCCGCGCGTCCGTTTCAGCTCTTCGACGATCACTTCCCGCTCCATATTCGTGATGATGTTTTTGAGCGTGCCCCGGGCCTCGTGCCGTTCCGCCCCGTCGCTTATCTGGAGGTGCGGCGGAAGGTGATAGCTCTCGATAGCCCCGTCCGTAGAGAGGATGATGGCCCTTTCTATGCAGTTCTCGAGCTCCCGCACGTTGCCCGGCCAATGATAGGCCATGAGCATGTCCGTCGCGCCGGTCGATATCCGCACAATCTTCTTCTCATGCTCCTTGCTGTATTTTTCGATGAAGTGATCGACAAGGAGCATAATGTCCGTCTTCCGTTCACGGAGGGGCGGAACGACGATGGGAAAGACGTTCAGCCTGTAGTACAGGTCTTCCCTGAATCGCCCCTCGTGCAAAAGGGAATCCAGGTTCCTGTTCGTCGCCGTGATGATCCGGGCATGCACCTGTACCGGGGTGCTGTCGCCAATCCGCTCAAACTCCTTCTCCTGGAGCACGCGCAAAAGCTTCGTCTGGAGTGAGAGGGGGAGGTCGCCTATCTCGTCAAGGAAGATGGTACCGTGATCGGCCGCTTCGAACCTCCCTTTGCGAGCCCTCGTCGCGCCCGTAAATGCACCCTTTTCGTGGCCGAACAACTCGCTTTCTATGAGCGATTCTGGCAGGGCGGCACAATTTACCTTGATGAAGGGTAGATCGGCCCGGTTGGAGCTGTAATGGATGGTCTGGGCCACCCGTTCCTTTCCCACTCCGCTCTCGCCCAGGATAAGGATCGTGGCATTCGTGCGGCATACCCGGTCGATAAGCGTATACAGGTTCTGCATGACCTTTGAGCTGCCCACAATGGTCTTCATCCCGTATCTGCTCTTCAACTGGTCTTGAAGGGTCCGGTTCTCCTCCTTCATCCGCTCAAGCTCTTCCTGCGCGAGCTGGCGGAGGCGCACGGCCTGCGAGATAGTCGAGGCAATAATCGTGAGCAGACGGACATCGTCCTCCAGTGAAATGTCTTCGTCCTGGCGACGGTCCGCGGAAAGGGCGCCGATCGCCTCGCTGCCGATCTTGACAGGCACGCAGATAAAGGCGATGTCGTGCTTGTTGAGATGCTGCCGCGAGCCGGTTTTGTCGAGAAACATGGGCTCGTCGGCGATCCTTGGCACAATCATCGGCTTGCCCGTGTCGATCACCTTGCCCGTTACCCCCTCGCCCATGCGGTATCGGCCCCTCGCCTGCTCGTCCGGCCGAAGGCCGTATGCCTCCTCGATAGCGATCTCCCCCGTGTTTCTGTTCAGAATGGTGAGGGTGCCCCGGAGTATCCCCATATGCTCGGCTATAAGCTGGAGGATAGGCTTCAGGACAGTCTTGAGATCGAGGGCCTCGCTCAGCTTGGTACTGATCTCAAAAAGGAGGGAAAGCTCCTTTATTTCCCGGTTCTTGCGGTCATTCATCGTTGTCGTCCCTCCGACGGCAGGCAAAAAACCTGCCTCTAAAGGCATATAAGGGCAAGCCTGCACAAAAGAACAATGGCGTTCCTTTGGGAACGCCATTGTTGCCGCACCTCATCGTGTCTCCGTCTATACAAGTCTTCCACGTCTTATTCTGGTAACTTTGCCTCAACTACTCATTCTCTTCTTGTCACCGTTCGCCCGATCTACTACACTGATAGAGAGCCGGATGAAACACCGGCGTGATAGCGCAGAGGAGAACCCTCTTTTCAGGGAAAGGAGAAGGCATATGAGGCCCACGAACGCTTTTGTCGGACCAATGCTTACCGATCTGTACCAGCTCACCATGGCTTACGGATACTGGAAGAGCGGCAAGCACAGAGACAAGGCAGTATTCGATTTATTTTTCAGGAAGAACCCGTTCGGGGGGGAATTTACCATCTTTGCCGGCCTCGAGGAAGTTATCCGATCGCTCCATGCCTTCAAATTTACGGATGAGGACATTGCGTATCTTCGCTATGGCGCCTTAAAGGACAAGGCGGAATTGCAGCGTTGTTTTGAAGTCGGCATGGAGAACGGTTTTATCAGGGAGACCGCAGGCGGCCCTGAAGAATTCCGTTTTGACCGTTGGGGGAACGATTCCTGGGAACCCACCCGATATCCTGAGGACGACCTGAGGATACCGGCGCCCCTGGCCGCGTGCGAGCCCGCGTTCTTCGACTGGCTGAAAAGTATCGACTGCTCCGAGCTGAAGATCTACGCAGTGCCGGAAGGCACTATCGTTTTCCCCCGGATTCCGCTGATCCGGGTGGAAGGGCCGCTGGGCATCGCTCAAATGCAGGAAACGACGTTCTTGAATCTGACGAATTTCCCCAGCCTCATTGCCACCAATGCCGCGCGTTTCAGGTTGGCCGCAGGCATAGACAAGGGACTTGTCGAATTAGGTCTTCGCCGGGCGCAAGGGCCTGACGGGGGGGTTTCGGCCTCAAGGTACAGCTACATGGGCGGATTTAACGGGACCAGCAATGCCCGGGCGGGCCAACTCTTCGGACTTCCCATAAAAGGGACGATGGCACACTCGTATGTCAGCTCTTTTGCCGGGCTCGGCGAGGTTACCGACCCCTTTCTCGCCGGACCTGACGGCAAGGAACACCACTTTGTCGATCTTGTGCTTCACTATCGCCAACAACTGGATTACCAGCACACAAATGAAGGGGAGCTTGCCGCGTTTATCTCTTATGCATGCTCCTTCGCCGATAGCTTCCTCGCCCTTGTCGATACCTATAACACCCCGAAATCGGGTCTGCCGAACTTTATCTGCGTGGCCCTTGCGCTGATCCACATCGGCTACAAGCCCATCGGCATCAGACTCGATTCTGGCGACCTGGCTTACTTCTCGAAGGAAACCAGAAAGGTGTTCAGAAAAATAGCGGAACAGTTTTCACTTGAGTCTTTTGCGCGGCTGGCGATCATGGCCAGCAACGATATCAACGAATCGATTCTCCTGTCCCTCGGGCAGCAGGGCCATGAGATCGACGTGTTCGGGGTAGGCACCCACCTCGTGACATGCCAGGCCCAACCATCCCTGGGATGCGTCTACAAGCTTGTGGCGATAAACAATCATCCGAGGATCAAGCTCTCCGACGAGGTGGATAAAATGACGATCCCCGGAAAGAAAGAAGTATACCGGCTGATCGGAGAGCACATGCACCCGCTCCTCGACCTGATGACTGAAGCGGGAGAACCGGCGCCGGGGGTCGGGGAAAGAATCCTTTGTCGCCATCCCTTCAGTGAGGCGAAGCGCGCCTATGTGATACCACAAAATGTCATCTCCCTGCTCAGATGCGTCTGGGACGGGCGTCAAAAATATGTCTTTCCCTCACTCGATACGGTTCGGGAATACGTAATCAATCAGATATCCGTGATGCGCCCCGACCATATGCGCTCCATAAACCCGACGCCGTACAAGGTCTCGGTCAACGAGGACCTCTACCACTCCATTCACGAGCTATGGATGCAGGAAGCCCCGGTCGCCGAGATCAGCTAGCGGTATCCCTTCTTTTCTTTGAGGGGGTGGCTCCACGAGCTTCGCTCGTGGAGGGGGCGACGCTAGCCCCAGTAATTGAAGCAGGAAGCCCCGGTCGCCGAGATCAGCTAGCGGGTCGCACGGGGCGGGTGTCCCGGTAATCGTTTATACGAGGTACTCCTGGAGCTGCTGGTAATTCGTGAAGTCGGAATCGACGAAACTGGCGCCTACATGAATGTCGCCGTTGACGGGAACTACCCGTTGGGGCCTGCACACCATCCGTATGCTCTTCTCCTCCTCCGGCAGCACAAAAGAGGTTTCGAACGCGGACGTTTCCGCCCCTTCGTAAATCTCCGGCATCGACTCCTTCGGCAGGGAAACGCGAAGCCCGCTGAGTGATATATCGAGAATAACCGCCTCGTGCTCCTGCTTGTCCAAATCGATACTCTTCACATGGGCGGGTATCGACACCTGCTTGCGCACGAAGCGCCGCCGTTCCTTTTGGTGCGGAAAGTCGTGGTTCTTCTCCAGGTAGTCCGTCAATATGAGCTCGATTACCGACGAAAGAGAGCGACGGTCCTCATGCGCCGCCCTTTCGAGGGCGCCGCGCAGCTCTTCGCTTGTGCGGAAGCAAATAGTGACCTCTTTCTTCATGGCCTTTTACCTCCTTGTGTATACCATGCTTGTGTATACCATGCCGAAATATCTGTAGCAAAATATATACCACATTCCAAGAAGCATTGCCAATGGCAGCGAAACCGGCTTCCCGCAAGGCTAAACAACGGATCGGCTAAAGGCGGGCTTTCCCACCTGCATCTGTCTCCTGTAATAGAATGTTGACATCTGTCAGCCCGATGTCAACCCCTGGCCGGACCTGAATCCGGAAAGAATAGGTCTTATAGGCCCTATAGGACTTATTCGACCTATCAAGGAGGAATCTTGCCCTGAGCCTGCCCTTTACCCCCTCTACAAAAAAACTTATACTATGCCTGACTTGCAACAGCGCGACAGCGAGGAGGGGCAGACGTTGGGGTCGATGATCAGCACCATCGACGTATGGAAGCAGTACACCCAGGATGGACGTGAGGAGACGTCCGCCCTGGCTGGGGCGAGCATGGAAATCGCCCCCGGTGAGATTGTCGCGCTACTGGGAAAGAGCGGATCCGGCAAAACAACCCTCCTCAACCTCGTCGCAGGGCTCGACCAGCCCACGCGGGGCAGCATAGAAGTGGACGGGCAGGACCTTCATCTTCTCGGAGAAGCAGGCCGTACGCGTCTGCGCCGTCTCCGCCTGGGGTTCGTCTTCCAGTTCTTCAACCTGCTGCCCACCCTGACCGCCTTCGAGAACGTCTTTCTCTCCCTCGAGCTTGCCGGCGTTCCGGATCGGGAGCGGGCAATCAAGGCCCTTGCGAACCTGGGGCTGAAAGGCAAGGAGGCCCGCTATCCTCACGAGCTTTCCGGAGGGGAGCAACAGAGGGTGGCGATAGCGCGGGCCATGGTGAAGAACCCGGTAGTCATTCTCGCGGATGAGCCTACGGGCAATCTCGACAACAGGACGGGAGAAGAGGTGCTTGCGCTCCTCCACAGAGAATGCCGGGAATCGATGACGACCCTTGTCATGGCCAGCCACAGCCCCTTGACCGCCAGGTACTCGGACCGCGTGCTGCGGATGGTCGATGGGGTTCTGCGGGAAGAGGCCCCCGGGATGAGAGTCTTCCTTTGAAAATCGTGACGAAGGCGTTCCTCAGGCACCTGGCGAGGAGACGGAGCCTGAGCCTTCTTCAGGTCCTCGGCATCGGGTGCGGCGTCGCGGCGGTGATCGGGATGCTTTTTTCCGCCCGCGCGGCCCTCTCCAGCTTTTCCAGGGCAATCGAGTTTCTGAACGGCAAGGCGACCCATTCGCTGGAGCGTACCGCGGGGCCGCTTCATGAATCAGTGCTGCCCGGCCTGATCGATGATCCGGCAGTCCTCGCCTTCTCGCCTGTAATAGACCGCCGGCTCCGCCTGGAAAATGGAGAGCCGATTCGCTTCCTGGGGATCGACCCGTTCCTCGACAGGGCCATGAGACCCCAGTTATTCCGCATCCCCTGGGATGAGACGACCGGTCCCCGGCAAGACCGGGAGAAGAAGCTCTCCTTCCTCCTCGACCCCCGCGCCGTCCTCATCGACCGGGAGACCGCTTTGCGTCTCCACATGCACGGGGGAAGCACGATCCGGACATCGAGGGGCGCACTTCGCCTCGCCGGCACCTTTCCGAGTCCATCGCCCGAACCGCTCATCGTGATGGACATAGGCCATGCCCAGAACCTCTTCGGTCTCCGGGGAAGGATCGACCGCGTCGATCTGGTGCTCGGGGATGAGGCTTCCTTCATTTCCCGCTACCGGGAAGGGTTCAGGGTCCAGTCGAAACAACAGAAGGAGCAGGTATATGCCGGCATGCTGGCTGCCTTCCGGCTCAACCTCGAAGCCCTTTCGCTCATCGCGCTTTTCGTCGGCGTCTTTCTTGTTTACAACACCACCATGTTTACGATTGCAAGCAGGAGAAAGGACGCGGCAATACTTATGAGCCTCGGGGCACGCAGGCGTGAGATCGCCTCCGCCTTCCTCGTGGAGATACTCATCTTCGGCCTCGCCGGGGGATTGTTGGGCGGTCTGTTCGGCTACGCGCTGAGCCGCTTCCTCACCGGCCTCGTCGGTCAGACAATCAGCAACCTCTACTTTTTCCTGAAGCCCGCGCCCTTGCCGTGGTCATGGTCGATGGTCGCCATCGGCTCCTTCTTCGGCTGCTCCGCAAGTCTCCTCGGAAGCCTCTTCCCCCTTTCAGAGCTGGCCCGCGTCGATCCCGTACTGATGCTTCAGCCAAAAATAACAACGAGGAGGAGCATCGCGGGGACCAGGAGGATCGCATCGCTGGGTGTCGCAACCCTTGGCCTGACCCTTGTGCTCCTTATGCTCTCGTCCCTGCACGTCTACATCGGCTTTGCCGCTGCCTTCGCGTTCCTCTTCGGCTCAAGCCTTCTCACGGGCATGCTCCTCGTCCACGCGGCCCCCTTCCTCAAAGGCGCCCTCACCTTCTTAGGCGGCCTTCCCGGGCGCATGGCAGCCGGCAATATAAGGCAGAACCTGAGCCGAACCGCTGTCGCCATTGCTGCCTTTACCGTGGCCCTTTCCATGTCCGTCGGTCTCGGCTCGATGATAGGGAGCTTCCGGGAATCGCTCATGTGGTGGATGGATACGCAGCTCAGGGCCGACATCTACATTGGCAGCACGTCCGAGGGGATCGAGGTCCCGGAGGAGTTCTACCGGGAGCTGTCGGCCATGCCGGGTCTGGGGGGAGTCGACCCGTACAGGAACGCGCAAGTGATCTATAAGGAACATTCGATCTCCGTGGCGGCGGTCAGCGCCGACGTCCTGCAAAAGTACACCCATTTCGGCTGGCTTAAGGGGGGTAACGAGCACTGGGAGCAGGTATTGCAGGGAGAGGTGATCGTCTCCGAGAGCTTTGCCAGGAGTTTCAAGGTCTCCCCGGGAGATACCGTCGAGCTGAACGGCCGCGCAAGGCCGGTGCGCCTTAAGGTAGCGGCCGCGTTCTACGACTACACGACAGAGCACGGGTTGATCATGATGGACCGTTCCACCTACCTCGCCGTCTTCGGTGACCATACCATTAACAGCGTCGGAGTTTTCATCGACCGCGCCAATCCCGACAGGCAAAGGCTCATTGAGGAGGTGAGGGGAAAGGCCTACCGCTACGGTCTGCCGGCCTTCACCCAGGGAGAGCTGAGGGGCAGGATCCTCTCCGTCTTCGATTCCACCTTCGCCGTCACGCGGTCGATGAGGATGCTGGCGATTATCGTCGCTTTCTTCGGGATAGCCGGCGCCCTTCTTACCCTCTTCATCGAACGGCAACATGAGTTCGGCATCTACAGGGCCCTCGGTTTTTCGGTGAGACAGGTCGCGGCGATGACATTCCTGGAGGGCCTCGGCATGGGCATGGTGAGCCTTGTGCTGAGCCTCTTCATCGGGACGGGCCTCGCTCTGATACTGATAAAGGTGATCAACCTCAGAAGCTTCAACTGGACGATTTTCTTCTATCCCGCATGGGGACCCTATCTTGCGGCCGGCGCCACCGCGCTGCTCGCAAGCACGGGCGCAGCGCTCTATCCCATCTGGAAGGTGCTGCGCACCTATCCCCATATGCAGCTCAGGGAGGAATGACCGCGAAGATGGACCGCAAGAGTTTGAGCGCACTTTTCCGCGTATTGTGGTCGGGCGCAGCGCTCGTCTGCCTCCTTTTGCCTGCGGCTGCGGCAGGCCCCGAGCAGTGGCAACAGGCGACGGCCCCGAGGGAGTGGAAATTTCCCAGGGACCACGCGGCCCATCCGGCCTACAGGACCGAATGGTGGTACTTCACCGGCAACCTTAACGACGGGCAGGGAAACGCTTTCGGGTATCAGCTCACGTTTTTCCGGCAGGGGATACGGCTGCACGCCGCAGACCCTGCCGATCCCTGGTCCGTACGCGACCTCTACCTGGCCCATTTCTCCGTGACGGACGCGGCGAAAAAGCGATTCATTTTCGACGAGGCACTATCGAGGACAGGTCCGGGTCTTGCGGCCAGCCGGGAAAACGGTCTCGATGTCCGGCTCCTCGGCTGGTCGGCCAGGATGAAAGGGGGCGCGGTCCTTCTTCGGGCAAGGGGAAGGACTGCCTGGCTTGCCCTTGAACTCGCCCCGCAAAAACCGCCCGTGATACATGGAGAAAAGGGCTTGAGCAGGAAAGGGCCTCTTCCCGGGCAGGCCTCCTACTACGCAACGTGCACAGACCTCAAGACCACGGGCTTGCTCAAGACTGAAAGCGCCGCGGCCCCTGTCAGGGTGACAGGCACGAGCTGGTTCGATCACGAATTCGGCTCAAACCAGCTCGCCGCCGAACAGGCAGGCTGGGACTGGTTCAGCCTCCATCTCTCCGATGGAAAAGACCTCATGCTCTATTTTCTGAGGCGCAGCGACGGCGCCATTGAGCCTGCGTCATCCGGCACGATGGTGGACCGGCAGGGAAAGAGCCGGCATCTGCCCCTGTCGGCGGTAAAAGTTGATGTGCTCGATCACTGGAAAAGCCCGCACAGCGGGGTTTCCTATCCAAGCCGATGGAGGATACGCATCCAGGATGAGGGCCTCGACCAACTTGTGTCGCCCCTCCTGCCCGACCAGGAGCTTGTAACTACGCGCTCAACGGGAGTCACCTATTGGGAGGGAGCAGTGGAAGGCAGGGGAACGTCGGAGAACCGCAAGGTCACCTGTCTCGGGTACGTGGAACTGACCGGCTACGCCCGGGGACTGGGCGGACTGTTTTAGGGCCTGCTCGATTCCCGTGGGTTGAGATTCTCTCTTCCCCTCGTTCGCCCCTTTATCACGTCAATTCACCAGTAAGTAATACCCGACCGCCCTTTCCAGTCAGGCTCAAACCGGTCCTCGAAGTAATTCTCCAGCTTATGGAGGAGTCTTTTCCAGCCTGTGTTGTATTCGTACGTCAGCATGTCTTCAAGGAAAGGGACGACCTCGCCCAGTTTATCCTTGGGCAAGTAGGCCCTGGCGCCGAGGTCATGGGATTTCTTGAGTGCTTCGGGCGTCAGGGCATGCGCGGTCAGCATAGCCACCTTAAAGTTCCGGTTCACCGCCAGCTCCAGGAGGTCGAAACCACGGACACCCATGATATCCAGCACGACAACCCCGTACTCTTTCGATCGCAGCAGCTCCGCCGCCGTTTCGTAAGTCGTTGCCTTATCGATCGTGCAGTCAGGGCAGGCCGCATGGATCTCGTCCTCAAGCACGTGAAGCACATCCGCTTCGTCATCAACGATCAAAATACTCTTGCCTTTCAGAATCGAATCACCCATAGATCCTCCTTTGCACTCTCTTTGTCCTACACGTGAAACATACACCTTTTTCTTGCTCTCCGTCAATGAGTGATTCAAAAAAAAGCAAAGACTTCCGGTGGTGCGATGGGTTACTATGAGGGAAAAGATTTGGAGAAACCCATGGAAGCACTCATACTCAACGGCAGCCCCAGAGGGTCGAGGGGTGTCACGGGCAAGCTCCTGCAAAGCCTGGCGGACGGGCTTGTTGCGGGCGGAGCGTCGATCACCGGATTCAGGGTGGCAGAGATGCATATCGGGCCTTGCAGCGCATGCCTGTCATGCATGCATAAACACCCGGGGGTATGCGTACAGAAAGACGATATGGAACAGATATATGAAAGGCTTAAGGTTTCCGAGCTGCTTGTCCTCGGCACCCCGGTCTATACGGATACTATGACGGCCCAGATCAAGGCAGTGATGGATCGTTCGGTCTGCTCTCTCCAGCCGTTCCTGACGAAGGACCGGGCCGGCAGGATCAGACACTCCCGCTGGTGGAACATGCCCGCCAAATTCCTCCTTGTCGCCACATCAGGTTTTCCGGAAGCCGAGACCTTCAACCCGCTTATCGCCACCGTCAAGGCCCAGGCGGCGAATATGAACTCCGAGCTCATCGGCTGCGTCTGCGTCCCGGGATCTATCGCCCTGCAAGCGGAGCCGTCGAAAATGGCACATCACCTCGAGTTGCTTTCCCGCTTAGGGAGCGCCATCGCACGGACGGGCGAAGCGGACCGGGAGCTCCTGAGCGCCCTCAATACCCCGCCCCTGACCGTCGCAGAATACCTGACGACAGCGGCTTCCTACGAAACATGGTGCAGAAGGAAGCTGGGCGCTGCCGCAAGGTTCTCGAGATAGTCGAGGAATTCAGGATTGGCGTCGTACGTCTTCGATGCGAAGATACGGACCATCTTGCTCATGAATCTCGCGAAAGGAAGATCGTTCCTACGTATGTGCTCTTTCTTACATCCACCCCCACGGTCTCCGTTTTGTGGCCCGCGTGCTCTATCCGGATTATATGTCGGCCGCTGTTTTCTTCGATATTGTCAAACCGGAAATCCCCGAAGGCATCCGTAGTCTGCGATGCCAGCCGCCCTTTCCCGTCGCTCGCGAGGCTCACCCGCGCCCCTTCTACGCATTCCTCCCTGCTTTCGATGCGTGTGGCCACGCTCCCGCCAATGAAGCAGTGGGTGTAGCGGTAGAGATGCCGGTAATAGACCCTGGGCCCGGTTCTCTTCTCCGGTGAGAGCACACGGAGGTCCTGGGCCGCGGCAAGGGCTTCCATCCCGGCCGGCTCGAGGAGGTGCATGGTCAGGGCGCCCGTGGGGCAGGACTGGATGCAGCGCGTCTTGTCCCATCCCCTGTCCAGGAGGTGGGCGCACATCGTGCACTTCTGGGGCGTGTCTGTTTCCGCGTTCCAGACGACTGCATGGTAGGGGCAGGCCTTTGCCACCTGCGTCTGCCCCTTAGCCTTGAGAGGATCTATCATTACGATGCCGTCCGGCCTCTTATAGACTGCCCCGTCCTTGGCCGCTTTTGCACATGGCGGGTCCGCGCAATGCATGCAAAGGAGAGGCAGATAGGCCACATCGATCATGGGGTACTCCCCTCTCTCCCTGGCTTCTATGCAGATCCAGGAGGGGCCGGTATTCGGCTGAGGGCCGGCGTAGCCGGGCCAATCGTTGCCCACGTGCTCGTCCTTGCACGCCAGAAAACAGTTGTTGCAGTTTTCACATTGCGCGACGTCGATGACCAGATAGCGCTCTTTCATGGCCGCCTCCATTTCTCTATCTGGACGAGGCATGAGTTTGCCGCGATGCTGTGGGATTTCTTGATGATGGGACGGCTCGGGGTCAGGATGTTCATGCAGCCTCCGCGGTCCGGGGATGAGCCCGGTTCGCCGATAGGGTCGTACACGGCGGAGCCTTCGTAGGAATGGACGGTCCCCGGCCGGACCCGCTCAGTGATTCGGGCCGCGCAGATGACCGCCCCCCTGTCGTTGAAGACTTTGACGAGTTCACCTTCCCCGATCTCGCGGGCCTCTCCGTCCTTCGAGTTGATCCGTACGATCCAATAGTAGTAGCCGTCGATGCGCGTCCTGTGGTCCTTGATCTCGTTGAGCCAGCTCTGCTTGCCGTCCCCCATCGTATGAAAGCTGTAGCGTGGATGAGGCGTGATAAGCTGAAGGGGGTACCGGTCGTAAAGCTCCTTGGTATGGTGCCCTTCCCAGGCAGGGATGTACTTTGTCATGACGGGCCGTTCGGGGTCGTCCGGGTCGTACCGCTTGAGGCTGGAACAGACAAACTCGAGCTTGCCTGATTGGGTTTGGAGCCCCCTGAAAGTCTGCTCCGTATAGTCCGCAGGGAGCGGCGCTATCTCCGGCGTATCCTTCAGCCTGTCTTCGGCGAAGGCCCTGAAGGAGACGGGTGCCCTTTCCTCTTCTTTAGGAGCAGGGACAACATAGTACCCCTTCTTAAGGAAGTCCTTCCACGAGATCGCCCCGGGCAGGTCAGTCGCGTCAAAGAGCCTCTTGCACCAGTCGAACTCGGTGATCCCCTCGGAGAACATCGCTGAAAAACCGAGCCTCTTGGCGAGGTCGAGGAAAATCCGGAAGTCGGATCTGGACTCGCCCAGGGGCTCGATGCACTTGTGCTGGATAACCGCCACACGGTGGTTGCACTGGTTGAAGCTGTGCTGGATGTAGCCGCCGCAGTTTGCGAATTCGCTGATGTCCCATCGCTCGAAATTGGTGCAGGCGGGCAGGATGACGTCGGCGAACCGGGCTTCGCCCTCGAACCAGATGGACTGGTTCACGACGAATTCCAGGTTGGAGGAGCGGTACATCCGGGCATATCTGTTCGTATCGCACATAGTGCCCATGTGGGAGCCGCCGTACTTATAGTACATGCGGACGGGCGAATACCCGGGCGCCGGGTATTCGTACCGGCGGAACTGGCCTTCGATGGTCTTCGAATCCGTGAAATAGCCGTGGGTATGGCCTTCCAGAATAGCCTCGGGTATGCGGAGTCTCGGAACTTCCTGGTAAACCGTGTTCGCCGAGGCAAGCTGGGGCATGCGCTGATAGAGGGCAACGCCGAGCGCCGTACCCGCGATGTCTCCGGAAAGCCCGCCCTCGGCGTACCCGGGGAAATAGAAGCCCGTGTCTATGGGCGTCCCCTGCTGGGCGCTGCCCATGTTGATGCCGGGCTTCCCTAGTCCCTGCATGGCCATGAGGCAGACCATGGAGCGCGCCCACTCGTTGCCCGTTGCATCCCGGCAGGCGCCGCCGAAACCGGAGAGGCCGCCCGCTGCAAGGTATGTCTTTCTTCGGCCCCAGAGCCGCGCGAGGGCCCGCACGTCTTTCGCTGGAATGCCTGCTTCATGCTCCTGCCATTCCGGTGTCTTGGCAATGCCGTCCTCCTCCCCCAGGATGTACGCCTTCCATTGATCGAAGCCTACGGTCCGGTCCGCCACATAAGCCTTGTCGTAGAGGTCTTCCGTGATCCATACATAGGCGATGGCGAGGGCGAGGGCGTTGCCGGTGGCCGGCCGGGGAGCGAGCCACTTGCCGCCGAAAAGCGCTGCGGTGTGGTTGTAGAACGGGTCGATGTGCACCATGGCGATGCCCAGCTCTTTGAGCCATTGCCGCCGCACGGTGCCTTCGAATGCCGCATAGACGCCGCCCGTCGCCTCGGGGTCGCTCGACCAGAAGACGACCATCTCGCACTCCTTGAGGCAATCCTCCACGGTGCCGTAGCTCTCCGGCGCGCCGAGGTGCATCGACTGCCCCCAGTGGTGCATGGCGCCCCAGTACCATCCCTCCCAACTGTCCGGATTGTGGCCGACCGGGGTCCAGCCGATATTATTGAAGAACCGGAGGCGGGCGCTGAGCCAGTAGCCCAGGATACCCCACAGATGATGGGAGCCGCTTCCGTTCAGGATGGCGCCGGGCCCATGAACGCGCTTGACCCGCTTGATCTCGTCGGCCACGATGTCCAGGGCCTCGTCCCACGTGATGCGCTCGTACCCTGAAATACCACGGTTTTGCGGGTTCCTGGCACCATTCGCATCGAAGTCGGTCCGCTTCATGGGATAAAGAAGGCGGTCAGGGGAGTAGATCATAGACTTGAAGACCTGCGTGTGGGGGGAGATGGTGGTCTGTCTGGGCGGTGTGAACGACCGCCCCCGTGCGGATACGGTCCACGAGGGCGCATCTTTGCCGTCGAACTCGATGGGCGTTATGCGGACGATCCGCCCGTCCCGCACATAGACGAAGACAGGCCCTCCGTTCGAGTTCGTGGTGTAGCGCATCTCGCCGTCGCCCATGTCCGTCCCGTATTGGACGCCCGCATTGAGCATGAGGCTCAGTGTCTCCATGAACCAACTGCTCAGCTCTTCGGGTCCTTCGAGGCCCATCTGGAAGCTCTTCATGGCGTTGATCGTGGCGAGTTGATCCCTGGGAGGGACGAGCACGCTTAAGGCGCACCGGGAGCTGCCGAAGATCACCGTCACGTCGGGGCTTTCGTGCACACCGCTCCGGGAAGAGACCTCTCCGCCTTTCAACGCGTAGTACCTGCCCTTCGAGCGGTCTTTCAGACGTATCTGGACGACGAAGTCCTTCTCCCCGAGACGGGCTTTGAAGAAGGGGTATCTCCGAGCAGTCCTCCCGAACATCCAATCAAGGCCAAGGAGGAGCACAGAGAACATGAAATCGGCAAGGGTCTTTGATCTGGCCAGTCTGCTCACGATCGCATTCATCACGCAATCTCCATTTCTTGATGGCCGATGCCTCGGTGCGGACGGTGCCTTCTTCCGGTCCTTAAGGCGCCCTTCCCGTCCTGACCGAAATCATGATCCAACGAGTGCGCGGATGGGCCGCTATTCTTCGGGCAAGGCCCACCAAACCCTGGGGCGACAGGAGCATGATGAAAATGAGGATGATCCCCTGGATCAGAAGGCTGTATCCCGCGTATCTCGCGAGGAGAAAATAGAGGAAGACCACGACGACGGTGCCTACCATAGGCCCTCCCTCCGTCCGAATGCCGCCTATGACGGTTGCGAGGAGGATGGTCATGGTCCACTTCACGTTAAAGGTGGCCGACGGTTCTATGTAGCCTTGATAGAGGTAATAGACAGCGCCCGCAAGGCCGGTTATGGCAGCGGCGATGACGAACGTATACAGCTTGAGCCTGAATACGTTCACGCCCGAACTCGCGGCGCACCGCTCATTATCGCGGATGGCAGCGAGACCCAGGCCCAGCCGGGACTTCAGGATGCCCCTCAGGAGCAGGACGGAGCCGATCGCCACGAGCAGGGCAAGCCAATAGATGCCCTGGGAGGAAAGGCCTCCGATCCCCTTCACCATATAACCCGCTCCCGCCCCCTGCATCTTCCCGCCTACCGGCCGCCACAGGTAGAAGACCATCCTCAGGGCCTCGGGCACGACGAGGGTGCCGATGGCAAAATAGACCCCGCTCAATCTGAAAACAGCGACGGAAATGACAAGGGCAAAGAGGGCCGCCACAAGGGCCCCACCGGGCAAGCCTATCCACCAGGGAACGCCGACCCAGGTGCCGACGGTCATGGCATAGCCGGCAAGCCCGAGAAACGCGGGCTGACACAAAGAGATCAATCCGGCATACCCCGCAAGGAGGTTCCACATGTTTGCCATGGCGAAATAGATGAGAAAGAGAAGCAGGTAGAGCAGCCAGCTCTCGGGAGCGCCTATCAGGGGCAGCGCCGCAAGAACAACCACGACGATGGCGGCTATAATCCCGGTTGTTCTCTCCTTCGATCCTTTCTGTCCCATGATATTTTTACCGTCCAAACAACCCTTTAGGCCGTATCGCTAGTATCAGCAGCACAAGAACGTAGACAATGAGCATCTGAGAGGCGGGACCGAAGAGATAGCCTCCCATGGTCTGAAAAACACCGAGGATGATGCCGCCGAAAAAAGTCCCCAGCATGCTGCCGAGGCCGCCGATAACGACCGTTCCGAAAGCGATCGTGAGAAAAGAGATCCCCGAGGTAGGGGTAAAAGGGAAGGTCATGCCAAGAAAAGTACCCGCTACGGCCGCGGACCCCATGGCAATGGCAAAGGCGTAGCCATAAACGCGGTTTGTGTTTATCCCCATCAACTGGGCCGCCCTCTTGTCCTGAGACGCGGCGGTGATTGCCCTTCCCATGTACGTCTTCGTGAGGAATGCCCGAAGGGCGAGCATAACGACAATGCCGGCGACGAAGTCGAGTAGGTACGAGACAGGAAACTGCCGCTCACCTACAAAAAAACTCATGCGTGAGTATGACGTATTGAGACCCCGCGATAGGGGGGTCCACAGGATCTGGTTCAGATTCTGAAGGACAAGGGAGATGCCGAAGGCGATGATGAGGGGCGTCTCGGAGGAGACGGCAAAGCCCTTGCCGAGGAGATACCGCTGAATCACGAATCCCAGGACGAACATGAAGGGTATGGAGATAACGAGCCCTAACACAGGATCAAGGCCCAGATACGTAAGAAGGGCATACGCAATATAGCTCGACAGGATGACGAGATCCCCGTGGGCGAGGTTGATCAGCCTCATCACCCCGAAGATCAGGGAGAGGCCGAGGGCGATAAGGGCGTATAGTCCGCCCAGCATGATGCCTATTATTAGGGGGGTGATAACGTCGCCTGATCCCATCCCCATCATGTCACCTCGCACGCATCGATGCCGAAATAAGCCTTTTTCACCTCGGCGTTATCGCGAAGGTCCGCCGCAGTCCCGCTCAGGGCAACGCGGCCCGTTTCGAGTATGTAGGCCCTATCCGCCTCCTTTAGTGTCCGGTGCACGTTCTGCTCGACGAAAAGCACCGTAATGCCCCTCGCCCTGATTTTCGCGAGGGCCTTGAAAATCTCGTCCACCACGATAGGGGCGAGACCGAGGGACATTTCATCGATAAGCATCAGCTTCGGGTCGGCCATAAGGCCGCGACCGATGGCGAGCATCTGCTGCTCGCCGCCACTCAGGGTCTTTGCCACCTGCCTCTTCCTCTCTGCGAGTTTGGGGAAAAGATCGGTTACCGTCTTGAGATTCTCCGCCCGTTTCCGTCTGGCACTGCCCGCGTAAGAACCGATGATGAGGTTGTCGAGCACGGTCATGTCTGAAAAAACGCATCTTCCCTCCGGTACCTGCGTGATGCCCAGTTCCACGATCTGATACGGATCGAGCCCCCCGATATTCTTTCCCTGGAACTCGATGGTCCCTTTTGTCGGATGAAGGATACCGGAGATTGCGTCAAGGAGCGTCGTCTTACCGGCGGTGTTGGCGCCGATGAGAGCGAGCATCTCACCTCGCCTCACCTCGAGTGACACGTTCCACAAAGATTGAAACGTGCCGTGGAATACGTCGATGCCATCGATCTTGAGCACTATGTCGTCAATCATGATTTTTCGATTGATCACGCACCGAAATAAGCCTCCATGACCTTCGCATCGCACATCGCCGCACCGGGTGGGTCCTCGCAAATCTTCACGCCCTTGTCGATGACGACTATCTTGTCTACCGCGTTCACGAGCACCCGCATCACGTGCTCGATGATAATGACGGTGATCCCCATGTCGCGTATGCGGCGAATAGTTTCCAGGATCCTGGGAATCTCCCGCTCCGTGGTACCCGCCGCCACTTCGTCCATCAAGAGGAGTTCCGGTTTCCTGGCCAGCGCCCGGGCAAGCTCGAGCTTCTTCAGAGAGAGGATAGGCAGGTTTCCGGTGAGGGTATCTCTGTGCTCCCTGAGATCGACAAGCGCGTATATGTCCTCATCCTCCATCTCCGTCTCGGCGACGGTCTTCTTGAGACCTCTGCCAAAGACGGCCGGCACCAGCAGGTTTTCCCGCACGGTAAGGGTGACAAAAGGCTGGGGAATCTGGTACGTTCTCCCGATGCCCAGATGGCATATTTTATGGGCGGGCAAACCCGTGATGTCCCGGCCCTTGAATCTGACAGCGCCGGCATCCGGGGCGTATTCCCCGGCAATAATGTTGAGGAGGGTTGTCTTGCCCGCGCCGTTCGGACCCATGAGGCCCACCACAGCGCCCCTTTCCACCTCGAAGGTCACGTCGCGGAGGGCGGTCAAACCGCCGAAATGTTTGGTTACCCCCCTGACAGAGAGTATCGGATCGCTCATGCCGTCCGTTCCAGAATCATGGATGGGGGCGCAAGCGCCGGCCTCGCACGCCCCCATCCGTTGAATGATCAGTAGGGTTTCGGGAACATGGGCTGGGCCGTGGCCGGCACAAAATCGTGCTTGGAGAAAACGATCTTCAGATCCCATTTCTCCGGCGTGTCCGCCTTGAACCATTGCCCGAACATGAGCGGGCCGCGGCTGAACTGATTTTCGTCAAACTTGACCCGCTGGCAGATTGTCGGCAGGTCTGTCTGGGCAAGGGCCGCGTTCACCTTTTCCGTATCGAGGGTTCCAGCTCTTTGAATGGCGTCGACCAGAACCTGCACGGAGCGATATCCGGGACCGATCGCCCGGTTGAGGGGTTGTTTCTTTTCCTTGAGCCATCTCTCTGCGAGTGACGCAGGCGTTGTGCTGCCGAAGCCGGGCGAGTCCTTCATGGACGGGTCCCACCAGACCTCCGTGCTGACGCCCAGCGGGAGGTCGCCTCCCCAGGCCGATATATCTTCGAAATAGAGGGCGCCCCTGCCGATGGAGACCATTTTCGGCTTGAACCCGAGGGAGTTAGCCTGCTTCCAGACGGCGCCGAAGAACGGCCCGGGGCAGTTGCCCCAGAGTATCTCCACCTTTGCGTCTTTCCAGGCTTTGATAGTGGAAGAAAAATCCGTTGTCTCCAGGGGGATGAGCCCCAGGTTCTTGTCCAGGCCTATGACTTCATAGCCCACCTTCTTCAGGGCCGGACCGAACAGGGTGTACCAGCCTCTCCCATCCGGATCGTCCGAACAGATGATGCCCACCTTCTTGTTCGTCCGCCCCCCGAAGAGATCGAGCATGGCCATCCACGTGTCCACAATCGTGTACCCGGGTTTTGCCCGGAAGTCTCCGGCCGGGGCCGGGCTCACTATGGCAAACAAGCCCGTGGCCCAGGTATGCGGCCACTTTGTAGGTGTCTCCTGCCTCATCGCAGCCCAGGGCTCTTCGGGTCCCGTCGAGGTAACGTAGATGACGTTATGCTTCTCCGCTGCCTGGGATACGCCGGGGTGCATGGGCGGCGGCTCATCTCCGCTCACGATGAAATTGACCTTGTCCTGCACAATCAGGCTCTCGGCCAACGATCCTGCCTTGTTCGGATCACTCTCATTATCGACTATGACCAGCTTGATGGGTATCTTCTTATCTCCCACCTTAACTCCGCCTTGCTGGTTGATGTCGTCTACGGCGGCCTTAATGCCGAATACACCGCCCAGGCCGAAGGCCGCGTACATGCCCGTCTGGGCCTGGACAACACCCACCTTGATCTCGCTCGCCTCTTTCTTGCCGCAACTCACGGCAAAGAGACCCGCCAGCATCAGCACCCCTATGAAGAAGCATCTCTTTTTCATACGTCCCTCCCTTTTTTTCTGTTGCTCTTCTACTGCCCCATCTCCCGTTCAGGTTCAGGTCTTTCTCCGCGTTCTTCGATCCGCCTTTGCCAGTTTCGTGCATCCTTCCTCTCTACCCTTCCCCTTTTCAAATGGCCTGACTTCGCGCATATCACGCATCAGCCTCCTAATAGGCCACCTTATCCCTGCCCTTCAGCCCCAGTATGGCCCGTGCCTCATCGGGCGTGGCGATCTCCCTGCCCAACTCGCCGGCGATCCTCACCACCTTTGCTACGAGTTCCGCATTGCTCCGGGCCAGAACACCCTTGCTGACGAATATGTTGTCTTCGAGTCCCACCCTCGCATGACCACCCATGATGATGGCAAGGGTGTCGAGGTTGAATTCGGCGGGGTACCCGGCCCCGATAACGGACCATTTGTAATTCTCCGGACCGAAGAGGCGGTCGGCCGTATGCTTCATGTGGATAACGTCCTCAAGGGCAGAGCCGATGCCGCCGAGGACGCCGGTAACAAACTGGACCCATATGGGGAAGTCGAGGAGCTTCTGCCTGATGAGATAGCGGATGTTGTAGAGATGGCCCACGTCGTAGGCCTCAAGCTCCGGCTTGGTGCCATTCTCCCTCATGGCCGTGCAGAAATACTCCATGTCGGCGAAGTTGTTGCTGAAGATGTACTCCTTCAGACCCAAAGCGAATTCCTTCTCCCACGGGTACTTGTAGTCCTCGTCCTTGTAGCGTTCGACAATCGGGTGGATGGAAAAGTTCATGGAACCGGCGTTGAACGTCGCGAGCTCGGGTTTCAGGTTCGGCACGACACGGACCCTTTGGGCGGCCGTCATACCCGTGACTCCCCCTGTGGTGACGCATACGATCACGTCGGCCCGGGCCTTGATGCCCGTTGCAATCTCCCGGTAGACATCGGGTTCTGTAGTCGGCTTCCCCGTTTCCGGGTCCCGTGCATGAATGTGCACCGAAGCAGCCCCGGCTTCTGCCGCCCTTACTGCATCGTCTATAATCTGCTGGGGCGTGAGCGGCAGATGGGGCGTCTGGACGGGCAAGGTGATGTTGCCTGTCAGAGCGGCGGTGATGATCAGCTTATCCATTGCAGCACCTCTTCACCGGAATTTGCAAATGCGGGACCGGGGCCTGCGACAAAAGGCGCTTCCCATGTCCCCTCCTGTCCTTAAGACGACTCATGGGCGCGCCGGGTCCAGGCAATGAGATGCTCCAGCAACTGCTTCCTGCTGCGCTCAATGCTCTGCTCGCTCCATTCTTGAAATCCTCTGCCGGTTTTGAACCCCAAATCCCCCCTCTCCACTTTGTCCCTCAGTACGGGCGCCGGCTCGACGGAGCGGTCCAGGTGGCGCAGGATGTAGTCGTGGATCTGGAGCGTCAGGTCGAGACCTACCATATCTGCGGTTTCCAGAGGGCCAAGCACGGGAAGCCTGATGCCGAAGCCGTTCTTGATCACCTCGTCGACCGTGGCCGCATCCGCGATGCCCTGATCCACAATGGAGATCGCCTCCCGCCACAGGGCATGCTGGAGCCTGTTGCCGACAAACCCCGGCACGTCTCTCCGCACCCTGACCGGGTGCTTGCCTGCCTTTTTCAGTATGTCGTAGACAGAGTCCACCGCCTCCGGCGAGGTGCCGGCCCCAGGCACAACTTCAACGAGAGGAACGAGGTAGGGCGGGTTCCAGAAGTGGGTACCCACGATCCTCTGGCGATTTTCGGCCCTGGCCGCTATTTCCGTGATGCTTATAACCGACGTGTTGGTAGCGAGGATGGTCCCGGACGGGCACATGGCGTCCAGGCGCCGGAAAAGCTCCTGCTTCAGGTCGAGCCGCTCGGCGACGGCCTCGATCACGAGACTCGCATCCGCGACCGCCTCTTCCAGCCGCAGGGTCGTCTTTATCCTGCCAAGGGCCGGCTCCACATCCTCTGCCCTGCCGATGCCGTTATCCGCAAGGAGGGCGAGGTTAGCACGGATGCCCTCACGGGCCTTAACGAGTATGGCTTCGTCCACGTCGGTCAGGGAAACATGCCATCCTTTTCCGGCGAAGATCTGGGCGATCCCGTGCCCCATCAGGCCTGCGCCGATCACCGCTATGCGTTCCGCACCCGCCATAGGTCTCCTTTAGCCGGCCGTGTAGCCGCCGTCTACATAGACGATGGAGCCCGTCATCCAATCCGAGGCCCTGGAGGACAGGAAGATCACCGTGCCGATGAAGTCTTCCGGCTCCCCCAGCCTCCCGATGGGCACGCGACCGAGGAAGGTCTTATGCACGGCCGGGTCGTCGTAGATCCACTGGGTCAGCTCCGTCCGGAAGACCGCGGGGGCGATGCAGTTGACGTTGATCTTGTGCGGCCCGAATTCACAGCCGAGCGTCTTGGCGAGGAGGTGGACGGCCGCCTTCGACGGACAGTAGCCCGTGTAGCGGCTCAAACCGAGAAGACCGCGGACCGAGCCGACAAGGATCATCTTGCCGCCCTTTGCCCGGGCTATCATGGCTTTGCCGGTCTCTTTGCAGAAGAGATAGGTGCCCTTGACGTTCGCGTCCATGATCATCTGCCATTCGTCGGCGGACTGTTCATAGATGGCGCCGGGCTTGTTCACCCCCGCCGCAGTGATGAGAATATCGATACCCGCGAAGGCATCGACAGCAGCCTGGACAACCCGGGCTACATCCACCTCCTTGGTGGGTTCACCAGCCAGACACGCCTTGGCGCCCGTCTGCCTGGCGCATTCTTCCAGCTTGGAGAGCGTGCGGCCCGTGATCACCACCTGGGCCCCCGCTGCGGCTAGGGCGGAGGCTGCCGCCTTGCCGAAGCCGCCCGTGGCGCCGGTGATGAGGGCAACCTTGCCGGTGACATCGAATAGGTCTTGTATGGTCTGTTTGTTCATGGGCGCCTCTTTAGTCGGGATAGTTGATGACGACGAGCATACTTGCGGGCATGTTCGTCCTGTTGACGATCGCCCGTTGTTCCCCGGGGCCGATAAAGATGGAGTCCCAGGGTCTGAGGGTGATCTCCGTATCCGGCGTAACGATGGTCACCTCGCCTTCGAGCACGAAATAGACCTTGTCAGTGGGCGTGGCACCCATCTCCGCGCCACCGCCCGGGAGGAAATGGGAAAGACCCATCCAAAACTTCTTGGCCCCCGTCTCCTCCTTCCCGTGGAGTCGCATGGCAGTCATGTTGAAGTGGCCCGCAGCCTCGTATGGCTTTACATCCTTGATCTCCACCTTTTTCATCGTTCCCCCCCATTCCTTATGTGGTGCCGTACTTGTATATCCGATCCGGTACCTGATTCATCTCGTCTTCGTCGATCATGGCCACGAGTCGCACGATCGAGCCATCGCCCATGTACCATCGGATGGGGAATCCGGAGATGGTCACCCGCTTGCCCACAACCTTGGCAATGTCCCCGCCCACGTTCTCCCAACCAAGGATGCCATTCCCCAGCAGCAGGTTGTGGCAGGGCTCCCATTCCGGGAAATCATCGATCACCCGCCTTCCCGTCTCTTTCTCGTACTGCTGACAAATGTCAGGGCGAATAGGTCCGGTACCGTGGGGGCCGATGGCAGTGAGGAGGGGATGGTCCAGGGCCTGTTGATCGACGCCGACCGCCTTTACCCCTTTCTTCACGAACCATTCTCCCGCATCCCTGCCGAGTCCTGGGGATTCGAGGAAATACTTCTGGTTGTCACCCCAATACTTGTTCCACCCCGTATGAATGATGACGATGTCGCCCGTTTCGATCTTCGGCGTTGCCTGTTCCAGGTCTTTTGCCGTGATGAGCTCCCACTTCTTCTTCGGAATATCTACCACCACTCCCGTGCCGTAGTAGCAATCGAGGGGGATCTCATGGGTGTACCTGAGGCCCGCGATAACGTGCGCAGGAGAGTCGGCGTGGGTAGTGCAGTGCATGACAGTCGTCACCGTCTGGGACAGGACCCCCGATTTTGCCATGTAATGCTTTCTTTCTATCTTTACGTCTTCAAAGTACGGCCACAGCGGGCATTTATCCCCGAAGGGATGACTGAGATCCACAAGCTTCATCTTTCCCATTTTTCTCCACCTCCAAGGTCTTCATTTGACGGGCTATTCTCACTCTTTCGTCCCTTGTGCGCGAGCGCACTGCCCGCCTTCGGCGTCCCTGTGCGCAAGCGCCCCGTCCGCCTTTTCCGCATGACGCGGGCCGGACATCCGCTCATCCCCATCCTGATTCCCCGTCCACCCCCTCCTGCCGCAGCTCCTGCACTAAATCAAACCCCTTGGCCGAAGAGACCCTGAGAAATCTGATGTCAGGGGCTTGGGCAGCCAGATCCATCAGCGCCAGGACCTTCCGAAAGTCATCGGACCGTATGTGGTTGTGGAGCGCCTCCGGGGAACTCCACTCTTCTATGAGGATGAAGTCGCCGGGGGTGGAGAAGTGGCTGTAAAGCTGAACGCTCCTGCAGCCCGCCCTGACCGACACCGGCCCCCTGTACGATTCGAAAAGATCGATGACATGGGACGTCAGGTGCAAAGGCACGCTCAACCGAAGGGTCACAATCAGCATCCGCGGTTCCGTCTCCTAATGCAGGATTCGAGGCTGGACGTTATCTCCCTATTCAAGAGCCGGGCCAAACCGGACATGGGGACCTGGAACCTCGCGATGTACCGCCAATACACGGTTTTTTGTCTGGGCCTTCGTGGTGGATTTCCGAGACCTTATTGAGCATACGCGATATACCGCGTTTTTCGCAATAGGCCGTCACTCTATCCCGGTCGTCTGATGCCCAGTTTCTGCATCCTCGAGCGGAGCGTCGATTCCTTGAGGCCAAGCACCCGGGCAGCTCCCTTTTTTCCACTGACGCGCCATCCCGTGCCTTCGAGCGTCTGAACGATGTGTTTCCTTTCCACATCCCCGAGCGTCATTCTTCCGCTCTCAGACGACGGAGAACCGCCGAACCGATCGATATGCAGCGTCGTCCCCGTGGCAAGGATCATGGCCCTCTCGACAACGTTCCGCAATTCCCGTACGTTTCCCGGCCATGAGTAATCCCGCAGCAGATCCATGGTCCTCTTCGGTATGTTCGTGACCGTCTTTCCCATACTCTGTTCCAGCTCTCTGACAAAGGCCCACACCAAGAGGGGGATGTCTTCCCTGCGGTCGCGCAAGGGAGGCACGAAAATGGGGAAGACATTCAGCCGGTAGTAGAGGTCCCTCCTGAACCGTCTCTCTTTGACGAGTTCGGCCAGATCCTGGTTCGTTGCAGCGATCACACGTACGTCCACCGAAATCGTCTCCGAGCTTCCCAGGCGCTCGAACCGGCCATCTTCCAGCACCCTGAGGAGCTTGGTCTGTAACTCCAGAGGGAGATCGCCGATTTCGTCCAGGAAAAGCGTGGAGCCGTTGGCCGCCTCGAAGCGCCCGGTCTGTCTGGACACAGCGCCCGTATAAGCACCCCTTTCCCGACCGAAAAGCTCGCTTTCGATCAAAGTGGGAGGCAGGGCCGCACAGCTTACCGTTACCATGGATCGCCCCTTGCGGGGGCTCATGTTATGGATAGCCCGAGCCAAGAGCTCCTTGCCGGTGCCCGTCTCTCCCTGAATAAGGACATAGGTGTCCCCGTTGGCGACCTTTTCCGCCTCGTGGAGCGCCTTTTTGATGACACTGCTCTCGCCGACGATGGTTTCGTGGCGATACTTCAATTCTATCTCCCGCCTCAGGTGGACGTTCTCCTTTTCCAGCCGGTTCTTCAACTCCGTGATCTCCTGGAGCGCGCCCCGCAGTTTGTCATCGGCCCGCTTCCTTTCGGTGATGTCCCGGGTCAATGAAAGGAGGACCTTCTGTTCCCCCAGGTCGAGCCGGCCGAGACGCACCTCCACGGGAAAGGTAGCACCGTCTTTCCGTGTCTGGACGCCCTCGAAGGTGACAAATTTCCCGGATTCCAAGCGCTCCCAGAAACGGGGTCTGTGATCCTTTTTCTGTACCTCTATGTCAACGTCCGAAATGCGCATGTCGAGCAGCTCTTCCCTGCTGTAGCCGAGTGTCTCGCACGCCCGCCGGTTCACGTCGATGATCTTGCCCTCGTAATCGTGAATGAAGAACGCGTCCCCTGCCTGTTCGACGAGCATACGGAACCGTCTCTCGCTCTCGAGGAGCGACTCTTCGGCCCGTTTGCGCCCTGTGATGTCCGTGATGAAACCCTCGAAAACAATGCCCCCCGCTGTCTGCTCCGTTTTTCTGGAATTGATGCTGATCCAGATGTCCCGACCATCCGGCCGCCGGGCCCTCACCTCGGCGCCATTCACAAGCCCTTTGGCCGTGAACTCGTCGAGGAGCCTCACGCCGTCTTCGGCGTTCCTGTATATCATCGAGATATTCGGTATGGACGCAAGAAAAGCTTCCGGGGAACCAAAACCAAAGATCCGGGCAAGCTCGCGGTTGACCAGCAGGAATTTACCCTGCTCGGTGGCCCGGTATACCCCCACAGCAGCATTGTTTACAAGATCCAGCCAGAGGCCTTCTCTCTCCCGCAGCTCTTTCAAGTGCTCCCTGGTCCCTTCCGGTCGAAGCTCCGACGCCCTCATTCTGTGCTCCGGCTTCCCGCCGCCCTCTAACCAAGCCATCCTCCGATCTCCCCATTTTTTTCTGTACAAAGAAGAGAACGGGCTCATCCCCGTTCTCCACTATTTACCACGCCTTCGCGATCTAATCAATCTGTTTCGCACGCTGCCGCTTTGAACGGGCCTGCGGCCGAAAAACAGGCAGGGTGCCGGAAGGACCATCGAGCGAAGGGAATGGCTCCGTCATCAGAGAATTGACATGGCTGCAAAAAATCCTTGACGAACAGCGCCCTATATGCGCCCAAAAAAACAAAAGGGGATAGGAGGATAACTCCTAACCCCTTTTGAAATCATTAAGGTCCCGCGCTACACCGACTGATCAGGCGGCGGCGTGCCCGGCGGAGTGGGGAGCGTCAAAGGCCACCTGAGCCAGAACGCATTGTGGGCGATGAGGATGGGACCGGCGATACAGAGATTGACATAAATAATGAGGATGTTCACATCGGCGGGGAGCTTTAGCGACGCGACCATCTCGGCGTAAGGACCGAGGATCGCCTTCAGGATGACGATCCAGATCGCGATCAGCACGCACTGGACGACGAAAGCCGCAATTGCCCTGCTGCCGCCGGTCAGGTGTGTAATCCCCCAGAACTGAAAATGCCAGCCGTATACCAGGGACCACAATATTAACGAAGAGCCCACTGCGGCAAAAGAGAATGTGGGGCTGAGGCCCATGGCCAGGCTTCCGTTCCAGCAGATAAGACCAAGGATGGCGGAAAGAATCGTTTGACCCACGGCCGCCCCCGGATGACCCCATTTTCTGAACGGCCATCCCTGGGTCGTGAATACCGGGCTGAATACGAAGAACCATCCGATAAACCACACAATGTAGCCGGTGAGCCAGTTCACGTTGAGCGGCCCCTTGTGGTCCATGGGCGAATCGGCAAGCGGTGTCCCCGCCAGGTTCGTGAGGAAGTTCCAGACAAGGGACGAGACAATGAGCACGACGATGAGAGCCGCGAGCATCGTTAGCCAGGGGTGCATGCGCCCCTTAAAGGGCCAGGTATTCCAGTTGATACCGTAGAGGAGCGTACACCAGAAGCCTATCGCGCCCCACCAGAGATAGAGAGGACTCATCGGCCACTTCGGGTAGACATAGGCCATGAAGAGCAGGAATACGGCAGTGAACACAGCCCAGATAAGAGTCATCTTCACCCCTACCGGGAAACGCGACGCCGCGGGTGTCCAGTTCCCTCCGGGCGGTGCGTAGGGAAAAGAATCACCCACGAGTACAAGAAGTCCCAAACAAATCAGCATGATGAGGGTCGCCGGAAGAATGATGAGCACAGCCGTCGCCGGCGATAGGGCGTAGACAAAGATCCCTATGGAGATAATAGCGGAAATCACGAACTGGATCACCGCCGCCGGTCTTCCCTCGGGTCCGATGCCTATCTTGCCCATCGGTTTCTCCTTCTCATTTACATCGATCTTACCACTCGCCTCCCCCTTTCCCATGATTACCCCCTTTGATTTGGTTAGTCGGTATTCAACTTTTTCGTCCTATCTTCCTCCTTTATGAAAGATCTTTTCAACTGATAGTGCCCGGTTTCCGCGTTTGGTTCTCATAACTCTCCTGACGACACCGCAGTAAATTCCGACGGAGCCGCCGGCCGCCTTCGCCCACCCTATCTAAGCTTGACCCCCGTAAGCAACCGGCCCAGGAAGCGCTCCATGTGCCCGCTCTTCTTCATCGCCTTTCGCGTGACGCGCCTCTTCTCCTCCGGCACGGCCACCTATGAGGATATCACTCCCATCCTCCCTGTAGACACACTGGATCGTTTGGGCTTTCAAAAGGATCCTTACATCCATCATTGACCATACCCTGAATCATAATCCGGTTACTATAAACCAGAAAAAACCCTTACCTAAATCTTAATTTTAGTAGGGGTGACAGCCTTTTCAAGCAGCAGCTCCAAACCAGTCTTTTTACCAAGCACAGATTCCTTCTTTTTCTTGCTCCATACGCTCTCAGGACGAGCCTGTACGAGAAAGATGCTCTCAGGAAATGGAAGACTTCTCGAGATAGACCACTCTGTATCCTGGGGGCATCCGAAATGTTCTTCAATCTTTTTCGCAAGCCTTGTAAGCTCTATAACTTCTCTATCTTCAAGACACTGAACCTTCCTTTGATCTGGAGGCAGCTCTATATATTCCATCTCTTTGGTCTCCGGGTTATAGACAAATTCACTCCCTTTCTCCGAAATTAGCTTTTCTTCAATCGTCAGAGTAACTTTATCAACCAGATACCTGTCAGGTGTTACATTCCCGGAAACCACCGCTTCACCAAAACCGAAACTTCCTTCTATAGCTACTTTCAATACGTCACCATTAACAGGGTTTATGGTAAACATAACCCCGGCAGCCTTTGCATCGACCATTGTCAATACAGCCACTCCTATCGGGTCATAATGCAATGGTAAATTGAGCCTTGCCCTTGCTATTATGGAGCGTGTATTGAAAGTGCTCGACCATACACGTACCACATTGAAAACAACATCATCTGCTCCACTTACATTCAAATATGTCTCATACTGACCGGGATGGCTTGCAGGCCCTGCAGAACGGGTAGCTACATATATATTTTCACATCCTGCAATTTTGCACAATTCTGCGTAGTAGCTTTTTATGGTCTCCTCCATATCGGGAGGCATTTTTATCATTTCAACAATTTCCCTTATATCCTCCGATGCCTTCTCGTATTTCAGGGTATCCGCCAAATCATTTGGATCAGCCTTAAAGCTCTCTAAATACTTCAATATACGTTTTGTGACTTCTGTCTCGTTCATAAATCTGTTGTATGCATCCACACCTAAGGCAAAACCAGGTGGTACGTGAAAACCTGCCTTCGTCAACTCTCCGAGGTTGGCACACTTTTTTCCAACAATATTGTTGTGTTCCTGCCCAACCTCTTTTAACCAGTATATCCATTTTTCTGCCATATTAATTCTCCCTTTATGTCTTAAAATATACCCCCGCCTATTGTCAAGACAAAAAATAGATCCTAAGGTGGACTTCCCTGCTGTTGAAATGTGGAAAAGCCTCCGGCTTTCCCACATTTCAACAGCTCTTCTTCATTACACCGGGGGTACCGATATTGTACCCCCGGTCAACAACTGCATCTTTAAGCCCCTGCTCTTTTCACTATTGTTACAATACCCATAGTGCCATCAACCTTTATTATGTCACCTGTCTTAATCATAGAGGTCGCAATTCCAGTGCCTGTTACAGAAGGCAAACCATACTCTCTCGCAACTATGGCAGCATGACATGTAAGACCTCCAATGTCGGTCACGGCAGCCTTTATCTTTGTAAAGACCGGTGCCCACGATGGGTTTGTGGACGGACAAACCATAATCTCGCCGCCTTTGACCTCAACAATATCTTTGGCGAGTTTGAGTACCCTTGCCGGTCCTTCAACAACCCCTGCTGACGATCCAAACCCTTTTATTTCGTTTGCGGATAAATCCGCACCCTTCAGCCACTCTTCAACCTTGCCGCTGGTTATACCCCACAGCATAACGGTAAATGGCTCTGATACCTCTTCAGGCGGTACTCCAAGTCCGGGTACAGGCACCCATTTGCTCGCGGCCTCAAGTATCTTTTCTCTCTTCTCCGCTTTCTCCATCCAGTATTTACTTCGCGTAGGTGCACCTACACCCAATGCCCAGGAGGTTACCATATCCTCAAGAAGCATGGGTACTTCAAATCTATTGAAGAGAAAGATGTCGTCCGTCTTTTTCAATACATTGTACTTTGCCAGCAGATTTCCAAACTTCCTTACCTTATCAAACCATATCGTATGGAACCAGTTCTCTACCCAGAAGATATGGTTTTCAGTAAACTGGTATATTGTTCTCACAGCCTTATAGGCATCTTCAAAAGACTTTTTATCCTCCTCCACCGTTATAAGCTTCTTGTACTCCTCAACAACCCTGTCCCTCTCTTCTGAAATTGCTGTGAGCGACCTCTCGATCTTTTCCCCTTTCTCAAGCATTTCCACGTAGCCCTTCATATAGCTGAAAGGTACGTCCATCTTATTTATCCAGCTCCCTTCATAGTTAAACCATCCGCTTGCGCATGATACAAAGAACCATGGATCCTTTATCTTCTCAAGCTCTTCAAGCCACACCCTGCCGGCCTCTGTGCTTTTCAATTCCTTCATCTTCTCGTCAGCAGATATATTCTTTTTAAGAATGTCGCCGACAGGCCGTTGTGCCACAGCCAGTTTACTTAACCGGCACAACTCTTCATCGGGACGAAACATGGCTGCATCAATACCGGCAACCATTCCCATAACAGCACTCTCTTTTATGCCCGGGAATAATTTTTTTGCCGTGTCCACAAACATCAGATAGGCAAGGTAAGCAAGGTTCAGATACTCAAAGTGGTACTGCCATCCTAAAAACAACTGGTTTACTAATGTATTGAACGCCGCCATCACTTCATATGCCTGGGTATAGCCTTTTGGCACAGGAAAAATATCCTCATCCGGTACATACTTTACAAGTTCTTCCGGTACCTTTAGATTTTGCATATCCCTTCCGAGAGCCTTGAACTTCTCAATCCATTTATCCCATAGCATATCGTAATTCTGAAGGATGTAGGGTAACCTTTTTCCAAAAAGTTCCGCCTTTTCTCCAATAACCTCCGGTGGCGGCGGCTCAACAGCCGATATATACATATAGCAACCTAACATCCTCTGTTGTACACCCTGTGCAGGAGGGATACAGAAAACCCTCGTGGTATACTGGGAAAGAGATATCTGCCATGCCTCATTGAAAATATCATCGAGCGGATACAGCGCTTCAGGGTCATGGATCTTATCCTGATACCAGAAATGCCTCTTTTCCCAATCCTCTCTATCCTTGCTGAATAAACGATGGGGTGGATACATCTCCTCCCAGCCTGCTATTTCCGGTGGTAACTTTACTTCTTCTGCATAAGGAAACTTCTTTTCTTCTGCCATAATAAAACCCCCCCTATTTTTATTTTACGGCTAAAGTCTGAACCATCTCGGTTCGTCAAAACGCTCCGTACAGCGCATAATCCTGTTCCGGTAGTTGACCGTGAATTCGTCCTGGAGCTTGATCGAGATCTGCCTGAATTCCGGACTCGCGAGCATGCGGCCGATGTCGACCGGGTCCCTGAACGTGAGCTCCCCGATGATCTCGCTGACGCCGCCCAGGACCACGTTCCACCCCCCGGTGATCTCCAGGTAGTCCAGTTTTCCGAGGGTCGGTATATAGTAATTGATAATGTAATCGGCGTATTCCTTTTTTACGCCCGGCCGCAGGTCATAATACTGGTTGAACTTCCAGACGCCCTTCTGGATCGCGTATTCCGTCCGCTTTACCCTCCCTGTCGGCTCGAGGACGGCTGCCCGGTAGTTTTGCACGAGGGATTTGGCCTGGAGCGTAAGCTGCTTGAACTCGTTCGTGCCGATGGAGCTGCAAAGCGCCTTCGTGTCATCCGCACGGTGCACGCCCACGATCCTGGGCCCGAAGCCCACCTCAACGTAATACGCGCCAACCGCCCCAAGTCCTATTGCCGTCATTCCCGGTAAGAGCGTGCTTTTCACGAATTCCGCATAGGCATCCTCCTTTTCCTGAATGATGTCCCACGACTGTGTAAACAGGACGGCCATACAAAACCACCTTTCCTCAGGTTATGGCAGGCCCTACCCTCCCGGTTTCCGAAGGTAAGCGCCTCTTCTTCCCATGAAGCAGGCAAATGACCCTAATACAATACACCAAAGTGTCTATGTAAACGCCGTGCCGTATAAAAAGCAAAACATTTAATATTATACACCATAAGTAAAACTTATGTGTATCTCGAATTCAATGCCGTCACCGTCGGCCACGCCCAATGCCTGCTTCAGGTGGACCGGCGCCACTATCTCCAGGATCGATGTGGGATAGCCGGGCACGAGCGGCAGTATCACGCCGCAGGGATACCGGCCCGCAATCGTGCCTCCGAAGACCAGGGCGTCGCAGAAGCCCTCTTCGGCCGGTACGATCCTCTCTTTGCCAAGCCTTTTGAGCACCTTCTGTATTCTGGAACCGTGTACGTTGATATTGAGGGTCCCCGGGTACGGAGAGAAATTGAGTTTCTCCTCTAACTGCCCGCTGACCCAGGGGATGCAGAGGAAGGACGCCGACTGCCCGAGGCCGCTCACCACGGTCCCCGTGAGCTTGAGGCTCCTCCTGTCCCTTCGCTGCGCATCCACGGCCGTGTCCGGGACCCGTCTCATTTTGCGCGCGCCTTGGCAACCACTACCTCGTCCACCGTGCCCCATCTCCTGAAAAGGTGTCCGTCGAGAGAGAAAAGGTCGAGCATCTTTCCCACGGTCTGGCAGATCAAGTCGTCTATGCTCCTTGGCATATGGTAAAAGGCGGGCACCGGGGGCATGATCACCGCGCCCATCCGCGTAACCTTTGTCATAAGCTCAAGATGCCCTTCGTGCAAAGGGGTCTCGCGCACCGCAAGGACCAGCCTCCTTCGCTCCTTCAGCGTCACGTCCGCGGCCCTGATGAGCAGGTTGTAATTGAACGAGTGCGCAATCCCGGAAAGCGTCTTTATGGAGCACGGTATGACGACCATACCGTCGACCTTGAACGAGCCGCTCGCGATGCTCGCCCCCACATCATCAACATCGTAGACAACGGATGCCATAGATTTGACGTGCTCGACCGTGTAATCGGTCTCGAGGGCGAGGTTCTTTGCGGCTGACTGTGTCACCACCAAGTGCGTCTCCACGCCCATCGCAGAGAGGGCCTCGATGGCGCGTACACCATAGATGACGCCCGTGGCGCCTGTTATGCCGACGATGATTCTGCTCATGCCGCACCTCCGATGGATCGCAGCACCGAAAGCACGCGGACGCGGTTGCCCCTCGCAACGCGGGCTCGCTCTTCGATATGCTTGCCGTGCATTGTCGCGTCGATACCCATTTTCCCGACGCCCGCGCCTCCGGCCGACTGGGGGTCGATCGGCTGACCCTGGAGGCCGGCCGCCACGATCACGTCCGTGTCGGCAAAGCACCTCGTCATGATTGCCCATTCGACGTCAACCAGGCTGTGCGCGTCCACGTCCGCATCGACGACAACCACCTTTTTTATCATGGGGAAGCCCATCATAGCCGTGATAAGGCTGCGTACCTGCGGCCGTTCCGCGGGTTTTATCGACACGACAACCGAGGTCCCGAAGGTCTTCGCAACAAAGACGATCTCCGCGACAAAGGGAAACAGCTTCCTCACGGTCCCTTCCACGTGGCCCCTGCTGACGAATGTCAGGTAGGCGTCGCCTTCGAGACCCGTCGGCAGGAGCGCGTGGTACAGGGGGGCCTGCCGATGGAAGATGCGGCTTACCACCATGGTGGGCGTGGCCTCCAGGGCCATGTAGTAGCCGCCTATCTCGCCTAGCGGACCGTCCCGCCTCACGTCGGCGTAATCGACGTCTCCCTCCAGATAGAACTCCGCGCCGGCCGGCACGTCGATATCCGGATAAGCCGGCCTGATGACCTTGATGCCCTCCCCTTTCAACCCCCCGGCAACCTCGAGTTTGTCCGTGCCGGGCGCTGCCTTCATCGCCATGGAGAGAAAAAGCACGGGATCTACGCCTATGGTGACCACAAGCCGCATCCGCTCTCCCCTGGTCTTGCACTTCTGCAGTATGTCGGAAAGGGGTGGATTGATAAGGGTCACACCGAGCCGGTTGCCGCCCCGATACTCCAGCCTGTGGATGCCGCGGCCGACGACGCCGGAATCAGGGTCGGGCGATGAGACAATGCCCGTGGTAATGAACGGGGCTGAATCCTTCTCGCAGTGCTTGAGAATGGGGAGCACGGAGAGGATGTCGCGGCCCGCCATGTCGATGCTCGTGAGCCCGGCCGGCTCCACGGCAACCTTCTTTTCGGCCTTGTTGCCTGCTTCGAGAAAGCGACCGTAGTCGCCGACGATTGCGCTCAGGGCGTCTATGGACGGCGCCAGGTTGGCAGCCATACCACATTCGTACCCGTCGATGTTCTTGAAATGGATTACCTTTCCCCGTTCCGCAAGCAGCTCCACCAGCTCGGGGATATCCTCGCGGCTGACCTTCTCCCCTATCTCCAGCACAAGGCCGCGGCCCTTCATGAAATCGAGGTAATCCCGCAGCGTCTCCATGCTACAGCCCTTTCGGGATGACGTTGACGAACTCCAGTATCTCCATCGAGCAGGGGGACTCGACGAGCTGGCCCCTGCCCAGCCTGACCCGGAGCTTCTCCGGGTACTTCTCGGGATTTTTCGAGAACTTGACCCTCGCGTAGGTCGACCGGTACTTCCGTTTTCCCGGCGTGAGGTCGCGTATCACCACCACCTTCTCAACATCTTCTTCCATGTCCGCGAAGTCCTTCTCTATGAACGTATCCCAGGTTGCCATAATATCCTCCTGCTTATGTTCTATCAAACCATCTCTTTTCGGTCAAAGGACCCCGGGGGAATCTCTTTCCCCGGTTTTCTCAATCAGCCTAGTCCTTGAACCCGTACTTCGCCCAGTTGGCGATCACCTTTTCCTGGATCTCCTTCGGGTATACGTTCTTGAACGATACGGTTATGGGGACTTCAGAGGCCGGCCAATCGAGCGGAAAGAGACAGTCGAAGACCACCTTCGGCGCCGTGCCGAGCCGTCTCTCCGCAGGTGTGGCATAAGGGTTGAGGGGTGTCCCCACACCATGCGGCTCCACCCTTATGCCATTGACCGGGTGGCACTTGGTGCTGAGCGCGTGGATCAGCTCGTCCTTGCTGTAAATATCCGTCTTGTCGTCAACGACCACCACCATGTGGAACCAGGGTCCAAGCTTGCTCCCGAAGACGAGCTGGCCGATCTGGGTGGCGATATTCGCATAAAGGGGCTTCACCCCTACCACAACGAGGTGGTGGGTCGACTCGGGCAGCATGTAGACGCCCGTGATAGGGATCCCCTGGTCCTTCAGCAGTCTCTCCATCTCGAGGCCAAGGGAGAAGGCCCTGAGGAGCTGCCCCTCGTCCGTGGGCACGCCCATGTTCGAGACGGGCATGATCGGCTTCTTCCGCATGGTGATCGCCTTCACCCGGTAGACGGTCCTCTTTTCCCTGGGGCTCGTCCGATACCCGGTATACTCGCCGAAGGGCGCCTCCTCGATGGCGACGTTGGGGACGATCACCCCTTCTATGATAATCTCCGCGTGGGCCGGTACGTAGAGGTCGCACGTCTCGCACTTGACGACCTCCACCGGCTCACCCATGAGGAGGCTTGTAAACTCATCTTCCGGGATCGCCGCGGGCGCGCAGCTCGCGATGGCCGAGAGGGGATCGGGGTTGAGGACGGTCGCGAAGGGCATGGGGATATTCCTGGGGGCATACTTGTTGTGGAACATCTTCCCCATGTCGGAGAAGGCAAGGACAGGACCGACCATGGTCTTTTCGTCAAAGAGCATCTGACGGTACATGCCCCAGTTGATGGCGGGGGTGTCGAGGTCTTTTGCGACCACGAAGTGCCAGGTACCGATATACCTTCCTCCGTCACCGTCATGGACCATAGGGGCGGGGAGGTTCATTATGTCCGCGTCGTCCCCCGTAAGAATGACCTCCTTGCAGGGCGCATCCTTCCTGTCGATAACCTTCGGCGGGAAAGGCTTGCCCGATGACGTCCGCCTCAGGTATTCGGCGGAGATATCGCGGATCGGCGTGGACGGATCGAGACCGAAGGCAATAGCGAGCCTTCTGTGGGTCGCGATGGGCGCCCCGATCGCCTCGAAGCCGGGGTATTCCTTTATGTGCTTGAAAACTGCCGCCGGGCCCTTCTTTTCGCAGGTCCTTCGCACGATGGCGCCCAGCTCGAGGTCCCAGTCCACCTCCTGCTCGACCACGACCGCGTCTCCGGTCTCCAGGAGCGCCTTGATATAGCTTCTGTTATCCTTGTAGTATTTGAACGCCATTGCTTACCCTCCCTTATTTGAACTGCGCGACGAACCCTTCCCAGCGCCCCTGCGCCTCGAGGATGAATTGTGCAAGCTCCCGAACTACCCCCCTGCCGCCCCCTGCGGCCGTCACATGGTCGGCCTTTGCCCGCGCCTCGGCTGATCCGTCGGCCGGGGCCACGGAAAACCCCGCCCGGCCCATGATGCCGAGATCGATCATCTCGTCGCCCACGTAGCAGATCTCCTCGTCCGTAAAGCCCGACTCCTTTTCGAATTCGTCGAGCCTCCCGATCTTTGCCGACGAGCCCCAGAGCTTTTCCGGCGGGATTCCGTATATCTTCCCCATCTGCTGGTCGGCCCGCGATATCTTGCTTGTCAGGAACGAGACGCCTATGCCCGCCTCTACGAGGGCCGTCACGCCAAGGCGGTCGTGCAGGGAAAACGCCTCCGACTTTATGCCCTCCTGCGTATAGTACAGGGTGTTGTCGGTCAATACCCCGTGTATATCGAGAATAACGAAACGGACCTTCTTCGCCTTTTCGACTGCCCCTTCTCTGGTCATCGCCTACCCCCTATTTGTAGCCCATTTTGGTAACCTTCTCTACCCAGCCATCCCATTTGCCCATGGCACTCAGGATGAATTCGCATATCTCCCGCATTGCGCCTTTGCCGCCGGCGCAGTTAGTGACGTAATGGGCCACGGCCTTGACCTCGTCTATGGCGTCCGCCGTAGCCACCCCGAAGCCGACCTTCTTCATAGGCGCTATGTCGGAAAGCTCGCACCCCAGGTAGCCGACAGCGCCATAGTCGATGCCCATCTCCCCCATCAGTTCCTGAAGCTTCGCGGCCTTGTCGGCAATACTGTAGTAGTACTTGTCGAGCTTCAGCTCTTTTGCCCTGAAAAGCCCCTCACCATCGATGGACGTGGTGTCAAGATAGGCGATCTTTATGTCGTTTGCCGTCAGGGAAAGGTCGCCGAAGCCGTCCATGTGCCAGAAACCATACCTTTTGTTCCCCTCCACGTCGCAAAAGAGGTTGTTCGTGGTGAGGACGCCGTGGATATCATGGGCGAACAGCCTGACCTGCTTCGCCCTCTCCCGCGCGCTCGCTATATCTTTTTCAAATAACATGGAAGCCTCCTTTTAGTCTATCCCGTACTCGCTCCACCTGGCCTTCACCTTTTCCATCACGGCGTCCGTCAGCTTGATCTCCGTCGGTTTCTCCTTCCACTCGAAGGGTATGGTCGCATCCAGGATGATCCGGGACGTGATGAGCTTGTTGGCGCCTGCCTCAAGGGCTGGATCGAGGGGCGTTGACCTGCCCCTGTTGATGATCTGGGTGCCCCTGGCCGGGTTGTAGCGGGTGCCGAGGGCCCACCAGACCCTCGGAAGGTCGTCTGCATCGATGTCGTCATCGACGATAATGATCATTTTGATCCCATATGATCCCGTGTTGCTCGCGATGACCGCTGCAGCCACCTGGTCCGCGTGGCCCGGATACATCTGCTGCACGGAGACGACCACGGTGAAGCGCCCCGAGGCCTCCGGCAGGGTATAGACGGACTTGATGCCCGGGATCTGCATCCTGGTAAGATCGGTCCAGAGGGATGCGTTCCGGGTAAAGGCATAGAGCATGTGCTGGTCGCCCACGGGCCTGCCCACGCTCGTCTCCCACAGGATGGGCTTGTTCCTGAAGTAGACGCGCTTCACGTCAAGGGCCGGCTTGGGGATCGGCTTGATGAGCTCTTCCGTGTAGTAGCCCGTGTATTCGCCGAAGGGGCCTTCGTTCCGAAGGTGAGAGGGATCGATCTCCCCTTCCAGCACGATCTCCGCGGCGGCCGGGATGGGAAGTCCGTTCACTTGACTATGGACGACCTCTACCGGGGCGCCTCGCAGGGTCCCTACCACGTCATAACCGCTCTTTGCCTTGGCGACGGTGGCGGCGCTGGCGAAGATATGGAGGGGGTCGCCGCCGATGATGACGCAGGCCGGCATCTTCTTGCCCTGTTTGCCGTACTTCTTCATGATCCTGTCGCCCTTCTTCCCTTTCAGGATCTGTACGCCGAGGGTTTTCTCGTCGAGGATGCCCATGCGGTAGGTACCGAGGTTGATGTCGCCTGTCTCCGGGTCTTCGACGACCATGAAGACCGCAGTGCCGAAGTAGCGGCCGCCGTCGAGCTCGTAGAATCTGGGTGACGGGAACGCGAACGTATCGACCTTGTCGCCCTCACGGACGTTCTCGAAAATGGGGCCGTCTTTCAACACCTTTGCGGGGATGACCTCTTTGATCGCGAGGCTGACCCACTTCTTCGTGAGTTCTACCATGGAGAGGTCGGGGCTCTGTCCCAGGATCATCGCCAGTCTCTGCGTGGTGCCGAAGGCGCCGGTGAGGACAGGGCTCTCATACCCCTTGACGTTCTCGAAGAGAAGGGCCGGGCCGGACTTCTCTTCCACGATCTTACAGATGTGGGAGATCTCAAGATCCCAATCGACCTCGGCCTTCACCCTTTTGAGCTGCCCCACTTTTTCGCACATGCCTATGAAATCTCTCAGGTCCATGGACTCCTCCTTTTGGGAAATGTGGACTATACCGTTCGTGCGCGCCCTTTTGCCCCGCACAACTCCTTCGGGAACGCCGGGCACGGGCCGCGTCAATGTAATGCTGGCATTATACATCCATTCTTATGCAATGCTGTTGACAAGTCAATTCATTTATTTTTATACTATATAAGAAAAACTTATGTTCCTCTACTCCCTCACGTCCCTCATAGTCTTCTCCCAGGTCGTAAAATGCAGAAGCTTTTCCAAAGCGGCCGACATCCTCTTCATGACGCAGCCGGGGGTTTCCGGGCACATCGCCAAACTTGAGGCCCAGACGGGCCTGACGCTGATCAAGCGGGACAGGGGCAAGTTCGACCTGACCAGGGAGGGCAGGATCGTCTACCGCTACGCCGAGCGGATTGAGAAGATCGCCCGTGGGCTGGAAGAGAACCTGCGGGCCGCAAAGGCGGAGACAACATTGTCCCTGCGCCTGGGCACGACCATCAACTACGCAAGAAAGATCATGCCCTATATCCTCGGCGGCTTCCAGAGAAGAAACCCCGATATCAAGATCAAGCTCGATGCCGGCTCGTCGATAGAGATGGAGAAGAGCCTGCTTTCCGGCCAGAATGACGTGGTTATCGTGGCGTACCGGCACACCTCGAACAAAATACAGTCCTTCCCTTTCGTGCGGGAAGAGCTTGTGCTGATCGCATCGAAGCACCACCCCCTTGCCGAGCGGAGAGCCGTGTCGCTCTCCGATATCAGCCCCTACCCCTTCGTCATCAGGGAGGAAGGGTCCGCGACAAGGAGCGTCGTCCTCGCCGCCTTTTCGCGGATGGACATCTCCCCCTCGGTATTGATCGAGGTGAACAGCACCGAGTTCATCAAGGAATGGGTGGCCCAGGACAAGGGGCTTTCGATCCTGATCCGCAGGGCGGTCGAGGGCGACGAAGACGACCGCTCCCTCACCGTGGTGCCGCTGATCGAGCCCCTCTCTTTGGAGGTGTCGGTGCTCTACGTGAAATCGAAAAAGCATAACCCCGCGATCCGGCGGTTCATCGGCTATCTGGACGAACTCAAGACGAGCCCTGACCCCAGGGCCGCCGTGATGCACGACAAGGGGAACGGGGGGTAGGTAGGTTACCTTCCCTTGCTTATCACGTCGAGCAGCGTCTCCGGCGCGTAGCCGGTTGCGCCCCCATCGAACACCAGGGTTTCGCCGTTGATGTAGGATGCCTCCGGAGAGGCCAAAAAAAGGATGGCGGCAACCAGTTCATCGACCTGCCCCATTTTGCCGACGGGAATCCTCTTTGAGATAAAATCGACGAGATCGCTCTTGCGGAGCAAACCTTCGTTCATACCCCCCGCCATGAATCCCGGGGCGATCGCACACGTAGTGATCCCGTACCGCCCCCATTCATACGCGAGGCTGCGGGTCATTGTCATCAGCCCTGCTTTGCTGATCGAGTAAGAAAGGAAGCCTCTTTCGCCCAGAAGGGCGGCCTGCGAGGACATGCTGATAATCCTCCCGCTCTTCTGCCCGATCATCTTCCTGCCGAAAATCTGTGTCACATAAAAAGTCCCTTTGAGGTTCACGTCGATCACCCTGTCGAAGTCCGCCTTCCGCGCTTTCTCCGCCGGAACGAGAGGCGCAACGACGCCGGCGCCGTTGATGAGTACATCGACCCGCCCCCACGTGTCCCAGACTTTCGCGGCCACACCCTCCATCTCCTCATAGTTCGTGATATCCGCCGTGTACGCCTGAAACGGTTTTCCCCTGAACTCCTCAGCACATGCGACCACCATTTCGGCGTCCTTATCGTTCACCGCCACAGAGGCTCCCTCGGCAAGAAAGCCCTGCGCCATGGCCTTGCCAAGACCCCTCGTCCCACCCGTGATAAACACAATCTTGTCTTTGAATCTCATCAGCACACCTCCCGAAGATATTCAGTCGAGAATTATTGTACCCGCAATGGGCAACCGGGTACAGTGTAATCGTACCACGGCCGGGCATCACGGGCCGGGCAATCACTGAGGAAAGCTTTGATGTGTCAACAAAGATGGGGCTTCGAGGCCGACTTGGTGTTACCAGTCGCTCAGGCCCGACCGGCCTCTCCAGCCCCCTTCGAACTGGCTGTCGAAATAGCCCTCCAGTTTTTCGAGGAGGCGCTCCCAGCCGGGCTTGTGTTCGTACTTCAGCATATCTTCAAGGAAAGGGATAATCTCTCCCAGCTTATCCTTGGGCAGATAAGCCCTGGCTCCTAAATCGTGTGATTTCTTAAGGGCCTCGGGGGTCAGCGCATGCGCTGTCAACATGGCAACGTTCAAATGCCGTTTCACCGCCATTTCGAGAAGCTCGAAACCACGGACGCCCATGATATCCAGCACCACGACATCGTACTGCTTTGACCCCAATAGCCGAGCCGCCTGTTCGTACGTTGTCGCCTTGTCGAGGGTGCAACCGGTACACGCCTGTTGAATCTCTTCTTCCAACACGGTCAGCACGTCCGGCTCGTCATCAACAGCCAGAATACTCTTGCCGTCCAGAATCGATGCCATTGTTCCCCCTTTAGCTCGGTTGAAGGGGAGATATATGCACGGTGAACGTTGTTCCACACCCCTCGCCGCTTGTCACCGCAATCTCTCCCCCCATGGTCTCTACTAACGCCTTGACACAGAACAGCCCAAGACCAAGACCCTGGGCCTGCCGCAATTCATCGCGCTTCAATTGCATGAAACGCTTGTACATGACTTCCTGCTCATTCTCGGGAATACCGCATCCGTCATCGGAAACCAGGATCACCAGGTCCGTCTCTCCGCTTATGGAGACGCCCATTCTCTTTCTGCGGTACTTCAACGCATTACTCATCAGGTTTTCCAGGATCAACTGCACCTTCCTCCTGTCGTGGAAGAAAGGCGACCCCGCGTACTTACCCGTGACCTTGACAGAAATACCCTGCTCCTCGAAGACACCCCGCGCCGCTTCCAGGCTTTCGAGCTTCTCAAGCCTTTCGGCAACGCCCGCGTCCATCGTCTCCATCACACTCACGAGGGCGTCTTTCACCAGCCCCTGCAGATAAAATTCACTTTTTTGAAAAAGATGTTCTTCGGAACGGCTCACATCAAGGATTTCCCTCAGGATGACCTGAGCCTTTTTCGCGTTTCTCTCTATACGTTCAAGGCTGCGTTTTTGCTGCTCCGTCAGTGAGCCGTACGCCTCCCTGCGAAGAAGACTCCTCGCCGTTGTTGCCACCACGGACAAGGGCCCGGTAAGGTCATGCACAAGAAGATCGTACAGATAATCCTTATGGCCCATTCCCTTATCTCCTTACCGAAACGACAGACATTGAAAAAAACATGCCGGAAAGCTCGTCACCGTGTGAAAGACCTTACCCAGCACTAGTGTACTATAGAAGAATTATGGCTCAGCGTCAAGCAGTATATATGGACATGGCATACGCAGGCGAATTGGTGCATGTTCCGTGCAAAAAGGTTTGCGCGGCGGAGGCGTTCACGACCGTTAATTATCTCACCCGGCCTTGCTATCGTCGAGAACAGGACTTATAATCTCTAAAGAAAGAGGCGCGGCGATCTTTTTTCACTACCGAAAGATAACCGGCAATCACGAGACTGCGCCCATATGATCCACACAATGAAGAAAAAGAAACCCTAGGGAGGAGCAAGCATGAACGGCAGCAAGCTGTATGTGGGCAACCTGAGCTACTCGGTGACGAACGAAGAACTGAAGGAGTTGTTCTCTCAGTACGGCCAGGTGATACAGGCGAACGTGATTGAGGGAAAAGGGTTTGGCTTCCTTGAGATGTCCAACCCCGAAGACGCGGATAAGGCAAAAAAGGCGCTTAACGGCGCCGATTTCAAGGGGAGGGCCTTGAGAATTGAGGAAGCCAAGCCCCAAAAGCCAAGGCAAGACGGGGGTTACAGGTAGTACTCTCTCAGTTGTCCCTTGCACAAAAACCATCCACAGCGGCGGCCAACATCTCGCGCAAGGCGTTCATTGCCCGTCCGAAAGAAGGTGCACGCCGCCCGCGGTTTTCGCTTCCAATGCAGCCGCGCCATGTCCCCTTTATGAGCGGTCTCAAGCTGTGACCGATTGCGACCGTTGGATCATCCCTGTCGGGGAGAATCAAGATGAAACGGACGCCGTACGGCACAAGATGTTGTCTCATTCCATAAGACACATCTTGCATAGGGAGACATGACTATCCGGTCTTGCCCAACTGCACCCTTCACTAAAAGAACTCCGGCGCATCTTCTCCGATCCCAAGGCAATGCAAGATATACCTCATACATGCCGCCTGGGCGGGGCCGGGCAAGCTCACCCCGCATGCTGACGGCTCTCCCAGCAGGGTGATCGCGGAATCGAAAATCAATATGCTCGTGGCCAGAATACGGTAGAGTTCGGGGCTTGACGCATACTCTTTGGAGCTTTGCTGCACCTCCCGCATATGCCACATTCCTTACTCAAGTCGATGCGCGTTGCTGACCTTTGGCATTGCCCTTTCTACTTCTTTAAACCTAGTATCCCCGCCTCAGGAAATCAAGGAGATCGGGCATCCTGGCAAAGGACGTCCGGTCCGCTTCTTGACTTGCACTAAGCACGTATATGTACCACTGCCCGGCAGTCGTTTGGACATCTTGTGGCGGTATACCGATCGACCGCGGCAATCGCCTCTTTTATCGGGCCGGTCTTAGGTGGTATACTTGTCACTATGACCTCCATGAAAGGGCTTGTCCTAAAGAGGCAAGGAGAAACACGATGAGACAAAGAGACCGGGGCGGGTCCCGAATAAAAGTCGGGCGGCGGTCCATTGCGGCGGCGGCGTTCCTTTTCTCTTTCGCTGCCTTGTCCGCCGGCCAGACAACAGCGGCCAGGCAAAAGATCACGTTTATGCCGTCAAGGGTGTCGGTAGCAGCGGAAAAGGCGGAAACACCCAAGGAAAGATCCAAAGGGCTTATGGGCCGGACATCGATGGGCGAGCTGGAGGCCATGATCTTCTCTTTCGAGGAGTCCGCGCGCCAGACTTTCTGGATGTACCACACCCGCATACCGCTGACCGTCATTTTTCTCGACGACGGCCTGAAGATCGTTGACATACAAAATATGGCGCCCTGCCCCGGAGAGGACCCAGGCGCCTGCCCTGTCTACACCTCCCGCGTGAACGCGCGGCATGCAATCGAAGTCAATCAGGGGTTTGTGGAAAAATATCGCGTAAAGTTCGGCGACTACATCACCATTCGAAAGGCGGGTAGATGAGAGCGGGCCGTGTTATAATGAGAAGGGAACCAAGTCTGGCGATAAGGGGCAGTGCAATGGGGGCGGTGTTGCCTCGCAAAACCGGCATGACCGGGGCCTTTACGCTGGTTGAGATCGTTCTTGCCATGGCGCTGTCGGCGCTTCTTCTCACCATAGTCTATTGGACCTACTTTTCCGTAAACCGGTCTGTCGACGCGGCTACAGAGGGCCAGGACGCCCTGGATACGGGTAGGATACTCTCTGAATTGATAAAGAGGGACATTCGCGCAATTCGTCCCACCCCGTACGCTCTCGTGGGCAACAATACCATGATCCAGAATAGTTCATTCGGGGAATTGGAGTTCGTTACCAACGCCTTGTCCGGGACGGATCCCCAAAGGCTGCGGAGGGTAGGCTACACGCTTATCCTGTCCGACGATGACGAAAAGACCCTCGTGAGGAGAGAATCGACGGACCTGAGCGATCTCCTCGACAAAAGCCCTGCTGATTATCTTCCGAAAGTCTTCGAGGTATCGACAATAATAACCGGGTTTCTCGTCGAGTTTTATAACGGCGCCGACTGGGTCCAGACCTGGGATTCAGGGGTGACCGGACAGATACCGACACAGATAAGGGTTACAATCGATGTCTCAGATGCAAAGGGGAAAACCAGGAGATTCGTGGCAGAGGAGGCTATCCAGAGCCAAGCTGTCCAGAGTGCTCCGAGTGCGAGCCAGAGTGGTCAGACTACGAGCCAGAGTGGTCAGACTACGAGCCAGAGTGGTCAGAATGCGAGCCAGAGTGGTCAGAATGCGAGCCAATAAAGTAAAAACGGATGAGAAAGGCTTCATACTCATCACCATCCTTCTCGTGATCGCGGTGCTCTTCCCACTCATTCTGGCCTTTAATGCAAAGGTGCAGCTCAACCTCACCCAGGCCGAGAATTTCCGAAATTCCGTTCAGGCCCTTCGGTTCGCCCTGTCGGGGGTGGAAGGCGCCAAAGGCATCCTGAAAGCGGACGATGCCAGCTATGATGCAAAAACGGATAAATGGGCGGCCCCTTTCCCGTCTCTGGCGCTCGGGGACGGCATCCTCAACGTGGTGATAGTGGATGAAGACGGCAAAATCCCGATCAACAACCTGCTGGTCGCCGTCAAAGGCAACCAGGCGGCGGCCGGTCAGAATGCCGCGGGCGGAGCAACACCTGCAGCTACTACCACCCCTGCCGCGGGCGGAGCAACACCTGCAGCTACTACCACCCCTGCCGCGGGCGGCGCAACACCTGCAGCTACCACCACCCCTGCCGCGGGCGGCGCAACACCTGCAGCTACCACCACCCCTGCCGCGGGCGGCGCAACACCTGCAGCTACCACCACGGGCAACGCCGTAACCTACCAGGTAGACAAGGACCTTGACACCCGGCTCAGGAGTCTCATTTCCCAGTTGGGCGGCAAGCCGGAGATCGTCGATGCCCTGATCGACTGGCTCGACCCCGACAACGACACAACGGGGACTGAGGGCGCCGAGGACGACTACTATAAACAGCGGGGGTATCGCTGCAAGAACGGCCCTCTGGATTCTTTGGACGAGCTTCTTCTCGTCAAGGGGTTCGACAACGAACTGCTGATTGACAAAAACCTGAAAAGTTATCTGACGATTGCCCCCACCGACGGCAAGGTGAACCTCAACACAGCTCCGATCCAGGTCCTGTACGCAGTTCTCGGCACTCAGACAAGCAGCCTTGTCCAGCCCATGAGTCAAAGCGACATACAGGACCTCGTCCGCTACCGCGACGAGCACGACCTTACGAACGTGAAAGATATGATGTCGGCCGTGAAGATAAGCCAGGACCAGGCAAGCGCGGTGGCGCCCCTCGTCAAGGTAAACTCTGCGTACTTTACGGTCAACAGCAGGTATACTATCGGCAATGTCGTAAAAAATGTGGAGGCCCTTTTGAACAGAAACGGCACAACCGTGACAACCATTTCCTGGAGGGAGTTTTGAGAAGAAAAGGAGCGGCCATTGTCCAGCAAAACGGAAGCTGGTACGGAGTAACCCTTACCGTCCGGGACAAAGAGATAACCGACCTGGAAATCCTCGAAGAAGGAAGCCTCGCCGAGCTGAGAAAGGTCCTCAAAGAGGACGGTTACGGCGCCGTGGTTGAAAGCGGCTCGGCATACCTGTTCAACCTGGCCTTCCCCTTCTCTGATAAGAGGAAGATCAGACTTGTGATCGGCAGCGAGCTTGAAGAGAGAATACCGGTCTCCACGGACGACCTGACAATAGGCTTTGCGGAAACCGCGAAAGGGAACGTGCTTGCGGCAGCAATCCCCAAATCGCTTTCAGAAGAGCTGAGGCAATCGAAGCACCTTCGGATCACAACCGTGCAGAGCGTTGCAGTCCTCTACGCCCTCAGATGGTTCAATGTGATCTACCAGGGGGATTTCGTCTTTCTCCACAGGAACGGGGACGCAATGGTGATCATGGGCTTCAAGGAGAACCATCTCAATTATCTCAGACAATTTTACTACTCGCCCCAATCGGATTCTCTGCGGGACGCCATGGCTGAGATAACCGGCGGCCAGGCGGATAGCCCCCGCGCCTATGTAATGGTGAGCGATGGCGTCGATGCGGCGCAACAGAAGCAAGACCTCGAGAAAACGTTCCACATACACATCGAAATGCCGTCTTTAAAGAGGATACTCAAGAATGAACAAACCCCCGAACGGCTGTGGCCGGCCATCGGCGCTGCCCTCCTTTCTCTCAGGCCCAAAGGGCAGCTCAACCTCACGGGGAACGGGCGCGGCTATCTCTTCCTGTCCACGAAAACAGCCCTCGATCTCTCCGCCGCCCTCGCCGCGTGCGGCCTTCTTGCGGCAGGTCTTTTCTTTCTCGATTACTATCTCAAGGAGCGGGCTTATCAGTACCTCGTCTCCGAGCCCAACCGGATCTACCGCCTCTCCTTCCCCAAATCTCCTCCGATAAAGGACCCGGTAAGGATCTTCCGGGAGAAGACCAGACTCCTGGAAAAGGAGCCAGGTTCAGTGGCGGCCGTGACGAACCCTCTCTCCGTATTGAACGAGGTCAGCAGCAAGATAGGACCTGATCTTGACGTCAAGCTCAACGAATTCGCCTCAGACGAAAAGGAGTTTACCATCTCCGGGACCACTATCTCCTTTGCCTCGGCTGAAAAGATCAAGGCAGCCCTCGAACAGGTGAAAGGCGTATCGCAGGTGGAGGTGCAAAACCTTGACCTGGCCCCCGGTAAGCAGGTGAAATTCAAAATGAGGGGTAAGCTATGAAGATCCTCGACAACTTTCCGGCTGTTCCAGCCAGTGCCTACGTCCTCGCCTTTTCGGCCATTTTCGCCTCTTCGGCGATTTACGCATACTTTTTGAGTGAAGATACGCGTCTTCTTGAAAAGAAGATAGAGTCAAGACAAAAAGATTACGCTGAAGTGCTCCAGCTTAAAGACGTGTATGAATCGCAGAAGCGCGCCTTTGAAAAGGCCGTATCCAGGAAAGTTGACAATCGCGGCATCTCCCTCGGCGTGGTTGAGGAGATGGTCGCAAAGAACTTCATAGGCGGCACGCTCACCGCGCTGCAGCCCGCAACCACCAGGGAAAAGAAGGGGGGGCAGCGTATGGCCGTGGACGTGAAAGTGACCGGCGCGTCGCTGGGAGAGGTTATTTCTTTTGTCAAATCTGCGGACAACTCCGGCCTGTACGTGAGCAAATTGCGGCTCTCTGCGCCTGCGGCAAACCCCACGTTCCTGGACATGCAGGCGACCATCATGGAGAGGCGTTCCAATGGGTAAGCGCAAAGTCCTCTGCAGAATATTGGGGTTCAGCACCCCCTCCATGAGCAAAGCTCATGGAGCCTCCCCGCTCACAAAGGCACGGAGGCGTTCCAATGGGTAAGCGCAAAGTCCTCTTGTTTTCAGGCGCCGTGGGATGGGGCATACTCGTCATGGCGCTCGTCATCTACCTGTTTTTCCCCTATCAGAAGGCGCTCAAGATAGCCCTGCAAAACGTGGCGCGCAACGGCAGGGCTGCGGTGTCGATGGAAGGCGTGACCATGAAGCTGATGGGAATCAGGGCATCGAGGATCCTCTTCCGACCTGACGCGAGCATGGGGCAGACGGCGCCCTTCGAATTATCGAAGGTCGATATCTTCTGGAATCCGCTCTCGTTGATAAAGGGAAAAGTCACCATTTACTCGAAAGCCGCCCTCTGTGAAGGGACGCTCCGGTGCACGGTGGAAGGGATCCGCTTCATCGGCACTTCCGATCCGAACATATCCCTCAAGCTCGATCACGTGAATATCGGCAAATGCCCCGAAGGCGCCCTCCCCTGGTTCAAAGGCATGAGCGGAACCCTTGACGGGGTGATAAGAAAGGAGACGCCCATCGGCAGACCGGACAAGGAGACCGGCGTTTTCCGGCTCACCATCAGGGGCGGCGAGATCAAGGGCCTTCAGGTAAAAGATATGCCGCGGCTGATCATCCCTTACAAGGAGATTGTCGTCGAGGGGAAAATAGACGGGCCGAGGCTCAACATCAACAAGCTCACCCTTACAAGCGAGGTGATTGCGCTCTCGGGCGCGGGGGTCGTGCAATCGGGAGAACCTGATCGCGGTATCGACATGAAGCTCTCCTATCAGGTGCTCTCCAGGTCCTTCCCTTTGCAGGGAAAAGGCATCATCACGGTAAGCGGAAGTCAGGCGGCGCCGGTTGTCGCCATCTCGGCGCCGGAGGCAGAAAAACCGGCGGGGGCTAAAGCCCCGTGATTGTCCCTGTGGGGAGCGCAGAAACACCAATGATAGCATTCAGCATAAAGGGTAGGGTTTTGATAGGTCTTATCGGTCCTCCTATAGGACCTATTGGACCCATAGGAGGACCGATAAGACCTGCTCGCGGAGGGGTCGCTTTAAGCCCGGTAATTGAGCCCCACGGTTGTTTGACAAAGCTCAAAGGATGGTGGTACGCTTCGTTCATGGTACTGCCGGAAAAGGGAGACCCTCTTCTGCAATTCCAGTTTTTTTTACAGTTGATGTGAGCGAGGCGAGGCGCAAGGACGATAACGCGGAAGATGAAGTAAGGTCATAGGGAAATCAAAGGCTGCGGAAAGCCATGCGATACGAGAAAAAAGATCTCATCGTCTTCGGCACATCCACCGTTTCTGGTGTGGTTGCGGCCGTCATCGTGCTGATAGCCGTCAATGCTTCTTTCCTTAAAATACCGGACAGTCCGCCGGCGAGAGCGACATCCGTGCCCAGGGCAGTTACGCCCGCGCAACTTGCCGTTATTGCGGAACCAGATTACAAGGCCGTCACCGAAAGGAACCTTTTCCGCGCGAAACTTCAGGTAGAGATTCCCAAGCCAAAAACGGAAAAGGAGATTGAGGAAGAGGCTTTGACCGCCATCGTCAAAACCATGGCACTCAAAGGGGTGATGCTGAGTCCGCGGAAACGGGATAACTACGCGGTCATAGATCTGGGCAGGCAAAAGGGCGTGTGGGTCTACGAGCCGGGAGACGTCACCGAAAGAGGTCTCACCGTCAAAGAGATCACGAAGGATTCGGTAAGGATTGAAAAAGATGAATTCGGTGCTGTCCTCAGGCTTTTCTCGTCCGCGAACGAACTGTCTCAGACCCGACGGCCGGCCGGCGTAGCCGCGGCGAGACCGGCTATCGGCAAGGTCGATCCCGGGAAAGAGATAAAGAGAAAGGGATCGGTCACCAGAATCTCTAAATCTCTGGCAGAACGGCTGAAGACGGATAATACAATGATCATGTCCGCAGTGGCAGTGAAGCCATCTCCCGAGGGAGTAAGGGTTGTCGCGGTTGATAAAGGAAGCATCGCGCAACAGATGGGCATCGCCCCCGACGATACCCTTCAGGAAGTGAACGGCCACAAACTGGGCTCAACCGAGGATATGAGCACGGTCTACGAGTCACTGAAAAATGCCACCGATTTTGAAGTCAAGGTCTTACGCGGAGGAAAATCTGAGACGCTCTTTTACCAAATAAGATAGGCGGGAGGCGAATTCATTGCTGCATATAAAACCGGCGCTCTTGTTGCTCTGCCCTCTTGTCGCAACCCTTATCGTAACTCCTGCCCTCCGGGCTAAGGCGGGCGACCTCCCCGTCTTTGCCGGACTGCCGGCAGGGGTAGTGGTGCAGGCGGAAGGTCCGGCACCGGAGAACCCGGAAACAGCGCCCAAAGAGCAACCGGGGGGGCCGGAGCACATTGCACCCCCCTCTCCCGCACCTCCTCCCGGGATGCAGGCGCCCATCCGTGGGCCGCAGGCTTCTCCGCCTCCCCAGGCCGGCCTCGTCCAAATGCAGTTCGATAATATAGAGCTGCGTGACCTGATCAGGTTTGTGAGCAACATCATGGGGAAGAATTTCATCTATGACGAGGCTGTCGTCAAGGGCAGGGTTACCGTGCTCTCTCCGAAAAGCCTTACAAAAGATGAGGTATTCAGGGTTTTCGAGAGTGTCCTCAATTACTTCGGCTTTACCGTGATAACGACGCCTGAGACATATAAGATTGTCAGGTCGGCGGATGCAAAGGGTATGGCAGTGCAGACGCTTGACAAGGCCGCGCTCGCGAAACTGCCCCCCGAGGAGCGGATCACAACCCTTGTCTATCCCCTGGGATACACCGATTCCAATACCATGGTGGGCATTCTGAGACCCCTTATGTCGCGCGACGCCTACCTGGTGAGCGTCCCCACGGCGAACTCCCTGATCATGATCGACACCACCTCGAACCTCAAAAGGCTCGAGACCCTCATCACCCAGGTCGATGTCCCTGTTTCACGGCAGCTCTCCGGGATTGAGGTCTATAACGTGCAGCATACGAGTGCTGCCGATCTCGCGAAGGCATTGCAGGCCCTGCTCGCCGAGGGGAAAAAGGCGCAAACCCCAAAGGAGAAGATCTTCGTCACCTCCTACGCCCCCTCAAACTCGCTGCTCATCAGCGCGCCCCCGGAAGACATGAAGGAGATCAGGCGGATCGTGGATGAGATCGACACATTCAGGCCCCAGGTGCTTGTGGAGGCGGCAATCATAGAATTGTCCCTCGTGAAGACGCAGACCCTGGGCGTCGAATGGCTTGTCGGCGGATCGGCCAGCGGCTCAAAGATCATCGGCGGCAATATTATCAGCACTGACGCGACGACGGGCGGGGCGCTGGTCCCTCTTGCCACGGGCATCGCATCGAACACCCCTGCAACCGCCATAGGCGCCTTGAAGTCCGGACTCAATATCGGGGTCGTGGGGTCTACCTTTACCATGGGCGGGATATCGTTCCCGAGCGTCCAGTCCTTTGTGCAGGCCCTTGCCGCCGACACCAGGACGAAAGTGCTCTCCACACCCCAGCTCCTCACCTTGAATAACGAGGAGGCGGAGGTGCTCGTCGGCTCGAACATCCCCTACACCACGAGCACGAGGCTCGATTCGGCGGGCAACCCGATCACCAATTTCGACTACCGGGACGTGGGGGTCAAGCTCAAGGTGAAGCCCTACATCAACAGGGACGGCCTGGTGTATCTGAATATATTCACCGAGATAACGCAGGTGACGAGCACGCTGGCCACGGTCGGGAGCGGTCAGCAGACTGCGCCGACCACCACCAAGCGATCCACGAAAACCACCGTCGGCGTGAGAGACTCGCAGACCATCGTCATCAGCGGCATTATCTCGGACACCCTTAACGACACCGGGCAGCGGGTACCATGGCTTTCATCGATCCCCATTCTGGGCAACCTTTTCAACTATAGCAGCAAGAGCGACACCAGAACGAACCTCCTCATGTTCCTCACGCCAAAAATCATCTATGACCCCAAACAGCTCCAGAAAATCAGCGACGAACAGAAGGCCCAGCAGGAGAAATTTCTCGGGTCGCAAGGAAAAAAATAATGGAATCCCTCGCATCCCGTGAAGAAAAGCTGGCGCCTGTCCCCAACCGTATAGCCAGGATACACCACTCGTTCTTCCAGAAGAACGGCGTCGTACCCCTTGGCGTAAAGGGTGATCCCCCAACCCTCGTCGTGGTGATCAACCAGGATGAAAACCCGTCGCGTTCGGATATACTGTCCATTTTCGTGAATATGCCCCTCGAAAAGAAGCGCCTGCCGAAAGGGGAGTTCCTCGAATACCTGAACGCGTTCAAGGAAGAACAGGGAAGGGAGGTGGTGATAGGCGTCGTTGAGGACCTGGGCGAGAGCACGCTCACGGAGATCGCCCAGGAAATACCGAGCGGGCACGACCTCCTTGACGATGCGGCAAACGAGCCGCCCATTATAAAGCTGGTCAACCTCCTCTTTTCCATCGCCGTAAAGGACAGGGCAAGCGATATCCACATCCAGCCTCTCGAAAGAGACCTGCGGGTGCGCTACAGGATCGACGGCCTCCTCTATGACACCTATACCCCGCCAAAGCGGGCGCAGAACGCGATCGTCTCCAGGATAAAGGTTATGGCCGGTCTCGACGTGGCGGAGAAGAGGCTCCCTCAGGACGGGAGGATCAAGGTGCGGGCCAGCGACAAGGATATAGATGTGAGGGTTTCGATCATACCTTCGGCCTACGGCGAGCAGGTGGTCATGAGGCTCCTCGACCGGGGCGGGGCGCTGATAAGCCTCGACTCCGTGGGGATGAACCCGGACCTCGAAAAGGGGATAATCTCCCTTATCACCAGACCCCAGGGGGTCTTCCTCGTGACCGGCCCCACCGGCTCAGGCAAGACCACCACGCTTTACGCCGTGCTCCAGTACATCAACACACCGGAAAAGAACATATTGACCGTGGAGGACCCGGTGGAGTATATCCTGGACGGCATCGGCCAGATACAGGTCAACCCGAAGATCCAGCTCGATTTTGCCAGGGCCCTCCGGTCGTTTTTGCGACAGGACCCTGATGTGATCATGGTGGGAGAGGTGCGTGACGAGGAGACGGCGAGGATCGCCGTACAGGCGGCCCTCACCGGCCATCTGGTCTTTTCGACCCTCCACACGAATGATTCGGCAAGCGCACTTACAAGGCTCATCGATATGGGCATAGAGCCTTACCTGCTCACGTCCTCCGTGACTGCCATCCTCGCGCAGCGTCTTGCCCGCAGGATATGCCCCCACTGCAGGGAGGTTTACGAGCCTCCCGAGTTCGAGAGGCAGCTCCTGCAGGACTACGCGGGCGCACCACACGTGGTCTATAAAGGGAAAGGCTGCCCCGAGTGTCTCAACACCGGCTACCTGGGAAGGATCGGCGTCTTCGAGCTTCTCACGATGACCAGCAAAATAAGACAGATGGTCCAGGGAAAAGCGTCTTCGGAGGAGATAAAGGCCGAGGCGGTAAAGGAAGGAATGGTGACCCTGCGGCAGGACGGCATCAACAGGGTCCTGGCGGGAGACACCACGGTGTCCGAAATCGTCCGGGTCACCATAGAATGACAAAAAGGCCCGTTCTACGAGGAAGGGGTGGAGCGCAGACCGGGAATAGAGGAACGATATGAATTTCAGGTACTACGCAATAGGAAAGACGGGAAAACCCGAACACGGCCACATAGAGGCGGACGGGGAGGCAACCGCCAAAAACGAAGTAAGGAACAGGGGGCTCTATCTGGTCTCGCTCAAAGAGACAGCAACACAGAGGGAAAAGAGGACCTTGTTCTTTTCCTTCGGCATAAAACAGAGATTGCCCATACAATTGGCGCGGCAGCTCGCTTCCCTCCTCAAGGGCGGCGTGCCTCTTTTCCAGGCCCTTACCATTATCGCAAACCAGCTCGAAGGAGCGAGGGAAAAGGAGATAGTCGGCTATCTGCGCGACGAGGTAAAAGGCGGCGCCCCGCTCTCGGAGGCGCTCAAAGCCTACCCTGAGATATTCGACAACCTCTTCGTGTATTCGGTGTCGGCGGGCGAGAAGACGGGCGCCCTCGATTCGATCCTCAAGTATCAGGCGGACCTGCTTGAGAGCCGCGCGAACGTGAAAGGAAAGATCAAGGCAGCCTTAGTCTACCCCGCTATTATGTGCGTAGTGGGAACAGGCGTTCTCCTCTTCCTTATCGGCTACGTGGTCCCCATGGTCACCAAAATCTTTGACCGGATGAACCAACAACTGCCCATGCCGACCCAGGTGCTCATGGCCATCACGAATTTCGTGAACAGCTATCTCTTTATCTTCGCCATCTCTCTCGGGCTCGCCATTTTTGGTTTTTCCCGGTGGGTCAAAAGCAACCGGAAGGGCAGACAGTTCTGGGATGGATTTGTCCTGCGGTCTCCCCTGTTCGGGAGCCTCTACCGGATGGTCCTGATCAGCAGGTTTGCCAAGATCATGGGAACTTTATTGAAGAGCGGCGTCCACATGCTCCAGTCCCTTGTGGTGGTGAGCTCGACCATGAAAAACAGCATCGTATCCGATGCCGTCATGAATATGTCCAGGATGGTCGAGCGCGGCGCCGACCTCTCGATAGCCCTGAGGGAAACACCGATTTTTCCATCCTACGTCGCGGATATGGTCTCCGTGGGAGAGTCGAGCGGAAATCTGGAGGAAATGCTCGCAAGCGTCTCAGAGTATTATGAGACAAACGCCAATCAGAAGATAGCCGCTTTTACCTCTATGGTGGAGCCGCTCATTATAGTCATTCTTGGGGCGGTCATAGCCTTTATCCTCGTCTCGATAATGCTGCCGCTCTTCGAGATGAACAAGGTGCTCGTCCGATGATAGGGCAAGGAGGAACCATGCTGCGCAAAAGAGACCACAGTAACAGGAAGGGTTTTACCCTCATCGAGTTGATGATTGTTATCGTTATCATAGGCATTCTTGCCACACTCCTCATTCCGAGGATCATGGAAAGACCCGAGGAGGCCCGAAGAGTCAAGGGCAAGATGGATATCAAGGCCATCGAGAGCGCGCTCAAGCTCTATAAGATCGACAACGGGTCCTATCCGACCACGGAGCAGGGTCTTATCGCCCTTCTCAAGAAGCCCGAAGCAACACCGATCCCGAAAAAGTGGCGTGAGGGCGGGTACCTGGACGGCACCGCCGTTCCGAAAGACCCCTGGGGCAACCCTTACTACTATGTCTCTCCCACAGCCGACGGGCAGGATTACGAGATCGTAAGCTACGGCTCAGACGGGGAGTTGGGCGGGACAGGTAAAAATGCGGACATTTCCAGTACCGACCTCACGAAGGATTAAGGGATTTACCCTTGTTGAGCTGCTTATCGTAATCCTGCTCATCTCCATATTTATCACCTTCGCTTCCGTGAACTGGAATGTCGCCACAAAAAAAGGGAAGGAAGCGCTGCTGGAGGATTTTTCGATCAACATCGCCGTGATCCGGGAAGATGCAATCTCCCACTACGAAAACAGGGCGATCGAATTTGACGTCTCGAAGGGCGAGGCGCGTGTGGGAAGGCTGGATGTAAAGGACGGATTTGTAGAAACAGGCCTCCTGCACCTACCGGAGGATTACCGGATTAAAGACGTTGTCATCAATGGAGAGGTCTTTCCGCAGGGGAAATGTTACATGACCTTCCACGCGAGCGGGATGGTGGACAGGACTCTGGTCCATCTTGAAGGAAGCTCGGAATACTATTCGCTGCTCACAAACCCTTTGACGGCACAGGTTACGGGCAAAGATGGCTACATCGAGGAAATATCGCTCAAGGGAAGGAACAACCCTTCTTGAGGTAATGGTTGCGTTAGCAATCGCTTCCATTGCCCTTGTCTCCTTTATCACGCTGGTTATCACTTCCATGGATCTGGAAGATCATGCGAGGAAGGTTACCGACGCGACCCTCGCGGCCGACGATAAATTGAAAGAAGTCGAGAGAACGGGTTTCCCTGATGTAGGAAAAACCGAGGGTCTCATAGACGAACAGGACCCTGACGGCTTCTCCTACGTGATGGTGGTCACCGAGACGTCTATCGATCAGGTCAGGCAAATCGATATCGAGGTCTTCTGGGAAAAGAAGAAACGCTCGGTCATGCTTACCACTTTTATCGCAAAACAATAGTTATTACTTTTTGCCCTCTTTGTTCGCCGGCCCGGGTGCGCTGCCGGCAGCCCCTCCGGCCTGGGGCGCCGCCTCGCCTATGGAGAGCAGCTCCACCTCAAAGATGAGCATGGCATTCGGCGAGATGACGCCTCCCCCCGCCCCCGCCTCCCCGTAGGCGAGCTTCGCGGGGACGAATATCTGCCAAATCGATCCGGTCTTCATCAACAGCAGCGCCTCGCGCCAGCCCTCGATCACACCGTTGGCCGCGAAAGTGGCCGGCTGCTTCCGCTTGTAAGAGCTGTCGAACTCGGTCCCATCGATAAGAGTGCCGCGATAATTGACGGTTACCTTATCATAGAGGGTCGGCTTGTTTCCGCTCCCTTCCTTTATGACCTTGTACTGCAACCCGCTTTCCAGGGTGTGCACCCCTGCCTTCTTCTTGTTCTCGCTGAGGAACGCCTCTTCCTGCTTCTTATTCTCCTCGGCCGCTTTCTTCATCGCCGCCTGTTTTTTTTCAGTGAACTCTTTTTTGAATGCGCTCATCGTTTCCTGCGCGTCCTGGTCGCTTATGGCCAGCTTTGCGCCGGAAAGGACATCCCTGATCCCCTTCATAAACAAATCGGCATTCAGGTCGACGCCCTGCCTTTGCATATCCCGGGCGACAGTCATCCCTATGACGTAGCTCACCTTGTCTTTCTGTGTCTTGAACGGCTCTTCCGCCGCGCACATGCTTCCTGCAAAGAATAGCATCGCCCACGCCAACACCCATCGTCTCATAGCCGCTCCTTTTTATCGATTTTGCGCTGCCTTGGCCCCCGGCCCGTCGTCAACGTCCGCTGCGCCCACGGCCTTGAGCCTGGCCTCGAACTCTCGTGCCCTCGCAAGGTGTTCCTTCGAGGCTGCCTCCAGCTCCCCGAAAACCTCGTCGATCCTCTTTCTTGCGTCGTGAATGGAAATGGAAAGGGCCGCAATCGTTTTACCCTGTCCGGCTTGTGTCGCGCGACCAAGCGTGAGGTTGTCGGCCTCTATGCGTCCCTCGAGCTCCATGATCGTCTTCTCCAGCCGGGAGATCCGCTGGCTGAGCGGCGAGAGGGCAGCCGAGCGCTCGGCAATGATGGCAGCACGCAGCCGCTTCAGTTCTTTCTTCTCTGCCCGCTGCCACTTCTTGTCGATCCGGTCGACGACCCGGCCGGTTTCGGGGGCCGCCGTCTGCTCGTCCTGCCAGCCTACCCTCTCCAGGAAATCCCCGTATGTCCCCTCAAAAAGCCACGGCTTCCCTCCCTCGAAAACGATGAGCCGCTCCGCGAGGGCGTGGAGGATCATCTCGCTGTGGGTGGCGAGTATGACGGCCCCCTCGAAGGCGTCGACAGCCTCGATGAGGGAATCGACAGATTCCATGTCGAGGTGGTTGGTCGGCTCGTCGAGGAGCAGCAGGTTTGCCGGTGCGGCGAGCATCTTTCCGAGGAGCACACGGCTCTTCTCCCCACCGGAAAGCACCGCGATCTTCTTCAAAGCCCGGTCCCCCTCGAAGAGCATCGAGCCGCAGATGTTCCGGGCAGCGCCGCGGCTGAAATCTGGTGTTGCCTGAAGGATCTCCTCTTCAACCGTCCCCTCCCCGCTGAGGCGGTCGATATTGACCTGACCGAAATAATTGGTCCGCAGGTTCGCCGAACGGCCGACCGTGCCTTGTACGGGTGTGAGATCACCGGCGAGGAGGCTGAGAAGCGTGGTTTTCCCTTTGCCGTTCTTACCGATAATCCCTATCCTGTCCCGCCTGCCGACGGCAAAGGTGAGGCCGTCGATGAGAAATGGTCCGCCGTCATAGGAGAAGCACAGGTCCCGCGCCTCAATGAGCCACTTGCCGGAAAAAGGCGCCGCCGGGAACTGGAAGTCGAGGACCTTCGCCTGCTCCAGCCTTTCGCGGCTCTTTGTCCTGTCGAGGACCTTGATCTTCGACTGGACCACGCGGGCCCTGGTTGCCTGCGCCCGGAACCGGTTGATGAATTGCTCCAGCTCCTTCCGCTTCCTCTCGTCGTTGACCCGCGTCTTTTCGTACACCTCTTCTTCCTGGAGGATCTGCTGGTAGAGCTTGTGCGTCGAGCCGGCTATCTTTCGCATGGACTCGCGGTGGATGCCCATCATGTGGGTTGTCACGCTGTCCATGAAGGTCCTGTCATGAGTGATGAGGATCAATTCACCCTTCCACTCCCTCAAAAACCGGCCGAGCCAACGGACCGAGACGATATCCAGATAGTTGGTGGGCTCGTCCAGCAGCAGAAGGTCAGGCTTCGAGACGAGCACTTTCGCGAGGTTGAGCCGGATCTGGTAACCGCTCGAAAGCTCCAGGGGGTTTTTCCGGAAATCGGCCTCGTCGAAGCCAAGGCCGAGAAGGATGCTCTTCACTTTATAGGTCTCATCCGTCCCGTCCTCCCTCGGCGGCAGGGCCAGAGAGGCCTCCCCGAGCACGCTCCCCTTCACGAAGGAAAGGGTCTGGGAAAGATACCCTATCGCGTAGTTTCGCGGGATATTGATGCTTCCCGAATCGGGCTCTTCCTCAGCCGTGATCAGTCTCAGCAGCGTGGTTTTCCCACTCCCGTTCCTGCCCACGAGGCCCACGCGCTCCCTGTCTCCTACCGTAAAATTCACCGCGTCGAAGACGACCTGGGGACCGTAGGTTTTTGTCAGATCAGCAACTGAAAGCATCGGAAATCCTGGCTCATAGTCTCATTGGGATGACTGCAAAAATAGGCAAACGCCATAGTGTACACGAGACAGGACGGAAGTTCAACCGACACAGGTTCGCGACGGAAGCACGTTGAAGCTTGCAGTCAAGGAGCGTTTGTGCTACGGTGTGGGAGCCGCGCCACGAGGTTTCACCTGTGTGCAAAGGGCCTCCCCGCGTAACCGGAGGCGAGGGACGAAAGGGCTAAAGATGAAGAAAACCCCTATCGATATCAACGCCGACTTCGCAAAAGCCCTCGACCTCATGGAACACTCGAACCGCCACATATTCATCACCGGGAAGGCAGGCACGGGGAAATCGACGCTCCTCGACCTCTTTCGAACTACCACCCGCAAGGAGGTTGCGGTACTCGCGCCCACAGGCGTGGCCGCCCTCAATGTGCAGGGTCAGACGATCCACTCCTTCTTCAATTTCAAGCCGAGCGTCACCCCTGACAAGATCAGGAAGGTACGGGATGGCGACATCTACAGGGAGTTTGACACGATCATCATCGACGAGGTCTCTATGGTGCGCGCCGATCTCCTCGATTGCGTCGAAAAATTTCTGCGTCTGAACGGCCCTCACCGCAACCGGTGGTTCGGGGGCGTGCAGATGGTCTTCATCGGCGACCTCTATCAGCTCCCGCCGGTGGTAACTGCATCCGAGCGGGAGATCTTCACGCATCGGTATGAAACGCCCTATTTCTTCTCGGCGCAGGTTTTTAAGGAACCGACGTATGACATGGAGCTGATCGAGCTGGAGAAGGTCTATCGCCAGACAGAGCCTGAATTCATCGCCCTCCTCAATGCGATCCGGAACAGGTCCTGCACCGACGCCGACATCGAGAGGCTAAACGAGCGACACCACCCCGGAATTGTCCCCCCTGACGGCGCCTTTTGCGTCACCCTGACGAGCACCAACGCCCTTGCGGCAGCCTGCAACGCCGAGAGGCTCGGGTCCCTTTCCGGGCCCCTTCGGCAGTATGCATCCATTATTACGGGTGTATTCGACCGGTCCTCCCTGCCCGCGGAGGAAACCCTGAGCCTCAAAGCAGGCGCCCAGGTAATGCTCGTCAACAACGACAAGGCCGGCCGGTGGGTGAACGGGACAATAGGCATTGTCTCGGGCATCAAGAAACCGCAGGGCGAGGACGACCGGGTAGCCGTCACACTCCCCGACGGCGCTCTTGTCGAAGTGTCGCCCTGTACGTGGGAGATCTTCGAATATCAGTATGACAAAGCGACGAAACGCATCTCCGCCAGAAAAACAGGGACCTTCACCCAGTATCCGATCCGCCTTGCCTGGGCGGTCACCATCCACAAGAGCCAGGGCAAGACATTTGACCGGGTCGTCATCGACATAGGCCGCGGCGCGTTTGCTCACGGCCAGGTCTATGTGGCGCTCAGCCGCTGCACGAGACTGGCCGGCATCACCCTCATCCAAAAGATCACGAAGGCCCATATCCTCGCGGATTGGCGGGTAGCCGATTTCCTCACGAGGTTCCAGTACAGAAAGGCCGATGAGAGGATGGGCATTGACGAGAAGCGCAGGGTCATTGAAGACGCCATGAGGCGCGGACTTAACCTCGAAATCCTCTACCTCAGACCTGACGACACGCGGTCGCGCCGCACCATACGGCCGATCTCCGTAGAGGAGATGGAATATAGGGGGAAGGTCTTCGAAGGTCTCAGGGCTTATTGCTGTCTCCGAAAGGGCGAACGCACCTTTAGGATCGACCGGATACTGGAGATAGCTTACGACGTTGGAACAGTATGAGGCTCACTTCTCTTCCGGCTCAACTCTGTCGGGGGCCCACACGGTGTTCCGGTGCGGCGGGACTCCCGGGCCCCAAAAACGTGTGCCGCTTATATCGCCGATGGCCTCTTCTCCCTGATCACCACCTTATTCTCCGACAGCGATACCGAGACGATCTCCGCTTCAAGTACCTTCTGCTCACCGAAGATCGTCTCGAACCTCAGTCCGTCGACTTCCTCCTCTATCAGATACACGTCCCTGAGCAGCAGGATCTCTTCGTCCTTTTCCTTCTTGAATACCTTTACTTCACACATCTGCCTGTCTCCTTCTCTATCATATCGACCAGAAGGCCGACCATCTGGGGAATCGAATGCTCCCCCTTACCTACCACGACCACATTTTCCTGTGCGACCGGCAGGACGTATTTCGTCGCGGCCGACTTGGCTATTGCGGCCGACATCCGCGGGGTCAACTCCCCCAGCATGGAATTGGCCATGAGGATGTTCATGGTGCCGATGATAATATCCGCCTTCCTGACGGTCACGGCAATCGCATTCTCTCCCGAAGCCCCCCGGTTGGCCCTTGCCTTCATCATGTTCTGGGTAGCCGCGGAATTCGTCCCGAGAGCGATAACCTCTATGTCCTCTTTCAAACGCTCCTTAAGCTTTGCGATAATGATACTCCCGATCTTCCCACCCTGCCCGTCCACCACGCATATTATCATCGAGAAAACCCTATCCGGTACAATGGAGACAACGAAGTCCGGCACTCATCACTCGTCACTCAACCTGTAAATAGTATATAGGTTCTGAGGGGGCTTGCAAACATCTATCTTGCCGCCGCAGACGCAATGTGAAAACCTTTATCCCTCACGGGCGGACGGCCCGTCTCCTTTTACGCGCGTCCGCCTTCGTCCGTAAGAGGGCATGCCGGACAGTCGGGCCTCTTTTTACAATGCCGCTGGCAAAGACACACAAGAAGCGCGTGAAATTCGTTAAAAATATACGTATCCCGGGGAAGATTATCCATGAAAAACTTCTGCACGTCATGATAATCGCCGTCGCCGTCATAGAGACCGTGATTCTTCAAGAACCGCTTCGTATAGGCGTCGACCACGAAAACCGGGCGATTGAGCGCGTAGAGCAGTATGCTGTCCGCCGTCTCGGGGCCCACCCCCTTTACCGACAGCAACTGATCCCGAAGCTGCCGTGTCGGCGCCTGCTGCATATGCTCGATAGATGAGCCATACCGATCGTGGACGTCCGTGATGAGTGCTTTCAGGCGCTTCGATTTCACGCGATAGAATCCCGCGGGTCGGATGACGTCGGCGAGGCGGTCCTCCTCTATCAGGTGGAGGGCGTCGATCTCCAGAAGACCCTTCCCTTTCATAGTATCGATCGCCTTTTCCACGTTCCGCCATGACGTATTTTGCGTGAGGACGGCCCCTACCATGATCTCGAGAGGGGAATCACCGGGCCACCAGTGACGCTGCCCGAATGCGAAAAGGAGTTTCTCAAATATCGCTCGCAGTCGCTTCCTCATCTCTCGCGCTCGCCGGATAACCGATCTGATGTAGTTTTTGCACACATTCGGCGCATCAGGTCCGGCCGTTGCATCCGTAAGGCTACCATAAGGAAGGCATCTTGTGAAGTCCTGCTTAAATAATAGGTCCTATAAGACTTATAGGGCCTATTATTAAGCTTGCAGAGAGGGTCCAGATATGAGAATCTAAACGGTAGGAATTGTTCTATCGGGAGGTCCACGTGAGCGTCATCTCTGTCAAGAAAGGCCCTTTTCATGAGCGGATATACCAATGACGTGGTCTTCGAGAAAGGCATCCGCAAAGGCCTAGTGGATTACGTCTCCAAGCCGCTCTCGCCGAGCCAGCTCCTCCATAAGGTCAGGGAGGTGCTCGACGCGGACAAAGAACAAGACCAGGGTCAAGGGCGGGCAAAGAAGACAGCTACGAAAGAAAAACTGGAAAAAGCCGAAGGAAAACTTGTATAATAAGAGGCCGCACAACTGCTCCACGCGGCACGATCACGAATGCCGACGTAGCTCAGTGGTAGAGCAAGTGATTCGTAATCACTAGGTCCGGGGTTCAAATCCCCGCGTCGGCTTTAATTTCAACAACTTACAACTTTTTCCCCTTTCACAATCCACGAAGCAGTCACCACCAGTCACCACATGTGCGCTGTGCGGGAATCGCCCTACCCTTTTCCGTCCATATAGCCCTAAATAACAGTCAGTTCGAAACGATAGCGAGACGCCCAAGGTGCGGAACCAAGGGCGTCTTTTTTTGTCCAGGTGTCGGATGACGTAGGCTCGGAATAAAAAGGCCCCCGGTGCTTGGCGGCGTCACGGGGGCGGGGAGCATATCACATGCGGTCAACACGTGACAATCTTATTGTAGTCGATTTTACAGTAAAGTCAAGTATATCGCCCGAATCGGGCAAACCGTCCACTCTGCATGTTATTTCGCCCGGTCCCGATCTGCCGGATAGGTGGGCGCTTTATTACGCGTTTCGCCCGCTGAGGCTTCGCAGCCGAAACCCTTTGCTCGGGCCTCCCCTGCATCGGCTTCCTTCGGTGAAAACCGATGAGTAACGGTGTGGGCCTCTGGTGGATCGATACAGCACAATTTACAGGGGGGATACAGCCTGCCCCGAGCTTGTCCCCCGACTCCCGCGCGGACGGAGGAGCACGGGGGCGGGGGCGAGATCGGGGCAGGGCTCGACGCGAAGCGGCGAGGGTCTTTCTAGATTTATATGGAGGACACATCTCGTTAAAGTGTGAACTGACGGGGGATTGCCATGATTCCCCGACATAAAATCACACTCATTGACTATGGAGAAGAGGACGCAGAAGTCACCTGGGGAATATCAGGGAAGAAAGAGGGGAAGAAAACACAGAAGAGAGGAGAATCTAAAAGCAGGGCCGCAAATCTTGATAGATGCATACGCAGGGCGAAGGCAAATCTCAGGCGTAAGGTCATGGCGGCCGGGCTGGACCACCTTCTCACACTGACGTACAGGGAGAACATAACCGAGAGATGGAGGGCCTGGGCGGACTTTGAAAGGTTCGTCCGGCTGGTTCATAAACATCGCTCCGACTGGCCTTGGGTCGTAGTTTCCGAAACTCAAGGGAGGGGCGCTGTCCATTTCCATCTTGCCGTGAAAGGATTCCAGAATGTGGACCTTCTCCGGGGTCTGTGGCGCTCCATCATCGGAGAGGGCAACATCGATGTCCAGTACAAGAGATCGCCCGCAGGGTTCCAGTGGCGGAAATCGGCGCTCGCCTCCTACCTGACCAAGTACATCGGGAAGGCGATGGAGACGGACTTGAACGAGAAGCGTTTCCGCTGCTCCCTGGGGATCGAGATCAAGGGGCAGGTGATATGGGTTCCCCTTCGGGTGCCCGCGAAGGATTACGCCCTGTTCAGGCTCGAAGCTGCGGCCGGTCGCGTCGGTCGCGTCTGGTGCCCGGAAGAAGGCAACGGGGAGTACGGGTGGGCGTGTTCATGGTGATGACCGAACCGGATCGCCGCAGTTTCTAATGTACTTTCTCTCTGATATCCTTGGTTGATCCGTAAGCATTTGCCGAAAACAACTTTGCTTGTTCAAGGCAACTGTTGTAATACTCTTCAAGGTTACTTGGCTCTTCAATAATCCCAATAGCTTCCAGATGTTTTATAAGCCACTCATGATAATAAAAAGCAGATTTGAGAATATTATCTAAAACCGGATAGTCTTTTACGTTGTCGTTTTTCCGGTGATGCGCGAGTGCATTGTTCCTGTAATCCCTAACTTGTTCCCAGTAGCATTTCCAACCTGTTTCATCGAGGCCGATATGCTTCAAAAGGCCATTCCGAAAAGAGTTGCACTCGCTCACAAGGGTTTTCCAGTGGGTTGGTTCGCTGTCAGTGCCAAAGACTTTACACCATTCTAAGATAGCCATGTCAAGAAAGTTATTAGAAATAAGAATCCAATAGGTCGGACTATCCCTGCGGACTATCCCTGCGTACCATCCCTAATGAGCGATGATGCGCAGCGTTACGAACCACGTAAAGAAGCCGAAAGATATGGTCACTGGATTTTTCTTTGAAATTTAGCATCATTGATCCTATATAACAAGACCATCCTCAAGCAAGAAATCGATGACATAAATTTTGATGAGATGTGCAAACATTTCTTCGGGTGTCAGTTTTCTAACTTGTTTAGGATTTTGCAACCTTACTTTGAGACGGAATTGCAAGATTTCAATGGTCTTATCATCAAATTTTTCATCACCATGATTTAAAAAGAAAGATGTGGCTTCATGAAAGGATCGTTCATAAATTTCGTTCTCTACCTTTAGACGCGAATAGCCGCCTTCAAGGAGTCCGTCTAAAAAAGACGCAACCATTGATTTATGTTCTATCATCGGATCTTCACCGTATTTTTCGAAAACTATTTTGGCAATATGTTTGCCTTTTTCTTCGGCAACATTTTCGATGTCGATTTTCATCAGTCTATTGCGTTAATATACACGCAACCCTTTTTTTCGCAATTCTCGTCATCCGATCCCCATACCCTACCACCCAAACAAGAATTGACGGAAGCAGGATGATGAAGCAGGTATCCACATCCGAGCCTTAGGGGAACGTGAACGGTAATTCACTATCAATTGCTGATTTAGAGCATTCCCGATGAAAATATTCGTCGCTGTCCATGTAATTGTCTGGCTCTAAGGTTCCAAAGATAGTGCGCCGTATATTAGAGAGGTCTGTTTCGCATAGTTTGTAGAAAACTGGTCCTGATTCACGGTCTTCAAGTGTCAGGATTCCTAATTGCTGTAACCTATATAAAATAGCCGCATCCTGAATAAATATATCGTAGCCATATTCGCCGCTGTAGGCATCGAAGGCTCTGCTGCTATTTTGACGAAGCGTTAATCCCTTTTTCCATTCCTTGATTGCGATTGCGGTATACATTGGCTTGTATAGCGCGTGCCGCCCTAACGTTTGCGCCTTCTCAGAGACTTCTTTTATGAAAAAGGCAGAGGATCGGAGAGCCGTCTCAGACCGGAACTCATTGCTGCGGTCAATGTGCCGTCTGATATCCGTTATAAAGACGGCTTTTGTGTAAGCTTCGTCAGGGGACAGGGCCTCTCCGTTCATTAGATGGTTGGCATATAAGGATATCAGGGCTGCTTTTTTGCTCTCATGGGCGGAGTCATTGCCCCAGGCGGGGTTGTTGACCGTAACTACTTCCGATAACTCGGTCAGTTTCGTATCAAGTAATCTTCCAATATCGCCAAGATGATGAAGGATGGCATCGAATTCGTGGTGATATTCGCCTCCCCTTGTACCGTGATAAACAGATGCCCGCGCAATCGCTCGACCCAGTTCAAGGGGCCACAGAAGAATTATGAGAGACTTACTCTCAGGCCAATCGTAATAGAGCTCGTTCATATCATTCCGCAGCACCTTCGCACATCCTATGCCAATGAGGATATAGCAAAATACCAACGTAATTGCCGCGAAGAGCGTCATGGCCACATCCTCCCGCTGTAGAAGTATTGTACCACCGGCAGAAGGGAAACTTAAGAAAAATGTTCTTCCGGGTGTGGCTGGAAAAAAAGTTTGGCCGTATATACATTTTTTTGTTGACACCGTATTTACAGTTGGTGTATAACAGAAAAAGATGAGGAAAGGAGGGAAAATGGGAAAATCCACTAAGCGGGTGAGGCCACAAAGGATGATGAGCCTGAGCAATGAGTGTTGGGACACGCTCACGGAGATAGTCGAAGGCTCCGAGGATGCCAAGGTGTCCAGATCAAAAGTAATGGAATTCCTCGCACAGCTGGTACGAGACTTCACGTTTGATGAAGCCACGCTTCCTCTGGTGAACAACTTGCGGGCTAAGCTGGGTAAGAAGCCATTGAAAAATGAAAACAGATCGTATCGGGACATTCTGAAGGATTAGGGGTGTAATGGCCGGCCGGATATTGTATAAAGTAGAGGCGTGCCCGTGACCGAGACGGAAAAGGAGATCAAGAAGATAAGCGCTAAACTTGATGCGGTCCTCCACGCCCTCGGTCTGGACGGCTCAAGGCCACGGGATGAGATTCGGGAGAAGGCGAAGAGGGAAGCACGGGCCTTTAGTGAGAAACAGGCATTGAAGCACGGAAAGCCGGGCCACCAGGATAAGCCATGTCTGTAAGGAAACGAGGAGAAAACAAATACATTGTTGACATCAGGCAGGGCAGGAAGCTGCCGAGATTTTATAAGGTTTTTCAAGGGACAGAGGCTGAGGCGCACCAGTATGAGCATGAAATCAGAAAGGAGTTGGGTCGGGAGAAACAGTATCCTGTATCCCTTACTGTCGGAAATCTCATCGAACCTTACCTTGAATGGGCCAAGAACAACCTTTCTGACACCACGTACAAGAGCCATAAGAGAAGGCTTCTCGGTTATATCGTTCCCTACTTCGGGAACATGGTTATCGATGCTGTTCCGTCCTTCATGATCGAGAGGTTCAAAACAAAACGAAAGGCGGAGATCAGGCCGAAGGGCACCAAGGGCGGAAACAGAGAGATCAACCTTGAACTGATGGCCCTCTCAGCAATGGCGAATTGGGCGGCCGATCCGAGACGGGGAAATTTAGGAACCGACACCGTAAAGATAGGCACCCTACCCTATAAGCGCCCTCTTCCCGTCGTGCTCAATCAAGATGAAGCGAAGCGGTTCATTGCGTGCTTTAACACGTTCTACCGCGCCCTCTTGCTGTGCAAATACCACGTTGGCATGAGGCGGTCGGAAGTGGCAAACCTGGTCGAGGACCAGATAGACTACAGCATCGTCAAGGACGAAAAAGGCAACGTGATTTCCTGGGGCCAGATATTAGCACATGGGAAGGGAGATAAAGAAAGGGTTCTGCCGATGACAAAGGCCCTCTGGATGGCTCTGGTTGCCCACGAGATGAGCCAGGTTAAAGCGAAAAGGTCTCCTTTGGTATTTCCATCGAGAAGGACAGGAAACGCCCTCACTGACGTGCGTAAAGCCATAGAGAAGGCAAGGAAGGCGGCGGGCATCACGAAAAGGATTACGCCCCACGTGCTCCGTCATACTTGTGCCACACATCTGCTTGAAGACGGAGCGGACCTTAGAACGATTCAGGTTCTACTTGGGCATGAAGACATTTCGACCACGCAGATTTACACTCATGTAGTGACAAAGCATCTGAGGAATGCTGTTTCGCACGCATTCGAGAAGGACGATTGACGAACGCAGCAGGTCCGCACCTTGGGGAATGTATTAAGATATGAACGGGGGCTGAATGTTTGAGCGAATCCTGAAGCTGATGCGGGAAAAGATACGCACGAACGAATACATAATGACCGTTCATGCTGAAGAGGAAATGAACAATGACGATCTCACCATCTATGATGTCGAGTCCGGTATACTTAACGGAAAGATCGTCGAAAGACAAAAGGATAAGGAAACTGCGGAGTTGAAGTATCGTATAAGCGGACAAACACTGTCGGGAGACGGAGTTGAGGTAATCACGAAAATGAGTCCGACCGGCAAACTGGTAATCATCACGGTTTATGTACCGTCAGAGTAAAGGGGTATTCAAATGATATGTGAAATCTGCGGAAAAGAAGGCGCACGTGTTCGCCGGGTAACAAGAACTTACGGGAAAGGGAAAGACATGTTCGTTATTGAAAACATCCCCGTCATAACCTGTCCGCACTGCGGGGAGAGCTATTTTGAAGCGGAGACCCTTCACGAGATCGAGCGTATCAAGCTTCACAAGAAAAGCGTGGCGACCACTCGTGAAGTCCGCGTTGCTCAGTATGCATAGAAACACATGAAGGATAGGAACAGAGCGGTTCGAGATGTTGGAAGAGGAGTACCATTAAGGAGCCATGCGCTGCCACGTGGTGAATCGAAGGCTGCGCAAAGTGTTGTGACATGCGGACTGTAGAAGACTGCGACTTCTTCGTAATCACTAGGTCCGGGGTTCAAATCCCCGCGTCGGCTTTCCTTTTCAACGAGTTATAAAGCCCCCTTTCAGGCATCAAAATATAATGGGAAGTGTTATACTAAAGGGGCGTGTCGGATTATAGAAACTGACACCTTAAACACTGGAGGGCATGAATGTACAAGACGGTCGCTTACATTGAAAAAGACCCTGAAACGGGATTCTACATTGCGACAGTTCCGGGGATTCCGGGCGCTCACACCCAGGCGGAAACACTGGACGAGCTACAGGAGAACTTAAAGGAAGTGGTGGAACTCTGCCTGGAGGAGATGGACGCCGAGGCAAGAGAGCAGTTGCCCGAATTTGTCGGATTGCAGCAGGTTGAGGTAGCGGTTTGAGCAAGCTGCCGCTGGTTGATGCGGCCACCTTGGAAAAGCTGTTGCTTTCCCTCGGGTTTGTCAAAACGAGGCAAAAAGGGAGTCACGCATTTTACCGCCATGACGACGGCAGAACGACTACCCTGCCCCACCATAAAGGGAGAGTCTTGGCCCGCCCTCTGATCAGGGAGATATTGAAGGAAATCAAAATCACGCCGGAGCAATATGGCAAGTATTTGGAGGCGCGGTGATATACCATCAAGGTTCAAGGATCGGTAGCCACATGGTGAATGGAAGTGTTCGGAAATGGTTGTGACATGAGGGCCGGAAAGAACAACAACTTCTTCGTAATCACTAGGTCCGGGGTTCAAATCCCCGCGTAGGCTTCAATAAAATCAACAACTTACCGGCCATTTTCCCCATCCTCATTTTTTGTGGTGTCCCTATGGGTGGCACCACCGCTCATACCGTCCAGCCTCTTTATCTCTTCTGCGCTCGTGACCTCCCATTCTTAGGCCGCCGCTCTGAGCGTGACGCGCATGCCCACCTTCGTCGCAAGAATGATGAGCATTTCGAGGCTGAATTTCTCCCATTTGCCTCTAAACAGGTCCGAAACCCTGGACTGGCTGACCCCGAGGAGTTCTGCCGCCCTGGCCTGTGTAAGCTTCTTCGCTTTGATAAATTTTCTCAAACCCGCCATGAGATCGACGCGCATCTGAAGAATTGCGGCCTCATCGGGAGAATATCCGAGATCAACGAAAACATTGCCCGACGATTCAACGATGGTCTCGCTCATATAGTACCTCCAATCTCCTTGTAGCGGCTTCGGGCCAGCATGAACGCAAGCCGCTACACAGCCATGAGAATATTATATAAGTTTTTATATTTTTGGCAAGTTTATCAATCATGATTTTCCTGTTTGGCAGCGGCAATGGCGCCTACAGGGACACCGCCTGCGGCCTTCTTGGTCTTATACGCTCTTAATCCGAACACCTTAAGCAGCCTGTCCAATCCGTTCTCGATTTTCAGCGCCGTCGGCTTGATCCTCTCCACCCTGTATTTTCTGAACCCCTCTCCCATCGAAGCCTCTATCGCCTCGTACTCGAAAGTTGACTCCCGTCTATTTTTGATGTACTATTTGAATGTGTACATAATCGTGGAGGAGTCGCTGCCATGCCGAGAATAGCGGTTGAAAACAACAGTCGGATGTCCTTGCGAATTCGGGCCGAGGAAAAAGCGCTGCTCTTGCGTGCGGTGGCGCTGAACCATACCGACCTGACGGATTTTGTCATTCGTCATGCCTTGCTTGCCGCCAAGGCCGTCATTGAGGAGGCGGATCATGTGCGGCTCTCCGGGAGGGATAGTTTGCGGGTTCTCGATCTCCTGGAGAATCCGCCCGCGCCGAACGCAAAACTGTTGGCAGCCGCGCGGGCATTGCCAAAGCAGCGGTCATAATCGTGACGGCATGGCACGAAGAGCCGATCAACAAGAAACATGATCGGGAAGCGTTCGACTGCGGCGAAGAAGCGCTGAATGAATTCTTGCACCGTTACGCCCGCAAGAGCCACAAGCTGGGCGGTGCGAAAACGTTCCTTGCGATTGACGATGCCGACAACAAAACCATTCTCGGCTTTTACAGTCTGAGCCCCGCTTCGGTTGACTATGCCCGGACGCCGGAGATCATACGGCGCGGGCTGGCGCACCATGACGTACCGGGCTTCCGCTTGGCGCGCCTGGCCGTGGATCGCAGGCTGCAAGGGCAGGGAATTGGAGGACAACTTCTGCTCGCGGCGGGCAGGCGCTGCCTGTTGGCCTCGGCGGAGGTTGGCGGCGTGGTGCTTGTCATCGATGCCAAGAATGAAAGGGCGGCAGGATGGTATGCCGGCTATGGCGCTATGCCGCTGCTGGATGCGCCGTTATCTCTGCTGCTGCCGCTCGCAACAATCGAGGCCGCGCTTAAAAAGGCGGGGAAATACTAAAGCACCTTCAGATTAGCGGGAACACGTCAGAAGGAATTAGAACGATAGGCAAGAAGCATATGGGTTCGTGCTTTGGTGAAATCCTGAAGCGCAAGCGCACGACGGTAGGGCGGGGAAGTGACGACCGTCTGAAGTGTACCGAAGAGGGCGCTCGGTCGTTTGCGGCGAGCAAGTTTCTGCGATAATCCGTTTCGGCGGGCTTCTTCGGCTGCAGCGGGCGCTTCACGGCGATGTCGTGGTCGAGGCCGGTGTGATACTGACGTAGTTGCTCGGCCTCATGGCTCTGCCAAAGCCCTGAAATATTCGAGAAGCTCCTTAAACGAAAAACAAAATCGAAGCAAGCCGTTCGGTAGTCGTCACAAGTCTTCCGTGGCGAGGCCCTTATGTTTGGCTATCCTGGCCAAACATCTTCGGGCGGATCTCTTCTCCCTCATGAAATGCAAACACGTAATCAGGCCAACCGGGACGGGCCAGGACACGATGAAAAGTGCCGTGCTGTGACTTGACTGTCCAGCCGATGCGGAGCGGGGCCGCGAGGACATGCTGTGCTCGTGTTGACGCCCATCGGCTCATGCTGAGATCGCGAAGACTTCCTTAAGCTCCGGGATTTCTTCCTCATGCTCAAGCCTGTCCGCCATGACCCGCAAGGCTAAAGCTTCGGCCTTTGCAATAGCCTGGTTCCGCGTAGCTCCGTAAACCATCACGCCGGGAAGCTCCGGGATTTCCGCTATCCAACGGCCGTCTTCTTCTCTCTCGATTTCAATCTTCATGCATCACCCTTTGTATATCATAGTCCACGCAAGGAGATTTTCGCAAGTTCTTTTCTCTTTTAGCATCACCCCCCATTTACATTACAAACCTTGCTTGCCCGCTTTCACGAGTCTTCACATTCGGCCTTTCGGGCTGAGCAAGGAATACCACTTCAAAGTTGCAGGAAACATTTTTTTAGATGCTATGATTTACCTTGACAATGTGTTCTACAATGTTTTAGAATGCAGAAAATCTGAAAAAACCAAACCGCCCGCGAGGGCGGGACGGAAAGCAGCGGGTCTCTGATCCCCATCATCGGTCATCACCAGCCAGGCAGCCGCGCTACCAGAAGAAGCCACGCATCTTATGGGTGAGATCATAAGGGGAGAAATTTATCATGTCGAGCCGCACTACCTTTTTGTCAGCCGCCATGCTTTTCGTCTGCTGCCTGTTTTTTCTCACGGCATGTGGCCAGCAAATACCGACCTTCAGCACCGAGTATCAGGCGGTCTTCATGGACAACGGCCAAGTCTTCTTCGGGAAGATGAAGAATACCGGAAGCAACTATACCCTGCTCAGGGACGTCTACTACATAGGGAGACAGACATCCCCGGACGGCAAAGAGGTTAAGAACATACTCATAAAGCGCGGCAACGAGTGGCACGCGCCCGACTATATGTACATCAACAAGCTGCACATCGTGATAATCGAGCCGGTCGCTGCAAATTCCCGGGTCGAGCAACTCATCAAGGAAGCGAAGAACCAGAAGCCCCAGCCTTCGCAACAACAGTGAGGCATCGGAAGGGCCGGCCGCTTGCAAGCCGCGGACGGCGAGGAGAACGCGTCGGGAATGGACATCGGAAAATTGCACAGGGGGATAGACAGATGAGAGGACGGGATAGAAAAGTTGGGTGGCCGGTGAGTTTTGTCGCAATCATCTTCTTTTTAACGACTTTCTTGCCGATCGCCGCGCGGGCGGGCACCTCCTGGAAGGGGGGGGATGGGCTGTGGAGCACGGACGCCAACTGGACCAACGGAGCGCCCATGGCCGGAGACGCCGCGTCCATCCAGACATACAATGCCTCCGTCACCTTTGACGGCAACTACGGAACCGTGACCGATTGGGCCGGCCCCTTGTCTCTCAGCATCGATTTCTACTCGACGCTGAACATCGGCACCGGGGGAAGCCTGGTGCTGGGCTCTCTTTCCAGCCCCGGCGATCTGAAGATCGGGACCGGGGGGTGGTGGTCCACCGCTACGGTCAACCTCTACAACGGCAGCCTCGCCGTCGCCGGCAACACCTTCGTCGGCTACAATGCCACGGGTATCTTCAACCAATCGGGCGGGGCCAACATGGTGGTCGTGACCTTAGACAACAACGGTGCGCCCATGCCGGGCACGGGCAACCTCTACCTCGGCGGAGGGTCCGATCCATACGGCAATTACCCTTTCTCAGGCTCCGGAACCGGCACTTACAACCTCAACACCGGAACTCTGACCGTCGGGGGCAACGCCTACGTCGGCTACAACGACGCCTCCCCTTCGGGTAGTACCTTCAACCAGGGCGCGCCCGTCTACGACCCGAGCAGCCTGGTGTGGGCGACGCCCGACGGAGGCACCCACACAATCGGGACCTTCGACACCAGCAATGTACTCGTACCGGGCACAGGCAATCTCTACATCGGCGGCGGGTCCGACACGACGGGCTTCGGCACCTCGGCCACGGGTACTGGTACGTACAACCTTTACACGGGAAATCTGAAGGTTAACGGCACCACCTACGTCGGCTACAACGGCACGGGCGCCTTCAACCAGGGGCAGCCCGTATTCGGACCGTACGGCGAAGGACCGGCAATGCCCGACGGCGGCACTCACACGACGGGCAACCTCTACATCGGCGGAAGCCCCGACGGCGCCATTGGCACGGGCACCTACAACCTGTATGCGGGAAATCTGAAAGTAGGCGGCAACACCTACGTCGGTTACAACGACGCCTCACAGCAGGGCAGTACCTTCAACCAGGGCAAGCCCATGCTGGACCCTGGCAGCCAGTACTTTGTGTCATCCAAGGGCGGAACCCACACGACCGGCAATCTCTACATCGGCGGCGGGCCGGACACGACGGGCTCGGGCAGCCTCGGCTCAGGCACGGGCACCTACAACCTCTATGCGGGAACTTTGACCGTCAACGGCACCACTTACGTCGGCTACAACGGCACGGGCACGTTCAACCAGGGCGGCTCTATCTTCGACCCCTACAGCCAGGTGTGGTCAACCCCCGACGGCGGCACCCACACGACGGGCAACCTCTACATCGGCGGAAGCCCCGACGGCGTTGCCGGCACTACCGGCACGGGCACCTACAACCTGTATGCGGGAAATCTCAAGGTTAACGGCACCACCTACGTCGGCTACAACGGCACGGGCGCCTTCAACCTGACGGGCGGAACGATAACCACAGGGAGTCTCGTCGTGGGAAATGGCGGCTACCTCACCGCGGCGAGCGGCACGACATACGAAGTGGTAACGAACTTCGAGAACGACAGCACCCAAAAGGGCCTGTGGAACACCTGGGGCGGCAACCTCTACTTCTCGGGAGCACAAGCCACCTACACGTCCAACGGGAGCTTCGGCTGGGGGAGCCTCCAGCTTGGGGACACCACTAAGCTTGCCTTCGGCGGAAGCGGTTCCCTCTACCTCCTCAATATCTCCGGCCTCTCCAACGGCAATTTCAACAACATCACCGTCAATCCGGGCTTCCATGTCTACTACGACCCTTTAACGAGCGGCAACGGGAGCTCGATTGGTACCAGTAACGGGACGATCGATCCGGCCTTTCCTCTCTGTGTCGGCCCTGCAACCTCCACAACGTACACCATCAACGGCGACTACATAAACTTCCACGCCTACGTGGGCTCGAACGGCCCCGGCACCCTCAATCAAACCGACGGCTCCGTCGCCCTCTACGACCTCTACCTGGGGTTGGGGGGGAGCCCCTACGACTACTATAATTCCGGCAGCGGCACATACAACCTCTACAAAGGCAGCCTCGCCGTGCAGAACGCCTACGTCGGCTACAACGACAACTCCGCGTCCGGCAGCGTCTTCAACCAGGGCGCGCCCGTCTACGACACGAACCATGTTCTTACGAACCCTGATGGGGCATCCGTTACAATCGGTGGGGACCTGTACATAGGAGGGAGCAATTTCGGTACTCTCGGAACCGGCACCTACAACCTCTACCAGGGCTCACTCACGATTGCAGGGACCCTTAACGTCGGCTACAACGGCTCGGGCACCTTCGTCCAGAAGGGCGGGACGGTGACGGTCGGTTCCTACAATCCCCTCACTCTGACTTTGACCGGCGCTCTTTACCTCGGCAGCTCGTTCAACGCAGGTACCACAGGCGCCTACGTCCTTTCCGCCGGCACCTTGAACACGGTGACCGAGATCATCGGCTCTGGCTCGCCGGGCACTTTCACCCAGTACGGGGGTACCCACAACGTCAACTTCCCCACTGCTTTGGCCTTTGATTGGGGAGGGATGATACTTGGAGAAAATAATGGCGCTCCGGGCACGTACAATCTGGTCTCGGGCACGCTCACGAACACCGGTGCCCTGAGTGTAGGTTGGGGCGGCACGGCGCCAAGCACCTTCAACCAGGGATACAGGCCCGACACCGGGGAGATCAGGGACGGCGGGACGAACCATGTCTACGGGAACGTGGCGGTCGGCGTGTCCGACCGGGGTACGGGCTACTACAACCTCGTCAACGGCAGCCTGACCGTCGATCAGGGGCTCAACATCGGGTGGCAGGGCGTCGGCGTCTTCACCCAGGGGTATCACCCTGACGGAACGATGGGGACCCTCGGTACTTCGGTCACGGCCCAATGGCTCACCGTGGGGGCGATCGGGCCGACGACCTGGGACCCCGCGTCGCAAGGGTTAGGGACGTATAACCTGATCTCCGGCAGCCTCACCGTGGCATCGGCCGTGATCGGCTCGAACGGCGACGGGACCTTTAACCAGGGGGCCTTCTATGACCCGGCTGTCCCCGGCTCGTTCAACCCCGTTGGAGACGGCGGCACGGTCGACATACAGTCCGACCTCAACGTCGGCGGCATTTATGAGGTTTATCCGCAATACTCCCTCGGCACGGGTGCTTACAACCTCTATAACGGCACGCTGACCGTGGGCGGCACCACCTACGTGGGCCAGACCGGCACGGGCACCTTCCTGCAGAAGGGCGGCAGCAACACGACCAATAACCTCTCCATAGGCGGCAGCGGGTTACTCATGGCCACGGACACCCCCATCCAGGGCACGGGCACCTACACCCTCGATGCGACCGTCCCGGCCGGCAGCTCTTCCAACCTCCACGTCCAGGGCGACATGGTTGTCGGCGAGTCAGGCATTGGCACCTTTACTCACAGGAACGGCGTTGTCCAGGTCGACGGTAATCTGATCCTCGGCTCCGTCGCACAACTGTGGAGTTCTGCGAACGGCGGGTCCATCGTGAACGAATTCGGCAACGGGACCTATAACCTGACCTCGGGCAGCCTGACTGTGGGGAATCATGCCTTCGTAGGGTACTACGGTACGGGTATGTTCAACCAAGGCGCTTCTTACGATCCGGCCTCGGGAAAGCTCGCGCCGGCGGGTGACGGAGGTTCCGTCAAAGTCGGCGGCAACCTCTACGTCGGCGGCGGACCCCTTCTGTCCGGTCAAAGCAGCCCTGGCTGGGGCACAGGCACCTACACCCTGTATAACGGCACTCTCAACGTGGCGGGCACCACCTATGTCGGCTACGCGGGCGCCACGGGCACTTTCAACCAGTCGGGCGGCACCCATACGGCCGGCATCATCAATGTGGGAGCCGCCGGCACGTACAACTACTCGGGCGGCACGATCACGGGCGCTTTCCAGAACAGCGGGACAACCACGGTGACCGGGGGCACGTCCACCACGCCCAATAGGTTCGACGCCTCGGTGGTGAACAACTCCGGTGGGAATTTCATTGTAGGTGATACGGTGAATTCTGCGTACATCACCTTCATGAACGCGGTGACGAACAACGCAGGGGCGACCTTCACCATCAACAAGTCGTACGCCACCTTCCAAGGCCCGGTTGTCAACAACGGCACCTGGATCACCGACCCGTCCGGCCTGACCTTCGACAAGTCTTTCACGATCGGCAGCGGGGGTTCTGTCACGGCTAAAGGTGATACGTATACGATACTCGGCACCTTCACGGACTCCGGAACGCTCATTGTCGAAGGCAGCGTCACGATCAATCTAAGCAGCGGAACCAATAACGTGGGCACATTGTTGATCGAGCCCGGCGGCAGCCTAACGCTCGTCGGCGGCAGCCTGAGCATCGCCAGTCTCGTCGACCCGGGCGCCTCGGGTAATAGTCCCGACAACGTTACGGGGAGCTTCACTTATCAATCGTTCACCAAGAACGCTACCGTTCCCATCCCCGCAGCAATTTGGCTCCTCTTCCCCGGTCTTGCCGCACTTGCAGGAATAAGGAGGAGGATCGGGAAGTAGGCGTTGTTCAACCAACATCAAAGGCAGGGCCGGCAAATGACCCTGCCTTTTTGTTCCCCCCCGCCTTCGCCATTACCATTTGAACTGTGATATCAAAAGAAGAAACCGGAGAGTAACGAGTTCAGGAAGCAGGTCAGAACCGTTTCACTCCTGCCGCTCCACTTTCTGCGGCCTCTTCCGTAGATCGTAATGCCTGTACGTCACCGGCCCCATAAGCGGGTTATTGATATACGTGATCTCATAGGTCTTGCACTCCTCCGGGATATTCAAACTCTTCAGAATCTCGCCGACGCTTCCCGCTCTGATCTCTTCCGGGCGGTATAGGCCCTGAGAAGTAAAGAACCGCCTGTGGCCCGATAGCTCTTCTCCTGAGAAGTCCTTGACCATGTACCGGGCCACACATAGCTGCCGGGGTTCTCATAGGACTCCATGGCCTCGATAGACACGGTCCCATGGCCCCATGTCTCGACCAACTCGTTTTGGCGCACGTAGGGCAGGCCGAAGACGGCAACATGGTAATGCCATACCTTCACGCCGTACTTCTCGTATCGCTCCCACTGGATTTGGGGAACACCCAGGTATTCAAAGGCCCCGTGGTAATAGCGCAGCTTTTTGACAAAGTTATGGAAGTGGCGGTTCGCCTGTTGTATGTCCGTCATATTCTCGGCAAACGTCAGGGTTAAGAACTTATCCCTGTTTCTCTCCGCAGAATGACGGCCTGCATTTGCGTTGATGATCCTTCTCACCTGTCTCATTGCCCTGAAGACGTTATCCAATCTGGCCTCCCTTTTCCTTGGCTCTTTGGCCTCTGTCCGCTTGCCCGGCTTTGTCCCTGTCCGTGATTGATGGTATTCGTAGGTTTCCGCGTGGTCTCCCGAGATGACGCACTTGGCTGAGTACTTCTTGAGAACGGCTTTCGTCAGTTGTGAGGTATTAATTAATCAAGTTAAGTACGCCCCCGTCACGCCGCCAAGCACCGGGGGCATTTTTTTGGTGTCCCTATAGGTGGCTTTCGCCCGCCTACACGGACCCTTCCTCCCGAACGCAGCTATACGCTGCCGAACGACATTCCCTTGCCATTCAAGAGGTTAGAACGATATGATTTGTGAGGATATTCAGTGATTACGCCTGGTTGAAATTCGTAATCCCTAGGTCCGGGGGTTCAAATCCCCGCGTCGGCTTCTGTTTTTCGTTACTTCTCCGTCTTCTGATCGCGAAGTAAATATGAAGTAGGGTTCGAAAGACTGTGGGCCCTTCCGGTCCTTAAAGCCAATGTCATCCACAGAAGCGCGGCGACCAGCAAGACCGCGGGGAGGATGAGGACGGCCTTCTGCAGGTCCCTGTCCAGATGATCCGCGAGGCGGCCCACGATCTCCGGCGACCACATGTCTCCGAACAGATGGATCATGAAAATGGAAACAGCCATCGCACTGGAGCGGACGTTGACCGGGACGGCTTCAAGGATCACCGTATTGACGGGCCCCGTGCAAAAGAACAGGAAGAAAATCGCCGCTGCGAGAAGGCCCATGGCAACCGGCGTGTTTGCCGTAATTATCCCGAAGAGCGACAGGGGGACAGAAAGCAAGACAGAGCCGCCGAGCATGAGGGCATATCCTGCGGGGGTGCGTCTTTGCCACCAGGTTGCCCCGAAACCGCCGAGCAATGTACCCGCGAGCCCTGCGACGACTATCGTGCCGCCGAAAAACATATCCGCCCCGGCAAGTGAGAGGCCGTGGGCTCGCTCGAGAAACGTGGGCCCCCAAAAAGCAAAGGCGCCCAGTGCAAAGGTGTAGGCGACATAGCCCCAGACGACGAGGCTGTACTCAACGTTGCGGAAGAGCCGGAGCACGTCGCCCGGCCCCGGTGGCGGAAGTCGATTGTCGTCGCCCGGGGCATCCGATTCTCCACGGTCCGGCTCTCGGACGAGGAGCAGCATGAAGGCCAGCAGGAGCCCTGGCGCCCCAGCCCAGAAAAAGGCGTGACGCCAGCCCGCGTATGCCGCGACCTCGCCTCCGAGGATATAACCCATTGCCGAGCCTACGGGAATTGCCACGTAGAAGACCGTCAGCGCGTTGTTCCGTGCCGCACGCGGCCAGGTGTCCGAGATGAGACCCGGGCTCAGGGTCGCGTAGCTCGCCTCTCCCACACCCACCATAGCCCTGTAGAAGAGGAGCATGCCGAAACCGTGGGCTGCGCCGGTCAGCACCGTTCCTCCGCTCCAGACCAGAATCCCCAGAATGATGAGGAGTCTCCGGGAGACACGATCACCCAGGTAGCCGAAGAAGGGAGAGGTGAGAAAGTAACCGACCATAAACGCGGTGAAGAGCCTCCCCGAGTCCCCATAGCTCACGCCGAACTCGGCCGCCATGGGGGTGCGCACGGCGTTCAGCACATACCGGTCCAGGTAGTTGAAGAGGTTGAGCCCTGTAAGGACGCACAAGAGCCGGACGGGCGACGTCTTTTTCACAAGACCCCGTCCGGAGAGCAAAAACCGGCTCACTTCATCCGGCGGACACGGACCTCTATCTCGGGGGTGTCCTTCAGCAGCGCGACAAGCCGGGAAGTATCCGAATCGCCGTAATGATAAGGGTAGAGCACCTTCGGCTTGAATGCCCTCGCCCCATCGGCAACCATTTCCGGCGTCATGGTATACGGCAAGTTCATGGGCAGGAACGCATAGTCGATGCCCTTCAATGCCTTCATCTCCGGGGTATTCTCGGTATCGCCCGCGATGTAGACGCGCGTCTCCCCGAAGGTCAGGACGTAGCCGTTTCCGTCCCCCCTCGGATGATAGAAGGCGCCGTCAGGCCGCTTGTGGACGAGATTGTAAGCGGGCACCGCCTCGATCCGTATCCCCATAATCGTGAGGACGTCACCGTTTTTCATCACCGTACCGCCCCCTCCCTGCCCGGCGCATAGCCTGGTGAGCACCACGACGGTCTTCTCGGTGCGCACCTTTTTCAGCGCGCCGGGGCTCAGGTGATCGCGGTGCTCGTGGGTAAGGATGACCATGTCGGCCTTTGGGAGCTGCCCGTAATCAGCTAACTGATCAAAGGGGTCGACATGGATGATCTTGCCGCCGAACCGCAGCATGAGCGATGCATGGCCGATAAACGTGATCTCCAGGTTGCCGGCAGACGTGGTGATGGTATCTGTTTCAAACGGCTCACCGGCAAGGACCGAGCCCGCGCAGAAGACTACTAACCCCAGGGCCGCCAGCACCGCTGCTCCTGTCATCACATCCCTCCTTTTCGTCTCTTTCGGTAGCTTCTTTACATTGTAGAGGGCAAGGAGGATGGTGTCAAGAAATTGCTCTTCCGCTCTGCCGCCAGCTTTGCACCTGGTTTCTGCCGTTCTGCTTTGCCGAGTAGAGAAAATCGTCGGCGAGCTGAAGCAAATCTGAGGGAACTTGGTCCTTTTGAGGGATCAGGGCAGCCACTCCGAAACTCAGGGTCACGTGATCCGCCGCCGTTGAAAAACGGTGGGGTATCCCGATCTCATCCATTTTTTCTCTCACTTTGTACGCAACCGTCTCGGCGCCCTTCGCGTCGGTATTGGGCAGGACGCACGTAAACTCCTCGCCGCCGTAGCGGGCTACCAGGTCTCCCGACCGCCTGACCACGGAAACCAGGGCATCCGCGACCCGCCGCAGGCAGTCATCTCCCTCCAGATGCCCGTAGTGATCATTGAACTCCTTGAAAAAATCTATATCCATGAGAACAAGCGACAAGGGGTGCTGCTCCCGCATGCAGCGGCGCCTCGGCTTGCGTGCGCTCGGTGATATCGTAGGCAAAGGCCATGACGCCGGCAACTTCCCCTTTCTTGTCATAATAGGGAATCTTGTCGTACTGGGCCCACCCCTTTGCCCCGGAAGAGAGCGTGTATTCCTCTATAACCCCCAACTTCGGCTCCCCGGAGGCGATGATCTCTTTATTGTTGGCTTCCATCTTCTTTGCCTGATCGAAGGGAAACACCTCATACAAAGTTTTGCCGACAACGGCTTCGGCGGGCAAGCCCAAATCACGGACGGCCATACTGCTGACGCGGCGGATACGCCCCTCCGCGTCAAAGTACCAGACTCTCGCCCTTATCGAATCAAATACGGCGCTGTATTTCTCCCTTTGTATCTTGAGCCCTTCCTCCAGTTGTGTGTGCTCGATGTCCGCCGATCTGAGCGCGGCGACCTGCCGCCGCAGTTCTCCCAACTCTTCGAGGAGCTCCTTTTTCGTCATAGTTTCGTTTTTAATCAAGACACCTTGACTTCGCACTGATTAGTTATCGGCGGAGATGCATAGTATCTTAAACGTCGCCCACCGCCCGGGTTGATCAGGCTTTTGACGTGATGTGTCCACTATTTCTTATTGAATTATTGAAGGACGCCCCGGCTCACGCCTATGGCCGAGATGTGTGGAGAAAAAAGTCGCAGTGCCGAGCAGCATAAATGCAGTACTTGCAGAGGCGCACATCATCAAGGCCATCGGAAAGGCTGTTCCATCGTGCAAATAGCTGACCAATGCCGAAGCGAGGGCTCCAACGATCATCTGCATGCCTCCGATCAATGCCGACGCACTGCCCGCATTTCGAGAAAACCGTTGCAGCGCCAATCCCATCGCGTTCGGCATGATAGAAGCGAAACAGAAGAGAAAGCAGAATATGAGGCCGAGCGTTGCCATTTTAGGAAGAAATCCCCTATAGCTTCCGGCCAGCAGGAGCAGGCCTATTGAGGATTGCACAACGGTGCAGACGAGCAGCACGCGTCTGATGTCGTACTTTTTGAGCAGCACCCTGTTGACCTGGTTGGCGGCGATCAACGAGCACGCATTGACCCCGTATATCCAGCCGAACTCCGTTGGAGTAAAACCAAATAGATCGATGAATACAAAAGGAGAGCCGGTGATGTAGGAAAAGAGGCACGCTGTCGCTGCTGAGGCCGCCCCGGCGTACACGATGAATTCTCGCTCTTTAAAGACGTTGAGATACTCCCTAACTATATTCCCCGGTCGAAGAGAGACGGACAGGTCCGCCTGCCTGGTCTCATGAAGCAGCCGCTCCACGGCAAAAAGCACGACTACGGCAATTGCGGCGAGGACGCCGAAGATGAATCTCCAGCCGAGCAGCGTGACTACCATGCCGCCTATGGTCGGAGCGATAATAGGGGCGATACCGAATATCATCATGAGCATGGACAATGCCCGGGCTATCTCGCTTCCGGAAAATAGATCACGGACAATAGCCCTGCTGCCCACCATCCCCACGCAGGCGCCTACGGCCAGAAAGAACCTTAGGGCGATCAGATAATCGATGGACGGCGACAATGCGCAGCCAAGGGCGGCACATATATACAGGAGGAGCCCAAGGACTATGGGTTTTTTCCTCCCATAGCGGTCGAGCATCGGCCCGTACGCCAACTGCCCTATCGAGATGCCGATAAAATAGCTGGTGAGGCTAAGATCGACGTGGGCCATATCGGTTCTCAGGCTGCGGGCTATTGCCTGAAAACCGGGCAGATACATGTCCGTGGAGAAGGGACCTATGGCTGCCAGGGCGCCAAGGACGAGCATGATCAGGTTGTGTTGTTTCCGGGCGGTCACCCACTCATCCTGCTCGTGTCATGTCACTCATGATCCGCTCCGTTCATGGAGGACGATCTTTTCCCAGTCTGCCATCGCTCTTTCCCCCTCGCTGAAAACCTGCGAAAGCATCTTCTCTCGCAATCTTGCGCGCATCTCATGACGCGCGAGTATCCCGGCCCGGCCCGCGGCGCGGTTTTCCAGCCCTCCGGCCCTCCAAAAATAAGATCGAGGATGTGGACCGCCTTTCCGCCCGCGAGGGCGAGCGAATCACGACACATAGCGCAGTAGGTCACCCAGTCGTGCCGAGCCAGGCCGGCCCTTCTCTTTGCCACGTCTCCAGCCCGAGGGCCGGGTTGGCCGAGGACATGAGCCCGCCGTGGCCGCAGAGGCTGCACTCTTATGGGTACAACATATTCGCGCTAAAACGTAAGCGTGGAGTCTATCTCCTCCTCCGGCACGTCAAAGATGAGGCCGGACGGCACCAGGGGCTCTTTTGTGAAAAAATCGGGCAAACGGTCGTCTTTGCTGGTAAATCCAGCCGCCTCGTTGAATTTCCTTTCTGCCTTCAGTACCGATGTTCCCAGGTTCATCAGGTAGTTCTCATCCGGCGCCTGGCCTGTGACCGCCGTGGCACAATCAATAAGATGCTTTTGCAGTTCAGGCATATCGAGCAGTGGCAGGGAAGCAAAAAGACACATGCCGAGACTGTCGATGGCTGCGAAGTACCGTTGCAGGAAGCCCGAGACCATGCCCTGTCCGGTCGATGCGGCCGGATTGTAGTCCGGGTTTGCCGGACTGGGGAGCGCATTGCCGCACGTGTGGTCGGCTCCCATGGGTGAAGTCGCGTAGGTTACCCCCGTGCCTTTCAGGACACGAGGATCGTAGGCGGCGAGGGATTGTCCCTTCACCTGCGGGATCCTCTTCACCCCGAGCTTCAGCCCGGTATTCAGGCAGCCATTGCCTATCATCATCCCTCTGTCTGTTCCTTTGCCCACTTCCTCGATCAGGGCATAGGCAGCCTTTCCATCCCCCCACGGCAAGAGACCTGCTTCCATAGCAATGGCGACTGACGCTCCCACATCCATGGTATCAAGGCCGAGGTCGTTGCAGAGACGGTTGATGCGGGCTATATCGTCGAGGTTGCTGATACAGCAGTTGGAGCCGACGAGACCCAGGGTCTCGTACTCGAGGCCTGACACGATCTCGTTGCCCTGCTCATCGGTATAGACGTTCGAACAGTTGATAATGCAGCCGTTCATGCAGCGGTGAACCGACTTGCTGTTTGGTCTTTTCGCCATGGTCTGGGCCATGAACTCGCCTGAAATCTTCTCGGCGCCTTCGAACTGGCCGATAGAGTAATTCTTTGTGGGGAGACAGCCGGCGCTGTTGATCATCATGACAAGGAGCGGAGTCCCGAGCTGTTTCAGACCTTCCATGAGCGGATGGGAGAGTATGCCCTTCGAAAGAGCGGCTGCAGCCTCTTTGAGCGTCGCCGCGTCACTCACCTCTACGCCGTCAGCCCCCGTGTCATCGATGATTACGGCCTTCAGGTTCTTCGATCCCATCACGGCCCCTAATCCGCCCCGGGCAGCTATCCTGATCCGAAAATCGGGTGAGGTGACCGATACGGAAGCCGCCTTCAAGAGGGCTTCACCGGCCTGACCAATGGTGATAAGGGCGCAGTCGCTTCCATGGTCGGAGCGAAGCCTGCTGGTCGTCTCATAATTGCCCAGGCCCCTGAACCCGCCCGCCTCGATAAAGTTTACCCCGTCCTTGGTTACCTTTACGGCCACCATGCCTTTCGAGACCCCCTCGACGACGATACCCTGTACGCCGAGGCGTGCCATTTTCTGTGCCGCCGCCCCTCCCGCGTTGGCCTCTTTTATGGTGTTCGTGAGCGGGCTCTTCGCACCTACGGAGAGGCGACCGTTATTGGGTGCGGCTGTCCCGGCAAGGATGCCGGCGGCGAAGACGAGCTTGTTCTCTTTTCCGAGGGCATCTGTCTTGGCCGGGATTTCTTCGCTCACGATCTTCGACGTCAGTCCCCTTCCTCCGAGATTGGCGTACACAGGAGGTACGTCTTCATACCGGTACCGATTGGCTTCAAGGTCGATCCGCAGTAGTTTTTTCATTTTCGTCTCCTTTTTTTATTTGGCCCGGCTCTTTCGCAGCCAAGGTCTTTCGAACTCTCGATTCACCCGATCACTTCCCACACACAACAGCCTTTCTTACCAGCCCCGGTCTGTAAGACCTGAAGGTTCCCGCCCTTACGCATCCTAATAAAACTCCCACCTGATAGGAGAGATGATCAAGGAAATAATAGAAGAAAAATACCGGAAAAACGAGCCGGGGCCGCTTTGCCGTATAATCGACAAGAGCGGAGAGGATCAGCATGAAAAGGCATAACGGCCACAACGGGGGAAATAAGATCCCAAGAGGAAGAAGGAATATCACATAGTAGCGGACCACGTGGAATGAGACGAAGTAGAAAAGAGAGAAATAAGTCCGGACTGTTGAGAAAACTATCTTCCGACGGGTCACATGGACACCGCTTCTCATTATTCTCAGCGTTTTCGTGGCAGCTTCAAAGAGAAAACAGCCTGCAGCCGCCAGGAGAGGAAATAGCGAGAACGAGAGAATAGCGATGCATAGAGAGAGAAAAGCAATGGCCGCCAGGGACGGCAGTTGAAACATTTTCCGCTTCTCTCGATGAAGCGTGTAGAGCGGCGCCTCTGAAGTCCCGTAATCGGCCCGCCTCTTCATCATGCGTCCAAGATCGTTTCTATGCTTATGTTTTACCATACCGGACGGGGAATAGAGCAGATAATAACCCCGGCGCCTCATTCTCCAGCAAAAATCCACATCTTCCCCCACGGACATCCGCTCGTCAATCCCCCCCGTCTCCATATACACACGCCTGCGCACCAGGAGATTGCAGGTAGGGGTGTAGAACGTCGAAGGGCTGCCGTTATCGTAAAGCACGTGTTTTCCCATGTGCAGCGGTGAGAAGGCCTTTTCGTAGCGATCGAGGGCCGATGTGTGAAAGTAGCCGTCCACATATCCTCCCACTGCCCCGACCTTATCCCATCGAAAATAAGGGACGATCTCCCGGAGCCAGGCGCTCCCCGCCACACAATCGCTGTCGATAAACGCGAGAATCTCTCCATTGGCTTCCCCGGCGGCCAGGTTCCGGCAATACGATTGCCCGCGGCCTTCCGTATTTACAAGAAGCCTGCACGGGAAGGTACGGACAAGATCGGCCGTTCCGTCCCGTGATCCGTCGTCGACGACAATCAATTCGATCTTCTCTTTCGGGTAATCCTGCCGCGTGATCGACTCAAGACATTCGGCAAGCTCATCCCTGCGATCTTTCGTCGGGATGATAACCGTGACTGTGGGAGAGTAGCCGTCATTGCACTCTGCCGGCCCTATGTGCAGGACCCCTTTCTTATTGAAATACTCACAGATGCCGAATACCTGCTCTTCCGTCGCGCCACAGGCGTCCGCAATCTGTTGCGGCGTTCTGCGCCCATCACAGAGCCGAAGGATTTTTACGGCCCTTTGCCGCACCCGAACAAGATTGAGCGGCATATCCGAACGCACGATATATGAGTCTCCGTGCTTTTCAACGCGGATCTCTTTTCTTAGGCTATAGGCGAAAGGTATCATAAGAAAAATCCAGCTTCCTTCACCATGTCAGCCGCTCTTCCTCAGGTGGCTCAACCATCCGCCTTTGAGCAAAGTCTGGAAAAGCGCTTCCACCACCCGGTTTTCTTCATCCCTTACCACTTTTCCCGCCCTCATTTTTATTGTTCCTGCAACCAGGCTCCTGATACGTTCAAAGGCCGGAAGCGATGAATCGGGTGCCGCGATGCATCTGAGCCTCGACTTCGGGAACCGCAAGGGGCCAAAGACGAGCCGGGAGTCTGCCTGCCGGACCATCTCCCCGGAAATACCCATTTCGGCGAGATCGAGGCATGGTATCGCCTTTTCCGTCGCGTCAAGAAGGGTCTGGAGAGAGGCGTAACCACCTGTCCCGGGAAGGGCTTCCATGGCAGCCAACAGGGGGAGGGGAGATTCGACGTACTCACGGTAACCCTGGGAAAGCCTTTTGGTTGCGACGATAGTCCTCTCCTTCACCCTCACATCCAGCTCCGTGACGGAGCCGATGCAGGGGATCTGCAGACGAGATGCAATGAGCGCACCGAGTTGTCCGCCACCCGTATCCTGGCTTCTAGTCCCCGTGAGTATGAGATCGAAGTCCAGAATTTTTGCCACACGGGCAAAGATAAGGGCTTTTGCGGCCGTATGAATTCCCTCGAGACCTTCCTCCCAGATGCGCAGCCCCTCATCGCATCCGAGGGCAAGGCCTTCCCGGATGAAGCGCTCACCCGCTGCCTCTCCTGAAACGGTGCTATGCGGGGGCGGCCCGAGGTGAACGAGGGTTATCCGGGCGCTCTCGATATCGGCCTTGATCTTGAGTGCCGCTTCCACGGCTGTTCTGTCGGATGGATTGAGTATGGTTATCCCCCACTCTCGTCTGAGCCTGCCTGTAGCCTCATTGCATTCGACAGGGACCCTGACGTCAGGAACATCTTTGATAAAGACAAGTATCTTCATCCCCTTTCTCCCTACGTCAGCCGATAGCGTACCCCGAAACCCCCTTTCGGATAATTCCATTCGAGGGCGCCCGCATCACAGACGATAAGGCAGGTGCCGCATTCCAGGCACGGCTCGTAGGCAAAGTCGATCCTGCCCCTTTCTTCATTCCACTCATAGCAGGAGACGGGGCACGCGAAGGTACAGGCCCTGTGCGCGCATTTTTGGCAGGCATCGCGGTTCACCCTGATGTGCGCTTCCTCGTGTACGTTGTAGCTCACAAGCTCGAAGATTTCATCGATAATCATATGAGTGACTTGCCTCCTGCCAGCGCGTCGGAGATTGCCTGCCTTATGGGCACGGCTTCTTTGAGAGCGGACCACCCTACGCGGCCGATCCGCCTGCGCGGCTTACCATCCGACCGGAACATTTCCTCCATGATGGTCCCGACCAGGTTGGGGTACACGGAAAACAGGCGGTCATTGTGCATAAGTCCGACAGCCCTTTCGAAGGTCTTCATGTCCCTTAACACGAAACTTTCTTTGAGGCGGGCTTCGTAGAGGGATAATTGTTTTGAGGAGAAGTCGCCTTTCTGAAAGGCGTCGGCGATTGTCTCGGCAGCGAGGAAGCCGGAAGTGATAGCGAGATTCATCCCTTCCTGGTTCAGCCCGTTAGTATAACAGAGGGCTGCGGCGTCGCCTGTCAGGAGCAGGCCGTTGGTGAAGAGCCTGGGCACCATCCTGTAACCGCCTTCGGGGAGGAGATGGGCTGAATATTCCACAAGCCGGGCGCCCCTGACCATTTGTTTTACTTCATCGAGAGACAGGAACCGGGCAAACAGGTCATAAGGAGCAATGCCGCTTCTTTTCAAAGAGTCCAGGTGAACAACAAGCCCTACAGAAAGTGTTTCGGTCTGGGTGTAAATAAAACCCCCACCGCGGATGCCTTCGGTGCAGCCCAGAAATTCCTGGGAAGCGCCTTGACGGCGGACCAGATTGAAGCGCTCATTGATGTCCTCTTCCTTGAGGCGAAACAGCGCTTTGACTCCCAGGGCTACGTCGGAGGGTTTGGGCGCATTGCACAACCCTGCCTTTTGGGCAAGAAGGGAGAGCACCCCGTCAGATGCGACGGTAACATGGGCTTTCACCTCGCCATTGTCTCTTCCGATCCTGATGCCTGAGACCCAATTCCCTTCCTGAAGGAGGTTCTCCACGAGGCAGCCGGTCAAAAGCGTTGCCCCTGCCTCCCGGGCTTTTCCGGCGTACCATTTGTCAAAGATCGGCCTGAAGAGGGTGTAGCCGTTATAAGGGGGTTTGTCAAACGTCTTTCCCTCGAAAGCGATGGAAGTTGCCGACGACTCTGCGATGATCGTCAATACTCTTTTCACCACGTGTCGTTCCCAGGGCGCCTGTTCCCAGAAATCGGGCAGCAGCTCATCAACGACAGGGCAGTTCGGAAGCATACCGCCAAACATGTTTTTAGCGCCTGGCGCCTCGCCCCGCTCGACAAGGAGCACGTTCAGTCCCTTCTGCGCCAACCTCAGAGCAGCCGTTGTCCCCGCAGGACCTGCGCCTGCGACGGCAACATCATACCTTTTCATATACGGCCTTCATCTCTGTATCGCTTTACGCGGTCAATCAGCTTGGGCAGGATGGTCTTGAGGTCACCCACATAGCCCGCGTCGGAGACGCCAAAGATAGGTGCTCTCGGATCGGAATTGAGCGATAGTATCTCTCTCGACCCCTGAATACCCGCGACATGGTGGGGAGACCCGGAAATCCCCAGAGCGATGTAGAGCTCAGGTGCGACGGTTTTTCCCGTCTGTCCTATCATCCGTTCTCTCGACAGATAACCGTCATCAACCATAGGACGGGTTGTCCCCACAGCGCCCTCGAGGAGATCGGAAAGCTCATCCACGAGCTCCAGAAGCGCCGGCTCATCGCACCCCGAACCTGCGCCTATAATCCGTTTTGCATAGAGGATGTCCACGGTCTTATGATCAGGCGGCACAAGTTCCAGGGTTCTGGGACGGACGGAACCGGGGTGTGCCTCCGCGCCGATCTTGATGACTTCAAGATCGAGATGCCCTGAAGGCTCAATCTTTTCTGCGTCAAGCACCTCGTGTCGTATGCTTGCCACTTCCCGCACGGGTTCTGCGAAAAATACCTCTTGCTCCAACTGGCCCCCGTAAAGCAGTCTCACATAGACAAGCATCTCGTTTTTGATCCGTATGTCGACACAATCGGTAACCGCCAAAGAATCGAGATAGGAGGCTATGCGGGGAGCAAGCTCGCTCCCCCTGTCGGTATGGGCCAACAGGAGAAGCCTGAAGGGAATATCCTTCAGGGCCGATTGTGCTGCCCGGGCAAAGGCCTCGGCGCTGTAATCGGCAAGGCCGCTGCCTTCCACGAGGTACAAGGCAGAAACCCCGTGCCCTTGAAGGAGAAGCCGGTCTTCGGCATCGCTCCCCAGCGCCATTGCGTGGAGTCCGCCTCCGAGACGGGCCGCTATCCTGCTGCCTTCCGTAAGAAGCCGTCTGTTGATATCCTGCCTGTTATCCCCGAAGGACTCCAGGATAACAATCACATTCTTTTCCGGTTTCATACCTTGCTTCCAACCATATATCCTTCATAAATTGCCATATCGGCTTTTCTGGGCGCCACGCAGTCACCGGCCCGGTAAAGTTCCTTTATCAACCCTTTCAGGCTATAGTAGAGCGCGTCGTCCACTTCATTCCCCATAGCGGTGACGACCGTATCGAAATCAGAGAAGGTCTTCATCTCGTTGGTGTAAACATTCAGGCCGTGGACCTCGGTACCGCGTATCTCTAAGACAGCGAAATCCGGGGTAAAAGTGGCGCCTTTCTGTAAAAGCCTCTGCCTTGCCAGATACAGGTCCTGGCTGGGACCTAAATCGGAGCCTACAAAGAGAGATGAGGTGACGATATGAACCGTCTTGCCCAACTCTGCCAGATATTCCGCCGTGCTTGTAGCTTGGTGGTGGCCGTCATAATCGATAAACAATATCTTTTCGCCGATATCGGCCTCCCCTCTAAGTACCTGCCACACGTTGAAGACCCTCGGTCCGTCGCAGCCCGCAACAGGGCACCCTTTGGGCCTCGATCCCGTTGCGATAACCACTGCGTCGGGGTGCTGTGCGAGCACAAATTCAGAGGTCGCGGCGTGTCCCAGCACGATCGGCACGTGAAGTTTCTGAAGCTGGTTGCGCTCATTTCTGATGATAACCCCGAACTCCTCGCGGCCTGCGCCCTTCATGGCAATGGCAACCTGTCCTCCCAGGGCGCTTTCCTTTTCGTAGAGGGTGACGTTGTGGCCGCGCAAGGTGGCGATCTTTGCTGCCCACATGCCGGCCGGGCCGCCGCCGATCACCATAATGCGCTTCTTCCATTTGGTCGGGCGGAGATGCAGCTCATCCTCATACTTTTCATTACCCACAAAAGGGTTCTGGATACAGCCGATAGGTCTGTTCAGTCCGACCCGGCCGTAACAACCCTGATTGTCGGCAATACAGTAGCGGATTTCATCCAATCTCCCTTCTTTGGCTTTGTTCGCCAAATTCGGGTCGCAAAGCTGAGACCTCACCATACCGATCATATCGGCCTGTCCGTTCGCCAACACCTTTTCGGCGAGGACAGGGTCGTTGATGCGGCCTGTCGCAAACACCGGCAGGCGTATGGCTTCTTTGATGCCTGCAGCCAATGGAACTGCGTACCCCAGAGGCATATGCATGGTACCGCCCACGAGGTACAGGTTGTAAAAGGTGGAAAGGGAGAGGTCCATGAAGTCTATGGCGGCCGACGCTTCGAGGATCTTGGCTATCTCTTTGGCATCATTGAGGGTGATGCCGCCCCAGGGGAGCATCTCATCCGCGCAGAGACGTACGCCGAGCGTAAAGTCGTTGCCGACAGTCTTTCTCACTGCACCGAGCACCTCAAGAGGAAAGCGCATGCGGTTCTCCAGGCTCCCCCCGTAGTCGTCGGTGCGGAAGTTCGTGAGGGGGGACATGAACTGTCGTACAAGCGAGCTGTGTCCATACTGCAGCTCGATGCCGTCGAACCCTCCCTCACGTGCATGAACGGCGGATTTGCAGAAGTAGTCAATCACCTCTTTTATGTCCTCGATCTCCATCTGTTTCGGGACTTCCCTGAACAAGACATCGGGGACCGGGGAAGGCGCCCACACCGGCAGCCTTGATAATGCCCCGCTGCACTGCTGGCCGTTATGATTAAGCTGGGCAAAAATCCGCGTCTCATATTCATGGACGGCGCGGGTAATTTTCTTATAGCCCGGTATTACCTCGGGCCTGAAGGCTTCTATAAGCTTTTCATAGGCGCGGTCTGTGGGGTGAACCGATTGTTCTTCCGTGATGATGAGTCCGGTACCTCCCCTGGCCCTTGTTGCGAGATAGTGAACGTGCCGCTCCGAGGGAAGACAATTCTCGGCGAAATTCGTGAGGTGTGCGGAAAACGATATGCGGTTCGGGACAGTTACCCTGCCGATGGCCAATGGTGAAAACAGGTAGGTGAATCGTGATGCCATATGTCTTTCCCTACGGTGATTGATATGCCTGATCGGCGGCGGGCGCCGACTGCAGTGCCCTTCGGAAACTTGCCACGCACTCGGGATCGGGCCGGTCGAGGGCGTCGGTCAGGAAATAGGCCACCGCAGGACAGCCCCCGTGGCAGATGGAGAACCGCCAGCACGAGCCACACGCGTCGACCCTGATGTTTCTCAGTAGCTCGAAAACAGGGGCGTTGTCCCAGATCGACTGTAGGGACTCGGTCAGCACCTTCCCGGCCAGAAACCGCCTGTCGTGGAGGAACGCACACGGATAGACACCCCCGTCGGGGAGCACGCTGCAGGTCATCCTGGCGGCGCCGCACATATTGAGGCCGAGCTCCCGCCTGTCGAATGCCGTTATGGAAAAGAAGGAGTCACCCGTGACGATATCCTGGTGGGCACTCAGGAACCGCGAGAGTTCCGCAAGCTGGAGACCGTCGAGACGAAGTTCGTCCCAGGTCTTTTTTCCGTTGCCGGACGGCCGAAAGCGGGAAAACCTGGTCTTTGCGCCCAGGCGCGTGCTCAGGACATGGAGGTCGCCTATCTCCCGGAAATTAGCCCTCGTCACCACCGTGTTGATGCTCACGTGCGGCACGCAGTGCCTATGGAGCAGCGTGACGGCCTCAATGATCCTGCCGTGCGTGCCGGGTCCCCTCATCACGTCGTTTGTGCTCGCCGTCGCCCCGTCAAGGCTTACCTGAAGATACAGGAGATCCATTTCCCTGAGTTTGCTGACGATGGCATCAGTGAGGAGCGTGCCGTTGGTGCTTACACAGGTGGTGATGCCTTGTTCATGGGCGTACCGGAGGAGGTCGAGGAAGTCACCCCTCATGAAAGGTTCACCTCCGCCGAAGTTGACCTGGAACACCTCCATTTGTTTCAGCGTGTCTATCAGTGCCCTGCATTCCTCGAAGCCGAGTTCTGCTTCGGAAAACTCGCCGATGTCCGCCGACAGGCAGTGACGGCAGTGGAGGTTGCACCGCGCGGTCACCTCCCAGGTGACGTTTACCGGCGCTTTGAATTTCGTTCTATGGAGAAACTCCTGTCTCAACGATCAATCCTTTTTGTGTGAGTCCCTGGAGCACGCGCCGTACCATGCCTCTCTCGGCTTCTCTTCCGCAATGAAATTCCAGCATAGAAATGCCTCCGGCAGCCGGGCCGATGCGCAGCAAGTTCCCGCACCTGACGAAGGTGAGCTTGGTATCCCGGGTGTTGTAAAAGAGGAGTCCGAAGCTCTCGTTTCTCCCCCTTACCAGAGGGTGCAGATGGTAGCTCAGATTGTCCATATAGTCCAGCCGGTCTCGAGGGTCGATCAATAAACGCCACAGATGCCGTCGACCGTGAGGTCCTCTATCTCGATCTCCTCGATTACGTCGGGCTTTTCCGCGGTAGATTCCGCTGTCGGCACTGCCCAATTCTCACTCTCTTTCATTGACTGCTTTTCCATCCATCTTTCTCCTTTTTCTTGCAGTTCACGCCCGTCACGCCGGCCATCGGGGGACCTTATCCGGTCCCCCGATGGCCAAGTAAGCAACGTGGTTCTCAGTCCCACACACAGACCCAGCGTCCCTGGATCTGTCTCTTGACCATCGCGTCGGCAACGTCGTTTATTTGCTCCACCTTGAACTTTTTGGTAACGAGCTTGTCCAGCTTGAAATCGAACTTCATGGCAAGATCGGCAAGTCGCGGAATATCAATGTGCGTGGAGATGGAGCCGTATAGGGTCCCCATGATGGCTTTCTGGTGGAGCGGTAGGAGCATGAGCGGGAGGTTTGTGGTCTGGTCGAAGGGCGTAATGCCCGGGATGATCACCCTTCCCCCGATACCGGTCGACCAATAGGCCTGGATGATCGCGCCGGGATCTCCGATGGCCTCAAAGGCATACTGGACGCCGCCGCCGGTAAGCTCCTGTATCTTGGGGACAGGATCTTCATTGGCGTTGCAGATGAAGTGGGTGGCACCAAATTCAAAGGCGAGCTGCTCTTTGCTTGCCTCGAGATCGACCGCGATCACCGGGTTTGCCTGGCGCAGAACCGCGGCGCGCAGGATGTTGAGCCCGACCCCGCCCAGGCCGTAAATAGCGACGGAATCTCCGGGCTGGATATTGGCGGTATTGGTGACCGTGCCCCAGCCGGTAGGGACACAACAGCCCATGAGGCAGGCCCACTCCAGGGGAAAATCCTTCCTGAGGGGAATCACACCGCCTTCAGGGACAACGCTGTAGTTTGATAAGCCCGAGACGAAATTTCCATGCAAGACCTCCTTCCCGGCCTTATCTTTCAGCCGAGACGTCCCATCAAGCATCGTCCCCGCGAGAAAATGCTTGAATGAGCCGCTGCAGATATTGCCCATCCCTCTTCGGCACGCCGGGCACTCTCCGCACGGCACCATCCAGGTGCCGACCACGTGATCACCCTTTTTGACCTTCGTCACGCCGGGACCCACGTCCTCGACGATGCCCGAGCACTCATGGCCCGCCACCAGGGGCATGGCAATGGGAATCTCACCCAAAAGCAAGTGGAGATCAGAATGGCAGTATCCGGTATACGCGTACTTAATCAGGACCTCACCCTGTCTCGGCGGTTCCAGCTCGAGTTCCTCAATGGTGTACGGTTTCTTCGGTTCTCTTAAGACTGCTGCTTTGATTTTCATAATCATTTCCCCCTTTCTCTTCAACCTGGCTCTGTTGTCGGGGTTTACGCCGAAAGAGACCATGTCACTACTCAGATCTCTTTCGGCATCACTCCCGGTCAGCTCATTAGTGCCGCATCTTCATCCCTATCGCTTGTCCCACGGGGGGGCCACTTTGACCTTCCATCCCCCGCTCCTCTCAAAGGGGTAGACCGTCTTGAGCTCTCCTTCCCACCACTGAAACCCCGGAAGGGGGAATATGGCGGTCCCGTCGGGGTTGTATTTCACGTCACCCATGGTTGTGCCCTTGAAAGTGTTCGTCATAACAGCCTGTTTAACCTTGGCGCTGTCAACTGAGCCGGCCTTCTGGATGGCCTCCCAGAGTATCTGGCAACTCGCGTAATAGAGCCCTATGCTGACCGACCGCTTGTGGAATTTCTTGAAGTATCTTTCTCCGAGTTCTTTTCCCCCGGGAAACCCCCAGTTTTCCGACCAGAAACCGTCGGCGAGGATATAGTTCGCATCCTTGCCGAGGGCATTCCAGAAGTCGGTGTTCCACGTCCCCTTATATCCGTGGAGGTACTTCAGGTTAAGGCCCGCCTCCTTCATTTGGCGCACGAAGGTCACACAGTCTCCACCCGCGGCGAAAAGGATGGCCCCATCAACCCCCTTCGATTTCAGTTTGAGGATCTGGGACGAGTAGTCCTTGGCCGCCACCCCGAGGGGCTCGTTCAAGACGATCTCCCAGTTGTACTTCTTCGCAGCTTCTGCCAGGCCACCGCCGAAGGCCCTGCCGTCAGCGGTGTCTTCCATCAAGAGGGCGAACTTCGTCGGTCTTTGAGCGGCCGGTATCGTATCGAGGACCTTGTATGGTACCTCCGCCCCCTTATCCAATTCGAAGAAAAACATTGTGGACCAGTTGAGCTTCGCTCCACGCCATACCACGGGGAAGCAGGTGTTGCCATGGTAATAGATCTTGAATTTCTCCGCGGCAATAGCGGTGGGCATCACGAAGTTCGCGGCGAATGAGGAGAGCAGCAAGTCGACATGATCGATTTTCACGAGTCTCTCCACGGCGCCGGCCCCTTTGCCCGGGTCACTCTCAATATCGGCGACAATGAGCTTCACGGGGAGCTTTTTGTTATACTGTTTCACGAAAATGCCGCCCTTCGCGTTGATATCCGCTACCGCCTGTTCATAGGCCCACCTTTCCTCATTGCCCTCCTGTGACGCTACGCCCGTCACCGGCAGCGGCGTGCCGATGACGATCTCCTTCTTGCCCGCGGCCTGAAGACCGGCGGGCGAGAAAAAGAATGCCAGTGCGACGAGAACTAACAACCCCACAAGCCAAGTGCTCCGCAACTTCACCATTTTGAACCCTCCTTTTTTGTTTTAGGAACCTGACAAACCCTTTACCCCCCTTTACCCGCTCTTTTGAAGCCCCCGTCCAAAAGGAAGGGCGCTCCCCGTCGAAGGGCGCTCACCTAGCGCCCCCTTTGCCTTTCGCTATACCCGTTACCCGGAGCCCCATCAATCCACGGGGCAGGAAAATAATGGTGAGGATGATAAAAAGCCCCGAGAAAATTGGATGGATCTCCGGCAGGAAATATCTCGCAACCTCAAAAACAGCGGTGAGAAGCAGACCGCCTATGATCGGGCCCGTTATCGTGCCCGCACCCCCCAGCACGCAGATGAGAACGGGGTAGAGTGTCCAGTTCAAGCCGTAGAAACCCTGGGGATCGACAGTAAAGACGTAGTTGGCCAGAAGGGCCCCGCTCATCCCCGCAAGAAAGGCGGCAACGGCAAAGGAGAGGACTTTGAACTTCAAGACGTTGATGCCGTTTGCCTCGGCGGCCGCCTCGTCTTCTCTGATGGAGACCAGGGCAAGTCCTATGTGAGATTTTACCATGTAGAGCGAGACCGCGATGCTGAGCAGTGCGAGAAAGAGGGCGATGAAGTAGTGGGGTCTGATAGTGCCGAAGGAAGAAGCGGGAAGGAGAAGGCCCATGGGCCCTCCGGTAAGGGCGCCTCCTTGAATGGTGACGAGCCTCAGTATCTCCCCGAGACCAAGCGTCCCCAGAGCGAAATAGTCTCCCCTCAGCTTGGAGAGCAGGGGTATGCCGATAAGGATGGCGAGAATAGAAGCCGCCACCCCCGCCATAATTATGCCGATAGGACTAAGATAGCCGATCAATCCCCGGGACCAGGCGATGGCGACCACGTAACCACCGAGACCGAAGAACGCATGCTGGCCGAGGGATACCTGGCCGGTATAGCCGGCCACGAGGTTCCAGGACTGCGCCAGGGTCACATAGATCGAGGCCATGAATAGAAAATAGATCAGGTAGGATTTCTCCGGATCGAAGACGAAGGGAACGGCGCAACAAGCTGCAATGACGATAATCGGGGGGAAGAGTCTTCTTTTGGTCATAGCTTCGTACTCATATCGCGAGAAAATAGGCCCTCCGGCCTGAACATCAACACGAGGAGGAAAACTGCGTAGGAGACCACGTCAGCCCATCCGCCGGTGAGAAAGAAGGCTGCGTAGCTTTCGACGACGCCTAATAATATTCCCCCGAAAAGCCCTCCCGCCACGCTTGCCATGCCGCCGATGGCGAGGGCAATCATGGCCTTGAGACTGAAGACAAATCCGGAGAACGGGTCAAAGCCATAGGTTGTGGCCGTCGCGACCCCGGCCAAACCGGCCAGACCCATACCCAGAGCGAAGGTAATCGTGTTTACCGTGTGGGGGGTGATACCGACCATCATGGCATACCGAAGATTCTCCGATGCCGCCCTCACCGCCTTGCCCAGCATGGTCTTTTTTAGGAAGAAGGTCACTCCCGCCGTCCCCAAAACGGCCATCACAAATGCCATGAGCCGCACGAAGGAGATCTTTATCCCAAGAACGGTCAATGCGTAGGAGGCGTAGCTTGTCTGAACGGCCCTCGAATTGCCTGTAAACATCACGAACATAAGGTTTTCCAGGAGGGCCATGAGGCCGAAGGCGATCAGCAAAGTGGGGAATTGCCCTGCCTGAGCCACTTTTCTGAAAAGGCCCTGATACAAGCCGATCCCGAGGATGAGGGACGCGGGCACGATGAAGATGATCGACACGTACGGATCGATGCCCGTGAAACTGAAAAGCCAGTAGCTGCCGTACGCAGCCAGGATGATTATTGTCCCCTGGGCTATGAAGACTATCCGCATGGTTCCGAAGATCAGGCTCAATCCGATGGCCGCAATGCCGTACATTGTCCCCGAGAGAATGCCGTTGATCAGAACCTGCACAAGGATGCTCGTAAGCATGGTCGATTCTTACCTCAGAGTGCCCATATACGCCCGGTGGATATCCGGATCGGCCAGGAGTTCCTTCCCCGTTCCCACCATAGTGATCCTCCCGGTCTTAATAACGCAGGCGCGGTCGGCGATCCTCAAGGCCTGATGGATATTCTGCTCAACGAGCAGAATGGTCATCCCCTGGGCCTTCAACGTCACAATTGTCTCAAACACGGTCTTGACCACTATAGGAGCCAAGCCGAGAGAAGGTTCATCGAGCATGAGGAGCCTTGGTCTCGACATCAGTGCCCGGCCGATGGCGAGCATCTGCTGTTCACCGCCGCTCATTTTCCCCGCCGGCTGGCTTTGCCGCCTTGCGAGTACGGGGAAAAGGCTCAACACCGATGCCAGGCTCTCCTGTTTGAGCGGCCGCGAACGTTTCGGAAAGGCGCCCAGTTCCAGGTTTTCCAGAACGGTCAAGTTGGAAAAAAGACCTCTTCCCTCGGGGACAAGAGAAATGCCGAGGTTGACTATGGCCATGGGGCTCGTCCCGTCAACGCGGGATCCGAGGAGCTCTATTTTTCCGGAACAGGGACAGAGGAAACCGGAGAGTGTCTGGAGAATAGTCGATTTCCCTGCACCGTTCGATCCGATTATGGAGAAGATCTCACCCTCCCTCACATCGAAGCTCACATCCCACAAGGCCTGGGCATCGCCGTAGCGCACATTGATATCGGTGACGCTAAGCAACGGGTTCGCCAAGGTATGCCTCCATCACCCTTTTGTCGTGAGCTATTTCCTTGGGATGACCTTCAGCGATCTTCTGGCCGTAATCAAGAACGACAATGCGATCGCACAGGTTGAAGACCGCATCCATCTTATGTTCGATCCATATCATGGACAGGCCGCGGCTGCTCCTGATCGTGCGGAGTACCTCCATGATCTTTTCGGTCTCCGTCGGATTGAGACCGGCCAGTGGCTCGTCGAGGAGAGCAAGGGCCGGACGGGTTGCGATGGCGCGCGCGATTTCGACAAGCCTGCGGTCCGAATAGGTGAGATAAGCCGAAACCGTGTCTCTCACTTCTATCAGATCGAGCAGCTCAAGACACTCGACGGCTTCATCCAACGCCTTCCTTCTCTGGCCGGTCCTTCCATATACGGCTCCCACGAGAACGTTTTGCAGTACGGTCATGGAGGGACATATTCTCACAAGCTGGAAGGTCCTCGCAATCCCTCTTCTGCACACGGCGTGCGGCTTAAGGCCGACGAGGCTCTCTCCCATGAACCGGACCAGTCCGGCGTTGGGACGATAGACACCGGCTACGACGTTAAAAAGGGTGCTTTTCCCCGCCCCGTTAGGCCCGATGAGCCCCAGGATCTCCCCTCGGTTCAATTCGAAGCTCACGTCGATGAGAACCTGGAGCCCTCCGAAATACTTACTTACATGCGACACGTCGAGAAGCATGTCGGTCATGAACCTTCCCGCCTACAAGCCTTACTCTCCCGCGACTTTCGCGCAGCGGATATGCACTCCGCGCTGCTACGGGTCACCGCAGCCGTCTTTAGTCCCTTTGCTATTTCAGAAACCGCCGCCGGCCGGCCTATGTCAGCCGGAGGCTGCCGCGTCGCCCCCTCATCCCCCCATCATGGGTAGGAAGAAGCTTATTTCCTCGTGATCACCGACCGTGTCGCGTGCTTTCCTGGAGACCCCCTGGGCGATGATTATCCTCGCCTCCTCGGGGGGAAGGCGGAGGATCCCGATAAGGTCCTCATACGTGGTCCCTTCCTCGACGTGCACCGTGATCCCTGCCTGGGAGTCGTACCCGGCGACATGACGCGGCAGGGTACCATAAAGCTTCACTGTAACCGTGATCACACCACTACCCTTTAAAACCCCCGGAGGCGGTCCGACTCCTCCTCCGGTACGGTAAACGAAACGTCGTGAATTTGATTTCGATGGATAATGATATCTGCCGGGGGGCGTTGTGGCTATACGTAGGGTTACGTATCCGTAGCTGAAAATGCCCCTAATTTGAATCACGGCAGATTTTGGCGGCCGGTTTTTTTCGGTCTTCCTTCAATAGAGATCCCCCACTTGCAGGGCAAACGCATTTGGAAACTGGTCTACCCGGCCGCGCCGCATCTCAGGAAGGGTGCCATACGGCCTCACTCAAATTGAGCTTTCCAAATACGTTTGCCCTGAAGGCCCCGGGAAAGGCAGTTGTGAAGAGGTATGTTTTGGTCTATAATGGGAGAATCCGATGAAAACGCGCGAACGCGAAGTATGCGAAAAGCATGGAAAGAAAAGAAGCTTGGCGGTGACCGGAGCGGATAAGAAACCGGACCGTCACGAAGTCATGCCGGGGATTAAGGTTATGCCGGAAAGGGAACGGGTGGAACTGGAACTCCACGCGACCAAGGATTATCTGAGGACCGTCCTTAACAACGTGCATGATGCGATTTTCATCCACGACGTTCAGGGAAAGGTCATAGACGTCAACCGCAAGACGCTGGAGATGTACAGGGTAAGCCGCGAAGAAGCGATAGAGCTTTCTATCGCCGATGGCTATTCAGCACCCGGAAATCCTGTTGACCGGCTGCCCATGCTCTGGAAGCAGGTTATGTCCGGCCGGGACCATTTTTTCGAATGGAAGGCCAGGCGGCCAAAAGATGGTTCCGAATTCGACGTGGAGGTTTTTCTCACCAGGCTGCCTCTTCCCAGTGGGGTGTTTATCCTCGCGAATGTGCGCGATATCACGGAACGTAAACAGGTGGAAGGGGAGCTTCAGGCCACCAGAGACTACCTGAGAACAGTCTTCAATAATGTGTATGATGCGATCTTTATCCATGATCTTAACGGAAAAGTCATAGACGTGAACCACAAGATGCTCGAACTGTATAAGGTAAGCCGCGAAGAAGCGATAGAACTCTGCATTATTCCGGACTTCTCGACCCCGGATTACACCACGGACAAGAGGTTGTCTCGCTGGGCGTTATCTAGCTGGGAAAAGGTTATATCCGGCGAGGATCAGTTCTTTGAGTGGAAGGCCAGGCGGCCCAAGGACGGTTCCGTCTTCGACGTGGAGGTCTTCCTCACCAGGCTGTCCCTCCCCAGCGGGGTATTTGTCCTCGCGAATGTGCGCGATATCACGGAACGCAAGCGGATGGAAAAACTGTTGATCAAGGAAAGGGAAACCTTCTTTTCCGTAATGAAGAACAATCCCCATGGCATCGCCCTGTTCAACAACGATGGAACATTTGTTTACGTCAACCCCGAGTTTACCAACATCACCGGCTACACCCTCGAAGACGTCCCGAACGGCCGGGAGTGGAGCCGAAGGGCCTACCCGGACCCTGAATACAGGGCAAGGGCTGCAAGGTTCTGGAAGGCCGACACACTCTCGGAGGGCCGGGGAAGAGACGTAGAATGGAGGGTAGCATGCAAGAACGGGCTGTATAAAGATGTGGAGTTCCGGGTAACCTATTTAGGGGATAAGAGCCTCGTTGTACTTACCGATACGACGGCCAGAAAGCGGGCGGAAGAAGAATTGCGTGCGGAGAAGCAAAAGTTCCAGACCCTGGCCGAAAGCTCCCCTATCGGTATGCTCATGGTAGACGCGGATGACCGCATCAAGTATATAAACCCGAAATTCCGGGAGTTGTTCGGGTATGATCTCGTCGATATACCGAGCATGAAGGAATGGGCTGCAAGGGCATATCCCGAGCCTCTCTACCGGCGTCAGGCAACGTCGGAATGGGCCGGCGTTCGGACCTCCATGAAGGTGGGTGAGGGGAGGCCATACACAAGGAAGGTGAATTGCAAGGATACTACACAGAAGTATGTCAACCTTATCCCGGTTCAACTCGAAACGGGTGAGATCATCATGACATGCGAGGACATAACAGAGAGCAAGGAGGCCGGTGACAGGCTGAGAGAGCGGAATCTGGAGCTGGAAATTCTCAACGATATAATCGGAACAGTCAACAGCTCTCTTCATCTTCCTGAAATCTCACAGATGCTGAAAAACATCTTTATAGAAAAACTGGGCGCTTCGGCAGGCGGTATCTTCTTCTACGATGAATTGAGTAGTAAGCTGACCATGGAAACTTGCTGGGGCATTCCGGAGGGCATGCACAACGCGTTCGAGACCTTTGTGCTCAGGAGTTACACCGCCGGGGCCATCATCCGTGAAAATGAAGTAACCCTGACTAAGAACCACATGAACAGCTTGGGGCCGGACGATTTTCTCCTGAGCAACGTTCTTAGCCAATGGCCTGCCACTCTTTGCATCCCGCTCCTCGCAAAGAACGAGATTCTGGGCATGATATGTCTGATGGACGAGGATCATGATCGTGTCCGCGATAAGATTGCTTTTTTCAAGACCCTCGGGCAGCAGATCGGCGTCGTGGCGCAGAACGCCCGCCTCTTCAACGAGGTGCGCCAATCGCATACACAGATGAAGGCGCTTTCCCTCCAGCTTGTAGAGGTCCAGGAAGCTGAGCGCAGATATATCGCCCGCGAGCTTCATGATGAAATCGGCCAGGAATTGACCGGGCTCAAACTCGCCATCGAGATGTGTATCACCCAGTCTCAGGGGAAAACAAAAGCAAGTTTGACGGAAGCCAAGTCGGTCGCGAACAAACTACTGGTCCTTGTTCGTGAATTGTCGCTTAATTTGAGGCCGTCCATGCTCGACGACCTTGGTCTTTTCCCCACATTGGCCTGGCACTTCGGCAGGTTTACCAACCAGACGAATATCCGGGTAGCCTTCAAGCATGCAGGAGTCAACGGCAAACGTTTTTCCCTGGAAGTGGAAACGGCCATTTACAGAATCGTCCAGGAAGCGCTCACCAACATTGCGCGCCATGCCGGGGTAAATGAGGCGATAGTGCGGCTGCGGTCTGACGAAAAAACGATTGGCGTACAGATCGAGGATAGAGGCGTTGGCTTCGACGCCGACATTCTGTCAAAAGGTACTACAAGCGGCTTATACGGCATGCGCGAGCGGGCCATTCTGTCGGGTGGGCGATTTACAATCGAAACTCGTCCGGGATCCGGTACCTGTCTCACGGCAGAGTTGCCCATTACGCCCGACAGTCAAAAGGTCAGCGGTTATTATGAGCACCATTGAGATAGTTCTTGCGGATGATCACCGGATTGTCAGGCAGGGTGTAAAGGCATTACTCGAGAATGAGCCGGATTTTTCTATTGTCGGTGAGGCCGGCGACGGTTTGAGGGCGGTGGAGATTACGGCCCAGCTCAGGCCGCACATACTGGTAGTCGACCTGATGATGCCAAGCCTCAATGGGCTGGAAGTGATCCGTCAGGTTGCAAAACTTTCAGCGAAAACCAGGGCGATAATGCTCTCCATGTATATGAATGAGCCGTATGTGTTGGAGGCGTTGCGGAATGGGGCATATGGATACGTGTTGAAGGAATCGGATATGTCCGACTTAATCCACGCAATCCGTGAGGCGAGTGCGGGCCGTCGCTACCTGGGCCATCCCCTCTCCGAGCGAGCTATGGAGGCATATCTGGAAAAGACGGCAGATACGTACCTCGACTTATACGACATGCTAACGACCCGGGAAAGAGAAGTTTTCCAGCTCGCCGTCGATGGCCATACCAACTCTGAGATCGCCGCAAGCCTTTTTATCAGCCCCCGCACGGTGGAAATACACAAGGCGAACATGATGCGAAAGCTGTGCCTTCGGACCCACACGGACCTCATCAAGTACGCCCTGAAAAGGGGCCTTATACCCATGGAAGAGTAGCAGGGCCACCTCCCGCGGCAATGCGTTGCGGCAGCATAATCAACTGCTATGCGATCAGGAAAGAAACCATGAGCATCATGGACGACAAGGGAAAACAATTCCGCCTTTATTTCATGCTGCTCCTCATCGCAGCACTACCGCTTTTTTCTCTGGGCCTCGCCAATCATGCCCTCTGGACCCCCGACGAGCCCCGCGTCGCGGAGATCGGCAGAGAAATGGCCCTGAATAACAATTGGGCCGTCCCGACACTCGATCAAAAACCCTTCCTCGAAGAACCGCCCCTTTATTATGCGGCGATAGCGGCGGTGTTTAAGGCGCTCGGCACTTCTTCGGATAAGGTCGTCAGGATCCCTTCGGCCATATTCGCTTTCGGCGGCGTCCTTGCCCTCTTCTTCCTCGGCAACATGCTCTCAGGGCCGAGAACCGGACTTCTCGCAGCCGGGGTCATGGCCGCCTCCGGCGAATATTTTCGCGTGGCCCATTGGGTAATTGTGGATAGCGCACTGACCTGTTTCATTATCTGCGCCCTCACGTTTTTCCTCGCGGCATATCTCGCACCCGACAAGGGCAAGCGGTTTCTTTTCTATATCCTGTGTTATATCTCGTGCACCCTCGCCTTTTATGCAAAAGGCTTTATCGGGGTTGCTATTCCGGGTCTCGCGGTTCTGGCTTTCCTGATCTTCGACAGAAATATCAAGGAGATCCTCAAAATGCATCTGTGGCTGGGAATCGCCGTTTTTCTCGCCATGACCCTGCCGTGGTTCCTGTCCCTCTACCATCAGGGGGGCAGCGAGTACCTGACGGTTTTCCTCATCCATAACCATCTTGAGCGCTTTGCGGGCGGCTCCACGGGTCACCATCAGCCTTTCTACTACTACCTCGCACAGTTTCCCGGAGCGTTCCTGCCATGGAGCCCTTTACTCGTGCCCGTCTTCCTCCGGAGTTTTCGCAAGCCCCGGCCGCTTCCGGGCAACACGAAACAAGGCCTCCTCTTTGCGCAATGCTGGTTTATTGCCGGTTTTCTGCTTTTGAGCGCGGCATCGACGAAGCGGGTCCTCTACCTCATGCCCATTTTTGCCCCTATCTCGCTGCTGACGGCCTGGTACATGGAAGCTGCCTTACTGCGAGCCGGGTTCAGCAAGCTCGAAGACTTCTTCATCCGCGCCTTCGGCTACATTATCCTTATGGTCAGCCTTGTCATCATACCTCTCTTTTTCTACGCCTCCGGGAAATACGGGTTCGGCGTGCCTCCAAAAGAAACGACCTGGACGGTGTTCTTGACTCTGGCCGCAATCGTCCTCTCGCTCATGGCGCTACGGGGCCGCGCAAAGGATATGGGGCGATTTTGGGCATGTTCGAGCGCCTCGGTCTTTTCACTCCTCCTCCTCGGTCTGGTGGCTGCAATGCCCCTCCTCGACCGGTACAAGAGCTTTGTGCCGTTCTGCAACGCAGTCATTGCCGCGGTCCCTGCCTCGGCCCCTCTTTACGGGTACCAGCCTGATGAAACTCTGAGAGGAGTGGTGCCTTTCTATACCGGACGGTTCTTGAGTGAAATGGAAACCCTGCCCGCATTGGAGGAAGCCATCGGAAAAACGCACACTGCTTTTGTGGTGATAAGGGATAAAAACGGAAAGGTCGAAGAGGAGCTGCTTTCTACGGGAAAGTTCTCGGCCCTCGCCAGGCAAGGAATGGACGCTACCCGCTCCGTCGTGCTTTTCACGACCGGTCGCGTCCCCTGAAACGCAACACCCCGGCGCCGTCGCATGATAATCTCCTGCCTGCAATTGTCGCGACCACGATGCACCGCTCCTTTTTACCTTTACAATTTCCCATTAATCTGTTAGTTTTCCTATCTGAATGAGAAAACTGGCTTTTCTTCTTATTTTTTTCTGCTTCTCCTGCAGCCTTCTCTACGCCGCGGAAAATAACAGGGTCGCGAAGGTCGAGATCATCGGCAACGAGAGGATCGATAGGGGTGTCGTCTACAACGCCGTAAAGACCAAAGAGGGTGATCTTTACGATCCCGCAAAGGTCGGGGAAGACCTCAAAAACATTTACAAAACCGGGTTTTTCAGCGACGTGATGGTCGACGTGAAAGATACGGACAAAGGCAAGGCGGTCACCTTTATCGTGGTCGAGAGACCCCCCATAAGCACCATTTATATCGCGGGGAACAAAAAGGTAAAGACCGCCGACATACGCGACAAGCTCAAAATAAAATCGGGAAGCGTCGTCAACATCGAGAAGGTGAAGGAAAGCATCGAGGAGATCAAGAAGCTCTACGCCGGCAAAGGCTACTATGCGGCAAAGGTAAACTTCGAAATTGATACCAAAGAGGGCTACAAGGCCGAACTGAGATTTGTCATAGAGGAGCCCCAGAAGGCGTTCGTGCGCAAAATCACTTTTACCGGCAACAAACACCTCAAGGCAAGCCAGATCAAACACGCGATGAGGACCAGGGAAAAAGGCTGGTTCTCCTGGGTTACCGGCTCAGGCGTGCTGGACGAGGAGGAGCTTGAGGAGGACAGAAAGAATATCGAGGCCCTTTACCACGACAACGGCTATGTGAAGGTCAAGGCAGGTCTTCCCGACGTGCGGATTTCCGCCGATGGAAAAACCATCTCCATCGCCATGGACATACAGGAAGGAGAACTGCACAAGGTCAGCCAGATCGAATTCAAGGGCGACATCATCTTCGACGAGCAGGAGATCAGAAAAAAGCTGAAAAGCAAGCCGGGCAGTACTTTCAAGAGTTCCCAGTTCCAGGCAGACGTGGCGACGCTCACCGACCTCTATCAGGACAAAGGATATGCCTTTGTTGACGTTGCCCCTTTTACGGCCATCAATGACGCGGACAAGACAGTGCACGTGACCTTCGATATCGCGAAGGGATCGGAGGTCTACTTCAACCGCATCAATATCGTGGGCAATATAAAAACGAAAGACAAGGTCATCCGGCGGGAGCTGAGATTTGCCGAAGGTGACCTCTATTCGTCGAAAAACTTGAAACTGACCAAGAGAAGGCTCAGGAATACCACGTTCTTCAAGTCGGAAGAGCTGAAAACAATCAAGACGGACGAGCCGGACAAGGTAAACCTCGACGTGATCGTCGAGGAAAAGCCGACGGGCACCCTTTCCCTCGGCGTAGGTTACAGCACCTATGAAAAAATGATTTTATCGGGCTCGATCAGTCAGCAGAATATATTCGGGACCGGCGACATGGCAAGCCTGACCGCGTCTCTCAGCACCATCGCAAAGATTTACAGCCTGACCTTTATGGATCCCTACACGTTTGACAAGAACTTCAGCACCACGTATAACATCTTCAACACGGAAAGAATTTTCGATACGTATGATTACAAGGGATCGGGCGGCAGCGTCACGGTCTCCCGCCCCCTCACCGAGTTCATAAGGGCTTCTCTCGGGTACAGGCTCCAGAAGATCACGGTATATAACATCGAGTCCGATGCCGGGGCCTTCATCACGGATCAGGCCGGGACGAGCACCACGAGCGCCGTCTCCACCTCTCTCGTGAGGAACACGATCGACGATATCCTGAACCCGAGCAGGGGATCAATCGCAAGTGTCATGGTTGAAGTCGCGGGCGGCCCCTTCGGAGGAGACAACAAGTTCGTCAAATCGGTTGCTTCCTATGGCAAATACATCCCCTTCTACTGGGACACCACATTCTTTCTGAAGGGCACCGCGGGGAATATCACGCCTTACGGGGGAACGACCGTCCCGGTCTTCGAGCGGTTCTTCGTCGGCGGCATCCAGACAATGAGGGGATTCAAATTCGGCGCGGCAGGCCCGCTCGACCCTTCGACGGGCGACGTGATAGGGGCGACTGACGAACTCTACTTCAATATGGAATGGATTTTCAATCTGTACAAGCCGGCAGGGCTGAAAGGCTTCCTCTTCTTTGATTATGGCAAAGGGTTCAACGGCACGGGCGGGTTCTCCGAAGCCTTGAAGCCGGCGGTAGGATTCGGTATACGGTGGTTCTCGCCCATGGGCCCCATTACCCTTGTGCTGGGCATTAACCTTCACAAGCAGGCGGGTGAGCAAGCAGAGGTGTTCGATTTTTCAATGGGGAGACCATTTTAACAGGAGGGCTTATGAAGAGATGTGCGGTTTTCGGGGCGTTGCTGATGATGATTCTCACGCCGTTATTCGCAAGGGCTCAGTCACCTTCGATCAAGATCGCCTACATCGACCTGCAGAAGGTGATGATCGAGTCGGAGAAAGGGAAAGAGGCGAGGAAGTCGTTAAGCGACGAGCTCGAGAAACGGAAGAAAGAGCTGAGCCAGAAACAGGATGACCTGCAAAAAATGAAGGACTCCCTGGAGAAGCAGTCCGCGCTGATCACGCCGGAGGCGCGCGCCGAGAAGGAGAAGCAATACCAAACCCGTCTGAAGGACTATCAGAGGATTTCAAACGATTACCAGACCGAGCTGCAGCAAAAGGACCAGGAGTTCACGCAAAAAATCTTGAAAGACCTTGAAGAGCTGATAAAGACATTGGGCGAGAACGAAAAGTATACACTTATTCTCGAGAAGACCCAGGGGGGCATCCTCTTCGCATCGCCGTCGGTGGACGTGACCGATAAAGTGATCGCCGCGTATAACAATTGGTCAAAACGGAAGCCTGCTGCGCCGAAGAAATAAGGAAGGGCCCGTCAGTTATGGGACGGGTCCCATAACTGACGGGCAACAATTAAAAGTGATGAAACTAAAAGAGATCGCATCAAGCATAGGGGGCAGCGTCGAAGGCGACGGCGAGGCTGATATAGAGCGCATTGCCGGCATCAAAGAGGCGCGGGAGGGAGATGTCACATTTCTCCTCAACCGGGGCTTCGAGAAATACCTGTCCGCATCTCACGCAACAGCGGTTATCGCGGGACCGGGTACGGACAAAACGCTCCTCGCGGGCAGAAACCACGTCATTGTCGAGAACCCCGCCCTTGCTTACGTGGAGGTCGCCGGACTCTTTGAGGCGGCCCGGGGCTTTGCAACAGGCGTGAGCGACTCATCCTGCGTCTCGGCCGGCGCCGTGGTCTCCCCGGAAGCCGCAATTTTTCCCTATGTCTATGTGGAGGCGGGGGCCGTCATCGCGAAGAACGCCGTGGTCCATCCCTTCTGTTTTATCGGGCGGGATGTGAGCATCGGTGAAGATACGGTAATCTATCCGAATGTGTCCATCTATGCCGGGACGATAATCGGGAAAAGGGTCATCATCCACGCGGGAGTGGTGCTCGGGGCGGATGGATTCGGCTATATATGGGACGGCCAAAAGCATAGGAAGATACCCCAGCTAGGCGTGCTTGAGATTGAGGATGACGTTGAAATAGGGGCGAATACGTGCATCGACCGCGCTTCCCTCGACAAAACGGTGATCAGGCAGGGGACCAAGATAGACAACCTTGTCCAGATCGGTCACAATGTCGTAATCGGCGAGCATTCAATCATCGTTTCCCAGGTGGGCATAGCAGGGAGCGTGACCGTGGGGAAAAATGTCATTCTGGGCGGCAAAGCAGGGGTAAGGGATCATGTCGTCATCGGTGACAACGTCAAGGCCGCGGGAGGCACGGGGATTACAAAGGACGTCAAGGAGCAAGCGGTTATCTCCGGCACACCTCATATGCCGCACCGTGACTGGCTCAGACTCCAGGGCTATTTGAAGAAACTGCCGGAGCTATTTGAACGGATCGGCAAAATCGAAGAGACTCTGCACAGGGGCTAACGCATGATCGAGATTCACGAGATCCTGGCGATGCTGCCACACGATTTCCCTTTTCTCCTCGTCGATCGGATTCTCGAATTCGAGCCGGAGAAGAGGATAGTAGGCATAAAGAACGTCACCTTCAACGAACCTTTCTTCCCCGGTCATTTCCCCGGGAAGCCAATAATGCCGGCTGTGTTGATTATCGAGGCCCTCGCGCAGACAGGGGGAATCCTTGCCTTTAAGTCGCTTCCCCATTTAAAGGGGGATGTACGGTTTATCGGTATCGACAAGGCCAGGTTCCGACGGCCCGTGACGCCGGGCGACCAGTTGAAGCTGGTACTCGAAGTCGTCAAGCACAGAAGAGAAATATGGGTTTTCCACGCAGAGGCATTTGTCGACGGCAAGAAGGTGGCGGAAGCGCAGCTTATGGCAACGCTTCAGGAGAATCAGGAGAACATATGATACACCCGACGGCCATTATCGAAAAGGGCGCCGAAATAGCGGACGACGCAGCCATAGGACCTTACTGCGTTATCGGCGGAAATGTGGTCATCGGCGCAGGCACCAGGCTCATGAGCCATGTCGCCGTAGACGGCCACACCACTATAGGAAGCTCCTGCACTATCCACCCCTTCGTTTCACTCGGCGGCCCGCCCCAGGATATCACGTACCATGGCGAAGAGACGACCTGTCTCGTGGGGGACAATAACGTGATCAGGGAATATGTCACCGTCCACAGGGGCACAAAATCGAGCGGGACCACAAGGATCGGAAACAACAACTTCATCATGGCGTACAGCCATATTGCCCATGACTGCGTGGTGGGCAGCAACGTCATCATGCCCAATTGCGCGACCCTCGCCGGCCACGTCCATGTGGACGATTTTGCCACCCTCGGCGGCCTTTGCGCCATCCATCAGTTCTGCAGGGTGGGGAAGTACGCGTTTGTCAGCGGCCTTACCGGAGTTCCCAAGGATGTTCCTCCTTTTGTCATGGCCGCGGGCAGCAGGGCCACTCTTTACGGCCTCAATGTGGTGGGGCTCGAAAGGCGCGGCTTTTCCAGGGAAGAGATCGCGACGCTCAAGAAGGCTTACCGGATCCTCTTCAGATCATCCCTCTCCCTCCAGGCATCTCTGGAGCAGATTGAGGAGGAATTGGAAGGCGAGCACGTCAGAGAGCTTGTCACCTTTATCCGCGCGTCCGAGAGGGGCATATGCCGTTGAGACTCTGTCTCATCGGCGCAGGCCACATGGGAAGGATCCATGCGCAGAAGCTTGCGGGGATGAATGACGTGACCCTCACCTCCATCATAGACACGGACCCCGCGCAAGCGACTGAGACGGCCCGCTCGGCCGGGACGGTCGGCGCCACAGATTACACACGGGCCCTTAAGGACGGGAGCCAGGCGGCAGTTATCGCGTCGCCGACGGAGACCCACTATCCCATTGCCCGGCTGCTGCTCGAAAACGGCATCCACGTATTCGTCGAAAAGCCTATTGCGGCCCATCCTGCCGAGGCACGGGAGTTGATAGTCCTCGCAAAAAAAAAGGGCCTTGTCCTGCAGGTAGGGCATCTCGAGCGCTTCAGCCCGCCCTTTCGCAAGGCAGAAACAACCATTCGCGACCCGCTCCTTATAGAAGCCCGCAGGATCGGCCCCTTTACCGGCAGATCGACCGATATCGACGTGGTCCACGACCTCATGATCCATGATATCAACCTCGTCCTGTCCCTCGTCAAAAGCGATATCACCCGCATAGATGCCCGGGGCACACCCGTTCTCACGGAAAAGATCGATGTGGCTCATGCGCGCATCGAGTTTTCCGGCGGCTGCATTGCAACCCTTACGGCAAGCAGGGTATCCCGAATGAGGGAGAGGGTATTCTCGGTATTTGAGGAAGACAGGTATTTCTCGCTCAACCTCGCCGCAGGACAGATGTTTTCAGCGAAAAAGGGCGCGAACGGCAGGATGAAGCTCCACACCTACCAGGCCCTTCGTCCGGACCCCGTGCACGATGAGCTGAAGGCATTTGTCAGCGCGGTAAGGTACGGGACGGACGTCCTCGTCAACGGCGAAGACGGGTTGGCTGCCCTCGTCCTGGCAAACACCATACAAGAGACGATCGCCCGCCATTTCGCCACAGAAGGCGTGAGCGCAAGTTCTTGAGCAGGAAGGCGGTGATTGTCACGGGCGAGCTGTCGGGCGAGTTGCACGCCGTCCATCTGGTTCGGGCCATCGCGGCCAGCCTCGAGATGGAGTTCAGCGGCATGGGCAGCACAAGACTCTCGGATGCGGGCGTCAAGCTCGTCCACGATTACCGGGACATCTCCCTTACCGGCCTGAGCGAAGTCTTTTTCAAGGCAGGCCATATATGGAAGGCATACTTCAGCCTCACACGGCACCTCCGTGAAACTACACCCGACCTTCTGATACTCGTCGATTTTCCCGGCTTCAACGTAAGGATTGCAAGGGTAGCAAAACGCCTCGGCATCCCTACGGTCTATTTTATCCCCCCTCAGGTGTGGGCGTGGAGGAAGAACCGGATGAAGCAGATAAAGTCGTGGATCGACCTGGTCCTCTGCATCCTCCCTTTCGAAGAGGCGCTCTACCGGGAACACCACGTGCTTGCTAAGTATATAGGCCACCCCTTCCTGCACACCGTGAGGCCCCGCCACACGAAGGAAGCGTTCCGTTCCATGTTTGCCATCCGGGAAGGCGCGCCCGTCATTACGATAATGCCGGGGAGCCGGCAAAACGAGGCGAGCAGACACATACCCGTCCTCACGGACATAGTCCGCCGTCTGCAAGGGAAGCTGGGCCGGCTGACGGTCCTTCTTCCTGTTGCCGATACCATGGATGAAGCGTTCTTCGTCCCCTTCATCAGGGAATTGGATGGCGTGATTCCCGTAAAGGGTCTGCCGTATGATTGTCTGGCCCACTCCGATGCGGCCGTGATCGCGTCCGGCAGCGCGACCCTGGAGGCCGCTATTCTCGGCGTCCCTTCCGTTGTCCTTTACAAGATCTCCAACCTGTCCTATCTGATCGCACGGATGGTAGTCCACGTGAGCCATATAAGCCTGCCCAATATTATCGCGGGCCGCGAGATCTTTCCCGAGTTCGTCCAGTTCCTGGACGCCGAACGTATTGCCAACACGGTAGTTTCTATGGTAAATAGTGACAAGTCTGCAATACAGAAAGAGATGGAAGAGGTGCGGAAAAGACTTGCCACACCCGACCACGATCCGTACCGCATTGCGGCCGCAGAAATTATTCAGTTGTTAGAGCGAAGATATGGCCCTCTACCTGAGACTCCTTAGATTTCTCCGGCCTTACTGGGTGAAGCTCGCCTTCGCCATGGCCTTCATGTCCCTTGTCGCCGCGACAAGCGGCCTCACGGCCTATCTTGTCCAGCCCGTGATGGACAAGATCTTCTTTGAAAAGAACGGCAGGCTCCTCGTCCTCATCCCCTTCGGCGTCGTGCTTCTCTACCTGGCAAGGGGCGTCTTCGATTACCTCCAGGCATATCTCATGGGCTTTGTAGGGCAAAAGATCATCACCGACATCAGGAACCTCGTGTTCAAGCGCCTCCAGCTCCAGCCGCTTGCCTTTTTCGACAAGACACCCACGGGCCTCATCATCTCCCGCATCACCAACGATATCAGCCTGATCCAGGGCGCTGTCGCCGACTCTTTCACCGCAATCCTGAAAGACGCATTCACGATAATCGGCCTTGTCTTCGTGGTGTTCTACCGTGACTGGAAGCTCGCGATCATCGCCTTTATCGTCCTTCCCTTCGCCACGTACCCTATCATCGCCTTCGGAAGAAGGCTCAGGAAGATCAGCGTGCAGAACCAGAAGGCGATGGCGAAGCTGACGAGTTTTCTCCACGAGACGATCACCGCCCAGAGGATAGTGAAGGCCTTTACCATGGAGTCTTACGAAGGCGGGAAGTTCAATGACGAAAATGAGAACCTTTTCCGCATCGTGGTGAGACGCTATAAGGTGAAGGCCCTTTCTTCGCCCGTCATGGAGGTGCTCGGCGGCATTGCGGTGGCCTTCATCATCTGGTACGGCGGAAGCGCCGTTATTTCCGGAAGGTCGACGCCGGGCAATTTCTTCTCTTTTACCACCGCCCTCCTGCTGCTCTATGAGCCGATCAAGCGGCTCAACAAAGAAAACCACAATATCCAGCAGGGGCTCGCGGCTGCGCAAAGGGTGTTCGAAGTAGTCGACCGCGTGCCCGAGGTGGCCGATAAGCCCGGTGCGATCGAAATTGCGGCCGTGAAAGGGATGATCGACTTCATCGATGTATCGTTCAAGTATGAAGACAAAATGGTCCTGAAGCATATAAACCTCCGCATAGCCAGAAATGAGACCGTGGCGCTGGTAGGCGAAAGCGGGGTGGGAAAAACCACGCTGGTCAACCTGATCCTCAGGTTCTACGACGTGACCGACGGGTCTCTCATGCTCGATGGGATTGATATAAGGGACGTGACCACAACATCGCTCCGGGAAAATATCGCCCTGGTCACGCAGGATGTAATCCTTTTCAACGATACCATCCTCAATAACATTACCCACGGCAAACCGCAGGACATACAGAAAGTCGAGGCGGCCATTCGTTCTGCCTATGCCCATGAGTTCATTGCGAAGCTGCCTAAAAAGCTCGACACCGTCGCGGGGGAAAGAGGCGTCAGGCTGTCCGGCGGGCAAAAGCAGAGGATCGCCATCGCAAGGGCGCTTTACAAAGATGCGCCGATCCTCATTCTGGATGAAGCCACAAGCTCCCTCGACAGCGCATCCGAGGTAGAGGTACAGAGGGCGCTCGAAAACCTGATGAAAGGCAGGACGACTATTATCATCGCCCACAGGCTTTCGACGATAATGAACGCCGACAGGATAGTGGTGCTCGACGGCGGCAGTATCGTCCAGGAGGGGACGCACCGTGAGCTTATCGGGGTAGAGGGCCGGTACAAGAGCCTCTACCAGCTACAGTTCAGGGACGAGCCCCGGAAGAAGATCATACGGATCAGCAAGAGACTGAAGAATGCTTAAAGGCCTCAAGTATGCCCTGTTGCTTTATCTGCTGCCTCCGGTCGCCTACTTTTTCCTCGTCATCTTGCGCGCCACCCTCACGATAACACAGGTGAACAGAGGGCCGGTCGACCGATTATGGCAGCAGGGGGAGAATATCATCGCCTGCTTCTGGCATGGGAGATTGCTCGCCATGCCTTTTGCGTATAAAGGGAGCGGGGCGAAAGTACTGATTTCGCGCCATAGGGACGGTGAGTTCATCGCCAGGGTGATACGATATTTCGGCCTCGGAACGATTAGGGGGTCCTACGGAAAGAGATCGGTATCCCCGGTAAGGGAGATGCTTGCGGAACTGAAGGAAGGCACAGACATAGCTATAACGCCCGACGGGCCGAAAGGACCCCGATATCGGATGAAACAGGGGATAGTGGAGCTCGCCAGGCTCACCCAGAGGCCCATCGTGCCCGTTACTTACAGCGCCAGTAAAAAAAAACTTTTTAACTCATGGGATCGTTTTCTGCTGCCCTATCCTTTCTCCAGGATTTTTTTCCTGTGGGGTGACCCCATTTACGTGTCCCGGGATTTGCGGGGCGATGACATCGAGCGCAAGCGGCAGGAGATAGAGGGCGCACTCATATCGCTTACGCAAACAGCGGACCGCATGGCATGTGGCGACTGATCTATAACCTGCTCATCCATGCTTGTCTCCCCTTCTTTTTCCTTTTCTCCCTCACGCAAAAAAAGATCAGGAGAACATTCCGTGAGCGTCTGCTCCCGGCCCCTGGGCGCAGCAGGCTGAAGGATGCCATATGGATACACGCCGCTTCGGTAGGAGAAGCGATCATCGCGGAAACGTTCATCAATTATGCGCGGCCAAGGGTGAAGAACGCGTTCATCGTGACGACAAACACTTACTATACCAGGGACCTGCTGCGGAAGAAGTTCGCAGGATCGTTAGACGTCTTCTCCCTGCCCTTTGACCTCCCCTACTCTCTCAAGCGCTTTATCGGCACGTCTACCTTCGCCGCCCTCCTTCTGGTAGAAACCGAGATCTGGCCGAATCTCATATGGACCGCGAGGGACAGGCACATACCTGTCTTCATCATCAACGGCCGCATCTCCGATGCCAGCGTAAGCCGTTATCAACACCTCTCTTTCTTTCTGCGGAGTCTGTTCTCTTCGGTGGAGCTTGTCCTCGCCCAATCGGAGGCGCAGGCTCAAAGGTTCGTATCCCTGGGCATGCCCTCCGCCAAGGTGGTCAATACGGGAAATCTCAAATACTACCGCGAGGCAAAGGACCTTCCGGCGGCACACCTTAAAGAGGATATCGTCGTCTTTGGCAGTATACGGGAAAAAGAGCTTCCAATCCTTATTCCCGTCATGGAGGCGCTCAGAGAGGAGTTTCCCCACGTCGCCATCTTCGTGGCGCCAAGGGAATTGACGTTGATTGCCGCCATTGAAAGACAGCTTCCGGACACCTTCGCAGTCGTCCGCTATTCCACGGTTAAAGAGGAAGGAGTAAAGGGCGGGCGGGCGGTGGTGCTCGTCGACACCGTGGGTGATCTGGTCGCTCTTTATGCCAGGAGCCTCGTCGCCTTCGTGGGAGGAAGCCTGGCCCCATACGGCGGGCAAAACCTTCTTGAGCCCCTCTTCGTCGGGACCCCGGTGATTTTCGGCCCCCATGTGGAAAATTTCAGGGAGATCGCGGGCGAGGTGATGGCGCAGGGCGCCGGCTTCATGGTTGAAGACGGACCCGGGCTCCTGGGGAAGATCAGACTTGTGCTGAGCGACGCAGGCCTAAGGAAGGCGCTTGTTGACGCCGGCAGGCACGTGCTGGAAAGGCAAAGAGACGTCATGGAAAAGGCTGCCGGCCTTGTACTGGAGACAATATGGAAGAGTTCACCACCCTCGTCAGCCTGATGGAGACCCTTCGGGGTGAGCACGGCTGCCCCTGGGACAAGAAACAGACCGAGCAGGCCTTCAAGACGTTCCTCCTGGAAGAGGTGTACGAGCTGATCGAGGCGATTCAACACGAGGATTATGACGCAATGAAGGAGGAACTGGGGGACCTCCTCTTCCATATCGTCTTCATATGCCAGATCTGCAAGGAAAAGCAGCAGTTCGACATCAGGGAGGTGCTCCGTACAACCTTTGAGAAAATGTACGGGAGACATCCTCATGTGTTCTCACCGGACGGCGATGAAATGCCGGTAGAGAAGCGGTGGGAAGAGATAAAAAAGACGGAGAAGGCAGGCTATTCCCCGGTCTCCCACGTGCCGAAGATACTCCCCGCCCTGCTGCGCGCCTACGTGATATCGAAAAGAGCGGCAAAGGTGGGATTTGACTGGGAGAAACTGGAGGATATCCATGAGAAGATGCGCGAAGAAATCGGGGAGCTGAAAAAGGCCGAGGCTTCATCTGTCCATGAAGAGATCGAAGAAGAGATCGGGGACCTCCTCTTCACGGTCGTCAACATCTCACGCAGGCATGGGATCGATCCGGAGAACGCGCTGCGGCTCACTATTGACAAGTTTCTCCGAAGGTTCGGTCACATAGAAAAGCACCTCGATGCGACAAAAGGCGATCTAAAAACCATGGACGCCCTTTGGAACGAGATAAAGGAGCAGGAAAAAAAGGGAAATGAATCCCTTTTTATTCGACCTTCACGACGTTTGATGCCTGCGGACCCTTCGGCCCGCTCACAATTTCGAACTCCACCGCCTCTCCCGTCTTCAGAGTTTTAAATCCGTTCTGGTTGATTGCGGAATAGTGCACAAATACGTCCCCCCCCTCTTCCTGCTCGATAAACCCGTACCCCTTCGAATCGTTGAACCACTTCACCTTACCTACTGGCATACCGCTAAACTCCTTTCTGAAAAAGTCACTTATTAGTGCTGAATCTAATGATAAGGAATCCACAAACTCTCTGTCAAGAAAAATGTTAAAAAACTTTAATGTTTTTTATTCCGGGCAGACTTTGCAGGAATTATCCATACCCCAGCTCGGCGAGCCTCTCCTCGTCCATACCGATATAGTGCGCCACCTCGTGGACTACCGTTATCTCTATCTGCTCCTCCAGCTCCTCCACGGTCTCAGCCATCTCTTCCAAAGGTCCCTGGAACAGGAATATCGTGTCGGGGTAGAGGGGGGGCGCGGTAATGGAACGCTCTATCAATGCGACGCCCCGAAAGAGGCCCAGCAGCTCGTCGCCCGGCCTTAGCCCCATCTCCTTTCGCATTTCACGGGAGGGTCTCGGCAGAACGGATATGACGAGATTATCCAGGTGCTTCCGTATCTCCTCGGGGATGCGCGCCACCGCTCTCTTTACGATCCCGTCAAATCTCTTTTCAGGTACTTTCATCTGTGCCCGCACCCCGCGTCACATCACCATTTCTTTCTATCTATGGTGCTTTTTGTTCGGTCGGCTCAGTTCCGTGCACGCAGCACCAGCCGGAATACTATAAAAATAGTATACTATATGCTTAAACGACGTGCGCAAACGCGCTTTTAGGATGGCGGAGATGATAAAGGGGATCTTTCGCGTGGCAGGCGCGGACATCACGGACCAAAGGGACTGCAACGTCTACCTGCTCGATCTGGACCGGGAAGCAGTGCTCATCGACACCGGGTTCGGCGCGGCATTCGACAGGATGGTTGCCAACATCGAGGACAAAGGCATCTCACCCTCGCGGATATCAACCGCGATCCTCACCCATTGCCACGTCGACCATATTGGTGCTGCTGCCCGGGTGCGGGAGCAATTCGGCAGCCGTCTTGTCATGCACGAGCTGGACGCTGAAATTGTCGAGCGTGGGGACAACAGGTTGACCGCCGCATTCTGCTTTGAGATCGTCTTCCGCCCACTGGCCATTGACACGAGATTAACGGGCTCCGGAGGCATGATCCCCTTCACCGGCCAGGACCTCTCTTTCTTGCACATACCCGGCCATACCCCCGGCTCCATCTCCCTGTACGCCGATAGCGGCGGCACGAGGATTCTCTTCGGCCAGGACATCAGCGCCCCCCTCCGCGAGGAATTTGACTGCGACATGGTTGCATGGCGCCGCTCCATGGAAGAGCTCCTGGCGTTGAAGGCCGATGTGCTCTGTGACGGTCATTCAGGCATCTATCAACCCGCCCGCGCCGTCGCCGCGTATATTCGGCACTTTATCACGCTGTATGGGGAAAAAGGGGCAGGGGAGGACCGATAATCCTCCCCCTCTCTTAAGAATAGGTCCTATAGGACTTATAAGACCTATTCTTCTCATCAATATATATCCTTCACGTCGCTTATGTTCATCTCGAGCATTGCCGTGCTTGCGAGGAGTCGCACCAGGTTCTTCTTAACCGCTTCGATCTCCCCTCCCATGACCATCAGCTCCTCTGCCGTCTTGCGCAGAAGCTGTATCTTTTCGTCCATCTCTTTTACCTTGTATTGAGCATTCACTGTAACGACCTCCTGATTAGTGTTGTCTCATGTCTTTGAATCTCTTCGCTTTCACTTGATACCGGGGAAGGCTTTCATAGGGATGGACCTCGATCTTGTAACCCAGGTTCGTCCTCACCCTCAGCTCGTCCTTGAGCCGTGCCAGTATGGATTCCTTTTGGCTTTCATGGCCCGGCCTGATCTCTATCTTCAGCGCGATGTCATCGATGTCGCCTTTCTTGGTGACGATGACTTCGTACTCATCACTCAGCTCGCTGAAGCTTCTCACTACCTCTTCTATGGCGGTGGGCGCCAGAAGCACGCCTTTCACCTTGGTAATGTCATCGGACCTGCCCACAACGCCGCCATCGATCATCCGGAAGGTGCGGCCGCATGCGCACGTATAATCGGCCCAGCGAATCACGTCCTTCGAGTCGAAGCGGATGCAAGGTTTTGCCCTCCGGTCAAAAGCGGTAATGATCATCTTGCCGGTCTTCATCGGCTCATCGATCAGCTCACCGGTATCGACATCCTCTATCTCTACGAGGAACATGGCCTCGTTGATGTGGAGGCCTTTCTGTTCCGTGCACATGTAGCTCCACGCGCCGATTTCCGTGGCGCCGATGTGGTCGTATACCTTTGCTCCCCATGCGTCCTCGATGCGCTGCCTGGTCGTCAGGATGCTTGCGCCCGGCTCGCCGGCGCAGGTGATTCTCTGAATCCCTATGCTTCTCGGGTCTATGCCTATCTTCCGGCTGGTGTCTGCCATGCCGAGGACATACGTCGGGGTAGCTCCAAAGGAGGTGCACCTCAGCTCCTTCATCTTCATGATGCGCGCCTCCGTGTCGAGGACGCCGCCGGGCACCACCTCGCACCCTAACTTTTCAGCCCCATAGTGGGCGGCCCAGAAGGCAACGAAGATGTTGTAGCCGAAGGGGACGAAAAAACGGTCCGTATCCCTGTAACCCTGGGCGTAGAGGATATACGCCCAGCACTCGGCCCACCATTCCCAGTCCTGCCACGTATCCGCCTGGTATACCGGCGTGCCCGTGGTCCCGCTCGTCTGGCGGAACTCCGTAACCTGCGAAAGGGGTACGGCGAGTATGTCGCCATAAGGGAAAGGCTCCCTGCTCTGTACATCCCTGAGCATGCCCTTGTCGATCTTCGGGACTTTTCTGATATCGGCCGGCGTCTTGATATCGCCCGGCTCGATTCCCGCATTCTTATAGAGCGCGCGGTAAAAGGGTGAGTTGTTGTAGGCCCACTCGAAAATACGCCGGAACTTTTTTAGCTGCAGCTCCTTCAGTTTTTCCGGGGGCAGCGTCTCCAGCACCGGATTCCAGTAACTACTCATATCCTTACCCATGAAACAGTCCTCCTCCTTGCGATGATTTTTTCAATCCGCGGTTCCCATGATCCCCACGGCCGACGTCTCTGTCTTACGACGACGGTACTAGATGCTTCCGTTTCATCCCCCGGGCGGTCTTCTCCTCAACCATAGCGCCATATGCGTCAGGACCACAATTCATAATTCACGCTGCGGTCACCCCTTCTCTTCGTGGCGCTTCCTTTCTTCCCGCCTCATCTCTCTCCTCAGCAGTTTACCCACCTTGGACTTCGGCAGCATATCCCTGAACTCTATGTAGCCCGGTATCTTATACGAGGCAAGACGCTCCCGGCACCAATGGATCAGGTCGTAACCCGTCACTCCCTTCACATCCTGCTTGAGGACGACGAAGCACTTTATTCTCTCCCCTACCCTTTCATCCGGGACGCCTACGGCGCATGCGGCGAGCACTGCGGGATGCTCCTGCAGGGCAGCTTCAATCTCGGAGGAAGAGACGCGGTACCCCTTATGTTTTATGGTATCCGCCGTCCGGTCGACGAAGTAGAGGAAGCCATCCTCATCTACGCTCACGACGTCGCCTGTCCTGTACCATTGTGACCCATCGATCCTGAGAAATGCCTCGGCCGTTTCCTCCGCCTTATTCCAGTATGCATCTACCATATGGGCCGAGGAGACAATAAGCTCGCCTGCCTCTCCCGGCGGTACCGGCGCCAATGACGCCTCATCGATGATTTTCACTTTCTTTGTCCTGACCACCCTGCCGATCGTGCCCGCGGGCCTCGGCTCGTCCACGGGGCACATGGTGACGCCGCCGCACGTCTCGGTGGCCCCGTAGCCTTCGTATATCTCACGACCGAACTTCTCCTTCCATCGGCGGGCTATCTCATGGGGAAGGACATCCCCGCCGCACATGCAGTAGACAAGGGAAGAGAGATCGTAGAAATCGACTCTATCGTGATCGAGGATCATCCGGTAGAGTGCGGGGACACCGAAGAAGGTCTTCGCTTTATAGAGCTGCACGGAAAACAGCAGTGCGTCGACATTGACCTTGGGCATCAGGATCACGCAGTCTCCCGTCGTGATCAGAGGCCCGAGTCCGAAGACCTGGCCCAGGATATGGAAGAGCGGCCCTCCCTGGAGGATCACGTTTTCCGAAGGTGGAACGATGGGGTAGGCGATCTCGAGCTGCGCTTTGACCGACTCCAGAAACAGGGCGTGGTTGATGGGTACCCCCTTCGGGTTCTTCGTCGTCCCCCCTGTGTAGAGCATCTGCAGCATTGCATGCGCGTCTACACGGGCGCCCTCCATGGTAACCCGCTTCTTCATGATGTCCGTCAACATGCTGATGCCCCGGCCCTTTTCGATCCTCCCCTCCGGTATCCGGTCGAAGGCCTTTCCTATGAGCCGCTTATAGCGCGGCAGAAGGTCGGCCATCCTGCTCACGATGATGTTGTCCAGGCCGCCTTCCGTCTTCAGCTCCTTGGCATAGCCGAAGTTCGTATCCGCGCAGATAACGGTGCGGGCGCCGGAGTCGCCTGCGATGTATCTCAGGTCGCGGGACGTGTAGATGGGGGCAATCGGAATTGCGACAGCGCCGATTTTTTGGATCGAGAGCCAGCTTATCACCCACTGGGGCGTATTGGGCAGGTAAATGATTATCTTGTCCCCTTCTTTTATGCCCAGTGATTTGAATCCCACCGAGAGGGACTCGACGGCTTCGAAAAGATCACCGTACGTGAGCACCTCACCGAGGTAGATGACGGCCGGCTTCCCCCTATGCTGTTCTACCGCCTGCCGGAAAGATTCGTAGACGTTCATTTCGACTCACACTCCAAAATAGGCTGCCTTGATCTCGGGGTTGTTATAGAGCTCGTCCCCGGTCCCCTCGAGGCTAAGCATGCCGTTTTCGAGGACATATCCCCTGTCGATGATGGGCAGCACGGGCCTCGCGAATTGTTCGCAGAGCAGGATAGTCACCCCTGCTTCCTTTCTGATCGTCACGATGGATTCTATGAGCTTCACCTGTATTGCGGGGGCGAGGCCCAGAAGCGGCTCATCGAGGAGCATCAACCTGGGCTTCGGCATGAGGGACATGCCGATAGCGAGCATCTGCTGCTCACCGCCGCTCAGAAATCCCGCTTTCCTTTTTCGGATGGGGTGAAGGGCAGGGAACATCTGATAGACATAGGCTATACGCCCTTTCACCTCTCCCCCCGGCAAAAGGTACGCAGCTATCCTGAGATTCTCTTCCACATCGCTTTCAACAAAAACCGGATGTCTTTCGCGGGAGAGCACCATGCCCATCTTCACGCGCTCATCGGCCCATACGTGCGTGATATCTTTACCCAGGAACGATATGGTCCCGACTATCGTGATCCTCTCGCCGCCCCTGCGCTGCTCCTTCAGCTTCGTATCGAGAATGAGCCCGGAGACGGTATTCAACAGGGTGGTTTTCCCGGCGCTGTTCGAGCCTATGAGCCCCACTATCTCGCCCTCGTCCACATGGATTGACAGCTCGTTGACGGCGAGGGCATTCTCGTAAAAGACCATCAATTTATCGATCTTCAGCATAGCCGCGACCCCGCGCAAGCCACCCACCCTACACCTCCACGCCGAGATAGGCCCGCTTCACCTCTTCATCTTCCAGTATCTCTTTCGGAGGCCCCTCTTTTATTTTCTTGCCGTAGCTGAGGACGATCACCTTATCGGCGATACGGAAAAGCTCCTTCAGCCTGTGCTCCACCATAATGACGGTCTTTCCCTCGATGAGGAGCTTTTCGATAATGGGGACGATGCTCATGACCTCCGCTATTGAAAGACCGGAGAATAGCTCGTCGAGGATAAAAACCTCGCTCTGGAGGGCTATCAACCGCGCCAGCTCCAGCCTTTTGAGATAACCGTGGGGTAAGGCGCTGGCGGGCTTGTAGGGTACCGAAGAGTCCCTTTCGAAACCGACCTCTTCCAGTAAATCCAGGGCCGTTGCGTCCTTGTCGCCGTAAGCGCCCACCGACGAGGCCCTGACCCTCGGTGAAGAAAGGGGCACGATCAAGTTCTTATACGCGGGGAGATGGAAGAAAGGCTTCACCATCTGGAAGGCCCTTCCGATCCCCATGTTGCTCACCTTGTAAGGGGGCCGCCCCGTCAGTTCCCTGCCCTTGAAAAGGACGCTGCCCTTGTCCGGTTTGACGAAACCGGTGACGATATTGACCAGCGTCGTTTTCCCTGACCCGTTAGGCCCGATAATCCCGAGGAGCGTGTGTTCCTCCACATTGACGCTCACCCCTTCTATCGCGGTGACGCCTCCGAAGGTTTTCGTCACGTTTTTGATCTCAAGCAGGCTCATGTGTCTATTACCGGGGCTCAGCGCCCCCTCCAGCGGCAAAGCCGTTGGAGCCTCCCCCCTCATCTAAGACATTTCACCGGGGCTCAGCGCCCCCTCCAGCGGCAAAGCCGTTGGAGCCTCCCCCCTCATCTAAGACATTTCACCGGGGCTCAGCGCCCCGTCCGCCTATTCCAACCTTACCCATCTTTCCATCTCGTTGTATTTGCGCGAGAGGTAGTGGAATATACCCTCCGGCAGCGCCACGACGCATACCACCAGGATCAGGCCGTAGAAGACGATGCGCAAGCTCCCGAACTCACGCAAAAACTCTGAAAGCGGCACGAGGATACAGGCGCCGAGGAGTGGTCCGGCCAGGGTCCCTATGCCGCCCATCGCAGCGGCTGCTATGGGGAGTATCGAATATTCCATGGCAAAAACAGGCATGCCCGTAAACATGTACGAATGGGTCATGAAGGCGCCGCAGAATGCGCCGATGCAGCCTCCGATGAAGAGGGCCTGCGCTTTAAAGGCATAAATGTTGATGCCGGAGGCCATGGTCGCCCTGTCGTTATCCCTGATGCTCACAAAGATCAATCCGTAATCCGAGCCTATGAACCGTCTGAGTCCGAAGAGGGCAACCCACATGCCCGCGATCACGAAGGCCAGTTGCACCCAGATGTTGGGAAACGGACTCAAGCCCGTGATCCCTTCGGTGCCGCCGAAAACCCTTGTCGCCTCTATTACCCTCCCCAGCATGACGGGCAGTATGAGGGTCACCATGGCAAAGTAGATGCCCCTCAGGCGGATGACAGGGAGCAGGATCAGGGTAGAGAAGAAGCCGCCGATAAGGGTGGCTGCCGGGATCGTCACATAGATGGGGAGGTGAAAATAGTGGTTGAGGATGCCTGCCGTGTAGGAGCCGAGCCCGAAAAAGAGCGCCTGACCGAGGGACAGGAGGCCGCAGCTCGACAGGAAATCCCAGGAGACGGCAAGCATGGCAAAGATGCACGTGGTGACGACCACCTTCTGCCAGTACTCGGGCAGCAGGAAGGCAACGACGGTGAAACCCACAACCGGCACGAGCCTGGGGAAGAGGAGGTACCACATCTCCCGGTAGGACATGACGGCGTAAATGTCATCCGACCTCGCCTTGACCCCCCTCGCGATACGCTCCTTGCGATAACCCTCCATCATACCCTCTCTTCCAGTTCTTTCTGGTGTCCGAGAAGACCGGAGGGCCTCACGGCAAGAATAACCAGGATGGCCAGGAGGCTCACGATCATCACCCAGTGCTCCGAGATGTACATGGAGGTGAGCGTTTGGGCATATCCGATGATGAAAGCCGCGATAATCACGCCAAAGGTGCTCCCCAGACCGCCGACAATACAGACGGAGAGCGCGTTGATCAATACGTCGTAGCCCCCATCGACGGTGATGGTGCCGAGGGGGAGGATGACGATGGCGGCAAAGGCGCCGAGGGCGGAGCCGAACCCCATGCTCAGGGCTGCAATCCTGTCCGGATTGATGCCCAGGGAGAGCGACGTATGCTCCTCCTGGGCGATGCCGCGAAAGGCAAGGCCGATCTTCGTATGATGGGTGAAGAGGTAGAGCACACTGATGCAGGCGATGCCGAGGAGGATTACCAGGAGTCTCTGGATATCGACGTAGGTCCCGAGGATCTCGACGGACCCGTCGATGAAGACGGGAAGGGAATAGTTAAAGCCGATGAACCCCGCCCACCGGAGCAGCTCGAGGAGGATCAGGGCGATGCCGAAGGTCGCTATTACCTCCGATATCACGAGCCCCCTTATCCTCTTTAAAATGAAGCGGTAAAGGTACGCCCCGGCAACGCCGATGATGACAATGGTGAGCGCCGCCGACACCACGTACGGCAGGTGGAACTTGTTGATGAGGCTCCAGGCAAGGAAGCCGGCCACGACATAGATTGCGCCGTAGGTGAAGTTAGCCACCCCGCTGATGCCGAAGGTGAGGTTGAAACCGAGGGCCATCAGGGCCAGGACGGCACTGTTGACCAGGCCGTAAATAAGCATGACCTTACTTCATCCAGCCCGGCTTCTCTATCTTCGAATCCGCAATCGTCATCGGGAAAATCACCACCCTCTTGCCTTGCATCCACTGGACCGCCGCTGCCATGGCCGCTGTGTTCGGGTCGTTCCCGAAGATAACCTGGTGACCCTGATCGAACTTGATCCGTCCTATTGCACCGGCCATATCGGTGTGGGAGACGGCCTCGGCCACCTTGTCGGGGTCGGTCGTCCCTGCCCGCTCGATAGCATTGGCGAGGACATAAACCGAATCATAGGCGGCTGAAACCCCGTGCCCCGACTGTACCTCTTCCTTCCATCTCTTCTTGTACGCGTCGAGGAACTGCCCGGCAGGCGCATAGCCCTTTACCGGAATATGGCCGATTTCCCACATTACATGTATGGCCCCTTCGATATCCCCGTTGAAGGTCTGCCACGCCTTGGGCCCTGAAAAAGGCGAGACGAAGCCGGCCATGAGGGCGGGGATCTTCATCGATCTCCATTGTTTCACAAGGACCCCGCTTGTCGGCATATCGAAGACCGGCAGGATCAGTTGGGCGCCGCCTTGCCGGGCCTTTATAAGCCCCGAGGAAAAGTCCGTCGACCCGGTAGGATAGCGCTGGAAATCGACGACAGTCCATCCGTTCTCCTTGCACCACTTTGCCATCATATCTCCTATGGCTGAGGCCCAAAGCACATCCTGGGTGGCGATGAAGACCTTGTTGTAGCCGAAATCCTTGTTGATCTGCTTCATGAGTCCGCTGACGTACTCGAAGGCGTACCTTGAATCAAGACAGTTGCGGAAGGAATATTTGTACTTCTCTTTGTCGCTCAGCACCTTCTCCTGGAACTTCGGCGACATGGCGATGGTGCCGATATTGATGACCTTGTACTTGGAATAGATATCCATTGCCGCAAGAAGGGCTTCCGAGCGGAAGTTCCCTACCACGGCGGCATATATCTTTTTGTCGAGGATCAGTTTCTCGATCCCGAGCAGGGCTTCGGAGACGGGTACGCCCGGCTCGCCGTCCCGTATGTCGAGGGACTCGATCTTCAGGAGTCTCTTTTCGCTGCCTACCCTCACCCCGCCCCTTGCATTGATTTCCTCGACGGCGAGCTGGGCGGCCCTGCTGCCTTCATAGCCCTCTATAAGCTTCAATGACGTGGGAACGCCGATGGTGATGTAGTGCTGCTGGGCAAAAGCAGGATAGACAAGGATAACGAACAACAGGCACGCAATTACAGCGATACGGTTCTTCATAGTCCCCCCCTTTTTTTTGTTGCTGCGATTGTACCACAGATTGTAGCACAGGTGAAACAAAAATGTATTCTATTACATCAGACCTCTCAGGGCAACCGCATTTGGAAATCCCAATTTGAGTGAGGCCGTGTGGCGCCCTTCCTGAGCACGTATGCGCAAGCGACCGCGAACCAGCGTAGGCGGACAAGAGCGTTCGCGAAGCGATGCTGCCGAACGCCGGGTACCCGCGACATCCCACCTGTGTGTGATAGGTACTACACGGCTTCCGCGGG